>JACQZN010000001.1 GCA_016213845.1 Candidatus Wallbacteria bacterium
GGGGAACTCGTTCCCCTGCACCCCTGCTTTCTTGCGGTCTCTCGGTGCATCAGGGCTCGCCGGCCCCAGCGAAGCCGGAGTTGCCCTTCGGAAGATCCATCAATGCCTCAGAGCCAGTCCCCGATTTCCACCTCCGCGGCTCCCACTTTGGACGGAGAGCTGATTGAAGCTGTCGGGGCCGTTTCCTTTCGGCGCGATCTGTGGTAAGATTCCAGCTTCACGAAGCTTCGAGGCGGGGGCCGGTGTCGAGAGCACGTGGACGTCTGGCGTTCGAGGTCCGGGTCCCATGCGGCGGGAGCCTCCGAACCGGGTCAGGTCCGGAAGGAAGCAGCCCTAAGGAATGTCTCCCGGGTGTTGTGGGCTAGCCTGGGCCGAGCTGGATGTCCGCGGGCAGCAGACGGCGGCCTCCTCTTCGGAGCTTCGTCATTCCGGGCCTGTCTTCGGCACCCGCGGCCCGCACGAGACAGAACGCCCGGCCCCTTGCGGGACCGGGCGTTCGTTCAGATACTTCCCGTTTCCAGGGCCCTACATCAGATCATCGAAGAGACCGCTGGCCAGCAATCGCTTGGCAATCTCGTCGGCGTCCGTCTTGTAGGTTCCGTTGTCGATCATGGCCTTCAGCTCCGCGATCCGCGCCTCTTTCTCAGGCCGGATGTCGGGCGTCTTGGCCACAGCGGCGGCAGCTACCTCGTACTTGTGCTCTTCGAGGCCAAGGCGGGCTTCGTTGATCCCGACGCCTGCCTTGCCTGCCGGTGCCCCGGCCTTGCCCACCTTACCGTCATCGCCATCGCCTGCGCCGCCCGTGGCCTTTTCGAGACCCAGATCTTCGTCGATCTTACGGCCGGCTCCGGCGTGCTTGCGGTAGAGGTGGCTGACAGCCTTCCTATTGGAGTCACCGATCCTCAATCGCTTCACCTCCTCGCTGGGAGCACTACGCTCCTCAGCACACCCTCACGAGCATCCTATCGGGAGCCCCTCAGAGGGAGTTGATCCGGCCGAAAAGGCCGCTTCCAATGGGCCGGAACGACTCCGGCGAACATTTGAATCATACGCCGGTAGTGAAACTGTTTGCAAAAAAAGAAGCCTTCCTTCGCGTCTCCTCCAGCATAAGCCAGAAGCGCCCCACGCGCAAGGGAAATTGGGCTTCGCTCGCCTCAGCCCCCCCTGCGGGAGGCCTGCCAGCTCCCCGTACGGGCCAAAACAAAGGCCGACACTTCCAGCGCCCCGCAACCACGCAGCAGCCGCGCCGCCGCAGCCAGGGTCGCTCCCGTCGTGGCCACGTCGTCCACCAGCGCCACTCGGCGGCTTCGAACGGCCCCGGCCGAGCGCAGCCCGAAGACGCCCCGTACGTTGGCCGCTCGCCGCTCGAGCGGCAAGGAACGCTGAGGCCGCCCTCCGCCCCGCCGCGTCAGCAGCCGGCACGCGACCTCCCCACCCAGCTCCTCCCCCATGCCCAGCGCCAGCTCCTCGGCCTGGTCGAATCCGCGGGCCCTGCGGGCAGGTTCGCTGCACGGTACCGGCACGACCAGGTCCGGTCTCGGCACGTGCACAGGCATCCGCCGCGCCAGCATCCAGCCCAGGTGGCGTGCCAGCTCCCGCTGCCGCCCGAACTTCATCGCATGGACGGCAACCCTCGTCGCCCCGTCGTAGGGCCCCAGCCACCCCATCCAGCTCACGAATGGGATCACGTCGCACGCCCCGTACCTCTCTCCGGGCCGCCAGAGCTCCGCCGCGCACTCCGCACACAGGAACCCATCCCACTCGGCTGCCATCCCCTCGCACAACCGGCAGACCGGCGGATAGACCAGCCGTACCCATCCCGAGAGCCATCTCATGCCCCCAGAATGACTCGCCCAGGCCTCCAGTGGCGCTCAAATCGCCTCAAACGGAAGCTCGAGCACCCGAAGGAAATCCCTCCTGGCGCGACCAGTCCTCCGGATCGGCGTTCTTGCAGATGCCGCGCGTGGAGCGCGAGAGGAAGTCCAGCAGGTGCAGCACCTCGGCGGTCGGCTAAAAACCCGTGGCGTCTACCCGTACCGGGTTTTCTGTGGAAAACCCGGTACGGGTAGACGCCACGGGTTTTCGCCGGGCTTTTCACCACGCGCTTTTCACCACGCGTTTTTGCCGTTTGCCCCGTGGAGAACCCGCTGCAGGCGCGACTAGTCCTCCGGATCGGCGTTCTTGCAGATGCCGCGCGTGGCGCGCGAGAGGAAGTCCAGCAGGTGCAGCACCTCGGCGGTCGGCTCGACCTCCTTGCGGATGACCTCCACGGCCTGGCTCACGTTGAGCTCCGAGCGGAACAGGAAGTTGTAGGCCTTGCGCAGAGCCCGGCGGGATTCTGCTGTCACGCCACGCCGCTCCAGACCTACCGAGTTCAAGCCGTACACCTTCAACGGGCTGCCCTCGACCTTGACGTAGGGAGGCACGTCCTTGACCACCTTCGACCAGCCGCCGACAAACGCCATCGAACCGATCTTCACGAACTGGTGCACCCCGACGTAACCCCCGAGCCCCGCGTTGTCCTCGACCTCGCAGTGGCCGGCCAGCGTCGAGACGTTGCTGATCGTGATGTGGCTGCCCAGGATGCAATCGTGGGCGATATGGCAGTAGGCCAGGATGGCATTGCCGTTGCCTAGCCGGGTGACCGCCTCGGGGACGGTTGCCCGGTTGATGGTGA
Source organism: Candidatus Wallbacteria bacterium (assembly GCA_016213845.1). Lineage (GTDB taxonomy): Bacteria > Muiribacteriota > UBA6191 > JACPRK01 > JACPRK01 > JACPRK01. Next base: position 2,678 of record JACQZN010000001.1, read on the forward strand.
CGTACTCGCGGATGATGTTGTCGTCACCAATCACCAGGTAGCTCCTGTCGCCCTTGAACTTGAGGTCCTGGCTGGTACCACCGATCACGGCCCCCGAGTGGATCTTGTTGCGCTTGCCGAGCGTCGTGTAGCGGTCCACCACCACGTGCGGCCCAATCTCCGTGGCATCGCCGATGACGACGTCCTCGGCGATGACCGAGTACGGTCCGATGCTCACGTCTTCGCCCAGCTCGGCCTTCGCCGAAACGACCGCAGTCGGGTGGATCACACGCGCCATTGAGCTGTCCTTCCCGGCGGCCCTCAGAGCAACGTGAACTTCAGGATGCCTTCGGCCACCATCTTCCCATCGACGAGCGCCTTCCCTCGGAACTTGCCCATGTTGCCGCGCAACCGCTCCACGTCGATCTCCAGCCGGAGCTGATCGCCCGGCAAAACGGGCCGCCTGAAGTGTACAGCGTCCATCCCCGTGAAGTAGGGCGTACGCCCCACGACTTCCGGCAGAGACAGGATGCAGACGCCCGCCACCTGGGCCAGCGCCTCGAGCACCAGCACGCCCGGCATCACGGGCTGTTCGGGAAAGTGTCCCTGGAAGAATGGCTCGTTGATCGTCACGTTCTTGATACCGACCGCCCGGACGCCGGTCTGGAGCTCGATCATCCGGTCCACCAGAAGGAAGGGGAACCGGTGCGGGATGGTCGCCCAGATCCGGCGGATGTCGAAGAGTCGCTCCGAGGGCTCCGAGGTCTCGAGCTCCAGCGCCTTGAGCTGAAACAGCTTCTTCACCAGCGCCACGTTGTGCTTGTGGCCGCTGCGATGAGCGATGAAGTGGCCGAGGATAGGCTTGCCGGCGATGTAGAGATCGCCCACCAGGTCGAGCATCTTGTGGCGCACGAACTCGTCGGGGTACCTCAACCCGTCCGCGTTGAGGATCTTGTCCTTGTCGACGACGACGGCGTTCTCGAGCGTGCCGCCCAGCGCCAGGTTCTTCTGCCGGAGGAACTCGACCTCCTCGAGCAGACAGAAGGTTCGGGCGCCCATCAGCTCGGAGGCGAACGTCTCGGGCGTCAGAATCATGTCCTTGAACTGACAGCCGATGAGCGGATTGTCGTACTGCAGCGTGTAGGAGATTCGGGTGGTCTCGTGCGGCACCGCCGTGACCGACCCGTGCCCCTCGGTGTACTCCACCGAGCGCCGGAGCCGATAGAAGCGGCGCGGAGCGTTCTGCGCCGTGAGCCCCGCCTCCTTCAGCCGCGCGACGAACTCCGCGCTGGAGCCGTCGCAAACCGGGGGCTCGGAGGCGTCCAGGTCGATGATGAGGTTGTCGACGCCGACACCGTGGCACGCCGCCAGGACGTGCTCGATCGTGTAGATCGTCTGGCCGTGCATTTCCAGGTTGGTGCCCCGGATGCCGCCGTCCGTCACGTTCTGCCAGTTGACCGGGAAGACCGGCTTGTCGGGCAGGTCGACCCGTCGAAACGCGATGCCGAACTCCGGCGGAGCCGAGCGGAAGCGGAGCGTGGCTTTCTGGCCTTTGTGCAGGCCGATGCCTTCGACGGCGATTTCCTGCGCCAGAGTGGTCTGGCGGTCGCTGGGTTGCATCAGAACTGGTCCTGGAAGCTGATTCCGATCATGTTGGAGGACGCGGGTCCGGACCCGAAGGCGTCCAGGATATAGTCGTAGGCCACCAGATTTCCACCGATTCGAACTTCGATCCCCGCGCTGCCGCTCTTCCCGCCCCAGTCGTACTCGGCCTTGGCCTTGAACGTGGGCGTCATCGGCACCTCGACCCCTCCGAACCAGTCGGTGGCGCCGCTGAAGGGGCCGTCGCCGCGCCGCACCCCGCCGTGCACCGCCAGTTCCCCGCCCGGTGTGGCCTTCGAGAACGCCCAGAACCAGGATCGTTTGCCGAAGCTCTCGTGAAGGTCGCGAACGCCCAGCGCGACTGCGGGGAGGAGCGACTCGCTGGAGCCGAAGACCTGTGCCTTGGCGTGGATTCCGAACTCGCCGCGCTCGCGCGTCAAGCCGGCTTCCAGCGACGGCATCACCGGGTAGGCGAAGCTGGCCCCGAACTCGGACCCTCGCCTGTACGTGGCCGTTCCCATCCTCACGAACGCCGTTGGCATGCGGATGAGCCCCGAGAGGCCGTCCGGCGTCGGCGCGGCCGGGGCCTGGCCCGGCGACAGGAGCGCCACCGTCAAGGCCGCCGCCACCCAGGCCAGCGACCGTCTCGAGGCTGCCCGATCCACAGAGTTCATCCTCATCCAGGTCAACTCCGTGTCTTGCCGATTCGTTCGCGTGTCGTGGAGGCCGATCCCGGTCTGGGAGGCCCCGTCACTTCTCTTCCAGCTTGGCCAGCGTGCGCTCCAGGGTGAAGACCCGCCGCACCAGCTCGGGCAACTTCCTGAGCGCCGCCATGATCTTGAGTTCCTCGCGGTGGGGCTTGGCCGGGAAGCCCGAGACGAATGACCCGTCCGGCAGGTCCTTGAACACGACGCCGCGCGCCGCGATCGTGCACCCCGCGCCGACCGTCAGATGGCCAACGGTCCCCGACTGTCCTGCGAACCTGCAGTTCTCGCCGATCTTGGTGCTGCCGGAGATTCCGACCTGAGCCACCAGCAGCGAGTTCTCGCCGATCTCGACGTTGTGCCCGATCTGCACCAGGTTGTCGATCTTGGTGCCCGAGCCGATGATCGTCTTTCCGATCGTGGCCCGGTCGATGGTCACGTTGGCGCCGATCTCGACGTTGTCGCCGACGATGACGTTCCCGATCTGCGGGATCTTGTAGTACTCGTCGTTCTTGCGAACGAAACCATAGCCGTCCGACCCGATCACCGAGCCTGCCTGAACGATCACGTTGTCGCCGATGTGGCAGCGTTCCCGGATCGTCACGTTGGGGTGGATCGCGCACTTGCGGCCGATCCTCGCGTTGATTCCGATATGAACGCCCGTGTCGATGAACGTTTCGTCGCCGATGACCGCCCCGTCCTCGATGACCGAGAACGGCCGGATGATGACGTCCTCCCCGATGGTGGCGCGGGGGCTGACGTAGGCGAGCGGGTGGATCGGATGCTCCGGCCGCGGCGCCTGCGGACTGAACACCTCGAGGATCTTGGCGAAGGACCAGTAGGGGTTCTTCGTCCGGATCATCGGGCGATCCAGCTTCGTCACGTCCATCGGCACGACGACCGCGGACGCCCTCGACTTGTGGATACCGTCGAGGTAGTGGCGATTGACGGCGTAGGTAATGTCACCTGCCTGGGCCTTGTCGATCTCCGACACGCCCGTGATGACCGTACCGTGGTCGCCGACGAGCTCGCCTTCCGCAATCTCGGCGAGCTTGCCGAGGGGCATCACGACCCGAGCATGAGACTTGTCAGCCATAGGCAAGCATGACCGAAGGCGGCCCTGCGGCCGCCCTCGGGGAAAACCCGCTTATTCCTCTGCCGGGGCCTTGGTCGCCGGCTTCTTGCCGCCGCGGCCGCCGGCCGGAGCCCCGCCGCCGAGCGCGGAAAGCAACTCGTCGGTCAGATCCGTCGCGGCCCCGTAGTAGAGCCACTGCTTCTCGATGACCAGCTCCACGCCCTTCGAGGCGGCGAGCTTGTCGACCGTGACCCGGATGCGATCCTTGATCTGGTCGAACTCCTCGGCCTCCAGCTTGTCGAGCTTGTCGCGAAGCCCCTGGTACTTCTGCTGGAGATCGTAGATCTTCTTGCGCTTGGCGGCTTCCTTTTCCTTGGTGTCCTTGCCCTTTTCCTTGTCCTGCTGGATCTCGTTGTTGATCGTCTTGATCTCGTCCTGCAGGCCGTCGATGACCTTCTGGTACTCGTCCTTCTTCTCCTTGATGACGCCGACGGCCTTGCGCACTTCGCCATAGCTGCGGAGCACCCGGGCCATGTCGATCGTCGCGACGTTCGACGCTGCGAAAAGATCGATGCTGGCGATGGCCGGCAGAAGCAGGAACGTGCCCGTTCCGGTCAGAATCCACTTGCGAATCGACATTTTGGATACCTCTTCGTCTGTTCGGAGCTTCTCAACAATGAAGCCCTGGAGCCTGGGCCCGCCGGGGCGCGGCTCGGTTGGCGACTATAGCATCGGGCTGCCGCTTTGTCAACATTTGAACCCAGCACTGGTGCGCCTTGTCGGGCTTCTCGCCCCCTATGCCCGGGACTTCCCGAGATACTTCATCGGGTTCACCGGCGTCTCATTGCGGCGGATCTCGAAATGCAGATGCGGACCCGTCGCGGAGCCCGTCGCGCCCACGCGCGCCAGCATCGCACCCGCCTTTACACGATTGCCGGTCTTGGCGATCAGCCGGCTGCAGTGCGCATACCAGCTCTGGCTGCCGTCGGAGTGACGTACGACCACGAGCTTGCCGTAACCGGGCTTCCATCCCACGAACTGCACCGTCCCCGGTCGCGAGCACCGGATCGGGGCCCCGTGCGGCGCCGCGATGTCGACGCCCGAGTGGAAGTTCTCGTCGCCCTGGATCGGGTGAATGCGGTAGCCGTAGCGGTCCGTGATTCGCCCGGCCAGAGGAAAGACGAAGCGGTTCGTTTCGGCCTTCTTCGCCTCCGGATGCCGCTCGCGCCAGATGCGATCCAGCAACGCCGGATCGCCGATCGGAACCTGGATGACCTGGCCCGGCTTCAAGTCTGCCAGGGCAAGGTTGTTCAGCTCCACCAGCGTCCCGAGCGCCACCTGGTACGTCTTGGAGACCTTCCAGAGGCTCTCGCCCTCGCCCACCCGGTACTCGATGATCGGCGGGATTCGAACGCGCAGCGTCTTGCCCACGGCCGGCTCCTTGCCACTGAAGATCTTGTTCTCCGTCAGCAGGTCGGAGAGCCCCATGTGGAACCGGCCGGCGATGTTGGCCAGAGTATCCCCCGAGCGCACCTTGTAGGTCATTACCAGCTCCGCGGGCCCGGGCTCCTCTTCCGTCACGGCCAGCTGCGGGCGCTGGCGTGGAATCCGCAGCACAGTACCCGTCGGCGCCCAGGGTCGGGCCAGGCCGTTGGCGCTCGCCAGGTCCCGGGCCGACATCCCGAACTGCGTAGCCACCGCGTAGAAGGTGTCTCCCTTCTGCAGCGTGTAGGTCAGATCCTCCACAGGCGGAGCCGGCGCAGGCTCGACGAAGAGACCCTGCGAGGCAATCGCCTGCGAGACGGCCAGCTCCTGCGAGCTGCTCGGCGCGGCAGGCGCCGAAGCGACCGATGCCGGCGCTGGCTCGGGACCCGCGGGCGCGACTTCCATCGGCATCAGGATCGTGAGCGCGGGCCGCTCCAGCCGGCTGGTGTCATGCCCGATCGCCAGGGACTGAAAGAGAATGAGAAGCCCAAGGGAGAAGATGAGAACACCATAGTGACGCTCCGTCATCGTCCCCAATTGCCTCCTCTTCCGTCCGCTGTCCCCGATCCTTATCGGGTCGGCACGCCCGATCGCTTAGGCTTCATCGCTCCAGGCGCCGCTTGGCCTGGCCGGCGCCGCCGTGCTAACGTGGCGGCTCCGATGAAGGTGTTGGCCGTCATTCCCGCCAGGCTCGCGTCCACGCGGCTACCCCGGAAGCCGCTGGCCCTCATCGGCGGCCGGCCGATGATTGAGTGGGTTTACCGGGCGGCCGCAGGCGCGCGATGCGTCGATCGCGTCGTCGTGGCCACCGACTCCGAGGAGGTCCGCGCCGCCGTCGATGCCTTCGGCGGCCAGGCGCTGCTCACCCGACCCGACCACGCCAGCGGTACGGACCGCATGGCCGAAGTCGCCGAGGCCCTACCCGACTATCCCGTCCTCCTGAATGTGCAGGGCGACGAGCCGCTGCTTCGGCCCGAACCGCTCGAGGCCCTGGTGGCGGGCTTCCTCGCCAGCTCCGACCCCGCCGCCACGCTGGTGCGTCGCGCGATCTCGAAGGCAGAGATCGACTCCCCCCAGACCGCAAAGGTGTTGCGCGCCTTCGACGGCTCGGCCCTCTACTTCTCCCGTGCAGCCGTCCCCTTCGTCAGGTCCGGGGGCATTGTCCCCACATGTTTCATCCATATAGGCGTCTACATCTATCGACGGGAGTTCCTGCTCGCGTACACTCGCATGAGCCAGGGCCCGCTGGAACGGGCGGAGATGCTCGAACAACTTCGTGTGCTGGAGCACGGTCACCGCATGCTGACCGTCGAAACCGATGCCGTCTTCCACGGCGTCGACACCCCGGAGGACCTCGAGCGCGTCTGCGCCGCGGTCGCCGCCAGGAGGTTGGAACCCGTATGTCCCAGGTGAGAGAAGTCGTCGTCGGCGACGTGCGAATCGGCGGTAACAACCCCTTGGTGCTGATTGCCGGCCCCTGCGTCATCGAGGGTCGCCAGGCTGCTCTCGAGGCGGCCGCCCGGCTGCGAGAGCTGGTCGACGAGCTGAAGATCCCCTGGATCTTCAAGTCCTCCTACGACAAGGCGAACCGAGGCGAATCGGCAAGCTACCGAGGCCCGGAGGTCAACTCGGGGCTGGATATCCTGGCCGAGATCCGGGAGACCTACCGCGTGCCGGTGTTGACCGACGCCCATGACCCGCAGGAGGCCGAGACGGTCGGCAAGGTCGTCGACGTCGTCCAGATCCCCGCTTACCTGTCGATGCAGACCCCGCTGGCCATTGCGGCCGGCAAGACCGGCAAGGCGATCAACGTCAAGAAGGGCCAGTTCCTCCACCCCGAGGCCATGACCGGCATCGCCCGCAAGATCGAGTCGACCGGCAACCCGCGCATCCTGCTCACCGAGCGCGGCACCACCTTCGGCTACAACGACCTCGTCGCAGACTATCGCGCGTTGCCCCGGATGCGGCGCCTGGGCTACCCGGTCGTGCTCGACCCGACCCATATCATCCGAAAGCCCGGGATTCCCTCGAGTGACCCCCGGGGCGGCGACCCCGAGTACGTTCCGCACCTGGCCCGCGCCGGCGTCGCCGCCGGCATCGACGCGCTCTTCATCGAGACCCACCTCGCCCCCGAGAAAGCCCGCTGCGACGCCTGCAGCATGCTCCGCTTCGACTACCTCAAGGAGATGCTCCAGCAGTGCATGGAGCTCGACCGCATCGTGAAGCGCTGGGACCTCTCCATCCGCCCCCGCCGCCAGGACGGATTCGTGTGAGGAGGGAAGAGGGAAGGCAGAAGGTAGAAGGTGGAAGGGAGTAGTCAGTAGCAAGTAGTCAGTAGTCAGTAGTCATTAGGTGTTTTGGCTACGCGACTTCGGACTGGCCCCGCCCGAGCCCCTGCCCCTGCCCCTGCCCCTGCCCAAGCCCGCCCCCCCCCCGCTCACCCTGAGCCTGTCGAAGGACGCACCCCTCTCGAGCCTCACCCCTCAAGCCTCGAGCCTCAAGCCTCACCCCTCGAGCCTGTTACAATGCCCCACCGTGGTCGCAGTCGAGTACCCTAGCCGGCCCCCGAACCCCTTCCGGTATTATTTACGCGGAAACTCGGAGGCCTGGGTGCGCAGCGGATTCGAGGACCTGCTCCTTCCCGACGGCGAGCGCTACGTGGAGCGCATGCTGCCCAGACTGCTCTCCTCGGCGCGCGACGTGCGCCGCATGCGAGGGCGCGGGACGACGATCAGCTTCCCGTTGCCTGGCCTGACGCACCGCGTCGTCGTCCGCCACTACTACCACGGCGGATGGTTGCGCCATCTGACCGGCGACCTCTTCTGGAGCCGTCCGCCCCGCCCGTTCCACGAGCTCACCGTCAGCGAAGAGGCCCGCTCCCAGGGTGTCTCCACGCCCCAGGTCATCGCCGCCGTGGTCCGCTGGGTCACGCCCGTGCTCTATCGAGGCGACCTCATCACAGCCGAGGTGCCCGAGGCTCGCGACCCGCTGGAGTTCTTCGAGTCCGAAACGGACGCCTCGGCACGACGCCGGGCGCTGGCCTCGCTGGCCGATGCCATCCGCAAGATGCACGAGTGCCAGCTCCACCACGAGGACCTGAACGTGCGCAACCTGCTGCTGACCGAGGAGCGCGCGCACATTCTCGACCTCGACGGCGCCCGGTTCTTCGAGATCCTCGGCAGCAAGCGAATCAAGTCGAACCTGCTGCGTCTGTCCCGCTCTATGCGCAAAGAGAAGATGCGGCTCTCGAACCGCGAAGTCCTCTATTTCCTCTACTGCTACTACGGCGAAGACTTCCGGGACGTCTACAGCGAGGAGTACTCCGGCGAATACCTCTGCCAGAAGAGTTCTGCTGATTAGGCTCGGAGCCATTGGCGACGTGGTCAACTCGTTGGTGCTGGCCAACGCGCTGAAGCGCGCCTGGCCGGATTGCTTCATCGGCTGGGCCGTGCACCCCAAGGCGCGCGGCGTGCTCGAAGGCCACCCGGCCATCGGCGAGATCCATTGCGTCGAATCGCTGGCGCCCGCCGCGCTCCGCCGCACGATGGAGGAAGTGCGCTCGAGGGGTTACTCGATCGCCATCGACATGCAGCACCTCTTCAAGAGCGGGCTGATCGCCTTCCTGTCGGGCGCGCCCAGGCGGATCGGATTCGACTTCAACCGGACTCGAGAGCTCTCCTGGCTCTTCACCAACGACAAGCTCCCGCCCCACGACCCGCAGCGCCACGTGGTCGAGCAGTATCTGGAGTTCGCCCGCCACCTGGGGATCGACGACGCCCGCCCGGAGTGGCGGCTCTCGCCCTCGGCGGCTGCGCGCGAACGCGCGGAGCTCTTGCTTCCTGACGGCCGGAGCTGGGCGGTGCTGCACGTCGGCGCCGGCAAACCCGCCAATCGGTGGCACGCGCCCGGCTGGGCCCGCCTGGCGCGGGGGCTGTCGGCCCAGCATGGCCTCTCGGTAGCGCTCGTGGGGGGGCCGGGCGAAGCCGACGCCGCCCGCGAGATCCTGGCGCTCTTGCCGCCGATCGCCCCGCCGCTCGACCTGGTCGGCAAGACGTCGCTGGAGGAGCTGACGGCGCTGCTGGAGCGCGCGCGCGTCGTCGTGAGCTGCGATTCCGGGCCGATGCACGTCGCTGCTGCGCTCTCGCGCCCCGTGGTGGCCCTGTTCGGTCCGGCCAATCACCTGCGCACCGGGCCGTACGGCCAGATGAACCACGTGGTGGCCCGGCAGGACCTCTGGTGCTCGCCCTGCTTCCGCAAGAAGCCGTGCAGCCACTACGAGTGCATGCCGGGCATCCACGCCCAGCAGGTGGTCGAGAAGGTGGCGGCGGTGCTCCGCGAGAGGCCCGCGTGAACGTCCAGGTCGGCATCGACGTGGGGGGCACGTTCACGCACGCCGTGCTCCTGGATTCGGACTCGAACGCCCTGCTGGCGCACGCGCAGGTTCCGACCACCCACTCGGCCGCCACCGGAGTCGCCTCCGGCGTGGTCGAGGCCCTGCGGACGGTCCTGGAGCAGGGCAATGTTCAGCGCGGGTCCATCCGGCTCGTGGCGTTCTCCACGACGCAGGCGACCAACGCGCTCCTCGAGGGCGACACGGCCGTCGTCGGCATCCTCGGCATCGGCACCGGCGCGACGGCCCCGCTGGCGCGTCACCAGACCCGGCTGGGCGACCTGGAGCTGGCCCCTGGCCTGGCCTTGAGGACGGTCCATCGCTTCGTGGACGCCACTGCCCCCGGCGCTGCCGGACGCTTCGCCGAGGCACTGCGCGAACTGGCCGCTTCGGGCGCGACCATCGCTGTCGCCTCGTGCGCCTTCGGCTCCGATGACCCGTCGCTCGAGCTCGAGGCCGTGGCAGTCGCAGGCGAGGTGGGGCTGGCTGCCATGTCCGCCTCGGCGCTCTCGACCTTGCACGGGTTGAAGCTGCGCACGCGTACCGCCGTTCTCAATGCATCTATTCTGTCCGCGATGATGCGCACGGCCGACATGACGGAGAAGAGCGTTCGAGAGATGGGGATCGAGGCGCCGGTCTCGGTGATGCGGAGCGACGGTGGCATCATGGGGTTGGACGAGATGCGGCGCCGGCCGATCCTGACCGTGCTCTCCGGGCCCGCCGCCGGCGTCGCCGCGGCGATCCTGCACGCGCGAGTGACCGACGGCATCTTCCTGGAGGTCGGCGGTACGAGCACCGACATCAGCGTCATCCGGGACGGCAAGGCCCAGGTGAGCGGCGCGCGGGTCGGCGGCCACCGCGTGAGCACCAGGGCGCTCGACATCACCACGGTCGGCGTGGCGGGCGGCTCCGTGCCGGTCGTTGCCGGCGGGCGTGTCGTCGACGTCGGTCCCCGCAGCGCCCACATCGCCGGCTACCGTTACGCCTCCTTCGTGCGCCCCAGGGAGATTCGCCAGAGCAGGCCCGGGCCCGACGACGGCCTCCTGAGGCTGGACTGCTCCGATGAGGCCGGGGCCATCACCGTCACGCCAACCTGCGCCGCCAACCTCCTCGGGGACTACGCCGAGGGCGAATGGGGCCGCGGCAGCGCCGAGTCGGTGGAGATCGCCATCGATCTGCTGGGCTTGCCGGGCAAGCCCGGCAGGACGTTGGCCCGGCGCATCCAGGAGCTGGCGGCAGGGAAGCTCGCCGGGGTCGTCGAGCGGCTCATCGAGGAGCACCGGCTGGACCGCGATTCCCTGGTGCTGGTCGGCGGGGGCGGCGGCGCGCGGGCCATCGTCCCGCCCCTGGCCCGGATGATGGAGCTCCCCCATCGGATGGTCGAACACGCGCCCGTCATCAGCGCCATCGGGACGGCCATCGCCATGCTGCGCGAATCGGTGGAGCGAAACGTCGCCTCGCCAACCGACAGCGATCTCCTGACCCTGCGGCGCGAGGTCTGGGAACGGCTCGCGGCAATGGGCGCGCGCCCCGACACCATCCAGGTCGAAGTCGAAGTCGAGCCGTCGCGCCAACTGCTGCGCGCGACTGCCACCGGCTCGGCCCGCACCGACGAGCGTCAGCCCGAGAGGCCGATAGCCGACTTCGACGCTCTGGCCGCAGCGCTCTTCCCGGCCGGTTGCGCTCCACCCGTGCTGGTCGCAGCCACGGCGCGGCTGCGCGTCTACCAGGCCGAGCGCGAGCGTCCCACGTTGCTGGGGCTCGTGCGCCGGCGCGAGACCTTCATTCGAGTGCTCGACGATCGCGGAATAGCCCGGCTCCAGAAGAAAGGGGCCGCCTGCCTGGCCCGCAGCCGCGCGGCGATCCCCTCGGAGCTCCCCGGCTTCCTCGATCAGCACTCCACCTATGGCGACAGCGGCCGGGAGCCCCCCGAGGTTCAGCTGCTCTACGGAAGCCGCATCTTCGATCTCTCGGGCGTCCCGAGCGAGCGCCAGATTGCGGCGCTGGCCGCCGCCGAGCTCGAAGGCTGCCCGCCGGAGGAGCCCGTGGTCGTCGTGGCGACCCCGCGCTGAACGGCCAGGCGACATGGCTTGCGGCTTGCGGCGTTCGCCGTCGTCATGTCGATCGTCGATTCCGACAGCCCGTTGCTCTCGCGTGCCCGCGAAGGCGATCTCACGGCCTTCGAAGAGCTCGTCACGCGGCATGAGAAGCGCGTCTACGCCGTCGCCCGGCGAATGCTGCGAAACGATCATGACGCCCAGGACGTCACCCAGGAGACGTTTCTCAGCGCGCTCGATCACCTTCCCCGCTTCCGCGAGGAGACCCGCTTCGGCTCCTGGTTGCTGACCATCGCGACGCACGCCGCCTTGAAGGTCATCCGCAGGCGCAAGGGGCTGGAGCTGGTCCCGCTGGAGGACGCTGCCGACGCCATCGGCGGCGTGCCGACGCCCGAGTGGATCGCGCCCTGGAGCCGCTCTCCCGTCGAGCTCCTGGAGACTCGCGAGACTCTGCGGCACCTGGTCGCCGCTCTGGATGAGCTCGCCGACAAGTACCGGCTCGTCTTCCTGCTACGCGACGTCGCCCGCATGTCGGTTCGGGATACCGCCGCCGCCCTCGGCATCTCCGAAGCCAACGTCAAGGTCCGGCTCCTTCGAGCCCGCCTGCAGCTGCGCGAGCGTCTCACCCGTCTCTTCGGCGACTCTACCCGGCGGATGGAGCCGCACCGCCACGACGAGCAACCGGAGCCACCGTCGGTACTCGGTGGGGCGCTCGTAACTTCCGGCACCGTTGCGGCTCCTTCCGATCGAGATATCTGACCCATGAAGTGCACCGAACTCCTGGCCATCCTCAACGAGTACGTCGACGGCGAGATCGATCCCGGTATCTGCGACGAGTACCGCGAGCATCTCGACCGGTGCGACCCGTGCCAGGTCGTCGTCGACAACATCCGGAAGACCATCACGCTCTACCGCGACGCCGAGGAGTTCGAGCTGCCCACGGACTTCCGCGATCGACTCCATTCCGCCCTGCGCGATCGGTGGAGAAGAAGATAGCAAGAAGGGGCGGGGCCTGAGAAGTCAGGCTTCAGGAGTCAGGCGGGAGGCTCGAGGGGTGAGGCTCGGAGGGCGCGCGTCCTTCGACAGGGTGAGCGGGGCGGGGGCTCGGGCGGGACCAGTCCGAAGTCGCGCTGCCTCGGCACCTACTGGCTACTGACTACTGGCTACTGGCTACTTACTTCCATCTTCCATCTTCCATCCTCTCCCCCCCGTGTAACCTCCCCCGCCCCCCCGGCTCTGCACGATCGTAGGTCCAGTCGGTCCGTTGCCATTCGACTCGATGGCCCCATCGGAGCCGGTGAGTCCATCGATGACTCCGTCGGGTCCCGAGGGAGCGCTGGTTTCGCGTGCCCTCGCGGCTTCCGTCGGCAGGAGGTGACCAGATGTTGCAGCTCCAGTTGCGAGCGCTGGTCGGGAGCGGCCTTGCGCTGCTTCTCGGCACAACGCTTACCGGTTGTGGAGGAGGAGGGGGTGGAACCTCGGGGACGACCACGGGAACGTCCGCGAGCGCGACCCACGCGGCCATCGCGCTGAAGGACGCCCAGGGTGTCGCTCTCACGGCCGCCTCGACGGCGCCCTTCAGCCCGCGCCAGACCTGCGGCGGGTGCCACGACGTCGACAAAGTCGCCGGTGGATACCACTTCCACCAGGGGCGCACCGACCCTGCAGGCAACGTCGTCGTCCGCGACAACTACTTCGCCGACGGCCGTGCCTGGGTGCGCTCCTCGGGCATGTACGGCAAATGGTGACCGCCTTCCTCAGACAGCAGCCAGTTGGCTGCCAAGACCAACGGTTCGGAGTCCGTCATCGACAAGACCAGCTTCTTCTGGGTCGGACTCTGCGGTATCTGTCATCCGGGCGGAGGCCCGGCCGAATTCGACCGCGACGGCAAGCGCTACTGGGACCCCGCCACGCGTAAGTTCGGATACGAGGCCGCCGGCAAGCTGGCGCAAGACGTCCGGCTCGACGGCGACTACGCTTTCCTCAACACCTCCAACGGCGAGCTCTCGGCCGGCCGCTGGGACCTCACCGGAGTAGCCGAGGCGGACTGCCTCATGTGCCACCGCGCGGACCAGAAAATCCAGGGTGGCATGAACATGCGGTGGGTCTGGCGAGCCGGCGCTCTTCGAGCGCGACACGGCCTCAAGGACACCGCCGGAAACGTCGTGCCCGCCTATGCTTCGGCCTCGGCGGCCGGGCAGGGATGGTTCCGGACGATGCAGATGACGACCGTCCCGGCTGGGCAGCCACCGCTGGCTGCCAAGCTCGACATCGACTACTCGGTCGGCGTCACCGACGGCAGTCTGCTGCAGCAACCCGACGGCAGCTTGCGAGTGAACCACGCCGTCATCGCCAAGAAGCCGCGGGACTACGCCTGCTGGGGCTGCCACTCCACGGCCGACACCAAGAAGCGCGGGCGAGTCTGGTTCGACGCGTCTCAGGACGTCCATTACGCCTACCTGAACCGGCTGAACGATACGGATTCGGCCAACGACATCCCGCCCACCTCGAGCACGGCCTGCGTGGCCTGTCATGGTGCAGGGCTGGATCACGACTTCGCCAAGGGCAGGTCGATGGACGGCTCGGTCTCGGACCCGAAGGACTTCGCCTCCTTCCGGACCTGCAAGGACTGCCACGCCGCCAGCGGCCCTGACCGCGACCCGGCGGCGCCGGTGCCGACCTCGGACATTCACAAGGTCACGCGGCACACCGACGCCCTGTCCTGCCAGTTCTGCCACATCCCGTACCGCACGACTGTGGCCGATCTCGCCATCGACAACGCGACGACCGGAAGCACCGTCAGCTACGGAACCAACCGCTTCCTGTCGGCCGATCCGCTCGTGCCTACCAGCACCGACAAGACCCGGTGGTACCCGTCCTTCCGCTACAAGTCGGACAAGGACGGGCGCCTGCAGCTCTTCCCCCAGAAGCTGCTGGTCTCGGCCTGGTGGGGCGACTGGGATCGGAAGGGAACCCCGACCGATCGCGCCGACGACAGCCTGTCGCCCATCCCGCTCTGGAGAATCCGCGGGATCACCGGCAACAAGGCCCTCGCCGCAGTCCGAGACGACAACGCGGACACCATTCCCGAGGTCAACACGCTTGCCGAGATCGCGGCCTACATGACCGCGCTCAAAGGCAACGATCGCTACGGACGGCCCGTGGCGGTCAACCCCGTGCTGATCAAGGGCGGACGCCTCTACTACGAGGACACGTCGGCTGCGTCCGGCGTCTCCAGCTTCGAGATCGAGGGGTCCGGGTTGCACGCCGAGTCGACGCATCCGTTCGGCGAAAGCCACAACGTCCTGGCCTCGGGCAAGGCGCTTGGGTCCAGAAGTTGCGGTGAGTGCCATCGCGCCTCCAACGGCGGGCGGGACACCCCCGTGTTCGATCGAAAGGTTCTGATCGATCCGTTCGGAGTCGATGGAGCGCCCGTGTACACCACGGTGCGCGACATGACCCGGTTGAACCCGTTCTGACAGTCTAGGGGCCGCTCTGCGGCAGGTCGGCACGTGGTCTGGTCGCAAGGCCGGAGCGCGTGGCCGCGGAGCGGCCCCGTCTCATTCGGGGCCCGGAGCACCCCGCTGCAGCGGCTCTTTTGTCCGCAAGCGCGCGGGACTCATCGGGTTGCCGGAGCGGACATCAGCTCGCGCAGGTAATCTGCGATACGCTTCGCAGCTCCCGCCCGCGAAAGCAACGCGCCTTTCGCTGCCGCGCCCAGCCCGGCGGCCAGCTCCGGGGCAGCGAGAAGCCTGTCCAGCTCCTGCTCCAGGGCGGCCGCGTCGGTCACGCGGATGCCGCCGCCCGCGCCTTGGAGCAGCTCGGCCGCGTCGTCGAAGTTGAAGACATGCGGGCCGTAGAGAACCGGCTTTCCCGCCGCGGCCGGCTCCAGCAGTGAGTGGCCTCCCACGTCCACCAGGCTCCCTCCGACGAACGCCACGGCGGCAATCCCGTAGAAGGCCGCGAGCTCTCCGACGGTGTCGAGCAACAGGACCCCCGAGGGCGCTGGCGACGCCCCGCGAGAGCGAAGCCCCATCGGCAGCCCCAGCTCTTGCGCCTTCGCGATCGCGCCGGGCGCGGTCTCCGGATGCCTCGGCGCCAGCACCAGCCCTAGCTCGGCATGCCGGACCCTCAGGCGCGTGTAGACTTCGAGAAGCTGCTCGGTCTCGCCCGGATGCGTGCTGCCCGCAACCACGTAGCGGCCTGGGGGGCAGTCCGGCGGCCGGGGGGGGCTCGCCGCCAGCAGACCGTCATACTTCGTATCTCCCGTCACGCGCACGCGCGCAGCGTCCGCCCCCATCCGCACGATCCGCTCGGCGTCCGCGTCTGTCTGCATCAGGAAGGCGGTGAAGTGGGCCAGGAATGCCCGGTAGCACCAGGCCAGCCTCTCGTAGCGCACCATCGTCCGCGGGGATATCCGGCCGTTCACCATGACGAGCGGAACGCCTCGCTCGCGGCACGCGCGGATCAGGTTCGGCCAGATCTCGGTCTCCACCACCGCACAGACCCTGGGCTCGAAGGCGCGAAAGTACCGCGTGAGGATCGGCCGGTAATCGAATGGAAAGGTCGCGACGTGGTCGGCGCCCCCCCGCTCCCGGGCCAGCCGCAGCCCCTCCGGTGTCGAGCCGGTAAGGACGATCGGCGTGGATGGAAGCTCTTCCTTCAGAGCGGCGATGATAGGCCGGGCTGCCTGGGTCTCTCCCACGGAAGCAGCCTGGAGCCAGATGGAGTCGAGCGTTACCCGTTCGCCGGGAAGCTCCAGGCCGAGCTGACCCTTCCACGTGCGGCCCAGCCTGCGATCGCCGATCGCCGCGGCGGCGATGGCAGCGGAGAGGAGCGGAGCCGCGGCCCACAGGAGCGCATCGTAGACGTGGAACGGCAGCTCGAGGCGAGGTTCCCCCGCGAGCGCAGCTGGGAACGGCTGGGGAGGGGAACTCGAGTCCTCGCCCGGGCGTCCTGGAGCCTCCGAGCTCACTCGCTCAGGGCTGTCCGGAACATCCGCACGGACCGCCGAAGGCCCTCGGCCGTGGAACCGGTCACGACAGCGCCGATCATCAGCGAGGAGACCCCGGTATCTCGCAGGAGCGGAAGGTCGTCCAGCGTCAACTTCCGCTGGGTCGGCACGATGACCGGCAGCTTCGAGGCCGAAACGAGCACGCGGTACTTGAGCAGGTCCGACGCCGTCAGCGGCTTGCCGTAACCGTCGGCCGGGATGATCGACGCCTCCAGGGCGTCGGCGCCCGTGTCCTTGAGCGCGCGAACCTCTTCGAGGTCATAGTCGTCGCCGACCGCCAGCACCTTCCGGAGTGAGCGAATGCCCAGCAGATGTGCGGGGAGGTCGCGTGCATAGATGTCGAAGAACTCGAACCCCATGCCGGACAGGATCTCGAGCTCCTCGCGCGTGGCGCACTTCTCGGCGCCCGCCATGACGCCCATGTGAATCTTGGCGTCACGCGCCAGGCGGCAGATCTCGTCGAGAGTCTTGCGTTCCTGGCTGAAGGAGCCGAACTTGGTGCCGCTGGCCCGGTGGTGGCAGTTGAGGTGGACTTTCAGGGCGCTGGCACCTTCGTCGATGGCCGCGCGCGCCAGCTCGGCGCTGTTGGCTGGAAGGCTGACGATGAGCGGAAAGTCCACTCGTCGCATCTTGTCGAACAGGCTGTCCACGTCTGAAGGAGAATAGCATGCGGCACCGGCCCGGTGGCAATCGAATGCGGGACATGCACTCGGGGACAGGACACGTCGAGCGACAGGTTGCCGGCAGCTCGGGGCTGCTATCCTCGTGACATGCCCGAGGCCGCCGAACTTTCCGTCGTGATCATCACCTTCAACGAGGAGCGGAACATCGCGCGCTGTCTCGATTCGGTGGCCTTCGCCGGCGAGCGAGTGGTGGTCGATTCGGCCTCGACGGATCGCACCGTTGAGCTTGCCCGGGAGCGTTCGGCGCGCGTGGTGCAGCAGGAGTGGCTCGGATTCGGACCGCAGAAGAACCACGCCATCGGGCAGGCGACGCGCGGCTGGGTCCTGGTGCTCGACGCCGACGAGTGGATTCCGGAGCCGCTGGCTCGCGAGATCGCGCAGGTCCTCAGGGCGCCCTCCGCGGATGTCTACGAAATCCGCCGGGAGACGTTGTTCCTGGGGCGCCCGATGACGCACTGCTGGTCGGGGGACTGGACCGCCCGGCTCTTCCGGCGAGGAACGGCACGTTATGACGACCGCCCGGTCCACGAACGGCTGTTGGTGGACGCAGGCGCGCGCGGCGGGCGGCTGGCCCAGCCGTACATGCACGACACCTACCGCGACCTCTCGCATTATGTGGAGAAGATGAACCGGTACAGCGACCTGTTCGCCTACGGCGGCGGCGCAGCTTCCAGGGTGGGGTTGGCGCGGTTGCTGGGGAGTCCTCTCTGGGCGTTCGCGAAGATGTACCTGCTGAAGCGCGGTTTCCTGGACGGAGTGGAGGGGCTGATCCTTTCGGCAGGCACGGGCTACTACCACCTCTTGAAGTACGCCAAGCGCTGGGCTCACCAGAAGCGCTCGGGTCCGCGGGCTGCCGAGCCGGAGGCCGGGTCCTGAGCCGGCTTCAGGTGCCGGCGGGCGCGCCGATCCTGGTCCGCACGCCCAACTGGGTCGGCGACGCAGTGATGGCGCTGCCGTTCTTTGACGCGCTGCGGCATAACTTCCCGGGTTCGCCCGTGGCGGCCCTGGCCAGGCCTCACGCCGCCGACATCGCCGGCCTGGCGCCCGGGGTCGAGGTCATCGTGCACGATGACCGGGGGCTCAGGGCAGGCACCGTGGGTCGCGTGGCCGCCGCCCGCGAGCTGGCCCGGCGCCGGTTCGCGGCGGCCTTCCTCCTGCCCAACTCGTTCTCGGCGGCGCTGGTGCCCTTCCTGGCGAGGATTCCGGCGCGAGTAGGATACTCGAAAGATGCGCGAGGTCTCTTGCTCACCCACCCGCTGCCGTGGGACCGGCAGGCCCGCGGACTCCATCGCTCCCGCGCGTACCTGGAGCTGCTCGCCAGGCTTGGCCTGGACGTCCCGCCCGACCCGCGGCCGCGCGCCCGGCTCCCCGACGCGCTCGTGGCCGAGGCAGAGCAGCTGCTCCAGGCCGCCGGCGTCGGACCCCGCGAGCGGCTCGCCGCCGTGGCGCCCGGCGCCGTCGGCGCCTCTCGCAGATGGCCGGCCGAGCGGTTCGGCGATGTCGCCCGGACCCTGGCCGAGCGGCTTCGGTGCCGGGTGGTCATCCTGGGCGGGCCCGGCGACCGCGCCGCCGCCGAGACTGTTCAGCGCCGTGCTGGGCCCGCGGCCTTGAACCTGGCCGGGGCCGCTCGGCTGGCACTCTTGCCCGCCCTCATCGCTCGCTGCGACGCCCTCGTCTCCAACGACTCCGGAGCCGCCCACGTCGCCTCGCTGACCGATACGCCCACTCTGGTCCTCTTCGGCGCGGGCAACGAGACCATCACACGGCCGCTCGGCCCCGGTATCCACATTTTGCGCGTCCATCTCGACTGCACTCCGTGTGAGAGCAACTCGTGCGCACGAGGCGACCTCGCCTGCATGACCGCCCTCGATGCGCCGGCCGTGGCCGCCGCCGTGCTGCGACTGGTCCGCGCCGACTGAGGCACTACCCCCATTTCTGCGCGGCCCGTTTCCCGCATCCGTCCGCCACGCAGCGTGCACACATCTCCCGGCGCGTGAGTCCCGCCGGTCTCTCATGTACCCTCTACTCCCGAGAGTGAAACCGATTCGAGTGACCGTCGGCAACCTGCCGGCCTGCGCTGCCCTCTGCCTGGCCTGGGCGCTTTCGACCGCGCTCGCAGCCGGACCCACGGGCGGCGGCACCTTCGTCACCGCCAGCCATTCGGACTGCACCGCGTTCAATCCGTACCTGACCGCCGACGTCAACTCCTGGCGAATCTCCTCCAGCCTCTTCGACACGCTCCTTTCCTACGACGACGCCCTGGCTCCGCGCCCCTGCCTGGCCGAATCCTGGACGCTCTCCCCCGACGGAAAGATCTGGTCCTTCCGGTTGCGCAAGAACGTCCGGTTCCACGACGGAAAGGAGCTCACCGCCAGCGACGTGCAGTTCACGCTCGACATGCTCCGCGATCCGAAGAACCGCGTCACCCGCAGGACCTGCGTCGACGCCATGCAGCCCAGCGCCGAATCTCGCGACCGGGTCCGCTTCGACGCCTCGGGGCCGCACGCTTTCTCGGTCCACTTCGAAAAGCCCGCCGCCTGGGCGATCGATGACTGGGCTTCGCTGCCGATCCTGCCCCGCCACCGCCTCGAAGGCCGAGACCTGGCCCAGGATCCGTTCAACACCTCCGCGCCTATCGGCACGGGGCCGTTCCGGCTGACTCGCGCCATTCCGGGGGAGCAGATCGAGCTCGAAGCCTTCGACGACCACTTCGCCGGCCGGCCAAGGTTCGACCGGTTGATCGTGCGGATCGTCCCTGACGACCGCAAGCGGCTGGAATTGCTGCGCGCCGGCATGTTCGATCACGCCCAGGTCCCCACTCGCCAGCTCCTGGTCGCGCTCGACGACGGCCTCAAGGACGCGTTCCGCGTCTATGCCCTAACGGAACCCTCGTACGCCTACGTCGGCTGGCAATGCGACCCCCAGCGGAGCCCCCTCTTTGCCGATAGCCGCATCCGGCAGGCGATGACCTGGGCCATCGACGTCGACGCCCTCATCCGAGATACGCTCGCCGGACAGGCCGTCCGAACAACGTCCGTCTTCGAGCGCGCTGGCGGCGCCCAGGCCGCCCAGCCCGCCGCCCCAGCGTACGATCCGGACCGCGCCCGCAAGGCGCTCGGAAGCGCAGGCTGGTTCGATACCGACGCAGACGGAGTCCTCGATCGCGGCGGACAGCGCTTCAGCTTCCATCTCGATGCCCCCGCCGGCAGCGAGACCGTCCGGCAGCAGGTCGAGCAGATCGTCTCCGACCTCGCGAAGCTCGGCGTCGAGGCCCGCCCCAGGTTCACCGACTGGGAGCTGTTCATGACCGGCCGCATCCAGCCGCGCGATTTCGAGGCCGTCTACCTGGGTTGGTACCTGCCGATCGAGCCCGACCCCCATCCCTTCTTCCACTCGTCGAGCATCCCGACCCCCGCCGATCCCAGAGGGCTCAACCGCAACGGCTTTCGCGACGCCGACGTCGACCGGCTCATCGACGAAGCGCGCGCAGCAGTCGACCCCGCTTTGCGTCGCGCGCTCATCGACGAAATCGATCGCAAGCTCCGCGAGCTGGCTCCCTACACCCTGCTCTTTCAGGCCCGGCAGTTCGGCCTGATCAGCCGCCGCGTCCAGATCGAGCGCGCCAGCGTCGTCCCTGCCATGAACCCCGCCCTGCGGACCACCGTGCTGGAAGTTTCCCGCCTGGGCCTGCTCACACCCGACTTCTTGCGTCGTTCCTGGCTCACTCCCGCCGCACCCAGGCCGGGTCAGTGAGGCTCGAGGCCCGAGGCTTGAGGCTTGAGGCTTGAGGCTTGAGGGGTTAGGGAGCTTCGCTCCTCGATTCTCGATTCTCGATTCTCGATTCTCCAGCACCATGTGTTAAATTCTCTTGTCCCGCAACCGGGAGAGGAAAAGCATGGCCACCAAGGACGAACTCTGGAAACCCGAAAAGTCCCCGACACCGCCTCCGGGCACGCTGCCGGGGGGCGCCCACATCGTCGACGAGGCCAGCCCGGCTCTGCGCACGGTGCCCGGCGAGCCGATGCTGGAGGTGAAGGGGCTCTGCACCTACTTCTTCGGTGAAGAGGGTGTCGGAAAGGCCGTGGACGACGTCACCTTCACCGTGCGCAAGCGCGAGGTCCTCGGCATCGTCGGCGAATCGGGCTGCGGCAAGAGCGTCACGTCGCTCTCGATCATGCGCCTCATCCCGAACCCGCCCGGCCGCATCACCGGCGGCGAGATCCTCTTCGAGGGCAAGAACCTGCTGGCCCTCTCCGAGGAGGAAATGCGCAAGGTCCGCGGCAACAAGATCTCCATGATCTTCCAGGAGCCGATGACCAGCTTGAACCCGGTGTTCACCATCGGTGACCAGATCACCGAGGGCATCCGGCTCCACATGAAGCTGGGCAAGAGCCAGGCGCGCGAGCGCGCCGTCGAGATGATGGAGCTGGTCGGCATCCCCGCTCCCCGCGACCGCCTGGACGACTACCCCCATCAGTTCTCTGGCGGCATGCGCCAGCGCATCATGATCGCTATGGCGCTGGCCTGCGATCCGACCCTCATCATCGCCGACGAGCCGACGACCGCCCTCGACGTCACCATCCAGGCCCAGATCCTGGAGCTGATGAAGAGTCTCCAGGCCCGGCTCGGCACCTCGATCATCCTGATCACCCACGACCTCGCCGTCGTCGCCGAGATGGCGCACCGCGTCAACGTCATGTACGCCGGCCGCGTCGTCGAAGAGGCCGACGTCCGGACCATTTACAAGACCCCCAAGCATCCCTACACCATCGGCCTGCTCTGCGCCATCCCGCGCGTGGACAAGCCCGAGGGCAAGCTCTGCGTCATCTCCGGTACCGTCCCGAGCCCCTTCCACTTTCCCAAAGGCTGCCGCTTCGGAAACCGCTGCCCGATGAAGTTCGACAAGTGCGAGGCCGAGGAGCCGCCGCTCTTCCCCATCAAGGGCGAGCCCGGCCACGCAGCCCGATGCTGGCTCTACGAACCCGACAAGCAGGACCCAACCACCGAGAAAGAGGTCCGCCGCAAGATGCTCGAGGCAGGCGAGCGCGTATGAGCAAGCATTTCATGGAGGTCAAGAGCCTCCAGAAGCACTTCCCCATCTTCGGCGGCATCTTCAGCCGGCCCGTCGCCTGGGTCAAGGCCGTCGACGGCGTCAGCTTCTTCCTCAAGGAAGGCGAGACGCTCGGGCTGGTCGGCGAATCCGGCTGCGGCAAGTCCACGACCGGCCGCACCATCCTCCGTCTGCTGGAGCCTTCCGGCGGCAGCGTCGAGTTCATGGGGCGCGACCTCGTGACGCTCGACCGCGCCGAGATGCGCTCGATGCGCCGCAACATGCAGATGATCTTCCAGGACCCCTACGCGAGCCTCAACCCCCGCATGACGGTCGGCTCGATCATCGAAGAGCCCCTGGTCATCCACAGCATCGGCACCAAGGTCGAACGGAGAAAAAAGGTCCTTTCACTCCTGGCCGAGGTCGGCCTGCGGGAAGAGCACGCCGCCCGCTATCCCCACGAGTTCTCCGGCGGCCAGCGCCAGCGCATCGGCATCGCCAGGGCACTCGCCATCGAGCCCAGGCTCATCGTCGCCGACGAGCCCGTCAGCGCTCTCGACGTCTCCATCCAGGCCCAGGTCATCAACCTTCTCCAGGAGCTCCAGGAGCGCCACAAGCTCACCTACCTGTTCGTCGCCCACAACCTCTCCGTCGTCGAGCACATCTCCGACCGTGTCGCCGTGATGTACCTCGGCAAGATCGTCGAGATCGCAGACAGCCGCAAGCTCTACGCGGAGCCGAAACACCCCTACACTCGCGCCCTGCTCTCGGCCGTCCCCATCCCCGATCCCGACATCAAGCCCAAGCGCATCATCCTCGAGGGCGACGTCCCCAGCCCCATCAAGGCACCCACCGGCTGTCGCTTCCATCCCCGCTGCCCCGTCGCCAACGCCGACCCCACGCGGCTCGCCAAGTGCCGCAGCGAGGACCCGCCCTTGGTCGACCTCGGCGGCGAGCACTTCACCGCCTGCCACTACGTGCCCGAGGCCGACCAGATCTTCGGCATCACCCGCCACCGGCAGCCCGGGCAGTCCTGACGGTTCGGGGACTCGACGCCCCTACTTGTAGGTCCAGTAGACGGTCACCCAGCCTCCCTGGGGCGGAGCTGCTCTGGGCGCCGGTGCCGCGGCCCCCACGGCGAGGGGACCCGAATCCAGGCTCACGCCCGCTCCGTCCGGGAGAGCGCGCGTCATCGCGCCCTCCCGCACCTGGATGCATTTGCCCGGAGGCTGCTCCCCCGGCTCCAGCCAGCCCGTCGCAAGAACGCTCAGGTGCCGTCCGGGCTCGATCGCCGGTTCGAGCACCCGGTAGCCCATCCCCCGCGGAGCGAAGAGCTCCACCTTGGCGGGGGCAGAGACTGTCAGGGCAAGCAAGGTCTCGAGTTGGCTCCTGAGGGGGTGTGGCAAGTCGAGGGAACCAGACAACGCTTGCTCCAGGAGAAGCCGGCACCGTGCCCGGTCCAGCCACCAGAGGGCCTCGAGTGCACGAAGCCGACCCATCGGCTTCGCCGAGAGCGCGGCCGACTGCAGGACGCCGACGTCTTGCGGCAACCCTGTCCGACCAAGGCCCCAGAGGGCGGCCCAGTTGGCCGACGCGTTGTCGGGTCGCGACGCCTCGAGAAACACCAGCCGGGCTCGGGCGCGCTCCGGCGAACCAGGCGCAAGGAGACCCCCGAGCCAAGCCGCGCCCACCCACACCTCTTCGGGTTGCGGAACGCCGGATTCGAGGAGTGAAAGGAGTTTCGGGAGCGATTGAATCGACCGCGTTTCCGCCAGGGCAAGCGCCCCGTTGGCGCGGGCATCGTCATTTCCGTCGCTCAAGAGCTCGAGGGCTTCGGCAAGTGCGTCCCGATCTCCCAGGCGCCCCAGCGCCCGGATGGCCTTCCGGCGGGCGCCCCACCGGTCCCCATCCATGAACTGCTTCAGGTACGGCCGCACCAGCTCCGGGGAGCAGAAGACCGAGAGCTCTGCCGCGTCCGCCCGCGTCAGCTTGTCCGTGCTCGTCATGGCGGCGGGCAGCAAGCGGGCCAACGCGGACGGCGCCGACGAGGCCCACCGGAGGATCTTCTGCCGCTGAATCTTGGTGTTGGACGCCCGGTAGAGCCGCGAGGGATCGAGCTCTCGCGACCAGCCGGGCGCCTCCTGCAGGGCGTCCATCGCCACTGAACGCTCGTCGTGACTCCCGGAAAGGGCTCGCTCGTAGAGAAACGCTGCGACACGCTCGGACCGACGCGCCAGCCGCCCCAGGAGAGTTGTGAGAGCGCTCAGCCGTTCCTCTGCCAGCCGCGTCGGAGGCGTCAACATCCCCAGCGCCGCCTGGGCCGCAACAGTCCCACCCGTGTAACGAAGGGCCTGGGCCGCCTCGAGGAATTCGGGCCCACCCGACGTCGAGTGGGCCGTCCGCGCCAACGCGTCGATCAAGAGCATCTCGTGCTCAGGCCCGCCTAGCAGGCCGATCGTCTCGAAGGTCTGCATACGGATGTCGGGCGTCAGGTCCGGCAGCATCGGCACCATCCGGTCCGCGAATCGGGGGTCGCCGGTCGGCACGAGATCCTCGAACAGCCAGCGATACGAACGGACCATGACCCCGACTCCGAGACGGAGCGAATTGATGCTGTTGGCGAATTGCTCGAAGCGGTCGCGCGAGATCGTCACGGCGGCGGTGACCGGCGGCGCCGCCACGATCGATTGGACGCTGCCGTGAACCGTCAGCCTGAGCTCGTAGCGCTTCGCCGGGACCAGCCCGGTGACGGTGAGGTCGTGTTCCATCGCGCGTTCGGGGCCGGTGCCCTCGCGCTGCTGACGGCCGTCATCCGACAAGGCGAGCACCTGCGCCCGGACGGCGTGGGCCGTCTTGAAGCGAACACGAACGCGGTCCAGTGAGGCGTAGACCCTGGCATCGGCTGCAAAGATCGGCGCCATTCTGGATTCAACGGCTCTACCCACACTTGTGACCGAGCTCGCGGGCACTGGCGCCTTTGGGGCAGGACTGGGCCCTGGCGAAGGCCGCGAAAGCCATGTCGCCCCCATCAACAGTGCCAGGCCTAGTGCCGCGAGCGCGGCCTTCCGGCCCGGGACGCGGCGCGAACTGCCGGGCGGGGCAACGCTCGCCGTTGACGGTGCCGCGGCCGCCAGGTCTCGTCCAACAGCCCGAGTCTTCGCCGGATCGCGCCTGGGACGCCTCGCAGGCGCCAGCGACATCTGCCGGGTCACGGAGGCCTCGTCCACGTCATAGCGACGGGCGATCTCCCGAAGCTCCGCCGCCATCTGGACTGCCGAGCCCGGTCGGATGTCCGGGTCCGGATCGAGTCCCCTGGCGACCAGCTCGGACAAACCCGCCGGCAGTCCGCCGACCCGCTCGCCCAGCGGCTGCGGTGGGCCGGCCGCCTGGCGGGCCAGCACCTCGACGGGCTCGCCTGTGCCATACGGCGGGGCTCCGTCCAGGAGCTGGTAGAGCAGCGCCGCAGTCGAGTAGACGTCCGAGCGCGCGTCGGCCGGGCGATTCCTGAACTGTTCGGGGGCCACGTAGCCTGGCGTTCCCAGCACGATGCCCTCGTGCGTCAGCTTCTCGGCGGCCTCCAGCCTGGCGATTCCGAAGTCGGCCACCTTCGGCGCGCCCTCAGGCGTCAGCAACACATTCGACGGCTTGATGTCCCGGTGGACTATCCCGGCTTCGTGCGCGGCCTGCAGGGCGTCCAGCACCTGGCAGGTCAGCTCGATGGCATCCGCGAAACCCATCCGGCCGTGCGCGGCCGACCACTGCTCCAGATCGGTGCCCTCGATCAGCTCCTGCACCGCGTACGGCGTGCCGCCCGAGACGCCATGGTCGAAGATCCGCACCACGCCAGGATGAGTCACGCCAGCCATCGCCCGCGCCTCGCGCCGGAACCGCTCCATCGCTTCCGACGCCGCCGCCAGCCGGCAGTCGAGCAGCTTGATGGCCACCAGCCGCCCCAGAGCGCGGTCGCGCGCTTTGAAAACGACACCCATACCGCCCTCGCCGAGAGCCCCTAGCGGCTCATAGCGTTCGAGCAGCTCCGGGCCGAACGGGCTGGACCTGACCGCCATGCGTCGGATCTTAACAGGCCCCCTTGGATCGCTCGTGTGGAACATCTCGCCGCATGCGAGGGTCTGACCTCGCGAACCGGACGCTCGCCACTGGGCGCCGGGAGAGGACGGTCGGCATGCACGCAACTCAGAGGTTCCTGGTCGCCTGGGGTCTGGCCTTCCTGACGGCCGTCGCCCCTGCCTCCGAACAATCCTCGAGCGAGGAGGTCTCGCGCGAATCGGTGGAGTCGGTGAACGTGGCCGACTGGGCGACCGATGATCGCCAGCCCGGCACCGACCCCTTTCGCGTGCTCCTTCAGCCTCCACCTCCCCCCGATCCGCCGAGCGACACCGAGAAGCCGGCCAATCCTCCGGCGCCACCCCGGCCGCCGGCACTCAACGCGACCCTCGTCGGGTTCGCCTCCGAATCCGACCACTGCACGCCGGTGCTCGAGTACGCCGGGGAGCTCTTCCTTCTGGACGAGCACTGGAAGAGCCCCGACGGCCGCATCGCGGTGAAGTCGATCCGGCTGTCCGGTCCGGGATACGTCGAGGTCGAACTGACGGACGCGCTCACCTCCCGCCGGACGTTCCGGGTCTTCGGCGACCCGCCCTCTCCCCCTCCCCCCGTGCTCGGGTGCGGCGGCGTCTACCCGCTTTCCCCCAGGCAGACCTCCTGCGTCATCGGTCCGTGAACCGGCCAGCAGGGTGCGTTCTCACTTGACTCTCGAGGCGTCAAACGTTATCGTGAGTTCTCCTCGAAGTGCACGAGTGCCGCCGTGGTGAAATTGGTAGACACGCATGTTTGAGGTGCATGTGGGAGCAATCCCTTAGCGGTTCGAGTCCGCTCGGCGGCACCATCGACACGCATGTTTGAGGTGCATGTGGGAGCAATCCCTTAGCGGTTCGAGTCCGCTCGGCGGCACCATCCGGCTCCCGGCCCGGCCGAAAGGCCAGGCCAGGTAGAGCTTGCCCGGGTCTGCGTGCTCGCGCGGGCCTGGGAACTTCCGGGGTCTGGCGCCCGTAGTGGAAAGTGGCCGGGCGCCGCCGCGCCCCGGTGTCATGCCGTGCCCTGGAGGTTCCGTGTTCTCTCGAATCCTGCTGTCCCTGGCACTCTCGGTTGCGACCGCGACCGCAGCGGAGCTCGAGCTCGGTCAGCTCGACGACATCGCCGGGGTGGAACGGGGCGGTGAGACCCTGGCCCGGGAAGTCTCCGGCGCCACCTGGCACGCGGGCGAAATGTGGGTCGTCGACAACGAGGACGATACGAACCTCTTGGTCATGGACGCCGCCGGCAACTTCAAGCCGCGTAAGCTGCCGGCCGGGGCTGCGATCTCCGACCTCGAGGGGATCACCTCCGACGGCACCCACCTGTATGTGATGGCCGGGGGCGGGCTCTCGAACAGCGGCAAGCTCGATCCCAGGCGCTTCGCACTCGTGCGGCTCACCCTCACCGGCGGGAAGCTCTCCGGCGCCCGGACGCTCGACCAGCTCGGCTGGCTGCGACAGTTCGGCAAGGAGCTGGAGCTCGACTTCGAGAAAGCCAAGGGACCCGACGGCGACAAGGTGAAGGTGATCGAGGACGTCAAGCTCGAGGGGCTGGCGATGGCACCGGGCGGAAGGCTGCTGGTGGGCCTGCGCAAGCCGCTGGTGAAGGACAAGTCGATGGTCGTGGAGCTCAGGGGCTACCGCGAGGCGTTCGACAAGAACGATGCGTCGCTGCTGAAGGCCAGCCTCTTCGCGAAGCTCGACCTCGATGGGGCAGGCGTTTCATCGCTGGAGCATGATCCCGTAACGGGCAACATGCTGGCTCTGGCCATCCACGCCGGCAAGCTCAAGACGGACATGTGGGTCTGGAAGCCCGGTTCCGAGCCGCGCCGCGTGGGCAAGCTGCGCGGGCACAAGGCCGAGGGCATCGCCCGGATGGGCCGGACGTCCCGGGTGCTGATCCTGGCCGACGACGAGGACGAGGACGGAACGAAGATGGGGCGCTTCGGCTTCGTCGAGCTGAAGTAGCTGCCGGTCAGGCGCCGGGGCGGGGCCCGCCGGTCAAGCGCGCGAGAGCCTCTTCCACACCCTGGACCGTTGACTCGAAGGTGAGCTGCCGGGCACGGGCGAAGCCTGCCTCCGAGAGACGCCCCACCAGGCCGCCATCCGCGGCCAAACGCGATACGCCACGCGCCAGGCCGGCCACGTCCCCCGGCTCGACCACCAGCGCCGTCACCTCGTTCTCGGCGAAGTATGGGGTCCCTCCGACTCGTGTCGTGACGACCGCGCACCCCATCGCCATCGCCTCCATCGGCGGTAGCCCCCACCCTTCGGAGCGGGAAGGGCCAATCCAGGCGTCGGCCTCGCCGTAGACCGAGGCGACCTGCGCTGGGTCGACGTTCCAGCGCCCTCTTGCGTACGGCGGCAGGCTCGGCGGCGTCTTCACCCGCCCCAGCACCAGAAGCTCCAGCCCTGGAGCCGAGCGCCGCGCTTCCTCGAAGGCCGCCAGGCCGTCCGAAAACCCCTTGCGCGGATGAGTGCCGTAGAGCATCCCGAACCGGCGGGCCGGCCTCGGCGGCCGCGGCTTTCCCGGAAGCTGCGTCAGGTCCAGCCCGAGCGGCACGACGGCGTCGACCGTCGCACCCCAGTGTTCCTCGAGCTCCCGCGCGATCCAGTCCGACGTTGCGATCTTCGCCAGCGGCAGGCGGTACGTGGCGCCGGCCCGCTCCGGATGCTCGTGCGTCTCCACGTCCTGAACGAGATAGGCGCGCGCTCCGCACTCGGGCGGACAGGCCGCAACCAGCTCCGCCGTCTGCCAGGCGCTGGCCATGACGATGTCGCCCGGGGGAATCGCGCTCACGTCGAGCTCCGGGACGATGCGCAGCTCGAATCGAGGCGTGAACCAGCGGTACTTGCGGCGCATCGCGGGCGCTCGCCAGAGCCACTCGATTCGCCCCAGTCCCGCCGGCAACCGCTTCAGCCTGACGGGCACCACTCCCGTGACCTCGTGGCCCCGCGCCACCAGGCCGTTGGCCAGGTCGACCAGGACCTTCGAGCCTCCCGTCAGCCGCAGAAACGGCAGGACTATCGTGATCCTCACGGCCGCTCACCCGGCAGATTGGTTGCGGTTCGCGAGGCTTTCACGGAAGCACTATAGCGACTCCCGGCACAGGCACGGCGGAAACGAGTATCCTGTCTTCGATGTCCCAACCTGCTCTGCCGGAGACAGTCGATTCCAGCGCCCTGCGCTACCCGGGGGAAGCGAGCCTGCTGCGCAAGACATGCCTGGCGCTCGCGGTCATCTATGTCGTCTTCATTGGCCTGACGCTCTCGCTCTTCGCGCTCTGGCTGCTCGTGGCCTACCTGACCGTTACGGTGCTCCGCAGCCGCTACCTGGCCGAGGCCCTCGAGATCGGTGAGCATCAACTGCCGAGAGTGGGCCAGCTCGTTCGTGAGTGCGCGGCCTACCTGGATATCCCGGCGCCTCGCGTCTTCGTGACGGTCGACCCGGGCAACTGGCCCATCTACACCATCCCCGTGCCCGAGCCGACCATCCTGATGCACGCGCATTGGGTGCGGATGCTGGACGACGAAGAGCTGGCCTTCTACATTTTCCACGAGCTTGCGCACGCGAAGCTCGGACATCGGATGTTCCTGGGCCCGGTCAATGTGCTCGAGAACGTCGGCCCCGTTTCGTGGATTCTCACCACGCCGCTCGAAATCATGCGCTACGCGCTCAGACCCTGGCTGCGCCTGGCCGACTTCTCGGCCGACCGCGTGGCCATCGCGTGCATCGGGGGACGGCTCGAAGTCGCCGCCGCCGCGCTTGCAAAGGTCATCGCGGGTGAGGAGTTGCACCAGGAGATCTCGCCGGAGGCGTTCATCGCGCAGGCCCGCCGGCTGGGTGAATCGCGCTTGCTCAGCCTCTACGAGATCGCTACCGGGCGGCTCGGTTCGGCCCGCCGGCTCTCGCGCCTGGCCCAGTTCGCCGACTCCAAGGACTTCGCAGCGCTCACCGCACCGCGCCCTCTCGCGCAGTCGAAAGGGCTCTTGCGCCGGCTCTTGGCCTGGCCCGTGACGCGGGGACAGGCGCCCTGACCCTGAGGTCTCGCGGACGGTCCGCCGCGGGTCACGGCCCGACGCTGAACTGGACGCCCTTGCTGCCTTCCGTCAACGCCTTGGCGAAGGAGCCGATGACGGTGAAGATGCAGTCGTTGGTCAGCAGGCACTGGTTGGGCTCGTGCGTGCTTTCAGCCCACGCGATGCCCGTGATCGAGAGGAACAGGGCGGCCGTGAGAATCGACTTGCGGCAGTGGGTCTTCTGAGTCATCGCGAACCTCCAGGTCGGTCGCCCGAAAGTCTAAGGATCCCCAGCCGTTCGTCAAGCCCATGGGGCCGGGCGCCTTCCGCCGCCTTGCCTACTGGCCGATGCGGATCTGACCGTCGGAGGTGATCGTGATCTTCTGGACCGAGGCCGCGCGCGGGTCGGGGGGCGGAGCCGGATCGGGCGGGAGCAGCTCCGGGTGCTCCTCGACGCCGATCTCTCGGCGGGCGGCTTCGAGGAACTTCTGATAGGCCTCGTCGCGCCGTTTCTGGGTGAGCTCCTTGACCACGGCGTCCCGCACCTGCTCGAACGGAACGGCACGCTTGAGGCCCTCCACCTTGATCAGGTGCAGGCCGTAGAGGGACTCGACGGGCCGGCTGGTGATCTGGCCCTCCGACATCGAAAAGGCGGCCCGATCGTAGGGCTCGACGAGGAACTCCCGCCCGAACCAGCCCAGCTCACCGCCCTTGTCTTTCGTCGCCTGGTCTTCGGAGAGCTCCCGCGCCAGCGCGTGGAAGTCCTCTCCGGCGCTGAGCCGCCTCAGGGCCTCCGCGGCGCGCTTGGCGGGGTCGCTCCCCTTGCGGCGGAAGAGGATGTGCGAGCTCTGCACCTGCTCGCGGCCGAACTTGCGGCGGTTCTCCTGGTAGTACTTGCGCTCCTCGGCGTCGTCGATCCGCACGTGCCGGTAGCACTCCTCCGACAAGAGCGTCTCGACGACTTCCTTGTCCTGCGAGTACTGGAGCTGCGTCCCGAACTTCTCCTGGATCGAGGGGCGCGACGAGGCCTCCTGCGCGAGGCACTCGCGCTGGGCCAGCCGGTCGAGGAGCATCCTGCGGCCGGGCTCCCGCGTCAGGTACTCGCGCATCACCTTCTCGTAGCGCTCCAGCTCGAGCAGCACCTCCTGGCGCGTGATCCGGGCCTCTCCCACCTCGATGACCACGGCCAGCGGGTCTGCCTCCGCCATCCTCGCCTCATGGACCTTCACGGGGAACTTCTTGCCGCACATATCCATGAGTCCAGCCAGGACCTGTTCGTCGCGCCCGCCGGAAAGCTCTTGCTCCAGTGCCGCCTTCACGTCTTCAAAGCTCTTCTGCCGTTCGGGGTGGAGGGCCCGGACAACGTACAGCCTCCAGCCCGAACGGGTTTCGACCGGTTCGCTGACCGTGCCCAGTGGCAGGCCCTTCAGGAAGTAGAAGACGTTGGCCGGGACCATTCCGGCGTAGACCTTGCCCAGGTCCTTGAGCCGGGAAGTGTCCGCGGCCGACAGCCCCCCGGCGCCGCCGGCCTTGCGCGCGCGGTCGAGGAAGCTCTCCGCGTCTGCCCGGCTGTTGCAGGCGACCTCGCTGGCTTCCACCGATTCCGGCTCCACCATCAGCGCCTTGCGCGTCTCGTAGGCTGCGCGAGCGGCCTCGGGCGTGATCGGTGGCAGCTTCGCCTTCTCCTCGTCGAAGACCAGGCGCGCCAGCGTCTCGCGGACCTTCGGCGCCAGGCGGGCCTTCACCGCAGGGTTCTTGTCGTACCCCTTGCGCTTGCCCAGCTCGAGCAGCGTACGGAACTTCACGAGCTCGGCCAGGTACTGGCGCTGGCCGCGGGACTTCAGCTCGGGAGGGCCGGCTGCGAACATCCGCTCCAGCTCTGCCCTGGAGATCGGAACTCCGCCAACTCGCGCCAGCACGTCACCCGGCCCGGCCCGGGGCGCCGAGGGCGCTGCGGAGGGTTCAGCCGCGGCCAGCTGCGCCGCGAGCGCCAGGGACAGCGAGACGGTCCTGAGGGCTTTCACGCAGCGAGTATAACGCGGCCTGCTAGGTGAGCTCGACCGTGACCGCAGCTGCCGGATGGCCCACCGTCAACAGCCGGGAGTCGCGGCCATAGCGCCGGTCGTAGAACGTGCGGACCCGTTGCTCTAGCTGCTCGAGCGCAGTGTCGTGCACGAGCGCCACGACGCAACCGGCATTGCGCTCGCGCGCCAGCCGGGCCCCCAGGACCCCGGGCGCGGACTGCACCAGCCGTGTGAGCCCGTCCAGCTCCTGCGGCTCGATCACCAGGTGAGCTGCCAGGCTGGCATGGCTTTCGTTCAGGAGCCGCCCGAGCTGCCCCAGCTCGCCGCCTTCGAGCGCGTCGGTGGCGTGCCGCACGCGCTCGGCCTCGCCGATGATGTGGCGGCAACGCTTCCGGGCACGCTCATCGACGGCCTCGAGCTCGCCCTCGGTCAGGTCCCGCAGTCGCTCCAGGTCGCCACGGGAGGCCTGCGCGGCCTCGAGCGCCTTGCTGCACTCATCGCGCACGCGCTGGGCGTCGGCCTGGCTGGCCGTCTTCCGCAGCCCCGTGTCGACCAGTACGAGGTGGTAGTCCGTCGGCTCCAGCGCCAGCACGCGGGTCGAGCGGTCGTGGCAGTCGACGAGCACGACGTGGTCCGGCTGCGTGGCCACGGCCGCCAGAAAGGGCGTGAGCGCCTCGCCGACCCCCATGAAGGCGTTCTCGGCCTGCCAGCAGAGGCGCGCTCGGTCCGGGGCCGAAAGCCGGCCGCCCGCCAGCGCGTCGAGCGCGCTCACCAGCGCCAGCTCGAGCGCCGCCGAGGAGGCCAGACCTGCACCGACCGGCAGCTCTCCGTCGACGTAGACTTCAAAGCCACTCTGCCGCAGCCCTTCGCGCTCCAGCATCTCCAGCACGGCCGCCACCGGGTCGGTCCACCCCCAGGTCCGCTCCAGCTTGTCGAGAGCCAGCGCCGACTCGCCCCCGATGCCGCGGCTCCGAAGATAGACCCTGCGGTCGGACCTGCGGGCCACAGCGACCTGCACTCGCTGCTCCAGCGCCACGGCCAGTACCAAGCCCGCGTCGTGCCCGCTGTCCTCGCCGATCACGTTCACGACCCCTGGCGCAGAGGCCACGGCCTCCGGGCGCTTACGAAAGACTCTCTCGAACTCCGCGATCAGCTCCGCCATCTGCCTCCAACGCGCGGAGTCCTCATCTCGCCGGACAGATCGACTGGAGTCGAACGCTCCGCCGAGATGAGGACCCCTGGGCTTCGTTCCGTCTTGTTCGCTCCTCTATTCCGCGCAGGTCGGCAAGCTGAGCGTCCGGCTCGACGGCACCGACATCAGGTACGCCCTGCCCCGTTCGATGGCAAACGGCGTGGTCGTCAGGCCCGGCAGGTAGACGTCGAACTTGCCCGTCGTGGCGTCGAACCTCACGACGAAGGAGGCGCCCGCACGGTCACGGAGTTTCTCTGCGGTCTCGTTGGAGGGCGCCCCGCGCGGGTACGCCACCAGGTTGGTCCCCTGGCCCAGCGCCCGCGCCAGTCCGGTTCCGGGCCAAGCGCGTCCGGTGACGGGCACCGTGATGGCGCTGCGCCGGCTGGAGACCAGGTAACCCTCGTTGCCCTGGATGGCGAACGGCGCCAGGTTCAGCGCCGAGTGCCACGCCTGGAACTGCATCGAGCCGTCCTCGCCCTGGAAGGTGCGGATCACGATCGGCGAGCTGGTCAGGGCCGACAGGTCCGCCGCCGTGTAACTGGTCCCGGGTGTGACGGCCACCGAGACGAGGTCGAGCCCACGCCGCAGCGGCAGGCTCACCGTCTGGGTCGTCGTCGGGTCGAGCGTGATGCTGACGTTGAACGGATCGGACTGGTCGTTGCCGTCGTCGACCACCAGCGCGAAGACCACCTCGCGCGGATCGTCGCTGCCCAGGTCGGGCGCTACGAACGTCGTCAGCGACGAGAACGGGTTGGACAGCACGATCTGTGGCCCGGCCACCTGCGTCCACCTGTAGAGCACCGAGGCAGTAGAGTTGGGGCCGGAGTCCTCCGAGTTCGACCCGTCCAGCCGCACCGGCTCGCACAGCCCGATGGAGGTCTTGTTCGGCAGCACCCTGGCCCTCGCCACCGGCACGCTGTTCGTGAGCGAGTTGACGATGACCCGGATGAAGCGCCTCACCTGGACGCCGGTCGGCTTGCCGGTAGCGTCGAGCTGCTCCACGGTGCACTGGAAGACGTGCACGCGCGACGTGGTCGGCGTGAACTGCACCTGGCTCTGAAGGCTGACCGTGTTCACGGCACCGGTCGTGAGAGCGACGGTCGGCCCGGCGACCTGCTGGAAGCCATAGTTCAAGCGCTGGGTGTTGGCCTGGACCTCGGGATCGACCACGATTGCCGTGAGGGTCACCGTGGTCGGAAGAGTCACGCGCAGCGAGCTCGTCGTCCCTTCGGTCACTTCATCGCCGAAGTCGACACCCTGCGCCGTCGTCGAGGTCGCCGAGGCTCTCAGCGAAAGCACGGGCAGACGGTCCCCCTCGGCCAGCACGACCGCGCGGCCCAAGGCCGGACGGCTCTTGCTGCCCTTCGGGTCGGTCACGACCAGCTCGAAGTCGTAGGAGCCCGCCGTGGTCGGCTGGAAGGCCGGCTGCGACGTCGACTCCGACGGCGCCAGCGCCACGCGATCTCCGGAGATCTGAGTCCACTGGTAGGTGAGCTGGTTGGGATCGTCGCGGTCGGTCGAGAAGGAGCCGTCGAGCGTCACGATGTCGCCGACAGTGAAGGTCAGGACCGGCGTGGCGAAGCTGGAGATGCGCCCCCTGGCAGTGTCGCGGACGCGGAACTCGGCAGAGGGCGTGGCGTTACTGTCTCGGATGGAGACGTCGATGTCGACCGTGTCCGGGGAACTGTCGAACTGCGTGTTGTTGACCACGAGCTGGAACCGATAGGTGCCTGCCAGGTCGGGCACGAATTGCGCCAGCGGCGTGTCGGCCAGGTTGGGGAAGAGCGGTGAGGTGACGTTGGAGCCGGCGGGAGCGCTTGTGACCGTCCACTGGTAGGTGAGCCGGCGGGGCAGACCGCCTGGGGGCGGCGAATCGGCGCTCTCGCGGCCGTCCAGGCGGATGAACTGGACCGGCTTCTTCGGATCGAGGGGGTCGGGAATGTCGCGCACGACGTCGAGCGACCCCGTGGAGACGCGAGTGATGACTACGGCGCGGTCCAAGCCGGCGTTGGCGTTCGGGATCACGTTGCGCGGGTCGAGCGCGCGTACTTCCACGAGCCGCGTCGAGCTGTCGCCGAGCGGGTCGGTGACTGTCAGAGAGAAGACATAGGCGCCCGAGTCGAGCACCCTGCCATCGGTCGAGCGGTCGGCGCTGAACTGAACCCGAGTCGCCGGAGCGTTCGGCTCCAGAATCACAGGGGAGGTCGTCCGGTTCAGGGCGACCGCCGAGGCCGGCCGCTTGACCAGCCGCCACCGGTAGGTGAATGGATCGCCGTTGGCGTCCTGGGAGGCGCGGCCGTCGAGCACAGCGACCGTGGTCGTGCGATTTGCCGGGATGGTGCTCGCGGGGTTGGGGAGCAGGAACTGCTGGGGAAGGCCCGGCTCTGCCAGAGGAGGCACGTTCTTCACGCTGAACTGCACCTGCGCCACGCTGGTGCGGCCGGTACGGTCGGTGACCGTCAGCCGGAAGGCATATGTCCCCGAGGCGTTGGCGCGGTAGCGCAAGAGCGAGGCTGCCTCGTCGGCAGACGAAAGCGTCGCCACGTTCGCCGGGGTGGGCGGACGCAGAATCTCCCACTTGTAGGTGAGCGTGTCGCCCGGGTCGGGATCGAAGCTCCCGGTGGCGTCCAACCGCACCAGCTGAGGCCCGGCGTTGTCGGCCAGTATGGGCCGGACCACGGCCTGGGGCGCCCGGCCCTCGGTCACGCGCTGGCGTGTCAGTTCCTGTCCGGTCGACGGGTCCCTCACGGCGAAGTCGTACACGGTCGCCGCGGTGAGGTTGACATTGGTGAACGTGACGTTTCCAGAGACGACGGTGGCCGTGTAGGTCACCGTGGCGCCGCCAGCGGTCGGTGTCACCACCAGTTCGAGCAACTTGTCGGAGACCGTGGAGCCGTTAGCGTCCTGAAGGCCCGAGTAGGAGACGGTCACCTGGATTCCCGGCGTGCCCAGGTCCGTGTCGTTGGCCACGCTGAAGGAGCCGGAGGAGTCCGAGGGCTTGAGCACCATCGCCGGCGCGATGGCTGCGGGCGCGGTGGAAGCTCCAATCGTGCGGATCTTGCCGGTCCCCGTTCCGAAGAAGATGTTGCGCTGGCCGTCGACGGCCATTCCCACCGGGTCGCAGACCTGTGAAATGGCTGCGGGCCCGCCGTCGCCGAAGTCGGCCGCAGTGCCGTTGCCGGCGAGCGAGGAGATGACGCGCGGTGTCGGCGCGATTCGCCGGATGCGGTGGTTGTTGCTGTCGGAGACGTAACCGAAGGCTGCGGAGTCGAGCGCCACGCCGTCGGGGCCGAAGAGCTGAGCGTCCTTGGCCAACCCGGCGTCGCCGCTGAAGCCCGGTTGACCGGTCCCGGCAAGGGTCGAGATGCGCCCGGTCGCCGGGTCGATGCGGCGCACCCGGTGCCCCTGGTCCTCGCAGATGAGCAGTCCGCCCTGACTGTCGAAGGCCAGGCGGGTCGGGAAGTTCAGCAAGGCCTGAGTAGCCAGCCCGCCGTCGCCGGAGGAGCCGGGGAAGCCGCGGCCGG
The DNA here is from genome assembly GCA_016213845.1 of Candidatus Wallbacteria bacterium. Classification (GTDB taxonomy): domain Bacteria; phylum Muiribacteriota; class UBA6191; order JACPRK01; family JACPRK01; genus JACPRK01. The sequence goes on from JACQZN010000001.1 coordinate 39,571, forward strand.
CCACGGTCGTGATGATGCCGCTGGAGAACGCCACCCGACGGACGGCGTGGTTACCCGTGTCGGCGATGAAGAGGTCGCCGGTCGAGGCCTGGCGGATCGCCTGGTGAGGCTTGTTCAGCGCTGCGTTGGTCGCCAGCTGGCCGTCCCCCGCGTAGCCGCTAGCATTGAACGGATCGAGCAGCAGTCCGCCCGCCACCGTCTGCACGGTTCCGCCGCTCACTCGCCGAATGCGGTGGTTGAATGTGTCGGCGATGAGGATGTCGTCGACCCCGACGACCGAAAGGCCTTCGGGACGCGCGAAACGGGCGTCGACGGCCAGTCCGTTGTCCCCGGAGAACCCGGGCGTGAACGGACTGTTGGAGCCGGAAGACGAAGCGGAGCTGTTGTGCGCGGGGCCGGCGATGGTCCGGACGGTGCGCGTCGCCGCGTCCATCTTCCGGACACGGTTGCTGGACCCTTCGGCGTAGTAGAGGCTCCCTTGCGCATCCAGGCCCACGTCGTCGGGACCCGAAATGTAGGTCCGCAGCGCAGCTTCGCCTTCAGAGGAGCTTCCGGAGGCTTCGACCGGTCCGATGACGGTGTCGATGATGGGCCCCAGCTCGCTCGCATTTCGAACGGACACGACGACGTCGTCGGAGCCGGTGGCTCCGAATGGATCGGTCGCCGTCAGTCGCAGCGTAAAGTTCCCGAGCGCGCCCGGTTGCAATCGCAGTCGCGTCGAGGATGTCGTGGCCGAACCCAGCACGCCGGTCGAAGTCACCTCCGACCAGCGGACAGTCGTGCTGTCCCCGTCTGCGTCAGACGCCAGTCCTTCGAGGTTGATGAACCGTCCCAGCGCAAGGATTCGATCCGGCCCGGCCTTGGCGACGGGCGGACGATTGCTGGTCGGGGCGACGACCGTGACCGTGTTCGACGAGCGTACCCGGTCGTTGGCCGGATTGCCGTCCACGCGGCCCGACGGGCTTACCACTCCGACCACGAAGTAGGTCCCGGCGGCCTGGTTGCGCGCCACCGAGCAGCTGACGGTGCCCGTCGTCGTCTGGCCGCCCGCAACGTCGAAGAAGAACCGGGTGCCGATGCTCCGGACCGTGTCGGTCAGCAAGCCGCTCTCCGAAAGATACAGGCTCACGAACGCCGTGTGATCGCTATCGAGCTCGGGGGTGGTCAGCGAAATGGCAACCGGCACGGAGAAGCTGACCCCCGACTTGACGGCCGGAGTCGTGACCGAGAACGCCCCGAGTGAGAAGTCGATCGTCGGAGGCGTCGTGAGCGTGAGCGGGTCGGCCGCGAACCGCAGGTTATTGAACTTGTTCTGCTCGCCCAGTACGCCGCTCCGATCCGCGGCCACTCCCAGGAAGTACTGACCCGGCGTCATCCCTCCGACGTTCACCGGGAACTGGAAGACCATCGTCTGGTTCGGGATGACCGTGACGCTCCGGTACTCTCTGGGACTCGGCGAGTAAATGTTGATGGCGGGCGACTTCTCCAGGAAGATGTCCGCGCTGACCGGAATCGGATCGAAGCGGCTGACGTCGGGTACCGAGTAGCTCATCGTTACCGTGGTCGCCAGCTCATTGAGCGCGAACGTCGTCGCCGGGCTGAATGACACGCCCAGCACGTTCAGGTCCACCACCGGGGAGCCCATGCTCACCGGCTGGCTCGCCAGCGCGTTGTTCGCGCGGTTGAAATCCGGGAGCTGACCTGCCCTGTCGAGTACACCGATGATGAAGTAGGTGCCGGGAGGCACCGCGCCCGGAATGAATGCCCTGATGGCAACGTCCTGCACCTGCCCGGCCGACAGGTTGAACGACGTCTGTCCCATCGTCCGGTCGGAGTCCTTGTCGAAGATCGAGTCCGCCGAAAGACATGCCTCCAGCGTCACGGTGCGGAGCGGGTAACCGATGGACGGCGCGAAGTAAGCGACCGTCGCCGTCAGGGGCACTGTCTCAGCCGGCAGCAGGGCGTCCCGCGTGCTTCGCATCGCCAGGAGAGCGAAGTCGGTTTGAGCCGAGAAAATCGACGCCGTCTGTGTGCTGGCAAGCACATTGTTCAGCTCGTTGGTCTCCTTGAACGAGTTGAACTCGTCGAGCTCCCCGATGACGAAGTAGCTGCCAGGCACAACCGAGGCCGGAATCGTCAGAGACAGCTGCTCGGTGCGCGTCTCGTTCGGAACAAGCTCCGTAAACGTGTAGTTGAGCTTGAGGTCCGTCCCCTTCTGCAGGCTGTTGTCCTGCGAAAGCCATCCCGTCACCCGCGTGTAAATCGACTGGAAGTTACGGTTGGGAGCCTCGTAGCGAGCCGACGCGCTGACCGCCAGCGAGTCGCCGACGCTCTCGCCGGGCTCGAGCAGTTGCACGTTCACGAATCGCAGGTCGATCCCGCCAGGCACGACCGTTATCGGAATCGACGCCACGTTGTTGGCCCGCGTCGTCTCGGCGATACCCCGGTTGCTGTTCAGCTCCACGATGAGGAAGTAATTGCCGGGCGCCTGGTCCGACTGGATGGCCACTTGCCGCTGCTCGATCCTCGGCTCGTTGACCAGGGGGTAGGCAAAGGAGCTCAGCAGCTCACGCTGCGTGCCCGCCCCGAGCGTGCTCGAAGTGCTCAGCAGCACCCGATAGCTCAGGCTGTCCTGGAAGGTCCCCATTGCGCCGGGGTCGTCGATCTGCAGCGTGATCGTCACCGGAACCAAGCCGAGCGCCGAGGTCACCGTGAGCGGCGACGTGAAATCGAGTAATCGAATGTCCTTGGACCCGGCGGTCACCGTCAGCGGCAGCGGGTCGGCGACCACGTTGTTCGCCAGCGTCGTCTCCGGTATGCCATTGGTGCTGGAGATCTTCGCTCGCAGGAAGTACGTGCCAGGCGTCACGCCGCCGGGCGCGGAGAAGGTGTACTGACCTTGGCCGGCAAAGCCCGAGTTCGGCCCCATGTTGACGCCGAAGAGCGGCGACGGGATCGAGAGATCCACCCTGCCAAGCTTCCCTTCCGGGTCCCGGGTCAAGAACGCTTCGAAACGCACGCCCAGGGACCCGAAATCGGTCGTCGGCGCGGAGTAGAAGGCGCTGACCGAAACAGGCACCATGCCCCCGGCCGAGACCGTCCGACTCTCGGCAGCTACCGATGTCATCGAAAGATCGACCGCGACCGGGCCCACAGCGAAGGGCCCGAGCGCTTGCACGTTGTTCCCCTCTGCAGACGCCGATTCGCGAACTTGCCCCGTATAGTCGGTCTCGCAAAGCAGGAAATACTGGCCGGGCCTGACTCCCGTGGGAACCAGGAACGAGCGCGGTCCTCCGGACGATCCACCGGCGACTATTGCCATGGACGCTTGCTCGACAAAAACATCGAAATCGTCAGGGACGCGGTCGGTCGACAGAAGGAACCGGTTGAGGACGTTGAAGCGAGTCCCCGGAGGCGACGCCGAGCCCGTGATCTGCACGGTCAAAGTCGTCTGCATGAGGAAGCTAGGGGCCGCCGACACCGGCTGTTTGAGGAACCGAAAGTCCGCAATCCGCACATCCAGCCCGGAGTCCCCGATCTGGACGGTCGAGGACGAAACGAAAACGTTGTTGAGCTCGTTGGTCTCCTGAAACGCGTCGTTGCCGTCGACATCTGCGATGACGAAGAAGTTGCCTGGCTTGAGATTGGCGATGCCGCCCAGCGGGAACATTCGCGATGTCACTACGGGCTGGCCCGTCGTCAGAAACGAACTGGCGGTCCCGATGGGGATATCCAGCGCTCGGTCGAGCGCCCTGTTGGGCGACAAGTAGAAGGTGGTGGCTACCTCGAGCTGGGGCAGATTGGTTTGCGGAGATGTCATCGCGATCGCCACCGTCACCGGAAGCGAGTCCGCCAGGCTGGCGACGCTGGGGATCGCCAGCGAAAGCGGTCGCAGATCGGCGCGCACACCCTCGGCAAAGATCTGGTAGCGCCCGATGTCGTTGTTGCTCCCGTGCTCGACGCGCACGTAGTAGGTGCCCGACGCAAAGATCGGCAGGTAGTTGCGGCGGATGGGCGTGCTGCCGAACCCGGTCTCCTGGAAGAGCTGTCTCCTGCCATCCTGATCGAAGAGCGTCACCCTGCAGAAAAATGGCGCGTCCACCACCAGGTTGACGGGCACACCTTCGATCGCCTGGATGGCAAAGACGTCGATGTCCCTCGGGAAGTCGATGCCGGCCTCCAGGCGCGTGCCGTTCGGCAACAGGTCCCGGGGAATCTGGACGTCGATGGGCGAGTCGGCGTGGTCGTCGGGGGGCCGGAAGAGCGTCACGGCATTCGCGGAGACGAAGACGTTGTTCTGCTCGTTGGCCTCGGGGGTGTTCTTGTCGGCGTCGGCGATCCCGATGAGGAAGTAGGGCCCAGGATCGGCCAGGATGGGCGGGAACTTCGTCGCCGTGCCCGAGAAGCGTTCGCCGGGATTCAGGAAGAAGGAGCTGGCGCTGGTCAGGAGCTGATCGGAGGCGTCGACCTGGCGATCTCGCGAGAGCATGAACTCTACCGGGATGCTGCGGCCCGAGAAGCCGGCCGGCGCGTTGTGGACAACGGTGAACGAGACCACGAGTTGCGAGGTGACAGAGGTGGTCGAGGTCAGGGACGACACGGACTCCAAGACGAAATCGACGGGGGAGGTAGTGACGCCGACGACCCCTCCGGAGCCCAGCTCGTTATTGCCTTCGTTGCGTTCCTTCACGCTGTCGTTGGGATCGAGCACGCCCACGATCTTGTAGCTGCCTGGCTCAACCGAGGCCGGCAGCGAGACGGAACGCGAGAGCCCAAAGGTCTGGCCGGGTGCGAACGAGCCGGGGAAAGCACTAGTCAGATACGCGGCGCCGGCGCGACGGCCGTCACGACTCAGGTAGAAGTCCACCTGCATGCTCTGGAAGGGGAAGCCTGCGTCCGGCGCCTCGTAGATTGCCGAAAAGGTCACCGGGAGAGTGGAAAGCTGGGCAGTCGTGGAGACCTGCGCCGCCACCGAGAGCAGCCGCAGGTCGACGGGTGTCCCTGAGATGCTCAATGCCGGGGTTCTGACGAACGTGTTGTTCTGTTCGTTGCTCTCGCGGAGGCTTCCGAAGGGACTTCCGAAGGAAGGTGGATCGACCCGCCCGATCAAAAAGTAGCTTCCGGTCGCAAGCGTGGATGGAATTCTCGAGCTCTGCGGCCGACCGAAACGCTGCCCCCGGGAGATCGAGAAGAAGTCGCTATCGAGGAAGATGTCCTGATCATCGGGAGTCTGGTCCAGCGACAGCTTGAGATCGACGCCGACACTGAAGGATCGGTTGTCGCCCGAGGGGCCGTCCAGCCGGACGGCGTACGAGGTGCCCAGCAGCGAGCCGGCGCTGGTGGCCGACGGGGCCGCAGCGACCGATTCGAACACGAGATCGAACGCGGAGCTCGTAACCTGAACCGGCGAGGCGCTGACGGCTCGGTTGTTCGACGAGGTCGTCTCCGGCCGGGAGGAGTCGGGCTGGATCTCAGCGATCAGGAAGTAGCTCCCCGGGTTGACGGAGGAGGGGAAGGGAAACGAAAACGATACGGTTTGCGCGAGAGTGGGACTCAAGCTGGGAAAACTGTTCTCGATGGTCGTGTCCGAGCTATCGAGAACGGTATCCGTGGAGAGCTTGATCAGGACCTGGGCGGAGGCCTGCCGGTAACCCGGATGGGGTGTGGAGTAGTCGATGTCGTACTCGCCGAAAAGCGTGTCCGCGATCGACACGGATGTGACGTTGGAGCGGACCGACAGCAGCCGGAGGTCAATCCGCACCGCGGTCACGGTGACGCGCAGGACATCCGCCTTGGACGCGGAGATAGAGGAGAACGTGCCGGCTTCGAAGCCGCTGATGTTGACGTCGATCTGCTGGGTGGCGCCGGGCACCGAGGCGAATCCGAGCGCCACGCCGGCGGGAATGTTCACAGTTCCGCCGACCGCGACCTCCACGGAGGGTGAAGGAAAGCGGTTCGACCCGGAGTGGAAGTTGTCCGCAGTGAAGTCCGCCGAGCGGATGTTGACGAAGTTCACAAACCCGGTCGTGGTGCCGGTATTGCTGATGGAGAGAGTCCCCGTGAGGATCTCGCCCGGGGCGCCGGACGTCGGGACGTCGAGCGTATTGATGACCAGCTGAGCTGCGGCATGAGCGGACGTCGGCGCGATACCGAGAGCGCCCCCCACCATCAGCGCCAGAACGAACCCGAACCGGAGAGAAGATCGATTGTTCTTATTCATGGCTGAACCTCCACTGCGCCCCATTCAAACACCGCATTCCGAGGCTTACCAACAGAATTTGTGCCAGCCTGAAGAGCCGCGCCGGAACTGTAGCCTGCCTCACCCATCGGTTCTCGAGGCGCGCGCGACAGCGGAGGATTTCCGCTCGACTGCACGACTCGGGGCAGACTCCACGAGCAAGCTGCTCGATGGGCTATGCCCCCCGGGCCACGACCAGCGAGCCCGATTCATAGCGCCTGAGCCCAGCCTGGAACACGGCGCGACCGATGGCCAGGGCCGCCACTGCCCCGGCTGCAAGCTCGAGCAACCCCACGACCGAAAACTCGCGCAGCAGGCCTGCCGGCAGGTACGTCATGAAGCCGGCCGGGACGATCGTGAAGAGCATGAACTTGGTCCAGCCCCGAAAGACGCCAGGAGGATAGAGGCTGAAGGTGATCAGCGCGTTTCCCATCAGCCCCGCTATCCCCTCCGCGGAGCCCGCCCAGAACGCCATCGAGTGCGCCGTCAGGCAAAACCCGAGCATGACGGCTGCTCCCAGGACGCTGACGACCAGAAAAAGCGCCGTCTGGGCCGGATCGGCGCCGAAAAGCAGCGCAAACAGGCTCAACCCGAAGAGCAGGTCTCCCCAGGCCGACAAGTTCATCCCGCTCACCAGGATGTGATGCATCGGATCCGGCGGCATCGAGAGCACTGCGTCCAGCCCCCCCTGGGCGATCAGCCGCGAGAGCTTCAGCACGTTTCCGAAGAGCCCCGCCGTGATGCCGAAGGCCGTCGTCCCGACTGCGTAGAGGAGCAGCATGTCCTGCATCTTCCAATCGCCCACCCCGCCGAACTTCCCGAAGACCACCCACCAGAAGAAGAGCAGGAACAGGTCGTTGAGCGCCATGAACAGCACCTGCGACAGGAAGCTCCAGCGGTACTGCATCGCCGCCTTGAGCTGCAGCGCGGCCATCACGAAGGTGAAGCGGATCATGTGCGGTGGGCTCCCTCGACACGACCGCTCACGCGGTCGGCTCAGGATGACCCTTCGACGAGCTCAGGGTGAGCGGGGGGGGGCGGGCTTGGGCAGGGGCTCGGGCGGGGGCGGGGGCGGGGGCTATGGCGAGGCCAGTCCGAAGTCGCGTAGCCAGTACACCTACTGTCTGCTCCCTTCCACCTTCCATCTTCTACTCCCCCACAATCTCCGTCCCTGCGCGGCCGTCCAGCGCCTCGGTCATCTTTTCGAGGCTGGTAATGACGGCTCGTTTTCCGCCCCAATCGATGAACTGACACGTGGCCTCGATCTTCGGACCCATCGAGCCCTTCGGAAACTGGCCTTGGGCCATGTGCTGGCGGGCCTGTGTGGTGGTTAGCCGGGCGTGGGCCTTCTGCGACGGCTTGCCGAAATCGGTGCAGACCTGCTCGACGGCGGTCTGGATCAGGAAGGTGTCGGCGCCGATGTCCCGGGCCAGCAGGGCGGAGCCGAAGTCCTTGTCGATCACGGCCGCGCAGCCCGAGAGCGTGCCGTCGGCCGCCCGGGCGACGGGAATGCCGCCGCCGCCGGCCGCGATCACGACGAAGTCCTTATCGACCAGCTCGCGAATCGCCGGCGTCTCCACCAGCTCGATCGGCCTGGGCGAGGCGACCACTCGACGCCAGCCGCGGCCGGCGTCCTCCACCATCGTCCAACCCTCCACGCGCTGGCGCTCGGCCGCTTCCGCTGCGCTGTAGAAGCTGCCAATCGGCTTGCTCGGCTTGGAAAAGGCCGGGTCCGACGCGTCAACCACCGTCTGCGTCACGAGCGTCACGGCACGCTTGCGAATCCCCCTTCGCAGGAACTCGTTGGCCAGGCATTGCTGGACCTGGTAGCCGATCGCACCCTGAGTGTCGGCCCCGATGCTGTCGAGCGGGACCTCGTGCAGCTTCCCGCGCCCGAGCTCCGACCTGAGCAGGATGAACCCGACCTGGGGGCCGTTTCCGTGCGTGATCACCACCCTCCAGCCCCGCTCGATCAGCCCGGCGATGTGCCCGCAACTCTCGCGGACCGCCGTCCACTGATCCTCCACGGTCTGGTGGTCCTTGTCCTTGATGAGCGAGTTGCCGCCGATGGCAACCACCACAGTTCCCTGCGCTCCCATCGCCACGCTCCTCGCTACCGCCTACTCGCTACTCACTACTCGCTACTCACTACTTGCTTTTGGCTACGGCCTCCCACCCATCGTCAGGGCCATGATCGCCTTGACGGTGTGCAGGCGGTTCTCGGCCTCGTCGAACACGATCGATTGCGGTCCGTCGATCACCGCGTCGGTGACCTCGCTGCCCCGGTCCGCAGGCAGCGGGTGCATATAGACCGCGTGCTTGGCGGCCAAGGCCATCCGCCGCTCATCGCAGATCCAGTCCTTGTACTTGTTGAGCAGCGCCATGCCCTGAGGCTTCTTCTGGTCCTCCGGGACGCCCTGGTCGAAGAGGTACTGGTGGCAGCCCCAGGACTTCGGGTAGACCACGTCGGCCCCGCGGAAGGCCTCGTCCATGTCATGGACCACCTTGATGGTGCTGCCCGATTCCGCAGCGAACTTGCGGGCGGCCTCCATCGTGTGCGGCATCAGGTAGAACTCCTTGGGGTAGGCAATCGTCAGGTCGATGCCGAACCTGGGCATCAGCCACGCCAGCCCCTGCGGCACCGAAAGCGGGCGCGCGTAGGACGGGGCGTACGTCCACGCCACGGTCATCTTGAGCCCCTTGGAGTTCGTCCCGAACTTCTCCCGCACCGTCATCAGGTCGGCGATCGCCTGACAGGGATGGTCCACGTCGCACTGCAGGTTCACGATCGGGATGGTGGCGTGCTCGGCCACCTCGCGGATGTACTTGTTACCCGTGCCGTAGAAGCAGTTTCGGATGGCGATGCCGTGCCCGTAGCGCGACAGCACCTTTCCGGTGTCCTTCGGCGTCTCGCCGTGGGAGATCTGCATCTTGTCCGGGGTCAGGTCGTGCGCATGGCCGCCCAGCTGCGTCATCCCGGCCTCGGTGCTGTTGCGCGTGCGGGTCGACTGTTCGAAGAACATCATGAAGAGCGTCTTGTCCTGGAGCAGCCGGTGCGGCATCCCCAGCGCAAACATCCTCTTCAACTCGGAGGAGCAATCGAGTACGGTTTCGAGCTCCTCCTTCGTCCAGTCGGGCGTCTCGATCCAATCCTTGCCTCGCAACAGCGTCTGCGTCATCTCATTGCCTCCGGGTCAAGCTCGATCGGTAAGTTCGTTCACTTCTTGCCAACGCGCGCCAGCAGCAGCTGCGGGATCGCGGCGTAGAAGACCGCGGCTTCCAGCAGGTCCTGCACCTTGATGTGCTCCTCGGTGGTGTGCGCGTAGATCTCGTTGGCGGCGCCGAAGCCAACCGACGGAATCCCCAACCGGCCCATCGAGGCCGATCCGTTCGTCCCGAAGATCCACTTGTCCACGACCGGCTTCTTCTTCAGCGCGATCGTCGCGGCCTCGACGGCCGACTGGATCAGCGGGTGGCTTTCCGGCAGCTCCCAGGACGGGAAGTACTTCTCCTGCTTCACCTTGAGCCCCGTGTAGCAGATCGCCTCGTACTGCAGGATGTCCACGGTCGCCTGGGCGTCCTTCACCGCGGGCAGCTCGAGGATCTGCTGCACCGCCAGCTCCTTGGTCTCGCCCGTCGTCAACCGGCGGTCCAGGTAGATGGTGCACTCGTCGGGCACGGCGTTGAGGCTGGGCGTCTTGCACTCGATCTTGGTCACGGCGACGGTCCCCTTGCCGAGGAAGCCGGGCGACTTCAGCTTCTTGTCGAGCTTGGCGATCTGGTCGATGATCTTCGTCATCCGGTAGATGGCGTTGACGCCTCGCGGCGGGCAGCTGGCGTGGCAAGATCGGCCCTTGGTGACGACCTTGAGCTCCACGCGGCCGCGATGTCCTCGGTAGACCTTCATGTCGGTCGCCTCGGTGAGCACCATGAAGTCGGGGCGGATCTTCTCCTTCTCGACGATGTGCATGATGCAGAGACCGTCGCACTCTTCCTCCTGGCAGCTGCCGACCACGTAGAGCGTGTAGTCGCCATCCAGCTTCAGGTCCTTGATCAGCTTGCCGCCGTAGACCATCGCGGCCATCACGCCCTTCTGGTCGGTGGCGCCGCGCCCGTAGATCTTGCCGTCCTCGAACTTGCCCTTGAAGGGGTCCCAGCTCCACGCCGTCGGGTCGCCGATGCCGACCGTGTCGATGTGGGCGTCAATCATGATCTTCGTCTTGCCGTTGCCGATGCGGCCGATGACGTTGCCCATGCGGTCGACCTTGATCTCGTCGAAGCCGCACTTCTTCATCTCCTTGGAGATGACCTCCACGAGCGCCCCCTCCTGACAGGAGAAGCTGGGTGTGCGCACGATGTCGCGACAGAAGCGGGTGATGTCCTTCTCGTACTTCTTGACCTGCTTGTGGAGGGCGTCCTTGTCGAGCATGGGCGGTGTCCTTTCGGCCCTGGCTGGGCCGGCCGGCCGTGTTGGGCCAGGGTCTCAGTTGCGAAGTTTGGCGATCTCGCGATCCATCTCGGGGATCGCCGCGTACTCGGCGTCCCAGAACTCCTGCTTCTTCATGCGATCCAGGTAGGGCTTGCCGTAACCGAACTGCGTCCAGACCTCTTCCTTCTGATCGAAGAGGCGCTTCTTCTGGCGCGCGCCGCGGACGTCCAGGATCTCGTCGGCGTCGGCGCCCAGGAAGATCGCGCGGGCCCAGCGCTCCAGCACGCGGTCGTCGATGGAGCGGTCGTCGATGCGGCCCATCCGCTCGCCGAGCTCGCCAATGACGGAGTAGTAGCGGTCGATCCCGTCCGTCGCTATCGTGACCACGTTCTGCTTGCGGCCCAGGTCCAGCGCCCGCGCCATCTTGATGGCGCCCAGCACGTTGCAGACACCGCTGACGCCGAACACGCCCGCCAGCGACTTCATCAGCTTGGGATCGACCCCCAGCTTCTTCGTCAGGATGTGGGCGCCCTCGTAGAGGACCTTCAAGCCCATGACGCAGTCGTCGTCATGGACCAGTACGACGTAGTCGGTCGTCAGAACATTGTGGATCAGCGTCACCATCTTGTCGCCGATCCCCTCGATGCGGTGCTGGCCGCGCAGGTTCCGGTAGAGCGTCGCGCACTCGCGCGGCTCGACGGCGGCGATGGCTGCACCCGGGAAGACCGACTTGATCTCGTCGCCGGCAGCCAGCGTGCCCGCGCTGCCCGGCGCGCTGACGAAGCAGGCGACCTTCCCGTCGCCGACGTCGGAAGCGGCCTCGAGCGCGCTGCGGCCCGTCACGTACCGATGGAAGCGGTAGTTCGGCAAGAGCTCGAACTGCGCCAGCGGGTAGTTCGACGGATTCTTCTTGAGATCGTGCGTCCGCTCCAGCGTCAGGATGACGTCGCTCTCCGTACCGGGCGTCAGGTCCAGCGCACCGCCGTACTTGCGGATGCGCTCGTAACGCTCCTTGCTCATCCCGTCCGGCATGATCACGACGCAGGCATAGCCCTTGAGCTTGGAGACATAGGCCGTGCCGATGCCGAAATTGCCCGTCGAAGGGCCCAGCACCGTCTTCTCGCCCGGCCGGATCTCGCCGTTCACCTCGCCCTCGACCAGCGTCGAGTAGGCCGGCCCCACCTTGTGGGAGCCGCTCGGGAAGTCGCGCCCCACCATCACGACGATGTTGGCCTTTACCCCCGTCAGCTCGGGGGGAAGGACCACCTTGCGCACGCGGCCGCCCTTGGCGTCGCGCCAGTGGATGTTGTAGAGGTTGGCCGGGTCCAGCTCCCGGCTGCGGGCGCTCGCCGCAGCCTTGCGAAGCTCGGCTGGCAGCTTCCGCGGGTGGAGCATCTCCTCGTACGTGGGACCACAGACGATCGCCGTGCGGCCCGAGCCCGGGCCGCCTGAGGTGCGCGGAGGCACTTCGTTTGCTCCTTTCTCGAGAGGACGTTCGGGAACGGCGCGAGTGTATCAAGCGCCTTCATGTCGAGTCAATCGCGCGCGCGACGCCGCTCTTGGTCGGGACCGTAGCAGACTCGGCCGCTCCAGTGACTCCAATCACATGCCCGGCTGCGGACCCGTCATGCCGACGGCCGCGGCGACCGCCGGATCGTCGTAATAGTGCGACAGCACCGTCACCTTGCAGAGATAGAAGAGGCTTCTCAGCCTCCAGCTCGGCCGGCCTTCCCACCAGAGCACACACCGCTCACGTTGAGCTCCGCCCAGGGAAGAGAAGCGCGCCAGCCCCGCTCCGGAAAAGGGCGGGGAGTACTCCAGCATCCAGAGCGCCGCGCGCGTCAAACGCACGTAGAACGGGTTCTCGCCTTCGAGCACGAGCTCCACCCGCTGCACCAGATCCACCCTGCCGAACGGCACCTCCACCGCGTCCAACGGCAACAACACCTCCGCCAGCGCGCGCAGCGTCCTCACGTTCGCCTTCGAAAGCAGCTTCGGTTCACTCCAGCCCGGGTGCGTCATGCCCCTCCAGCCTAGGCCCGCCCCGCCCTCCCGTCAAGCCGGGCCGGCCCAGAGGACGAGCAGGTCCCTCGCCCCGGCAGAGGAAAATGGGGCCAGTCGACTTTCCCCGATTTCTGCGAAATCGGGGAAAGTCGACTGGCCCCATTTTTTTCCTCTACTCCTACTCCCCCCTGGGCGTCAGCAAGTACACCAGCGCCTCGCCGCTCTTCAGCGACGAGTTGCCCAGCACCACACCCTGGTCCAGACGCGCCAGGAACGTGGTCGAGATGACTGCGCCCTGGTCCATCGCCTTCAGCCCCGCGCGGATGCGCAGCTGGTCGCCGGCCGGGTCGACGTTGAACCCGAGAGAGAACGGGAAGACCCGCTCGGAGGCCGGGTCCTTGAAGTAGGTCTCGCTCGAGGCGTGCTCGCCGACCTGCACGCGGATCGACTGGGTCCCCAGCAGCCTCAGGCTCTTGTAGCCGAAGAGCTGCGTCAGCCGCTCGAGCAGCTTGGGGTCGAGCCCCGCAGGCGGAGCGGCCTCGCCCTTGGGATCGGCCAGGTAGACGCGCACTTCCAGCGCCAGCTGCTGCGTGCTGGGGTCGGAGCTGCCGGCTCGCCCCGAGGCGAGCGTGTCGACCACCTTCTGGACCTGGGCAAACTGCTCAGGCTCGCACTGCAGGATCAGGTTTCCCGAAAACTGGTCGACCTGGCACGAGGCCACGATGCCCAGCCGGTCGATGATCTTCGCCAGGTCGAAGAGCTGGTTCTTCGTCCCCACCTTCGGCTTCACGAAGTACACCTGGGTTCGGCTGCGGTCCCGGCCCAGCTCCCTGGGTGGAAGCGGCGGCTGCGGCGGAGTCCCGGGGAGGCCTCCGAACGCGCGCTCGTGGCCGAATGGCGGCGGCATCGGCGGGCGCGGGCCTCCGCCGCGCGGCCCGTGGGGGGGCTGACCGGCCGGCTCGAAGCCGGGTCCGCCATCGGGAGCAGGTTGGTGGGGCTGTTCTCCCGGCGGAAGCGGTCTGGCTTTGTGCTCTCGGACCTGCGGCTGCGGCGGTTGCTCTGGCTGTGCCAGCAACTGCCCTCCCGCCGCGGCGACCAGAGTTGCCAGCACCAGCGTGAGGGTTCTCGTGTTCACACTTCGACCAATCATTTCAATTCCTCCTTCGGATGTTGTGACTCTACGATGACTACTGTTCTCCACCCGTGATGACCCAGAGGATTGGAGTTTCGCCCGAAGCGCCAGAGTCGAGCCGCAGCGCGACACTCCCCGGGCCCGCGTCCACTCCGATCCCTTCCGCAAGCGAGCTCGATGGCAGGCGCGCCAGCACCAGAGCCGTCGCTCCGTCGCCCGGTTCGACCGCCGCCGATTGCCGTCCAGGCGCCTCGACCACCTCGGGCGCGCGGCTGACGACCGCGACCAGCGCGACCGCCATGCCCAGCGCCAGCGCCGGCCTCCACGTGAAGGCCAGCAGCCCGTCCCACCAGGACGGCGCCAGAGCCGCTCCATCCAGTGTCGCCAGTCGTGACAGCACCCGGCTTCGGCTGGCCGCCAGCTCCTCGGCCGATGGCTCGAGCGACCTGCGCAGCTCGAGCTCCACCGCAGCAAACGTCTCTTGTTCAGTCCGGCACCCTGCGCAGCTCGCCAGGTGCGCATCGAGGAGGCCGGCCTCACCGCCCGCGAGCTCCCCGTCCACCCGGGCGGAGAGGAGCTCGCGCATCTTGGCGCACTCGGGGCCTGTCGGTCCTTGCATCGTCCATCAGCCTCCTCAGTCGTTTCCCAGCCAGGCGGACAGCCGCTCCTTGAGAAGCTGGCGAGCCGCTGAGATCCGGGACCGGACGGTCCCGACGGGACAGCCGACCGTTCCCGCGATCTCCTCGTAAGAGAGCTTTCCGTGTGTCGCCAGCACCAGCGGCTCCCGGAACTTCTCCGGCAGTGCCGAAAGTGCCCGGTTCATCTCGTCGGCCAGCGCGTTCGTCTCGGCGCGAGCACTCGGGCCGGCCTCCGGCGCCGCCGCGTGGGCCTCTTCACCATCGCCCCAGGCGTCGACCCGCTTGCCGGACCTCAGCCGCACCACGTCGACCGCCTGGCAGTACGCCATCCGATAGAGCCACGGCCGAAACCGCGACGCCTCCCGCAGCTCCTCGCGCCGCCTGTGAACGCAGAGGAAGACCTCCTGAACCACGTCCCAGGCGTCCTCCCGGCTTCCCGTCACCCGGTGGGCCAGTCGGAACACGCTCGGCTGAAACCGGTCCAGCAGCACCTCGTAGGCTGCCCGGTCACCCTGTTGCATGCGCTCTACCACGCTCTCCAGCTCCTCCATTTCGTTCTCGTCTCGCATGTGGAGTCGTGGCGCCGCCCCCCCGAGTTCGAAAAAATGTTTCAGGGTCGGCTCCCACTCTACGAGAGTCCGTGCCCGCGGCGGAACCGGCATGGCACACTCGCCTGCGATGGCAGTGGTGGCTGGCTTCTCCAGGGCGTTCCTCGATCGCTACCGCGTCGTGCGCCTCCTGGGCGAGGGCAGCATGGGCGAGGTCTACGAGGGTCTGCAGCTCCACTTGGACCGCCGGGTCGCCATCAAGCTGCTGAAAGCCGACGACTTCCACGACAGCGAGAACCGCAAGCGCTTCGTCGACGAGGCGCGCATCCTGGCCCGGCTCGCCCACACCAACATCGTCACGCTCTACGACGCCGACGTCGACGGCGACCGCCCCTACATCGTCATGGAGTTCGTCGAGGGCCGCACGCTCCAGCGCATCATCGACTACCGCGGGCGACTCTCTCCCCACGAAGTCGCCCCCCTGGCGGCCGGGCTCATCGACGGCCTGGTGTATCTGCATTCGGCCAACGTCCTGCACCGCGATCTCAAGCCCGAGAACGTCTTGATGGAGGGCGGCACCCACCCCAAAGTCGTCGACTTCGGCCTGGCGCGCGCCGCGGGCGGCCGCCGCCTGACGGCCGACGGGTTCAGCGTCGGCACGCCGATGTACATGGCCCCCGAGCAGTTCATGGGCCGCGAGGCCAACACGAGGACGGACATTTACTCCCTGGGGATGACCCTCTTTCACGCGTTGACCGGATCGTTCCCGATCTCGCTCGGGCAGCGCGCAGAGCTGCTGCGCGCCAAGCTCCTGCTCACGCGCCAGCAGCTGGCTGCCACTGCCCGCGACCTCCCCGGCCCGCTCGTCGATGTCCTGGCCCGATGTCTGGCGCCCGGGCCAGACGATCGCTTCGAGTCGGCCGCGGCCCTGCGCGCTGCCCTGGAAACCGCCTTCGAAGTACCCCACGAGAGCCGGCCCCCCCGGCCGGCGCCCGCCCCCCCGAAGCCGGTCCGAACCCGGCCAGGCGCCGCCTGGCTGGCACTCGTCACGGTCCCGGCCGTGGCGCTGGGTACGGTCGCGCTGGCGCTCCTGGTGCGGCGCGAGCTACCGGCACCCCGGGGGCCTGCTGCTCTACACGGCAGCGCGCGACCCGTGGCCGCAACCGGCGGCCGCTCTCTGCCTGCCTTCGCGCGCATCAGCGTCGCCCCCGACCACGCCCGGCTGTTGCTGACGCTGGCCACCACGGGCCCGTCGACTCTCTCGTGCGGTCCCCCAGGGCTTCCATCCGCCATCGAACGCCCGGTGGCCTCTGGCACGCGGGAGCTGATCCTGGACCGTCTGACGCCCGGGACCGACTATCGCCTCACGCTGTCCGGCACCACCGCCGCCGCCGTCGCCACATTCCGGACGCTCGAGCGCGAGCCGGAAAGCGGCGCGATGCTCCTGGAGACCAGCAGTTGTGAGGCCGAAGACCTGGCCGTCGCCTCCGACGGCGAGACTGTCTCGGTGGCCTGGATCCGAAAGCCCGCCAGCGGCCGCTCCACCCTGGTTCTCCGCGAAAGCCCGGACAGAGGCCGCACCTGGGGCCCGGTGGCCGAGCTCCCGTTCGATCCGCCGTTCGAGGACCCGGTTCATCTTTTGTGGACAACAGCCGGCCTCCTGCTCAGCTGGACGAACGGCGGCGACGGCGACCACGCGACCCTGTGGTCGGTCCGCCCGCTCGGCCGTTCGAAACCACCCGCGCTCCTGCACCCCGGCCCGGACGGACCCGTCGAGGGCCATCAACGCTGGTCGCCGCCCGGGAGGCTCCCCACGAACAGCCCGGGCTGGACACTCGCCGTGCGCCCCGACGGCCGGCTCGACGTCGTGGCGCGGGCTCGAGGCCCCGTGCCCCACCTGCTGGAGCACGCCCTCTGGTCGCCGCTCCCGCCTCCCGGGGCCGGCCCCCTCGCGCCGCCGACCTTTCTGCCGGCCTTCACGCAGCGCTCGATCTACTGGATGCAGGCCTTCTCGGCTCCCGGCGGGCCCGGAGTGGTCCTGGCCGACCATCACGAGGCCGAAGACAAGCCGGTCATCTTCTGGACTTCGGCAGGCCAACACGGCTGGTCTGCCCCCCGCGCACTGACGCTGGCCGAGGAGCTGCCACGCCATCCGGCGGCAGTCGACACGGGCAAGCGCATCGTCGTCGCCTACGAGAATCGGCTCGGCATGGCCGTCCTGGCCAGCGCCGACGGCGGCGCCGACTTCGCCCGGAACCCCTCCATCCTCCCCGAGCGCTTCATCGCGAAGCGGCCAACGCTTGCGGCCAGAAACGGCGAAGCGATCCTGGCCTGCCAGTGCTACGGCATGGGCGGGGTGGTCGGCCGCCGCGGGATCGCGCTGCTCCGCTCCAGGGACGGGCTGTCCTGGAGCCAACCGACTCGATTGCGCCTCTGGCTCTTTGAGCCTAGGGACCTCCGCATAGCCTTCGCAGGCGAGCGGCTGCTCGTCTTTCAGATCGATCACATGAAAGGCCTGATGCTGCTGGATGCCCCCAGGCTGGACGACTTGCCGGCCGCTCCGTAAGTCTTCATTGGACCGCGCGGACGCGCTACCCTGTTGCCCATGCCAAACGCGATCGAAGTCGAGCTGGTGGCCACGGGGGACGAGCTGATGTCGGGGGCCATCTCGGACACCAACGGCGCGTTCGCCGCGGGCGTGCTGCGCGAGCTCGGCGTCGCCGTGAGGAGGATGTCCGTCGTCGGCGACGGCCTCCAGGACATCGTCTCCGCGCTCACGGAATCGGCCGCTCGCGCGGCAGCCGTCATCGTCTGCGGAGGCCTGGGGCCTACCGAGGACGATAGGACCGCGCAGGCCGCTGCCCGATTCGCGGGAGTGCCGCTGGCCCGGAGCGAGGCTGCACTGGCCCACATCCGGGCCATGTTCGAAAAGCTGGGAGTGCCGATGACCGCCAACAACGAGAAGCAGGCCGATCTCCCCGCCGGCTCGGAGCTCCTCGACAACCCGGTCGGGACCGCCGTCGGGTTCATGGTCGAAGCGCGCGGCTCGAGGCTCTTCTTCCTTCCCGGCGTGCCGCACGAGTACCGCAGGATGCTGCGCGAGCAGGTCGCACCCAGGCTGGCGGCGCTGGGCCGCTCCGAGGTGCGTCACGCCGTGCGCGTGCTGCGCCTCTTCGGCATCGGCGAGAGCAAGCTGGAGACCGAGCTGGCCGGGATCTCCATCCCCGCGACCGTCACCATCGGATACCGGGCGACCTGGCCCGAGCTGCACTTGCGTCTCTACGCGTCGGGTACCTGTGAGCTCGAAGCCGACCTGGACGCCGCCGAGCGCGCCATTCGCGAGCGGGCCGGCGTCCGCGTCTACGGCACGGGCGACGCCACACTGGCGCAGACGGTGGGGCGGCTCTTGCTCGAGCGCGGCTGGCGGCTGGCCACGGCCGAATCATGCACGGGCGGTCTCCTCGGCGCCGTCTGCACGGAGGCCGCGGGCGCCTCTGACTGGTTCGAGTGCGGTCACGTCACCTACTCCAACGCCTCGAAAACGCGCTTCCTGGGTGTCGCTCCCGGGCTCCTCGCGGCCCACGGCGCTGTAAGCCGCGAAGTGGCCAGCGCGCTCGCCTCCGAAGCACGCCAGCGCGCCGGCGTAGAGCTCGCCCTCTCGATCACGGGCATCGCTGGCCCCGCAGGCGGTACCCCCGAGAAGCCCGTCGGCACCGTCTGGATCGGCCTGGCGACTGCGAAACGCGTGAGCTCGAAGCTATACCACTTCCCCTACGACCGCGAACGGGTTCGCCAGCGCTCCGTCTGGACCGCCCTCGACCGCGCCCGCCGGTGCCTGCTGGAGCTGGCGGAGGACTGAAGAGCCCGCAGTGCCGCAGTGCCGGTCCGGGCGTGAGCTCGCTACCTGCCCGCTACTCCATCCTGCGGCCCCGTGCCCGCAGCTTCAGCGCCTTCAGCACCTTCTCGGCGGTGAAGGGGGCCTCGCGCAGGCGGATGCCGATGGCGTCGTAGATGGCGTTGGCGATGCAGGGCATCGGGCCGTTGATGGAGATCTCGCTGACGCTCTTGGCGCCGTAGGGACCGGTCGGTTCCCAGGTCGGCACGAGGATCGTCTTGATGGGCGGGGCATCCTGCGTGTTGAAGATCTTGTAGTACTGCCAGGTCGCGTTTCGGGGGCGGCCCTTGGGGTCGAAGCAGATCTCCTCGACCAGGGCGTAGCTGATGCCGTTCAGCACGGCGCCCTCGGTCTGGCCTTCGGCCAGCCTGGGGTTGATGGCGGTGCCGCAGTCGACGGCGGCGACGTACGACAGGACCGTGACCTGGCCGGTCTCCTCGTCGACCTCGACCTCGCAGAAGTGGGCTGCGAAGGGCGGGGGCGAGGTATGGGTGATGTGGCTGGAGCTGCCCATGATCTGGAACTGGTCCAGGATGTAGAGCGAGTGGAGAGCGACCTCCTTGAGGGAGAGCCGCCGCCCGTTGGCCATCACGACCATGCCGTCTTGCAGGATGGCGTCGGCGGGGTCGGTCTCGAGCATCTTGCCGGCGACGTGCAGGATCTGGTCGCGGGCTTGCTCGGCCGCTTTCTTCACGGCCATACCGGAGAGGAACGTGGTCGACGAAGCGTAGGCGCCGACATCGAACGGCGTCATGTCGGTGTCGGACGAGTAGACGACGATGTCGCTCTCGCGAATGCCGAGGACCTCCGCGGCGATCTGCGCCAGCACGGTGTCGGAGCCCGTTCCCAGATCGGTGGCGCCCATCAGGAGGTTGAAGGAGCCGTCCTCGTTCATCTTGATGGTGGCCGCGCCCATGTCGATGCCGGGGATGGAGGAGCCCTGCATCAGGCAGGCGACGCCGACGCCGCGCTTGATCGGGCCCTTGCCCTTCGGCTTGCCGTGCTTCTCGCGCCAGCCGATCTCACGCGCTCCCAGGTCGATGCACTGGTCGAGCCCGCAGCTCTCGATGGACTGCGCGACACCCTCGCGACCCTCGCCCAGCGCCTTGAAGACGGGCGAGGATTCGCCCAGCCGGATGTGATTGCGCTTGCGAAACTCGAGCGGGTCCATCGCCAGCCGTTCGGCCATCTCGTCGATCAGGCACTCCATCGCGAACGCGCCCTGGGTGGCCCCGTACCCGCGGTAGGCGCCGCCGACCGGCATGTTGGTGTAGACGGCGCGCATGTTGAACTTCACGTTCTTGGCGCGGTAGAGCGGAAGCACCTTGCTGCCGGTGTTGCAGCCCACGGTGAGCGCGTGGGTGCCGTAGGCCCCGGTGTTGCTGATGACGTCGAGGTCGAAGTCGGTGATGGTGCCGTCCTTCTTCAGGCCCGAGCGCAGGTGAATGATCATCGGATGGCGCGTTCGCGCGGAGATGGTCTCTTCGGCGCGCGTGTACTCGAGCTTGACGGGCCGATGCGTCGCCAGCGCCAGGGCGGCAACGATCTGTTCGTTCAAGACCTCTTGCTTGGCTCCGAAGCCCCCGCCCACGCGCGGTTTGATGACGCGGACGCGCTTCACGGGGACCCTCAGCGCCTGGGCGACGATGCGTCGGGCGTGAAAGGGGACCTGGGTGGAGGTGCGGATGACGATCCGATCCTGCTCGTCGAACCAGGCCATCGTGATGTGGGGCTCGATGGGGCAGTGCTGCGCGTACTGGGTGACGAACGTGCGGTCGAAGATGTAGTCGGAGTCCTCGAAGAAGTTCTTGCCGACGGAGAAGCCGACCTCGGCGGCAAGGTTCTTTTCCGGGTCCGCGATCCGCAGCGAGTCTTCCTCGTCGTGGATCTTGGGCGCGTCGTCATCCATCGCGTGCTCGGCGTCGAGCACGGGCGTCAGGATCTCGTAGGTCACCTTGATGGCGCGCACGGCGCGCTCGGCGGCATCGCGCGTCTCGGCGGCGACGGCGGCGACGCGGTCGCCCACGAAGCGCACCTTCTTATCGAGGACATAGCTGTCGTAAGGCGAAGGTTCCGGATAGCCCTGTCCCGCGGTCGTGTGCGGCACTCGCGGCAGGTCCTTGTGGGTCAGGATGCAGACGACGCCCGGGATCTTCTGGGCCTGGCTGATGTCGATATCGAGGATCTTGGCGTGGGCGTGCGGGCTGGCGAGGAGCTTGGCCCAGAGCATGCCGCGGACGTGGACGTCGTCCACGTACTGGGCGCGTCCGGTGGCCATGGAGAGGCCGTCGATCTTGCGGACGCTCTTGTTGACGGTGACGAGGGGCTGCTTCATCTGGACTTACCTCCCCGCGCCGGCTTGCGGCCCTTGCTCTTGCCCTCGATGATGCGCTTGGCGGCGACCTTCACGGCTTCGAACTGCTTGGTGTAACCGGTACAGCGGCAGAGATTCCCGTCGAGCGCCTCCCGGATGTCGGCGTCCTTGGGGTTGGGGCATTCGTCGAGCAGCTCCTTGGCCGAAAGCAGCATTCCCGGGATGCAGAAGCCGCATTGCACGGCGCCGCACTCCACGAAGGTCTCCTGCAGCGCGTGGGGGTGCTCCATCGTCCCCAGTCCCTCAATCGTGGTGACCTCCCGGCCGTGCGCCTGGCCCGCGAAGTAGATGCAGGAGCAGATCGACTTGCCGTCGACCTGGACCGCGCAGCTGCCGCAGTCGCCGTTATCGCACCCGCGTTTGGCGCCAAAGTAGCCGTTGTCTCTGAGAAGGTCGAGAAGCAGCTCCGGTCCGGCGATCTCGAAGCTCACGTCCTTGCCGTTGAGTTTCATCTCCAGCTTCATCGGGCGCCCTCCTTGCCATCCGACCAGCACGCGGCCAGCGTGCGGCGCATCACGACCTCGGCGACCTGCAGACGGTACTCGCGGCTGGCTCGCCAATCGACGACGACCTCGATGCCCCCAACGGCGGCGCGCGCCGCCTGCGCGAAGTGCTGCGGAGCCAGCTTCTTGCCGACCAGCTTCTTCTCGGCTGCCGGGCACCGGATGGCCCGGCGTGTGATTCCGCCCAGGACGATCCGGGCGCCGGCGCAGGTCCCGCGGTCCTCGAGCAGAGCCACCGAAGCGATGACCATCGCGGGATCGGTACGGGTCCGGGCGAAGACGGAGTAGCCCGAGCGCCACGAGGCCATCTCGCGCGGGACGCGGACCTCGGTGAGGATCTCGGAGCGGCCCAGCACCCGGTACTTCGAATCTCCTATGAACTCTTCGGCCGGGATGATCTTCTCGATCTCGCCGGCGATGATCATCTTGGCGTCCAGCGTCAGCAAGGCAGGCGGCATCTCGGCCCAGGGAGTCGAGAGCACGATCGAGCCGCCCAGTGTCATGGCGTTGCGCAGCAGCCGCGAGGGCTGCGAGGCGGCCGCCCGCGCCAGCAAACCGCCCGCGAACACTCCCAGCTTGCGCGAGCGCGCGAGCGCCTGCAGCGGGTTCGTGGAGCCGATTCGCAGGGAGACCTTGTCCTCCTTGAGGAAAGCAAGGCCCATGCGGGAAATGTCGACCATCGCCTCGATCTTGGCGTCATCCGTCCGGCCGAGACTGGTCCCGCCAGCAATCACGGAGGCCCTGGAATCGAAGCGCTGCAGGATCGCCAGCGCCTCGGCGACGGTCGCCGGGTAGTGGAATTCCTTGAGATTCCGAAGCAAGCTCAATCCCCTCGGCTTTCTGACCCGGGGACCCGAGTTTCGGGCCCCTGGACGATTCTGACCAGACGGGCGTGTCGGTTTCGAAGGAGAGGTATAGCACCGCTCTCCGAGCGCCTTCAAGGTAAAGAATGGTCTCGATGCCGGGTGGAAGTTCGGGCCAAGAGAGGGTACTGTTCCATGAAATGAGCCGGCTCCTGATCGTCTACCTTGCGTACGTCGGACTGCAGATCGGGACCTCGACGGACCCATCGGTCCGCGACGGCTGGATTGTCTATGCGGTCCTGGGCCTGCTGGCGCTGACGGGACGCTGGACCTGTCGCGTGGCACTGGAGACAGGCCTGTGGCTACGGATCCTGGCCGTCCCCGCTCTCTACTACCACTGGGGATTTGCTATTGACGTCGTGGCGCCGGGCCTGGCGTGCGTCATGTTCGCTTACTCGATCTGGCTCCTGGAAGGACGCCGCCGGCTGACGTTTGCCTTGCCGCTGGCCGTCCCGCTCCTGGCCATCGTGTTCCTCAAGTTCGCGGCGATGCCCCTCTGGCTGCCGAAGGCCGTGATCGCGGCCGAGATCTCCGGGCAGACCGACATTTCGCCCGTCGAGCTGCCGAGCGGCTGGGTCCGTTACCACTGCATCGGCTACTCCATGGGCATCCCGGCAGGCATGACCAGTGGCTACCTGGGTGGGGACCGCGCCGATGTCTTTGGCTACCACCGGGGCCGCCCTCCGGGGGCCTCGCTGGTGTCGATCGCGCTGACCTTCCCGCGGCGCACGAGCTTCGATGCGGAACCGGACATCCGGGAAATGGCCGGTCAGGTCTTCGGCGTCGCCACGGAGTACGAGCATGCCCGCAACGTCCTCAACGCCCATGACGGGCAGATGTTGCTGATGGAGAAGCTCGGGTGGATCGGAAGCCGCCCGCCCGAGCGGATCGAGGAGATCCACATGCGGGGCGCGTCCGGCTACATGCTCAGCTACCTCCGCAGCAGCTGGTACCGGGTCCGCTTCTACCTGGAGCGCGAGGGGATCGAGCACCAGGCCGAGATCTGGCTGTACGGCGACATGGGAACCGGCGAAAGCCGCGCCATCCCGCTGACCCGGGAACAAGTCCTCGAGGCGCTCGGGACGGTGCGGTTCGAGCCAGAGGAGCGGCAGCTCCCGACCCTGGCGGACTGCTGGACGCTGACCTCGGAGGGCGCCCACCTCCACGCCAACGTGCTCATAAACAGCCTGCTGTCGCTCAACGGCGGCAATTACGAGGCGCTCTATCTTCTGAGTTTGAATCAGCAGCACCTGGGTCTGCGCGCGAAGGCTTTCGAGGCGTTCCGCAGGTTGGAGCACGCGGCCGCGACGGGTCGAGTTTCGCGCGCCACGCTGGCCGGATGGCAGGTGCGCTACGGACCCTTGGGGCACTAGTGGGTCGGAGGTCGTCCTTCGACACGACCGCTTTGCGGTCTGCTCAGGATGACCCTTCGACAGGCTCAGAGTGAGCGGGGGGGGCGGGCTTGGGCAGGGGCTAGGGCAGGGGCTAGGGCCGAAGTCGTGTAGCCATTGCTTCTACTGGCTACTGGCTACTGACTACTGGCTTCTCCCTTCTATCTTCCAACTTCTCCCCCCACCAGCCGCTCGTAGTCCTCCGGCGTATCGACGTCGCTGTTAACGCCGGGGTCATCGACCTCCACGTCCAGCGTCTCGTCGTCGTTGCGGTGGACGATGGCCCGCATCGTGGCCTCCGGTGGCAGCGCGAGCAACTCGGCGAAGTAGCGCCTATCCAGCACGATCGGATGGCCGTGCTTGCCGTTGCGGATCGGCAGGACAATGCTCCCGGGCTGCAGCCGCCACGACTGGATCAGGCGCTCGTAGGTGCGGCTCGTGACGGTCGGGTGATCGACCAGGCAGACGATGGCTGCGGGCGCGTCGGTGCCCAGGGCGCGCACCCCGACCTGCAGCGAAGAGAGCTGCCCCAGCTCGGGTCGAGGATTGACGACCAGCCTGGGGCGAAGGGCCGGCAGCCGCTCGCGGATTGCCTGGGCGGCGCTCCCGGCGACGATGACGAGCTGGCCCGCGCCCGCCTGACCGAGCCGCTCGCAGATGACCTCGAGGAACGTCTTCCCCTCCAGCGGCAGCAGCGCCTTGGGACGCCCCATGCGCGTGGAATCGCCGCCCGCCAGGATGACCCCGGCGACGCGTCCACGAGGCGCCATCGGATGCTCCATCGCCAACGCTCAGCCCCCGGCGATGGGCGGCATCACGTGGAGCGTGTCTCCCTCCTGCACCTCGGTGGAGGGAAACTCGCGCGGATCCAGCATGGTGCTGTTCAGGCAGAGCGTGAAGCGGGGCCGCACCTTCCCCTTGTCGTCGAACATTCCCTGGCGCGCATCTTCGGAGAGCTTCTCCGGCAGCCGGGCCAGCACCTGTCCGACGGTCGCCCCGTCGAGCTCGAGCCGATCCGTGCCCGCCTTCTCCTTCAACGCCGTGTAGAACCGGACGATCACCTTGGCCATTCGTGTGCGACCTCCGTCACGAACCATATACCAAACCCGTCCCGGGCGAAAGCGGAAACGGAGGGGGGGAGTGGACAGCATCGCGGGAGATTCGTTAGGATGGGCCTCGATCACAACGATGAAGTTCCTCCTCTTGCATGGCCCCAACGTGAACCTGCTGGGGCGGCGCCGCCCCGATATCTACGGCACGGTCCCCTACGAGCAGCTCAACGCGGTGCTGACGCAGTACGCCTCCGGGTTCGGGGTGGAACTGGTCATCAAGCAGTCGAACCACGAGGGCGAGCTGGTCGATCTGCTCCATCGCTTCGCCACCGGCGAGAAGGCCGACCCCAACAAGGTCCAGGCAGTGGTGTTCAATCCCAGCTCGTACGCCCACACCAGCACCGCCTTGCGCGATGCCGTCGAGACCTGCACCGTACCCGTCATCGAAGTCCACATGTCGAACATCAGCGCCCGCGAGGAGTTTCGGCACGAATCGCTGATCGCCCCCGTTTGCATGGGCCAGATCGCCGGCTTCGGCGTGCTGAGCTACTTCATGGCGATGTACGCCCTTGCCAAGCAGTTCGGCCTGGACGTGAGGTAGAGGCGCGAGGCTTCAGGAGTCAGGCTTCAGGAGTCAGGGATCAGGCTTCAGGAGTCAGGAGTCAGGGATCAGGCGCCAGCCTCACTCCTCGCTCCTCGAGCCTCCATCCATCGCCTCCATCTCCAGCGACTTCACCTCCCATTCATAGGTCAGCTCCTCGATCCGCTTCCGAGTGCGCTGGTAATCCCGGGTGACCTCGGCGATCGCGGCGGCGTCCGAGTAGAGCGTGGGATCGGCAATCCGGTCGGACAACTCCTTCTCGCGCAGGGTCAGCTCCTCCATGTCGGCCTCGATCTTCTCGATGGCGGACCTGAGAGGGGCGGTTCGTCGGCGGCGCTCTGCCCTCTCCTCGGCGTCCTTGCGCCGCTGGTCCCGCGTGCGGTAACCGCCGCCCTCGGCCTCGGCGGGTTGCGCAGACGGGTCTGCCGGCGCCCTCCGTTGCGCCCGGATGCGCTCGAACTCGGAGTAGCCACCCAGGTGGTAGGTGAGCTGCCCGGCGTCGACCTCGAGGACCTTCGTCGCGACGGCGTCAATCAGGTGTCGGTCGTGAGTGATGAAGCAGAGCGTGCCCGTGTACTGGGCCAGCGCATCCTCGAGAACGTCCCGCGAGGGGATGTCGAGGTGGTTGGTCGGCTCGTCGAGCAACAGGAAGTTGGCTGGCTTCAGCAGCATCTTCGCCAGCGCCAGCCGCGCTTTTTCGCCGCCCGAGAGGACCTGCACCTTCTTGTGGACGTCATCGCCCCGGAAGAGGAAGCAGCCCAGCAGCGTGCGCAGCCGGGTCTCGCTCTCGGTCGGCGCGACGATGAAGAGCTCCTGCAGCGCCGTGTTGGCGGGCTGGAGCAGCTCGAGCTGGTGCTGGGCGTAGTAGCCGACCTCGACCTTGTAACCCGGCTCCCGCGAGCCGGCGTCGATCGGGAGCACGCCGGCCAGGATCTTGAGCAATGTGGACTTGCCGGCTCCATTGGGTCCGACGAACGCCACCTTCTCGGCCCGATGCACTACGAAGTCGACGCCGGTGTAGACGACCGTGGGCCCGTAGCTCTTGTCGACGCCGCGCAGCCGCATGACCTCTTCGCCGCTGCGTTCGGGCTGAGGGAAGCTGAAGCTGATCGGGGCCGCGTCCGAAACGACCTCCACGCGCTCCATCTTCTCGAGCATCTTGATGCGGCTCTGGACCTGCGTGGCCTTCGTGTTCTTGGCGCGGAACCGTTCCACGAACCGCTCGATCTGCGCTACCTTCGCGGCCTGGTTGCGCGCCGCGGCCTCGGCAATGGTCTTGCGCTGCTCGCGGGCGGCCAGGTAGCGATCGTATCCGCCGGCATAGGCGACCAGCTTGCCGCCGTCGATCTCCACCGTCTCGTTGGTGACGCGGTTCAGGAACGGGCGGTCGTGGCTGATCAGCAAGATGCCGCCGTCATAGGAGAAGAGGAACTCCTCCAGCCACTCCAGCGAGGCCAGGTCCAGGTGGTTCGTTGGCTCGTCGAGTAGCAAGAGGTCGGGCGCCGCCAGCAGCAGCCGCGCCAGCTCGGCCCGCATCCGCCAGCCACCGCTGAAGGTGTCGACGGACTTTCCGAAGTCGCCGGCCTTGAACCCCAGGCCCGTCAGGACGCGGCCGGCTTCGAATTCGAGGTCGTAGCCGCGCAGCGCCTCGAAGTGATGCTGGAGCCGCCCGTACTCCTCGGTCAACCGCGCTGTCAGCGCCTCATCACCCGCGGCGCCATGGATGTCCTCCTCCATCGCGCGCATCTTCGCTTCCAGCGCCTTGAGCCCTCCGGCGTGCGCGGTGACCTCCTCGAGCAGCGGCCGGCTGGACGGCCTCACGGCCTCCTGCGGCAGATAGCCCACCGTGCGTTTGCCCTCGAGCTGGACCTGGCCGGCGTCGGGGAAGTCCTCCCCGGCGATCATCCTCAGCAGCGTCGTCTTGCCGATTCCGTTGGGACCGACCAGCCCCAGTCGGTCACCCGAGAGAATTCGCAGCTCGGCCCCGTCGAAGAGCTGCCGGCCGCCGAGGTACTTGCGCAGCGCACGGATCTGGAGCATCTAACCCTTGAGCTTCTGGTACGTCTCGTAGGCGGCCTTAGCCTCGTCGGCCTTGCCAAGCGCCTTGAGAACCTGGGCGAGCTTGCCGTAGAGCTGGGCCTGGTCCGGCTTCAGCTCGATCGCCTTCTTGTAGGCGACCGACGACTTGCGGTTCTCGCCGAGCTTGGCGTAGAGCGCGCCGAGCTTCACGTAGGCCTTCAGGTAGTCGGTCTTGAGCTTGACGGTCTCGCGATAGCTGGCAACGGCCTCCTCGATCTTGCCCAGGTTTTCGTAGGCCAGGCCGAGGTTGAAGTGGGCCTTGTGGTAGTCGGGCTTGAGCTCCACGGAGCGGCTTGTCTCGACCAGGGCTCGATCGTTGTTGCCGATCTTGCCGTAAAGGAAGCCGAGCGCGTAGTGGGCGCCGAAGTGGTCGGGCCTGAGCTCGATGACGCGCGTGTAGCACTCGATGGCGCGCTCGGGCTCGTCGCGGGCCTCGAAGGCCATGCCGCGATGATAGTGCGCCTCGGCGTGGTCGCGGTCGAGCTCGACGGTCTTGGCGAGGACCTCGAGGGCCTCCTTGTAGCGCTTGAGGCTGTTCAGAGCCAGGCCGAGCTGATAGTGCATCTCGGCATTCTGCTGGTCGATCTGCAATCCCGCCTGGGCGGCGTCCATCGCCTCGCGCGGTCGGCCCGCCTCGTTGAGCGTCGCCGCGAGACCGAAATGCCCCTTCAAGTCCTTTGGCGCCAGCTCGA
Organism: Candidatus Wallbacteria bacterium; assembly: GCA_016213845.1. Classification (GTDB taxonomy): domain Bacteria; phylum Muiribacteriota; class UBA6191; order JACPRK01; family JACPRK01; genus JACPRK01. The sequence continues at coordinate 68,010 of JACQZN010000001.1, forward strand.
CCGCCTTCTTGAAGCCGGCGGTGGCGCCGTCGTAGTCCTTCTCGCGCATCAGCGCCTCGGACAACGCCAGATACCCCGAGGCGCGCTCGGGCTGCGCGGCGACGGCTCTACCGGCGTACTCGCGGGCGCGCTTCAGATCCCCGCGAGCGATGCAGAGCGCAGCCAGGTTGAGCAGCGCCTCGTAGCAGTCGGGGTCGGTCTCGAACGCCTTTTCGAGGTGCTGCACGGCCTCGCGAAGCTCGCCCCGGGCACCCAGCGATGCTGCCAGGTTCGCCAGGTCGACGGCCTGGCCGCCCGAGAGCTCCAGGGCCCTCCGGTACGCCGCCGCCGACTCGTCGTACTTGCCCTGCGAGAAAAGCGCCGCGCCCAGCGCCCGGTGCGCGTCGAGGAAGGACGGGTCCAGCTCCAGCGCCGCCCGGTACTCCTTCACCTCGCTGTCGACCATCTGCTTGACGCCGAAACAGTAACCGAGCAGGTAGTGCGCCTGCGCCCAGGCGCCGTCGGAGTCGAGCGCCTTCTTGGCAGCCTGGATGGCGTCGGCGACGAGCCCCTTGTCGGCGAAGGCCAGCGCCAGATTGAAGTGGGCCCGCGCGAAGTCGGGCTTCACGGCCAGTGCCTTCTTGTAGAACTCGATCTCCTTGTCGTGGCGGCCCTGCCCTCCGTAGGCCGCCCCGAGATTGAGAAAGGCCTCGGCGCTGTCGGTCTCACACGTCGTGGCCTGCCTGGCGGCATCCGCGGCCTCGGTGTGCTTGCCGAGCGTGTTGAGCGCTGCCGCCAGGTTCACCCAGACCTGGCCGAACTCGGGCACCAGCTCCAGCGCCCGCCGATAGACCTCCACGGCCTTGTCCGGCTGGCCGTCCGACAGATACGTGTGGCCCACGGAGGCGAGGCGCGTCGCCTCCATCCGTTCCAGCTCCTGCTTCTTGCGATCTGCCGCCGCGGAGGCCATCAGGCCATCGATTCTAGCACGCGCGGCCGCGGCGCTTCTTGATATGCTGAGGCCATGCCGATCCAGCTCTCAGAACGCGCCCACCGGTTCCCGGCTTCGCCCATCCGCAAGCTCTACCCGCTCGCCGAAGCGGCCCGCGCCCGGGGCGCCCAGGTCTACCACCTCAACATCGGTCAGCCCGACCTGGAAACACCCGCCGCCTACATCGACGTGCTGCACAAGTTCGATCGGCCCAACGTCGCCTACAGCCCCTCCCAGGGAGAAAAGGTCTACATCGACGCGCTCGTCGACTACTACGCCGGCATAGGCCACACACTCCCGCCCGCGCAGTTCCAGGTCACCATCGGCGGCAGCGAGGCGATCCTCTTCACCTTCCTGGCCGTCGCCTCGCCCGGCGACGAGGTGCTGATCCCGGAGCCCTTCTACACCAACTACCTGACGCTCGCGATGGCGGCCGGCCTCCAGGTCGTCCCCATCACCACGCGCCCCGAGGACAACTACCGGTTGCCGCCGGCCTCCGAGATCGAAAAGCTCGTGACGAAGCGGACCCGGGCCATCCTCGTCTGCAATCCTTGCAACCCGACCGGCACAGTTCTGACGCAGGGAGAGCTCCAGACGCTGGCCGGTCTGGCCCGTGAGCGAGACCTTTTCCTGGTGAGCGACGAGGTCTACCGGGAGTTCGTCTACGGCGAGGAAAAGGCTGTATCTGCTCTGTCTCTGGCGGGGCTGGAGGACCGGGTCATTGTGGTCGACAGCATCTCGAAGCGCTACAGCGCCTGTGGCGCTCGCATCGGCTGTATGGTGAGCCGCAACGCCGAGATCATGGACTGCGCGCTGAGGCTGGCGCAGGCCCGCCTGAGCGCGCCAACCCTGGGCCAGTTGGGCGCGGCGGCCATGCGCGATATCGGGATGGGCTACTTCGAGGCGACCGTGGAGGAGTACCGCAAGCGCCGCGACATCGTCCACCACGAGCTGTCCTCCATCCCGGGCGTCCTGACGCACCTGCCGGCGGGGGCGTTCTATACGATGGCGCGCCTGCCGGTCCCGGACGCCGAGGCGTTCGCCCGGTGGCTGTTGACCGACTTCACGCTCGACGGGCACACCGTGATGTTCGCGCCCGCGGCCGGATTCTACGCAACCCCGGGCTTGGGCCTCGACGAAATCCGGATCGCTTACGTGCTCAAGGAAGCCGACCTGCGAGGCGCGATGGCCTGCCTTCGGCGAGGGCTCGAAGTTTACCGGGCCTGAGGCTTACGCTTCACCAGCGGGCGGAGTGGCGATTCAAGGTGGAACCATCGGGTCCGACCGGCCCGCCCTGGTTACCCGCCACGGTGCCGGGGGAGTTATCACCCGGACCTGCGCCGTCACCGAAGGTGCCGTAGCACCCGCAGATGGCGATCTTGAAGGGAACCTGCGGACAGGGAGCCAGCGTGTTCACCGTCGCGGCCGGGTTGCCTGGGCTGCCGTCGACGATCCAGCCCGCGGGGAACCCGCCATTGCGGATAGGGGTGGCCCCAGCAGCGTCGTTGCCGCGGCCAGCGATCACGAAGACGTAGCGCCCCGTCAGACCGATGGGGGTGCCGCCGTGCGCGATAGGGGCGACGCCGCCACCCGTGGTGTCAAGGTAATCATCGGGAACGTTCTGCTTCTCGCCGTTGTAGTAGCGGGAGAGCGCGGACGGGCAGACCCAGATGTTGTCGTCACGGATGACCTGGTTGAGGGGCCCGGAGTTGCCTGTCGCGCCAGGGCCGGAGTTGACGAAACCATCGGGCCCTCCCACGGTGAGCTGGGTATCGGCGATCGACGGAATCGTGGAGCCTACAGCAGGTGGCACCGGATTGATGGTGGGGATGGTCGTGTTGTTCGTCAGCTTGCCGGTGCGGGTCGTGAAGCCGAAGGCGCACTTGGAGTTGGCCGCGAACCCCAATGTCGCTGTCTCCCAAACGCCGACAGCCTGCTCGATCTGCTTGAGCTGGCCGAGACAGGTCTTCCGTCGCGACACCTCGGCGAAGTTCTGGTACTTGGCCAGACCAGCTGCAGCGAGAATCCCGATGACGATGACCACGATGAGCAACTCAATGATCGTGAAACCCGCCTTGCCTCGGCTGGCAGCTCGCATACACGTCTCCCTGCCCGGCCCTCCGGCCGGATATCGATTCATGGTGCCTAATGTTTCTACAAATTATGACACACTGGCGTAACAATCGCTCCTGGCAACGGTTTGACACCGACGCTGGTCAGGGCTCATGCTGAGCCGGCCAGAGGAGGACGACCCGGTTGGGCGAGGGCGATTCACGAGTGACGCGGGCCGGGGGGCCGGTCGTGGCCGGGCCGCCACGGCGGTTCTCCAGCGCGTTCCAGGAGCGCTTCGAGATCCAGTCTACACTGGGCTCCGGCGGGATGGGGGTCGTCTATCTCGCAACCGACAAGAGCCTGGACCGGCAGGTGGCAATCAAGTTCTCGCACGCCCAGGACCCGGAGAGCCTGGCCCGGTTCGCGCGTGAGGGTCGTGTCCTGGCGCAGCTGCGACACCCCAACCTCATCCAGGTCTACGATATCGGCGAAGAGGCCGGCCATCCCTTCCTGGTCATCGAAGTCGCCGAAGGACAGACGCTGGCGGAGCGGATCGCGTCCGTGGGGTCGCTGGAGCCGCTCGAGGCGCTCGGCTTCGCCGTGCAGATCGCCTCCGGATTGGCCTCGGCGCACGCGCAAGGCATTCTCCATCGGGACCTCAAGAGCGCCAACATCCTGATCACCGACGAGGGCGCCATCAAGATCTGCGACTTCGGTCTGGCCCGCACCGTCTCGGGCGCCGATCGCGTCACGACGGAGGGTGCCTTCCTGGGCACGCCCGAATACCTGGCGCCCGAGCTCGTGGAGGGGAGCGCGCCTTCGGTTCGCAGCGACCTCTACGCGCTGGGGTGCGTGCTGATGGAGATGCTGACCGGACAGCCGCCGTTCCCCGCGGAACAGAAGGACGGAACGCGGCGGTCGATCTCGGACGTGGTCGCAGCCCAGATGTCTCAGACTCCGCCCGTGGTGTCGGACCGCATGCCGGGCGTCTCCTCCGAGCTCGACGATCTGGTCGGGCGCTGTCTGGCCAAGCGGCCTGAAGAGCGGCCGACGGACGCCCAGGCTGTGGCCGCCATTCTCGATGCATGCGAACGGCGGGAGTCGGTTCGGTCGCAGGTTCGCATCCGTCCGGCTTCGGGGGTTCGACCCCGCTCGGGTAGGTCGCCCGCGGCGGCCCAGGCGTCGCCCACGGCGCGGCTGACGGCGCGCCTTCCGGATGACGATGCCACCGGTCCCAAGCCGGTGCTGAAGCGGGGCGCGGGACTGCCGTTGTCGAGAGGCTTCCTGGTCGGCTCGGCGCTGGCACTGGCGGGGCTGTCGACGATAGTGATGCTGGCCTGGGCTCTACGGGAGCCGGACACGAGGCGGCCCGCGGGCATTCACGAGTCGCTGGCCGGGCTGGCGCCGATCGGCTCCAACACGAAGGGCTGCGCGGAGTACGTGCACCTCAAGAGCGGCATCGAGCTGGTGCAGATCCCCGAGGGCGAGTTCTGGCGCGGCTCCGACACCGGCGAGGATGACGAGAAGCCGGTCCGGCGCATCCGGGTCGACGGCTACTTCCTCGGAAAGGTGCCGGTGACCCGAAACCAATACGCGCGCTACTGCAAGGAGCGGGGCCGCAAGGCGCCCCCCGTGCCTGCCTGGAACCCGGGCGGTGACCACCCCGTGTCGAACGTGACCTGGCATGAGGCTCAGCAGTTCTGCGAGTGGGCCGGCTTGCGGCTGCCGAGCGAGGCCGAATGGGAGTACGCCGCCCGCGGGCCGGACGGGCGCAAGTACCCCTGGGGTGACGAGCCTCCAGACGCCGGCGGAGCGGCGCGGGCGAACTATTCGCAGGAGCCCGGGCTACTCGACGGTTTCAAGTACACGTCGCCGGTCGGGAGCTTCGGCCCGCGGGCGCGGCTTCCCATGGCGGACGGCAGCTCCCCCTTCGGGCTGCTCGACATGGCCGGCAACGTCTGGCAGTGGTGCCAGGACACCTACGACCTCCGCTACTACGAGCAGTCGCCCGCCAGCAACCCCGTGCGATCGCTGCCCTCGGCGCGCCGACCCCTTCGTGGCGGTGCCTACTACAGCAAGCCCTGGTTCCTGCGCTCCACCTACCGCTACGGCTACCTCGCCAACGAGACCGCCGAATTCGTCGGTTTCCGCGTGGCACGCTAGGGCCAGCGGAAGCCCGTGGCGTGGGGAAACCCGTGGCGTCTACCTGTACCGGGTTTTCTCCGAAAACCCGGTACAGGTAGACGCCACGGGTTTCCGCCACGGCGCCACGGGGTTTTCGTGCGCCGGGCTTTCACCGCGGGATTTCAGTCCCAGCTCTCCAGGGCCACCTTCCAGCGGCCGAGCTTCTCGGCCAGCTCGGCGCGCTTCTTTTCGAAGAAGGCTGCCACGGCGATGACCAGGCCGCCCGCCGAGAGCAGCATCCAGACGGCGGAGAGCTCGGCCTCGATGGACCGAGAGACCGCGAAGCCGAGAAGGTCGCCTGCCAGCAGCACGGCCCCGAAGTAGAGGAAGACGCGGACCCGCATCCAGATGCCGCCGAAGATCGCGGCGACGCAGATGGCGGCGAGGTTCAGCATGTTTGCCACGCTCTGCCGGCTGGCGAACTCGAGCGCCGGGGCGCCCAGGACGAGGAGGCTGGCCAGCAATCGGAGTCGATTCCGCATCTGAGGACTGAAGGCGTCGCGCTCCAGCTCCGTTGCCCAGAGGAGCGTCATTCCGACGGGCGAGACATAGGCCTGCCACGAGACGAACTCGAGCCTAATCCAGACCATTCCCAGGCCGACGTTGTAGAGCGCGGCGGCCAGGAACCTCAGCCCGTAGTGCCGCGGGTCGAGGCTGGCCGAGGAGTAAAAGGCTCCCGAGACAAGGACCATCAAGATGTTTTCGGTCGTCGGCCCGCGGTGCAGGAAAGCGGCCATCAGCAGGAACGGCAGCGTCAGCGCGGTGCGCGCCAGCGGCCGGGCGAAGACGGGCCTGCGCCAGCCGGCGGCCGCCTGGCTGACCGCCAGCAACCCGAAGTCGAGCATGACGCCGAGCAGTCCGGCCCAGGGCGAGCCGTGGAGGATGCCGGAAGTGCGCAGGTAAACGTAGACGCCCGCCAGGCAGGCCTCGCCGACATAGACGGCCAGCTCGTTGCCCGAGTCGTACGCACTCCGGAGGGCGAAGAGGCCCGTGCCCGCCAGAACGGCGGTGACGCAGCAGACCGTCACGGGCGTCGCAGGCAGCACGAAGGCAACCAGCGCCAGGATCAGCGCTGCCGTGACGAAGGTCGTCGACATGCCGGGCTCGCGCAGCTCTTCGGGGAGCCTCGAGGCCGCTGCCGGGCGGCGGAGCAGCAGGTCCCAGATGAATCCGACGGTCACGAGGACAGCCGCCACGCAAGGCAGGTGGGCAAGCGACCAGTCGCCAAAGCCCGCGCCTGCCCCGGCGGCGGCGACGGCCACGGCCGTCACCCCACACAGCGCCGCTGCGCGGCCGGCGTCGGAGCTGGCCGTGAGCGCGCGGTACGCCGCCGCCACCGCCGTCAGCGACAGAAGCCGGGCAGAGCTGCCGAGCTCGACCCGTCCCAGCGCCGAGAGCGCCGGTAGCGCCGAGAGACAGGCCAGGGCTCGGAGCGCACCTTCGTAGAATCGGCAGGCGGGCTGCATGTACTCCGGCACGCGAGCTCTGGCCAGGGCCCAGGAGAGCGTCAGGCTCACGGCCGCAGCCAGTGGCCACAAGAAGAGCAGCTCCCAGGCGCGGGGCGTAGCGAACTGCCACGTGACGTCGAAAAGACACGCAAGCCCCAGACCCAGTCCCGCGAATCCCCACACGGTGCCGCTGGTCTTCGCAGCGCCTGAGAAGCCCGCGACGGCGCCCGCTGCGAGCGCCAGCGCCGCAGCCCACCCGCCCTCCGAGGCGGCCGGGAAGACACCTAGCATCCCGAGCCCCGCCGCCAGGTGCGCCAGCTTGGCGGGCCAGCCAGGCGCCACGGACTCGAGGAAGGGCGCAACCCCGTGCAGGAGAAGGGCCGCTGCCAGCAGCGCGAAGCAGTGGCTCTGGTCCGAGGGCCAGGGTACATGCCACACCGATGACGCAGCCACGCCCGCCGTCAGTCCCGCGAGGCCGACGAGATCCAAGATATCCGAGAGAGCCTTCCACTCGGCTTGGGTAAGCCCGAAGTCGCCCGATCGGCGGCCGGCGCGCAGGAGCGCGGCCGAGGTCGCTGCAGCAAGGAGCAGCAACGGTGCGGGCGAGAGCCAGTCCAGGCTGGCGGCCAACCGGAACACGGCCGCGAACGCAGCGCCGCACCCCAGGTAGGCCGCCCCATGCACGGCGCGGCCGGACGCCGCGAAGAGCCAGAACCTGGAGCAAGCTCCGAGCGCCAGGATGACTGCAAGTCCATGGACCACCCCCAAAGGCCGCGAGACCGACGCCAGCCCCGCGAACATCGCTGCGCAGACAACCGCCTGAGGAACCGCGCGCTCGAGAAGCTCAGGTGCCGCCTCGCAGGCCCGTGCATGGCCGGACAACCGATCGAAAAGCACTCCGGCAGCAACGAGCGCAAGTGCCGCCGCGGGCAGGTGGGCGGGCGACCAACCGCCCGCGCCGGCGGCCAGCCTCGCCGCCAGTGTGGTCGCACTTGCCACGGCGAGGGCTGCCGCCGAGCGACCCAGAATGGAGTCTGCGCGCCGGGTGCGAGCCAGCGCGAAGAGCGCCCCGAGCAACGCCAGCTTGAGCGCCGAGTCGAAGCCCACGACCAGGGCCGACACCACCGATGGCAGTCCCAGTAACGCCGCCGCCGGCAGCAGCGCCGCCGCGTGGAAAGCGCGAGCGCCTTCCAACCAATCCGGAGCTCGTCTGCGCTCCAGGAACCACGCCAGCGCGAACGCCGCGCCAGCCAGCACCGGCCAGGCCAGCAACAACTCCGCGGAACGAGGCTGCGCCGCGGTCCAGGCCGCGTGCAGCACGGCGGCCAGTGCGAAGACCGACCCCGAAAGTCCCCAGATCGCGGCCTGCTGGCGATGGCCCGCGACAAGCCCCAGCACCGCGGCAAGGGCCAGCGCGCTCGTTGCATACCAGCCGCCCGGCCTGGCAGCCGGCCAGACCCCCGCCAGTGCGATGGCCGCAGCGATGTGAAACAGGCGCTCTGCCCAGCGAGGCACTGCCCGGGGGCCGCCGACGGCGTCCGGTAGCTCCCCCTCGGGCGTCGCCCACCGCCGAACGGCCTCGGCCATCACGGCCAGCGTTGCCGCCGCCGCCATCAGCCCGAAGCCTTCGGATTCGGGCGACGGCCACGCCACGTCCCGCAAGAAGAGCCCGAGAACACCGGCGACGGTCGAAAGCAGCCCCAGCACATCCAGCTGACTCGAAAGTGTTTTCCAATCCTTTTGCCTCAATCCGAAGCCACCGCACCGCGCCCCGGCCCCGAGAAGCCCCATGGAGGTGCCGGCCAGCAGGAGACAGATCGCCGCCGGCGATCGCCAGCCCGCCACAGCTGCCGCCCTGAGAGCGGCCGCGTAGGCCATGCCGCACCCGAGCATGGCCGCGCCCGTATCGGCGTCCGCGACGGCGCGCCCCAGAGAGCCCGCCGCCGAGAGCGCAAGCGTCGCGAAGATCAGCGCGGACATCGCAGAGGGCTGCGGCCAGGCGAAGCAAGCCAGCGCCAGCGCGAGGCCGGCGTGCGAGCAGAGGACCGCAGGCAGCGGCAGGAGCCACTCTTCCGGCACCGCGCCGGGCAAGCCGCCGCCAAGGACAGCCAGGTACCGTCGCCGCGCCAGTTCCCAGGCAAGCCCCGCGACCGTCAGAGCCGCACCCGCCGCTGGCAAATGCACCGCGGACCACGGTCCGCTCCCGGCGCTCGCACACGCAGCCATACCGGCGAGCGCAGCCACCAGGAGGCCAGCCGATGCCAGCCCGAGCCAGGCGCGAAGGTGCCCCCAAGGGAGGGCTTCCCTCGAGACCTCCGGCCAGCCGGCCTCATCGGCCTCCGGGCGGACCGCACCCGGCCTCAGGCGCCGCGCCCAGAGCGCCAGGAGGGCAAGCAACATGAGCCGACCGGAGGCGCCCGGGCCGACCTGGACAGCGCTGCCGAGGGCAGGCGCGGCCAGTAGGAGGGCGGCAAGTTGAAGCCCCTCGCCATAGGCCGCGCGCGCCATCTGCAAATGGGCCGGCAGCCGCGCGGCCCGCAGACCGGCCGCCAGCGCCAGCGCAAGACCCGAGAAGAGCGGCCACGAGACCAGCCAGAACCAGGATTGCGGCGCCGCGGCCGTCCACGCCGCCACGGCGACTGCACCCAGACCGGCACCCACCCCGGCGAATCCCCACGCGGCCACGTCCACCGCCGCCGCGCACCAGAGCAGAAGGCCGCTGGAGAGCCCGAAACCCACCGCCGACGTCCAGCCCCCCTGCTGCCAGCCCGGCACGACTCCCGCCAGCGCCAGCGCCCCGGCTGCGTGCATCAGCCCCGCCGGCCAGGCGGCCGGAGCCCACCGCGCAGGATACGAGAGCAGCGCCAGCACGAGCGCCGCGGCGTGCAGGCGCAACGCCCGCTCCACCGGCCCCGGCCACGCCACGTCCCGGCCGAAGGCCACCGTCACCCCCAGGACTGCCGAGCCAAGACCGAAACCACTCAACGCACTCGACAGACCGTTCCAGTCCTCCTCCGGCAACCCGAAACTCCGGAAGCCCGTTCCGGCAGCGCAGAGCACGAGCGAGACGGCCGCGACCGCCAGCAACCCCGAGGAGAGCGTGAGCCAACCCGCCTCGAGCAATCCCTGGTACGCCCCCGCGAAGGCTGCCGAGCACCCCAGGACCACGGCAGAGCGATGCCAGATCGCGCTGCCCGTCAGCAGCGTCACGAAGGCGTGCAGCGCGGCCAGCCACCCCAGGAGTGAAACGAGCGATAGAGTCCCGGAAACCGCTCCCGGGCCCGCGCCCCCCTGTACCAGCGCCGGCGACAACCGGGACGCTTCCGCCGCAAGCTGCTCGAAGACCCCGCGGAACGCCACGAGCGACACCAGACCGGCCGCCCACCCGGCCAGCGCCCGGGCCCACCCGGCCGCTCGCGTCCCCAGCACAGGAGACGCCCAAGCAGCGGCTCCGAGCGCCCGCTCCGCAACCCAGAAGAGTCCTGCCTGGACGGCCAGCACCGTCGCCGCAAGCGGAACCCCGGCGACCGGATTGACCGCCAACCCGGCCCGGTCAATGGCGCGAGCCGCCGGCTCCAGGAAGAGCGCGCTCGACGCCGCCCAGAAGACCAGCTGGCCCGCGTCGCTCGAGAAGAGCGCGAGCCCGGCCAGACACTCGCCCAACGCAAGACCCACGGCCTGCCACGGAACCTCAGCCCGCATGGCCCAGAGGTGAGCCGCGCTCGCACACCCGGCTGCAAGGATCAGTACGGTCACATTCCCGAAGGCCCGCGCATCGCAGGCGGCCGCGCTCTGAACGTCCGAGGCGCCGCGGCCCAGCCACGCGGCCGCCACACGGTAACCCGCAGCCACGAGTAGCAGCATCTGCAGCGCCGTCGCCACTCGCAGGTCCTCGGCCGGCGCCAGCGCGGTCCGCCAGACCGCGAACGCCTCCAGCCCGAGCGCGCCCCAGAGCGCGAGCGTGAAGAGCCCCAGCAGCCGAGCCAGTGCGGGAGCACCAGCGTGCACCCTGGGCGAGACGATGCCCTGCACGGCCAGCAGCGTCGCCAGCCGCGCCAGGTGATGCGGCGTCGTTCCCACAGCCGAAAGAAGCGCGACGAAAGAACCGGCAAAGGCCGCCCCACCGAAGGCCGATGCCAGCGTCGTGGCTGCTTCGCCTCGGAACACGGGCTCCCGCGCCGCCAGCACTCGCTCTGCGGCCATCCATCCCAGCGCCATCGTCAGCGCCGTCAGCGCGAAGTAGGGTTCCAGGAAGAACTGCTCCAGCGTGGCGCCCGTCCGGACCGCCGCGGCGTACGCTCCCCAGACCACAGAGAGGCTTCCGAGTAGCGCCGCCCCGAAGAAGGCGACGTCGGCGCGACCTCCGGGCGCCAGGAAGTGCCAGTGCGCCGCTGCCAGCGCCAGCAGTCCGGCCGCCTCGAAGCCCGAGAGCTGGGGCACCCCAGCCAGCGCCAGCACACCCATCGCCAGCGACACGGCGCGCGTGACCGCCAACGCCTCGGAACCGGGCCCCACCGATCGCGACAGGTCCAGCGACCGGCCGCCCCGGACCAGCTCCCCCATCCAGCGACCGGCACTGGCGATCGCCAGCGCCAGCCAGGCCGCCCCCGCAGCGCACCAGGCCCAGGGCAAGCCCGTCGCCCGTATCGCAGCCAGCGTCGCGGCCGTAGCGGCGAGCGTGAATCCCTGCCATGCGGCGGTCCCCGGACGAAGCCATGTCTCCACGCCGAACGCAAGAGCCTGGATCGCCAGCGCCAGTACCGCTTCGGAGGGTTGCAGGCGGCTCGCCAGTCCGTGGAGCTGCGAGCCGCCGAACATGGCGACCAGATAAAGAGTAAGTCCCGTCGACGTCGCCCACCCAAGAGCCCTCCACGCCGGACCGCGCTCCGCCGGGACCGAGAGCAGCGCCACACCAAGAGTCGAAAGTGCAATCGACTCGCTCAGCGCAGACGGGCACCTGGGCGCCAATCCGAGCAGGAGGGCACCCCAGCCAAAGAGCGCGGACAGTCCCTGTAACGGTCCGCCGGCAATGCGCGCGAGAACGCTGCACGCGGCAGCCGTCAACGCCGGCCTGAGCGATTCCACCACCCCCGCACCCGTGAGCGGGTCCACGATCCCGGGACGGATGGCCTCGGCAAGGGCGAGCAGTCCGCCGGCCGCAGCCAGCCCCCGCGCGGTCCAGCCGACCGGTCCGGTGAGACTTTCATGCCCTTGCCGCGCCCGCAACGCATGCGCCAGCCAGAGTGCGGCAAGGGCTTCGGCGGCCAGGACGGTCGAACCCGCCCGCAGCGCCGCGTCGCCCGCCGCCAGCGGCGCGCCCACCACCGCCAGCGCCAGCGCCACCCAGGCGACCTGCGACCGCGGCAACCGCGCTGCGCACGCGCCGCCCACCAGGGCGCCCAGCAGCATGACCGCCCCCGCCAGCCGTCCGCCGACATCGCATGCCAACCCGATCGGCACCAGCAGGAAGACGTTGGCCAGCGTGACCTCCACGCCCGCCAGGACCGGCCGGGGAATAGCGCCCGCGACCGGCCACGCGAAGTGCGCGGCCGCGTTGGCCCCGGCCAGCGCCAGGAGCCGCCACGCTGGCGCCCAGCCCGTTGCCTCGAGCGCCCGCGCCAGGGCAAGCAGCACCAGCTCGAGCGCCGCCGTCGCATGTGACGGCGCGCCGCGCGAGCGCCAGAACTGCCATGCGGCCACTGCCGCCAGCGTGGCAGCCGACGCCAGCGGCGCCGGCGCGACCAGGGCCGAGAGCGTCGCCAGGCCTGCGAAGAGATGAGAAGCCACGACGTACGGCGTCGCCCTCGGCGCTGCCTCGCGATGCCCTGCCAGATCGGCGAACCGCCCTAGCACGATGGCCGCGGCCAGGAGCGCCAGCGGCCACCCTCGAAGGTGACACTCCACCGCCACAAGCGCCAATGCCAGCAGCGCCGGGACGGTCAGGAGATCCGTGGAGTAGAAGATCGCCCCGGCGATGAAAATGGCCGCCGCCAGCGCCGGGGCCAGCGCAAGGGCTGCCAGCGCTGCACGCGCACCCTCCGGGCCGGCGGCGCCGTGGGCCGCCAGCACGATCGCCGCACCCGCGCTGCCCGCCGACAGCGTCAGCAGCGGCCTCAGCTTGTAGGCCGCCAGGCAAACGCCGAAATGAACCGCAGCCACCGCGAGCGCTGCCACACCGGCCGGCAGATGGAACGGAGCGAACAGCACCGCCGCCGCGGACATCGCAACACCCGAAAACTCCAACGGATGCACCGACTCTGCAACACCCTCCGCCTGAGCCTCCGGGCCCGCGCGACGGCGGTCGAGCGTGTGGCCCAGCCCCCAGAACGCTGCGCCGATCAGGGCCGGCACGAGGACGCCCGGCGCCCACTCGCCCCAGACCAGCAGCCGGCCCGAAGCCAGCCCCCGGCACTGCAGGAGCGTCACCCCGGCAAGGACGAAGGTCATCTCCCGCAGTCGCGCGCCGCGCGCCGAGGCCCCCCATCCCGCGACCGCGGCCAGAAAGGCCAGAGAGACCGCAGCGGCCGGCGACGCAGCGTCCACGCCCAGGCCGACCAGCATCGCCGCGATCAGCGCCAGCATCGCCGCGGCCTCGCACGGGTCCTTCGTAGTCGACGCCAGCGCTCGCATCACCGGCCACGCACTCCCGGCCTCGCGGCTCGGGACCAGCATCAGAAACGCGGCGGCTGCGCCGCCCATCCCGAAGACCAGGCCGGCTCCCCCCACTCCGGCCAGCTTCGCCGCCGCCACACCGGCGCCCAGCGCCGCGAGCAGTGAGCCGAGCAACAAGTCGGCGACCCGGAAGCGCGCCCACGTCGTGCAAAGCAGCGCCGACCAGAGCGCCAGCATCGGCGCACCACCCCTGGCCGTGCCGAGCGCCCCGAACGCCGCAAACGTACCCGCTGCCGCAGAGAAGCCGAGCGCGTCCCGGGACCACTCCTCGCACTCCTCATCCCCGCGACCATGCGCCAGTCCGGCCAGCAGCGCATACGCGTACGCCGCCAGCATCAGCGCAAGCAGTGCCGGCCGGCACCCATTGCCGATGACGGCCGCCGCGCCGCGCTCGAGCACCGTGGCCAGCTCCGGCGTCACGGCCGCCGCTGCCGCAGCCGCTATCGCTGCTGCCCCGAGCGACAGCCTGCGCGCCAGCGCGCTCCCCAGCACCGTGGCCGTCGATGCCAGGACCAGCGCGTGCAGCGACACGGTCAGCGCAAACGCCGGGTTGGCGGTCAGCCGCCCCCCGTAGGCCACGGCCGTCGCTACGAACATCAGCAGCTGCGCGGCGACGACCGTCGTGTTGGCCACGTCACGACCGCGCGCGCCCATCCGCCAGGCCATCGCCTCTCGCAGCGCATGCGACAGGTGCAGCACCAGCAGCGCGACGGCGAACACCGCTGGCCCGGCCCAGCGCGCTTCGGGCGCCGCCAGCCAGCAGTGCGCCACGAAGGCCCCGATCAGGCCGACAGCCGAGAGCACGATCGGCTGAGGATCATCCAGTCGCCGCCTCAGGACCAGCTCGTGACGCACCTCGGCCAGACCGAAGGCCGAGATCAGCCACGCCGCCAACGCCAGCGGAAAGGCAAGCGGACTCGCAGGCCCGCCGAACGGCAAGAGCCCCGCCGCCCCGATGAGAGCGCCGGCCAGCCGCGCACAACCGCCCCCCGTCAGCGCGACCAGGCTGCGGTCCAGCACCCAGAACAGGAACGGATAGGCGGCCAACCCCAGCGCCCAGCCGACCTCGGGAGATGCGCTCTTCGTCGAGAACAATGCGATCTCCGGAAGCGCCATCGCCAGGAAGTTGAGCGGTACCAGGAAGAACGCCGTCAGGTGGAACGCCCGACCGGTGCTGGGCAGGCCGGCCCGCTCGGTCAGGACCGACGCCAAGCCCGAGCAGACGGCCGTGAAACCGGCCACCAGCGCGTACTGCAGGAACGTATAGGACTCGAAGAACCGCCAGTTGATGTGGACGAAGTAGGCCGACGCCGCGAGGATCAGCGCGATGCCGACCGCCAGCAGCCACTTGATGTTGCCCTCTTCGAGAAACGCGGCGACGAGCCGCATCCATCCCAGCTCGCTCTTCCCGGTGCCCTCGGGCCCGCGTTCGGTGGGAGATGCCATGAGGGTCTGCGCTCGGGCCTAGAGCTGCCCGCCTGCTCCGTCGTCCGTGCCGCCATCCAGCGCGCCGCCGCCGGAGTCGTCGTCCGGGCCTGCGGAGCCGGGGCTCTCGAAAGTCCCGCCGGCCGCGTCGTCGGTGATCGGAGGGGCGCTCATCCCCTCCATGGCTCGCAGCGAAGCCACCGCGTGCGCGGCCAGGCCGAAGAGCGGGCTCGTGTCCTCCGCTACCTCGTTGGCCGAGACAGCGCCGCGAACCTCCGAACGCGTGAACTCCAGCTCCCGGCACTCCATCCGGGCGACGGTCAAGCGGTGACGCAGCTCGGTCTCCAGGGCGGTCGCCAGCGCCTTGGCGCGAGCCGCCGCGCGGGGTCGCCCTCGAGGCGAGAAGACGCGCACATCGATCGTCACCGCGGGTTCCAGCGGCGCGTGGAGCGCGTGGGCCTGGGCCGTCACAGCGGCCGTATCGCTTTCGTCCTCGGCGCGCGCACACAGGCGAGCCCCCGCCGCCGTATTTGTCCTGAAGAGCTCTCCCGGCAGCGCGCCCTCCAGGACCTGCGTCACGTCCCGGACAAGCCCCTCGAGGCCGCCCGCCTCCTCGATCGCCGGCTGCGACGGGCTTCCGGTGACGACCAGCGTCGCCAGCGCGCGCCACTTCGAGAGCTTCCTCGTCGTCAGGGTACCTCCCAAAAGCCAGAGCTCGAGCCGGCTCCCGGCGATCACAGGCGACTCCTGGAGCGCGCAAGTGTCTCGTCGAGGTACCGGCCCAGCTCCTCGAGCTCAGCCGCACCGCCCGTGCGGCGGACCTCTCCGTATCGCCGCCAGGCCTCCAGGTAGACTGCGTGGCCCCACGCCTGCTCCTCCGTCAAGACCGCCAACTCGTAGAGCGAGAGCGACACCGAGTCGAGAAGCGGCTCTCGACCGGCAGACTCGGCGGCCGCCCGCCGGGCCGCATCGGACCCGACCCTGAGCCCCAGCAGGGCGCCGCCAGCCAGGATCAGCACGGCCAGACCGGCTGCGCCCGCGCGCGCCAGCGTCGCCTCCCGCGCGCGGCGACGGGCCACGAGCTCGGCTGACCGGGACGCCAGCGCGACCAGGCCGGCGCGCGTGCCGAGGGCGAAGTCGGCCTTCGACTCGCGGAACGCCTTCGCCAGCGCCTCCGTGTCGCCCCTGAGCGCAGGCGCCTTGCAATGGGCACTGGTCCGGCTGGCGACGAGCAAGAGGTCGTCCGGCCCCAAGCCGAGCATCTCGCCCAGCCGTCCTTGCAGCTGACCCGGAGCCACCGCGTCCGGCACGGTGACGAACATCGCCCGAAGCCCGCGCGAAGCCAGCTCGCGACGCGCCGCCTGCAAGGCGGCCACATCCTCCGCAGAGAGGAGCGACCCGGTGTCGACCACGCCCGAGTCTCGCCCCGCGGCCACCTGTCGGGCGACCGCGTCCGCGACCTCCTCACCTCGCGCCACGCCAGCCATCACGACCAGCGCCGCAAAACCGAGCGCTCCCAGGAGTCCGGGCAGACCGCCTGCTGACCGTGTCACGGCTTTTCCCCCGCCAGTCTCAGGGCCCGCGCCAGCCGGTCGATCTTCTCGAGCTCCAGGCGCGTCTCGGGATCGAGCCCGCCCGTCTCGAGCTCGGCGCGCGCGGCAGTCTCGGCGATCGCTCGCCGGGCCTCGTCCAGCGCCTCCGCCTCGTGGCCGGGCGAGGCCCGCCGCAACAGCTCCTGCACCTTGAGGCGCAAACGGGCCGCGGAGAGCGCGGACGCGGCTTCCTGCTGCTCGCGCTCCATTTCCTCGTAGCGGTCGCGAAGCCCCCGCATGGCCGTTCTCAGCTCGGCCAGATCGCCCTCGCGCTCCAGCGAAACGCCGCCTGTTCCCTGCGCTCCTTGGCGCGCGGCCGCCAGCTCCAGCTCCACCTCGGCAACCGCGGCTCGCGCTTGCAGGTAATGCTCCCGCAGCGCCCGGGCCGCTTCCGCAAGAATGCGGACTGGGTCAGCGCCCTCCGCAGAATCCGATTCGGATCTCACGCGCGACCTCCATATCGGGAGCCCCGGGCTAGCAAGCCGTTTGCCGCTGTGCGTCAACGCCGCGCGACCGCGGCGGCCGGCCTCCCACCGTGCGCCGTCGTCAGGCGCTGAAGGAAGTGCCGCAGCCGCAGGTCGACTTCGCGTTGGGATTGTTGAAGACGAACTGCTGCGCCATCAGCGTCCGAACGAAATCGACCGTCATGCCGTTCAGGTAGAGGTAGCTCTTCATGTCGCAGACGACTTTGACGCCGCCGTACTCGGAGATCTTGTCGAACTTGTCGAGCTTCGATTCGTCGTGGAAATCCATGTTGTAGTTGAAGCCGGCGCAACCGCCGCCCTTCACCTGCAAGCGCACGACGGTGCCCGGGGGCATCTTGTTCTCATGGAAGATCCGCTGGATCTCCCGGACGGCGTTGTCGGTGAGCTGGATGGCCATCAATCTTCTCCTGTATCGCCGGCGTGACTGGGCCCGGCAACGGTCGCTGCGGGAACATGACCCGGAGCCATCGCCCGCAGCGACCGCACCGAGTCGACGACCCGCCGGATCACATGTTCGACTTCCTCTTCCGTGTTGAACCGCCCCAGTCCGAACCGGATGGAGGAGTGGATGCGGCGATCCTCCATCCCCATAGCGCGCAGGACATGCGAGGGCTCCAGCGTTGCCGAGGTGCAGGCGCTGCCGGAGCTGACGGCGACGTCGTGCAGGGCGGAAATGAGCGCCTCGGAGTCGATGGATGCAAACGAGATGTTGAGATTTCCGGGAAGCCGCCGGACCGCGTCTCCGTTGAGCGTGACGCCGTCCAGCTTCTCGCAAATCCCGCGGAACAGCCGATCGCGCAGCACCGTCAGGCGCGCCGATTCGAGCTCGCGCAGCTCTCCGGCCAGCTCGGCAGCCTTCCCCATCCCCACGATGCCCGGCACGTTCAAGGTCCCCGACCGCATCCCGCGCTCATGACCGCCGCCGTCCAGCAGCGGGGCCAGCTTCACCCTGGGTCGCGAGCGCCGTACGAAGAGCGCGCCGACCCCTTTCGGCCCGTACATCTTGTGGCCGGACAGCGACATCAAGTCGATGCAGTCGGCCTCGACGTCCAGCGCCACCTTCCCCGCAGCCTGCGTGGCGTCCGTGTGAAACAGCACCCCGCGTTCGCGGCACAGCAGGCCGATCTGGCCGATCGCCCCAAGAACACCCACTTCGTTGTTGGCGGCCATCACCGAGACGAGGATCGTGCGATCCGTCAGCGCCCGCCGGACCTCTTCGGGATCGACCAGCCCGGCACCGTCCACGTCCAGCACCGTCACGCGCGCGCCTTGTTCGGCCAGCCGCCGGCAGACGTCCAGCACCGAACGATGCTCCGTCGACACCGTCACGATGTGGTCCCCCACGGTCCGGTAAGCTTCGGCCACGCCCTTCAGCGCCAGATTGTTCGACTCCGTGGCGCCGCTGGTGAACACGATCTCCCGCGCCGAGGCCCCCACCAGGCGTGCAACCTGGGCCCGGGCCCTCTCGACGGCTTCGTCCGCCGTCCACCCGAATGCGTGCGTGCGGCTGGCGGCATTGCCGAAATGCTCCCGGAAGTAGGGCAGCATCGCCTCCAGAACCGCCGGGTCGACCGGAGTCGTCGCGTGGTTGTCCATGTACACGGGTAGCTTCATCGATGACAGTCCTGGCCCGATAGGAGCGGCCGGCGAACACGCCGCCACCCCGATGGAGTATACGGCCCGGCCCGCTATCGAGCCCGCGACGGCCGATAGGTCGCGCTGTAGCGATCCGTCTCGTGGACGCGAACGTGCGTCAGCGTCGCCCCCTGCCCGGGGAGACGCTCGGAAACCCGGTCGAAGATGTACTTCGAAAGGTTCTCCGCCGAGGGATTCACTTCCCGGAAGGCCGGCAGCTCGTTCAGGTACGTGTGGTCCAGCTCCTCGAGCACCGAGCGCGTGATGCGCTTGAGCTCCGTGAAGTCCATCAGCAGGCCTGTCGAGTCCAGCGATTCGGCCTCGAGCCCCACCTGCACTCGCCAGTTGTGGCCATGCAAGTTCTGGCACTTGCCGACGTAGCCGACCAGCCGGTGCGCACCCGCAAACGTATCCTCGATCTGAATCTCGTACATGAAAAAGCCACTCCGCCGTCCCTCGGGGAGCCCGCCATTGTAGCCCGCCGCCAGCCCCAGGTCAATCGAAGTCGGAATCCCCTTCTTGCCCGGCTTATGATGATCGCATGAAGATCTACCTGATTCGCCATGCGGCGGCCGTCGAGAGAGGCACCCCCGGAATGATGGACGAGGACAGGCCCCTGATTCAGAAGGGGCGCGACCGGATGGTCGATATCGGCAAGGCGTTCAAGGCCGAGGGACTTCCGCTGGCCAGACTGTTCGCGAGCCCCCTGGTGAGGGCCGTGCAGACCGCCGAGCTCTTCGCCTGGGCCGCCGGTTTTCGCGGGGAGGTCGAGATCACGCGCGCCCTGGTGCCGAGCGCCTCGCCTCAGGACCTGGAGCAGTTCCTGCGCAGCATCGGCGACTGCAAGGGCATCGGGCTGGTGGGCCACGAGCCGAACATGCACGAGTTCGCCGGCCACTTCCTGGCCCGCGCCGATTTCCCCGAGTTCAAGAAGGGCGCCCTCTGCGCCATCGACCTCCCCCGCGGCCCAGGCGAGGCCGGCCGGCTCCTGGGCCTGCTACAGCCCAAGTCGCTCGAGTGGGAGCGACCGTAGGAGGCGAGGATTGAGGCTTGAGGAGTGAGGCTTGAGGGATCAGGCTTCAGGAGTCAGGGATCAGGGATCAGGGGGCCAGGGCCAAGCGCCGGGAGTTCGTGTCTACTCCTCTCCTACTGTGTACTCCCTTCCACCTTCCACCTTCCATCTCCCCTCGCTACTCGCTACTCACTACTCACTACTCGCTACTCACTAATCCACCCGAATGACGACCGTGTTCTTGGCGACCTTCTGGGCGATGGGCTGCTTGGCCTTGGTGCGGCTCTTGCCGGCGGCCCGGGACTTGCGCGAGGCGACCTTGCGGCCGTGGCTGCGACGGGAGGCCAGCACCCGGCGGCCCTCGAGGGACTGGATCGTCTTGGCGAACTGCTCGGGAGACTGGGAGCGGTACTTCTGGTACGCCTGCAGGATTCGCTTGGCGACCGAGGCGGCCTGATGGCCCCACTCGTGGTCGAGATGGACCACGCAGGTCACCTCGGGCTTCTCGTATGGGGCGAAGGTGAGGAACCAGCCTTGCTTGCCCAGCGTGCCGGTCTTGCCCGCCATCGGCAGGTCCGCGATATCCGCGTGCTTGGCCGAGCCCTCGATGAGGCAGCGCCGCATCCCCTCGCGAATGACCTGGACCGCCCCGACGTCGGTGAAGACAGGCGGAATCTCGACCCCGCCCGGCAAGTTCGTCCCGGCCGTCGCCAGTGCGCCCAGCATCCGGGCCTGCGCCAGCGGGCTCACGTACCAGCCGTCGCCGTGCCCGAAAAGCTCGGGCTTCGTCGTGCGCGTGTCAGCCGGAACATAGCCGACCGCCTGTGCCAGACGCTCCAGCTGCGTCGCCTCGCTGTCGGCCAGCAACCCGACGGTGTAGAACAGGCCGTTGCAGCTGATGGCCAGCGCCCGGCGAATGTCGATCTCGTTATGTCCGCCCGAGTGCCAGCAGCGGATGTACTTGCCGCCGTAGCGGAACGGCTTGCATTGCAGCGTTCCGTCCGGGTCGATCAGTCCGTGGTTGAGGCCGTAGTAGGCCGTCAGCAATTTGAAGGTGCTGGCGGCGTTGTACGCCATCCGGGCCTTCACTCCGCCCGAGATCCAGCGCTCCCCGGTTCGCAAGTCCGTCAGCACGGCTTCGCCGTTGTGCCCACGAAGGATGCGATCCATCGCCGCCTGCATCGCCGGCGTTTCGCCCCGCGGCGGCAGATAAGCAGCCGCTTCTTGAGTCATGATGCCCGGACCCTCGGCCATCGCGAGTCCTGCAGGGATACCGAAGAGGATGGGTAGAATGAGGAACGATTTCAGGCTCATAGGCGTTCCTCATAACTATCGGACTCGAGTTGCTTTTTTTTAGGCCTGACGCGCACTTATTCCTCCATCCACCGATGCCCGCCGGCGCCAACCCGTTCCAGCATCCCGGCGCCCCCCACCGCCTCGTGACACATGTCACGCAGGCACGAGCGCCCATTATAGCCGAAAACTCCTTGCCCAGAAAGGCTTCATTGTGTAAACATGGGCTTCTATATGAGCGACGCCCCCGCCATCGATCCCTCCATCGCCTATCTGGCCGATGCCATCGAGCGGTCGGCGATCCTCCAGGCTGCCCACGTTCGACTCCTCTTGCGGCAGCTCCAGGGCTACAAGTTCGACGTCGCCGACGAGCGCATCCTCAAGAAGTCGATCGACGAGGCCATCGCCGGCCGGAACTTGATCCTCAAGGGCTAGAACCG
The DNA here is from genome assembly GCA_016213845.1 of Candidatus Wallbacteria bacterium. Taxonomy (GTDB): domain Bacteria; phylum Muiribacteriota; class UBA6191; order JACPRK01; family JACPRK01; genus JACPRK01. The sequence continues at coordinate 89,218 of JACQZN010000001.1, forward strand.
CGCCGCCAGCCTGGGCGACACCGCCACTGCCCACCAGTCCTTGCGGGAATGCCTGTCCCGCGAAGGCGGCAGCACGCGCGTATCCTGGTAGACGCGCACCGCGGCCGATGGGTCGATCCGCCCCTTGTTCAGATGGTAGGTGACCAGGTTGCCCTTGATGCGGGTCAAGCTCCCCGCCGGCTTGATCCCCTCGCTGGCGTACACGGTGCCCTCGAAGTCGCTCCCCAGCGCCAGCTGCGAGCTGCTCGGTTCGCCCCCGGAGGCGCCTGCCAGGTTCTCGTAGGCAAGCGTCAGGTGGCTCGCGGCATCCGCCCGCCGGAGCCGGATGCGCAGGCGCGGCTCGTCCCCCTCGTCACCCAGCGCGGCGATCACGCCGCGGCCGCGATAGGTGAAGACCCTGTCTCCGCCGTCGTAGTCGAGCTTGCGGATGAGCACGATTCCGGTCACGTCCAGCTCTCCAGGATGGTCGCGCAGGTACTCCTCGAACGTCTCATAGACCCGCGTCGCCGCCCGGAACCACGGCCGGTACTTTGGCGGGTAAAACCCCTTCGGGAAGCTTCGGGCCACGTTCTTGACCTCGGGTTCCGCCAGGGCCGCCCCGATGTTGCGCCCCTTGAGACGGTTCCCGAGTAGCGCCCGCCGCACCTTCGTCATCGCGTAAGCAACCCCCGCGAAGGCCCCCCCGGCGATGGCGCCCTTGACGGTCGACTCGAGAAGCCGCCGCACCAGCACGGTCTGAATCGCTTCGCGCCCCGCGCCCGCCAATGCCTTCTCGCCGACCCTCCTGGCCGTCCACCGGAGCAGCCCGTGCACCTTCGCACTGTCCCTCCCGACGCCCGTGAAGAAGCCGCTCACCTTGCTGCTCAGGCGATCGCCCGCCTTCTCCGAGGCTGCAATGGCCGCCGGGCTCGAGTCCTTGCCGAAGAGCTTGCCCGCTACCAGCTTGTCGGTGAGCTTGGTCAAGCCGGCCGTCAGCACCGCCATCGCGATGTCGCTCGCCAGCTCGCCCAGGAAGTTCTGGTTCTGCCCGGAATCGAAGTGCAGGCCGAACGGGGCGAAGAAGTACTGCTCCCACTCCTTGGGCTCGAGATCGGCCACGGACTTCGAGGTCAGCTCCCCAGGCCCGTTGATCTTGTAGTGGATAGGGACCACCGCGATCATCATCCCGGCGGCCCTCAGCCCGGCGACCATCGGCGCCGTCCAGACATTGAGGACCGGAATCGCCGCCAGGAGCGGCCCCAGATCGATCACGGCGTAGATGTAGCGATCGTAGGTGGCGATCTTGTAGACGCCGTACATGCCGTGGTCGTGCTTGGCCAGATCGAGGGGTCCGTCACCCTCGTTGGACGCGTAGAACGGTTCGGGCAGAATTGCGTCCATCTCCTCGACTGTCCCCAGCCCGTCGCCGTACCCGCTGCGAGGAAGATCCAACCCACCCTCGTACGGCCTCGCCTTGGGCTTGCCTTCGGCCGTCACCAAAACGCCTCGGAACATCTGCACGGTCGGATCGGCAGCGCTGGCCCCCATACGCTCGGGCGGCAGCCCGGTGATGGAGAACGTCTGCCGGCCACGGGGCACGCTCCCCGTCAGGTAGGCCCAGTTGAGAGCAATCGCCAGCTCCTCTTCCGGCGGGATCGCCTGGTAGAGCCCGACATAGCCACCGAGCGCCGGCGCGGCGATCGTCGGGCAGAGCCCCAGCAAAAACACGCCCGGGAGCGACATGTTGACGATCGGAATTTTCAGGTTTCCGAGCAGGGGATTCTCGTGGACGGGGCGCTGCGGCGGGTGCGTGAAGGCCGCGAAACCCGAACCGGAAAGCAGACGGCCGATGGTGTTCAGGAGCTCGCCGGGAGAGAGGATCAGGTTCGGCATCCGGACGGCGCGGCTCGACGGGATCGTCGCCCAGCCGTGCCAGTCGCGCTTGCCGACCTCCGGATAGGCCACCGACGAGCTCTCGCGCAGCGGTCCCCCAAATGAGGCCGGGTCGGAGGCGTCCTCGACTTCGAGGAAGAGCGGGCCACGGACGAAGACCCGGCCGCTTCCCTTTGGAAACGCGGCCAGCACGCCGCCGCGGTTCAGATCCTCGTAGGCGTAGCGCTCGTCGGGCGGCGGTCCGTAGTTGAAGAGCGTGAACTCCCGGGCCGGCGGCGTGACGTCGAGGACCTTCACGTCATGCGTGACGGTCAGCCGCCGGCTGCCCGACTGTCCGGCGACAGACGCGTCGACGGAGACGTCGAGCGTGAGCTGGCCCGTGAAGTCGCGTGGAACGGGGTCTCGCTCCAGGTCGCCGAAGACCTTCTCGCGGTAATAGGCGGCCGGATCGCGAAATCCGTCGGCGGCCGGATAGGCCATGGGGCGAAAGTCGTGCAGCCGCATCCGTGCCTTCGCGAGCGATGCGCCGCGGCTGCTGGCGGAGAGCGCGCGGGTGGCGGCGAGCTCGCCGGTCAAGTCGAGCTCGAAGTCGATGGCGCGGTAGTCTTCGGGGCGAGCCGAGCCGTGGCTGGATTCTATGGCCCGGTCGAGCTCGTCCGTGAGCCGGTCCTTCCAGGGCGGCGGTGTTCCGGTGGCGCCGAGCGCGGCTTCGATGCGCCCGAGCGCCTCGTCCACCGCCGAGCGCGCCAGCTGTTCGGCCCGCTCCGCCGCGGCCACGCGCGCCGTCTGCGCGTAGTCGCTGGCGCCGCCGAAGACGAGCGCGAAGGCCGCGACGCCCATCAAGCCTGCCAGCACGGCGATGACGATGAGCACGACGCCCGCTCGGAGTCTTGCAGTCCGATGCGCCAGGGGATGCACCTTTCCCTCGCGGGATTCCGGGCAGGTCGTGGTCGGGTTCCGCGGCGCTGTTGCGCCTGCTCCATTCCTACTACGCCCACGGCAGACGAAAGTTGGGTTCATCGAGCCTCGCCCGCCTTCAGCACCGTCGCCAGCGCATCCTCGAGCGTTCCGTCACGGCAGAGCCGGTCGAGCAGCTCTCGCCTGAGCGACGCGTCACGCTTCAGGTGCGCCATCAGGTCGGCCGGTTTCACCGAGTCCGCCGCCCCGGCCTCGGCCAGGGCCCTGAGCGTGGCCCGGGCGATCTGCTCGCGCAGGACCAGCACCTCCGCGTGGGCCTCGCGCGCCCGCGCCGTATCCCCCGCGTGCCTCGCCACCGTCTCCAGCGCCTCCAGCAGCCGCAGCCGGGCCACCAGATGCCGCGGGTCCTGAGCCTCGAGCGACGCGCGCAAGAGCCTCACGGCCTCGCGAGCGTCGCCGGCCCTGGAGCGCGACCGCGCCTCCAGGAGAGCATCCTGGTAGGCGCAGTCGGCCTCGTCCAGCTCGCTCATCGCCAGAAACGTCTCCTCCCGGACGCCCCGGGAGTGGTAGTAGGCGCGGACCCGGCGGGAGACCTCGTCAATCGTCGGCGGAGCGGGGCTTCCCTCCAGGTAGCTCGCCTCGCTGAACGCTTCGCGGTCCTCGGCCGTCGGCTCCCGGCCGGCCGGCGCCGCTCGTTGTCCGGCAAGCTCACGTTCGGCGGGTGGCGGAGCGGTCGCGGGGCCCCCCGGCGCCGGACCGGCCTCGCGCGGCACGCGCTGCATCGCCACCCAGAGCGCGTGCGCCACAAGAGCTGCCGAGCCGACGGCCGCCACGACGGCCAGCACCACCAGCACGTGCACGGCGCGCTCCACCAGGGCACGGAAGCCGTGCCCGCCGCCGGGCGCGCCCAGGCGCAGTACGTGCAGTCGCCGTGCCTTGCGATCCGGCGCCATCAGTACTCGAGCTCCTCGTCGAGCGAGCTGAAGCGGCCCGGGTGACGCACCTCCGTCGACTTGGAGTCGAGCCAGACCTTGGTGGCCATCTCGAGCTGTCCCTCGTCGGCCGCGACGGGCTTGTCGGCGGGCCGGTCCTCGAGCGCCAGCCGCAACAAGACGAGCGCGATCTCGGCCGGGCGAAGGGCGGAGCCGTCTCCGAGCGCAAGCCGCCGGCCGCGCGGCCCGGACGGGTCACTCATGAGCGCCACCGGTGTCGCTTCGAACCGGGTCACGTGCGTGGCCAGCACCCGGCGGGATGCGGGCGCCACCGACTCCTGCGGCCGGAAGGAGTAGCGAGGCGCCTCCTCCCGGACGAACCGCCGCTCCAGGTATCCACCCGCCGATTCGACCACAAGCGAGCCGGACTCCAGCCGCCAGCACTCCCGCACGCAGTCGACGAGCCAGACCGTCTCGTCGCCCGTGTCCGCGCTGAACGGGTAGTCGCGCCCCGCGGTCCCGGTCTCGTTGGCCTTCAGCCGTTCCCGGGTGTCGCCGGAGGCGAACCGGTAGTAGACGAGCCTTCCGTCCCTGAGCCAATCGACCCGAGAGAGCGGCTCGGTCACGAGCACGGCCGCCCGGAGCCCGCGGACCAGGTTCTCGAGCGAGGCGCGCGCGTCGGTGGCGAGCGCGGCAGTGCGGGCGGCCGTGCCGAAGAGCCGGAAGGACCGCGACTGGAGGCCTACCGCAAACGCGATCAGGATCATCGCGAGACCGCCGAAGAGCAGCGCCTCGATCAGCGTCACGCCGCGCCGCCTCATCGTGCGGCTCTGAAGATGCGCGCATACCCGGCCGGATAGTCGAGGCCCGCGAAGTCGGCGGCCCGCGCCAGCGGAGCCAGAGCTGCCATCATGGGGCCGGCCACCGGCCGCCAGTCATGCGCCAGGGCGCGAAGCTCTGCGGGCGCCGCCAGCGCAGCCGCCACCCGCGCGTCCTCGATCTGCTCGCGCGCGGCATGCACGGCCATGTAGGCCAATCTCGACCGGAAGCCCATCGCCCGGCCAGCCGTCAGCATCTGGTAGAGCGGCACGGCCAGCGCCAAGAGCAGGCCCAAGCCAAGGACCACCTCCACGGCACTCACCGCCCGTCGCTGCATGAGTCGCATTCTATCCTCGCATGCGTCGATCAAGCCTCGCGCGTTACTTTCCGATACGTCATACGGAGGTCTCCAGGCGAGCGGCTCCGAGCTCGCCCATTTTCCCGCTCATGACGAACGCGCAGCTCCTCGGCATCCTGGTTCTCACGTGCGGCGCCGCCGGCATGGCTGCCGCAAACCAGCACTCGGCCTCCACCGGCCCGCTACGGGTGGCCCTGACTCGGCTGCAGGCAGAGCGGGCGCGGCTCGAGGCCTTGGAGCAGGCTGCAGGCAAGCGGCCGTCACGCCGGGCGATCTGGTACCTCGACCGCCTCTCGACCGGGCTCGACGCCGCCCGTGACATGGTCCGCCGGATGGTCGCCCCGCTGCCCGCGGGGGAGCGTGCGGCGGCCGAACCGTTGCCGCCGGCGGCCCACCTGCTCAGCATCGCCGACGTCCTCCGCCACGAAGCCGACTCGGGCAAGAGCTGCTCCGCCACGGCGATGGCAGGCCCCCTCGCGGGGCGGCGTATCGTGGTCGACGCGGGCCACGGCGGAAAGGACCAGGGCGCCACCGGAATCTGCCGGCGCGCCGGGGTGGAGCAGTTCCGGCTCCAGGAGAAGGACCTCACGCTCGACGTCGCCCAGCGGGTCGCCGACAAGCTCCGCCAGGCCGGTGCCACCGTCTACATGACGCGGACCTCCGACGAGACGCTCGATCTCTACGGACGCGGCATCGCCGGCCGCGTGCTCGAAGCCGACGCGTTCGTCTCCATCCACTTCAACTACTCGGTGCTCTCCGACCCGACCCCGCGTGGCGGGCGAGCGGTCGACGGCATCGATTACACGGCCATCTACGTCTACTCGCCCTCGCGGCGAAACCTCCCGATGCCGGGCTACAGCCAGCAGCTGGAAGACCGCATTCGGCTCGACCAGCCGGCACTCTCCAATCGCCTGGCCGGACATCTCTTCGACCGGGTCTCGGCAGCGATGGGAACCTCCGACGCGCCCCCGGACGCGGTCCGGGCCCGGATGCGCGCCGAAACCGCCCGGCGGGCGCGGCTGGCCCGCTCCCGCAGTAAGCGCACGGCCGCCCCCGAGCCCTCCGAAGAGTCGGGCTCGTCCGAAGCGCCGCGGGCCGTCGACGCCCCGAGCGCCGCGCAGCAGCGACTGCATGACCGGTTCTACAGCCGGTATCCGCAGTCGGCGCTGCCCCGCGGCGTCCGTCGTTCCGATTTCGTCGTGCTGCGCGAGACGCACGACAAGCCCTCCGTCCTCGTCGAGACTTGCTTTCTCGGCGACAGCCGTCAGCTGACGCGGCTCCGCGAGCCCGACCGCCGCGACTCCGTCGCCACCGCGCTCTGCCAGGGCCTGGCCGACTACTTCCGGCGCTGATCTCCTTGCTGCCCCGGCTGCGGACGGCCCGCGCCAATCCCCGGCGCTCCTTGAACTACCCGGCGGATGGCTCGTGAAAAAAGCCCGTGGCGTCTACCTGTACCGGGTTTTCCATGGAAACCCGGTACAGGTAGACGCCACGTTATTTCTCGGCTCCGCGAGCCCGACCGCCGCGACTCCGTCGCTACCGCGCTCTGCCAGGGCCTGGCCGACTACTTCCGGCGCTGATCCGCTGGCCGCCGGCCGGTCTACTCGACCCAGTCGGCGAGGAAGAGGTTGGTCTCGTGCGGGACCTTGCCGTTCCTGTTGGACGCGAAGAGAGAAAAGCCTGTGGCGCTGATCCGCTGGCCGCCGGCCGGTCTACTCGACCCAGTCGGCGAGGAAGAGGTTGGTCTCGTGCGGGACCTTGCCGTTCCTGTTGGACGCGAAGACGAGCTGGCGGCCGTCGGGGCTGAACATGGGGAATGCGGCGAACGTGCCGTCGTAGGTGATGCGCTCCAGACCGGTGCCGTCGGCGCCGATCATGAACAGCTCGAAGGCCCTGCCCTTCGGGTCGAGCATGTTGGACGAGAAAACGATCCGCTTGCCGTCGGGATGGAAGTAGGGCGCGAAGTTGGCCTTGCCGTTGCGCGTGACCTGGCAGTCGTTGCCGCCGTCGGCGTCCATCACGCGGAGCTCCATCTTCGTGGGGCGGACCAGCCGCTGGGCCAGGAGACTCTTGAACTCCGCGAGCGCCTGGCCCTCCGGGTGATGGGCTCGGTAGACGAGCCGGCGGGAATCGGGGCTGAAGAACGCGCCGCCATCGTAGCCCGCGCGCCGGGTGATGCGGCGCTGATTACGACCCGAAAGGTCCATCGTATACAGTTCCAGATCCCCGTCCCGATCCGAGGTGAAGACCACTCGCTTCCCGTCCGGAGAAACGGTGGCCTCGGCGTCGTAGCCCGGGCGATCCGTGAGCCGGTGGAGCGGGCCGCTTCCGTCCACCGAACCGGCGAAGATGTCGTAGGGATAGAGCGGCCAGACGTACCCCTTCGAGTGGTCCGGCTGCGGCGGGCACTCGAGGGAGACGTGGTGCGACGAGGCGTAGAGGACGCGGCGCCCGTCGGGGAAGAAGTACGCGCAGGTGGTACGGCCCTTACCGGAGCTGACCTGGCGCACCTGGCTGCCGTCGGTGCGCATGACGAAGATCTGGTCGCACGCCACGCCCTCTCGCGTCGACTGGAAGACGAGCCACTGTCCGTCGGGCGAGAAGTACGCCTCGGCGTTCTGCCCCCCGAAAGTGAGCTGGCGGACGTTTGCCAGATGCCGCTCCCTGGGGAGCGACAGCGCGGGCTCCGCGCCGAACGCCGCGGACGATGCGAGGAGGAGCGAGCAGAGAAGCGATAGGGAGCGGTTCACGAGGGTTCTCCTTTCGTGGCAGACCTGTCCAGCCCCGCTCCCTCGCCGCGATACGATCGCGCCAGCAGGTCCATGACGTGCACGACCTGCACGGCGTGACCGGCTCGGCGAGCGCCGTAGCGGAGCTGGAACGCGCAACCCGGGTTGGACGTGACGATGACGTCGGGACGAGTCGAGAGCAGGTCGTCCATCTTGCGCTGCAGGATGGCGAGCGACATTTCGGTATGGGTGACGTTGTAGATCCCGGCGCTGCCGCAACACCAGTCGGCTTCCCGGGCTTCGGCCAGCTCCAGGCCGGGAATGGCCCTCAGGAGCTGTCTGGGCTGCGCCTTGATCTTCTGGCCGTGGACGAGATGGCACGGATCGTCGTACACAGCGCGCAGCGCGAGCCGCCCGGACGGAGGCCGCAACCCGAGCTCCACCAGCAGCTCATTGATGTCGCGGACACGTCCCCGGAAGGCCTCCGCTCGGCCGGCCCAGTCCGGCTCGTCGTCCAGCAGCTTCCCGTACTCCTTCAAGGTGCTGCCGCACCCGGCCTGGTTCGTCACGATCCAGTCGACGCCGGCCTCCTCGAAAGCGGCGATATTGGCCCGCGCCAGCGCGCGCGCCTCCGGAATGAATCCGTTGTGCAGGTGAAGCGCCCCGCAGCAGCGCTGCTCCCGAGGCAAGACCACCCTGAGCCCATTGAATCTCAAAACATCCATCGACGCCGCGTTGGTGGAGGCCATCGCCAGCTGCATCACGCAGCCCGTCAAGAAGCCGACCCGGCCGCGCTCGACCCCGTACGGCTCCAGCTCCCCCCGCGGCGCAGGCATCTCCCCCAGTGGAGACATCTCCGGCATCATCGACTCCAGCTCGACGATGCGCTCGGGGAAGCACCCCCGGAGCGGCGTCTCCCGGAAGAGGCGCTGCAGGCCCGAGGCCTGGTAAGCCCTCATCAGCGCCGCCACGGCCGCTAGCCGGCGCTGGTGCGGGAAGACATGCCGCATGAAGAACGCTCCCAGCCGACGCCCCCAGCTCGGAGCCAGCCGATCGTTCAGGACCGCCCGCGCGCTCTCGATCAGCGAGCCGAACTTGACCGCCGAGGGACAGGCCGATTCGCACGCCCGGCAGGCCAGGCATAGGGACAGATGCTCGTCGAGCGCCTCGTACCCCGTGAGCTCACCGGACGCCAGCCCCTTCATCAGCTGAATGCGGCCGCGCGGCGAGGCCATCTCGAAGGGGCGTTCGCGATAGGTCGGGCAGTGCGGCAGACAGAGCCCGCAGCTCACGCAGTCCCGGGCGGGGGTGAAGTCGGGGTAGGCCATCGCGTCAGCTCGCCGCCGCCGGCTCAGATCTCCCCCACGAATCGTCCGGGGTTCCAGACAT
>JACQZN010000002.1 GCA_016213845.1 Candidatus Wallbacteria bacterium
GGAGTCTTCCCCCAAACCCACCCGCCCCCGCGCCCGCAAGCACTGACTCACCCCTCAAGCCTCACCCCTCAAGCCTCAAGCCTCACTCCTCAAGCCTCAAGCCTCACTCCTCAAGCCTCACCCCTCAAGCCTCAAGATGATCGGCATCGACCTGGGCACCTCCAACTCGGCGGTCGCCTTCACGGGCGACGGCGAGGAGATTCGCGTCTTCGCACTCCCGCAGTTCTTCGGAAGCGGCGACGTTCGGCCGGACCCGCTGCTCCCGTCGGTGCTCTACTTCCCGACCTCGCACGAGCTGGCCGCGGGTCCTCTGGGACTGCCGTGGGACCGCGACTGCCCTTACGTCGTCGGCCACCTGGCGCGTCGGCTCGGCAGCCGCATTCCCGGACGACTCATTCACTCCGCCAAGTCCTGGCTCTGCCACCCCGCCGCGGATCGCCGCGCCCCGATCTTGCCATGGGCCGCGGCCGAGGGCGTGACGCACCTGTCGCCGGTGGAGGTGAGCGCGTCCTATCTCCTCTACATGAAGGAGGCCTGGGACGGCGCCCACCCCGAGCAGCCGCTCGAGAAGCAGGAAGTCGTGCTGACGGTGCCGGCCTCGTTCGACGCGGTGGCCCGCGAGTTGACGATGGAGGCGGCCAAGCTGGCCGGCTTCGGACAGGTGACGCTGCTGGAGGAGCCGCAGGCCGCCTTCTACAGCTGGATCGCCGACCACGGCGCGCGCTGGAAAGAGGCGCTGGGGAGCTCCCGGGTGCTCCTGGTCTGCGACGTGGGCGGAGGCACGACGGACTTCACGCTGGTCGTCGTCACACGGCACGCGGGCGAGGTGCGGCCGGTGCGAGTGGCGGTGGGCGATCACCTGCTCCTGGGCGGCGACAACATGGACCTGGCGCTGGCGCACTCGATGGAGGTGAAGCTGGCGGGTGGACCCGGCCGGCTTGAGCCCGAAGAGTGGGGGGAGCTGGTCCATTCCTGCCGGGTCGCCAAGGAGGACCTGCTGGGGCGAGGCGAGCTGGAGACAGCCAAGATCTCGATCCTGGGGCGAGGCAGTGGAGTCGTTGGAGGAACTCGCTCTTCCAAACTGACCCGGCCGGAGCTCGAGCAAGCGGTCCTCGAGGGTTTCTTCCCGATCTGCGGGCCCCAGGACGCGCCGGCCGCCGACAACCCGCTCGGCCTCAAGGAGTGGGGGCTGCCGTACGCGGCCGATCCCGCGGTCACGCGCCACCTGGCCAAGTTCCTGCGCGAGGCCGCGCCCGCGGTCGCCGACGCACTCGGCGAAGGCGCGATGGTGCCCGAGGGACATCCCGTGCGGCCTGATGCCGTGCTCTTCAACGGCGGCGTCTTCGCAGCCTCGGCCCTGCGTCAGCGGGTGCTCGACGCACTGCGTCATTGGTTCAGCGCAGACTCCGGCTACGAGCCCCGCGTCCTCGTCAACAGCGACCTGGGGCTGGCCGTGGCGCGCGGCGCGGCTTACTACGGGATCGCAAGGCGAGGTTCCGGCGTGCGCATCGGCGGCGGCGCGGCGCGCTCCTACTACGTCGGACTCGGCGGCGCCGCCGACACGATGTCTACCGTCTGCGTCGTGCCGCGCGGGATGGAGGAGGAGGAGGTGCTCGACATCGCCGAGCGGCGCTTCCGGCTGGCGGTCGGCCAGACCGTGCGATTCCCCATCTACGCCTCGAGCAGCCGGTCGCACGACCGCGCCGGCGCGCTCGTCGCTGCCACCGCCAAGGGAATGGTCGCGTTGCCCGCGCTCAAGACGGCGCTGGCCGCCGACGGCCCCCGCCCCGGGGCCTCGGAGGTCGAAGTCGAGCTTCGGTCGGCGCTCACGCCGATGGGCACGCTGGCGCTCCTGGCTCACGCGCCCGGGACCTCCAGGGCCTGGCAGCTCGAGTTCGACCTTCGCCCCCAGGGCGCGGTCACCGACGCGCGCGCCCAGGCCTCGGGACCTGGCGCGACCCGAGAAGCCAAGGAGTTGGCCCGCGACATGGTCCGGTCGGTCTACGGCGGCGGCCGCGGGCACCCGAAGGACCCCGAGGGGCTGCGCAAGCGGCTCGAGCAGGCCCTGGGCATGCCGCGCGAGGACTGGGACACGTCGCTGTTGCGCGAGCTCTGGAGCGCTCTCGACGAGATCGAGAGCGGCCGCTCCCGAGGTCCGGAGCACGAAGTCCAATGGCTGCAGATGGCAGGCTGGTGTTTGCGCCCCGGCTTCGGCGATCCGCTCGACCCGGGACGGGTCGACCGCCTCTGGTCGATCGCCCAGGCCCCGCCGCGGTTCCCCCGGCACGAGGCCAACCACCGGGCGCTCTGGGTCATGTGGCGGCGGCTGGCGCCGGGCCTTGACGCAGTGCGTCAGCAGTCGCTCCACGAGAAAGTCCGCTCCTCGCTCCTCCTGGGCGACCGCCGCTCCCACGACATGCAGGGCGCGGCCGCCTCCCCGGGAGTCGTCGCCGAGATGTGGCGGCTGGCCGCTTCCCTGGAGCGGCTCGAGCCCCAGCAGAAGATCGAGCTGGGCGAGCGCATGCTTGCGCTGCTCACCGGCGAGCGCCCCCCCGACCACGGCTTCTGGGTCATGGCGCGCCTGGCCGCCCGCCACCCCGTCACCGGCGCTGTCCGCCAGGTCGTTCCCCGAGAAGTCGCCCAGCGCTGGGTCCCGCTTCTGGTCCGGCTGGTCCGCGCCCACGGCGAGCGCGCCAGCTTCGCCATCGCCCACGCCGCCCGCAAGACCGGCGATCGCAACCGAGATCTCTCCGAGGGCCAGCGCCGCGAGGTCCTCGCCCGAATGGAGCAGCTGGCCGTCCCACCCCGCCACGTGCAGCTCATCGCCGAGGTCATTCACCTGGGCGCCGCCGAACAAGGCGCTCTGCTGGGCGACTCGGTCCCCCCAGGCCTCAGCTTGGCGGACTAGGTAGTAGTGAGTAGCGAGTAGTGGGTAGCGAGTAGGCGCCAGTGGAGCCCGCGATTGGTTCCCATGGGAATCCGCTCGGCCTGAGCCCTTCGGCAAGCTCAGGACATGCTTGTCGTAGGCCGCACCCGGTATGGCCTCGCCCCCCATCCCCCCTACTCACTACTCGCTACTCACTACTCGCTACTACCTACCGCCTCTTCGCCTTCAACGCGGCGTCCTTCTGGTCGTTGAGCACGTTGGTCAATCGAGTCATCTCGCGCTTCAGCACGAGCGCATGCTCGTGCGCTTCTTGCACGATGCCCTGCGCGACCAGGTCCCGCAGAGTGTCGTACTTGATGCGCAGCTTCGTGCGAGCCGAGACGTCGAGCTCGTTCATCAGGCCCTTCGCCTTGCGGATCGTGCTCAGCACAAACTCCAGGATGTCGGGCGGGAACGCGTCGCGGCCGGTCGCGGCCAGCGCCACCTCTTCCTTGGCCGCCCGGAGCTCGGCCAGCTCGGTCTCTGCGAATGCGGCCTTGAGGTAGACGTCGAGATGCGGCAGATGGACGGTCTCCTTCGGAGCCGCCCGGAACGCCTCGGCCGCCGCCGCAAGGTTGCCGGCAGCCAGCTGAAAGAGCGCCCGAGCCACCTCGGCGGACAGCGCCGGCAGGGCCAACCGCGCGCCTGCCTCCTGGTACAGCTTCGTCCCACGGTCCGCAAGCCGGCTCTTCTCCACGTCGGAGAGCACGCCACCCGAGAGCGACGAGAGCAATCGATCCAGACGCGACTTTTCATCCGGGGTCATCTTCTCGGCCAGCGGTTTGATCGCTCCCGGTTTGACGGGCGCCTTCATCGCAACGCCGGCCTTCGAGGCGAAGGGCGAGAGCGCGGCCGGCCGCGCCAACGTGCCGGTCGTGGTCACGGGCCTGGACGGCGCCCCGATTCGCATTGGCCCGGTCGTCGTCGCCGTCGGCGGCATCCGGAACGTTCCGGTCGATCGCGGCGGCAGAGCGGACGCATCCTTCGCTGCCGGCTCGGCCGCCGCCGTCGCTCGAGCAGGCTCGGGGGCGGCCTCAGCGCGCGCGGGCGGCATCACCGGCAGCCCCGGCAGCGCCACCCCCAGCTCACCCAACTTCGCCAGCGCTTCGTCCGCCGCCGCCCGGACCGAGACGTCCGGGTCCGAGAGGAACCGTTTCACCGGCTCCATCTCCCTCGATGATCCCAGCACCCCGACCGCAGCGACCGCCAGCGCGCGAACCTTGGCGCTCGCCTCGCGATCGAGCAGGTCGAGGATCGCGTTCAACACCTTCTCCGACTCGTAGCGCAGACAGCCATAAAGCGCCTTGGCGCGCTCCGTCGGCTCGGGCGAGCGCAACCGCTCTGCCAGCGCCGACGGCCCGACGCCCGACCGCGCGGCCAGGTCCATCGTGCCGCCCGTCAGACGCGTTCGGAGGCCCCGCGCCGCCCGGCTCGCCTCGAGCCGGATGGTCCGGTCGGGGTCTGCCGCACCCAGCGCTTGAAGCACCGAGAGCGCGTCGGCAGCCTCGGTCGCCGCCAGCTGGCGGACCGCCTCCAGCCGTTGCGCCGGATCGCTGGCGCGCGCCAGCTGGACCAGCCTTGTGATGTCCCCGTTCAACGGAGCGCTCAGTACCTCGGCACCGAGGGGTCGACGTCCGTGGACCAGGCGTCGATGCCGCCTGCCATGCTGCGCACGTTGCTGAACCCGTGACCGATCAGGTAGGACGCCGCATCGAGGCTCCGCCGGCCGTGGTGACAGTGCAGGACGATGGGAGTCTCCTTGGGCCACTGCGTCATGAGCTCCTGGCCGAGCTGCTCCGTGACCAGCTGCGCGCCCTCGATGTGGGCGATATCCCACTCTTCCTGCGAGCGCACGTCCAGCAGCTTGAACGCCTTCGAAGCCAGTCCCGTGGCCGCGTCCCGGGCGCTGATTTCGATTCGCGCATCCGCTTCGTGAGAGTTCTTCAGATGCTGGATCACCTCGTCGACATTCGAGATGTTGTGGCTCAGACAGACGTCCTGGAGCGTGTCGGTCGGTTGGAATCCGCAGCTGGAGCACCCGCCCACATGGTATCGCTGGAAGAGCGCCCGTTGCGCGCTCGGATACGCCTGCAAGATCTCCTGCATCGTCGTCGTTCGGGTGATGTCAGTTGCCATTGAGCTCGATCCTCCTGGGCGTGACTGCCCCTCGTCGATCTGGTGACGGCCCTCACGAGTCTACCGCATCCAGACCCACGACGTGCATCGCATGCTCGTCGCTACTCAGACGCCGGCAACGTCACCGACCGAGCCGCCGGAACGGACAGCAAGTAGGCGCTGCCGCTTTCGATCTGGAAGGAGGGAGACAGGTTCGGCAGGTAGACCTGGCTCACGCCCAGTCCGGAGGTGCTGGGCACGATGCGCGTTACGGAGCGCGCGCCGGCAAGCCTCCGCAAAGCCTCGGCATCGAACCCTGTCGGGAGGGTGGTGTTCGGGTAGCCGATCAGGTTCAACCCCGGGCTCAGCTGACGAACCCTGGGCGGGGGCGAGTCGGGCCAGGGCAGACCGGGTACTCCCAACGTTCGCTGCGCGGCACCGGTCCGGTTCCTCGACAGCAGGTACCCTGCACCGGGTTCCAGCGGCGCCGTCGCCTCCGGAGAGCTCGGGAAGCTGACGCGGAAACGACCGTTCTCGGTGCGCACGGCAAACGACGCGCCCGAACCAGCGATCAGATCGCCCAGGGTGCGCACGGTCGTCTCGTTCGACACCGGCATGCTCACCAGTGACAGCCCACGAGCCAGCCCCAAGGACGCGGTGCGCGTCACGGGACTGGACACATCCAGTCCTCCGACGGCCGGCTCGCTCTGGTCGCGACCGTTGTCGACGATCAGCTGGAATCGCAGCCGCGAGCTCGACAGGCTCGGCAGCCGCGGGACGACGAAAGTCGTGATCCTCGAGAAGGGGTTCGAAAGCGTTACGCGCGGCCCGGCCACCTGGGTCCAGATGTAACTCAGGTTGATGTTGGGTCGGGTCGTTCTCGTCCTCGATCTGCGGGCATCGAGTCTGATTTTCGCTCGTGGCTTGGCCGACTGGAACGACTGCAGGGTCTTCTGGGGGAAGCTGCCCTTCGACCGCTCCTTGCCGGACTCGAGGATCTCGAAGATCTCGAAGGCCGCCTCGGGGACGATGGTGTCGACGCTGCTGACGATGACGCGGATCTGTCGGCTCACGCTGACGCCGGTCGGCACGCCGCTCGAATCGAGCTGCGATACCACGCAGCGGAAGACGTGCACGCGCGAGGTCGTCGGCTCGAACTGCACGGCACTCACCAGCGCCTCCGTGTTCTGGAAGGTCGAGGTTGTCAGCGCGACTACGGGTCCGGAGACCTGCGACCAGTCGAAGGTCAAGCGCTGCCTCAGCGGCGCTCGGCCGACGTCCGGATCGGTCACGACCGCCTTCAATGTCACGACGGTCGGGATCTCGACCCTGAGGCTGCGGGCCAGCTTCGACTCGTCGCCCTCGCCCACGTCGTCGCCGACATCGGTGGTCGTCGAAGCCGAGGCCTGGACTGACAAGCGCGGCGGCGTGTCCTCGCCCGAGAAGACCACGGCGCGGACGCGTCTGGGCGGTCCCTGGCATCCCGCCGACCCGCGTGCAGTGAGCTCGAACTCGTAGAGGCCACCCTGCTGCGGGAAGAAGGACGGCTGCGCAGCCGTCGTCGACGGCGACAGCTCCACGCCGGGCCCGCCGGTCTGGGTCCAGGAGTAGGTGAGCGTATCGGTGGCGCTGTCGCCGCCGGCCACGGAGAGCGTCGCGTCCAGCGTGATGTTGCCGCGCCCCGCGCCGAACTGCGGCGGAGCGTCGTCGGGCTCCGACCGGACGCCGCGCGCCCTGTCGATCAGGATGCGTGGGTCGACTGTCGGACCGCAGCCGTTCTCGTCCACCAGGATACCGACGCGAGCCGGGAAGCTCTCGAGCCTGCCGTTCGAGACGACCAGCTCGAACTGGTAGAAGCCGGGCCCCGACGGGACGAAGGTCGGCAGCGGGGTTGCCGCCCCGGAGAGCGTGATCGGGAAGCTCGTCACCTGCGACCAGGAGTAGGACAGCGGCAGCGGGGGGATGTTGGCATCGTGGCTCTCGCGGCCGTCGAGCGTCACCCACGGTTTTGGACTCAACGGGTCCACCGGATTCGGGACCTCGGGAGCCAGCGCGCCACCCGGAAGCCGCTTGAGCTGTACGAGCTGCTCGAAACCCGGATTCGCGGTTGGCCGCAGCTCGCGGATGCTACCCGCTGCCGTTCCGAATCGCGCGCTCGAGAGCACCACAGCGCGCTCCGGAAGGTCGATTCCGCCCGTCACCCGGAAGAGCAGCACCAGGAGAGTCCCGTTCTGCGTGATCGCCGGTGGGGCCGGCACGTCGATGTCCAGCCTCCCCGCGGTCGACTGTCCTTCGATGGAGATCTCGCTTGCGGTCGCCAGCCCGCCGGCGACGAACCGGTCGAACTCGAGCACCTTCGGATCGAACTCGACCGACGCGCGGACGCCGGCCAGCGACCCGGACACGCCGGTGAGCGCCAGCGTGGCCGCCAGCGAGGCGCCGTCGCGCTCGAAGGAGAGCGTCAGACGCGGCGGAGCCTCCGCCGTGACCACGAGCGGCAGGGAGCGCGTCGCGCGTCCGCCAGCGCTATCGAGCACAGCCAGGGGAACAGAGAAGTTGCCGGGCCTGCTCGGGATACCGATGACCGCGCCGCCGAAGGAGTCGATGAACACTCCGGGAGGCAGCGGGCCGTCCGGCGCGTACGAGTACGGCGGCTGCCCGCCAGTCGTCTCGAGCGTCGCGGAGTACGAAACGCCCACCTTCGCCCCAGGCAGGGACGCCGTCACCAGCGCCAGCCCCGAGCCGGAGCCGGAGGCGGCCTCGACCCGCTCCACGCGGAACCCGTAATCCGTCACGCTGCGATCGGAGCGCAGCCGGATCGCGACCGTCGCCCCGGCCACCCGCAGCGTCCGACCCGCCAGCTGCCGGCCGGTGAAGGGGCTCCCGGGGATCGGCTCCCCGGCGCCGTTGCCGATGTCGATGAAGTCATAGCCCGGCTCCACCGCGGTCCGCGGATCGAAGGTCACCAGGATCGATGCCGGCGAGCCCGGCGCCGTGTAGCGCAGCGTCTCGTCGGCATTGCTGGCGTAGGGATGCGCGCTCTCCGGGAACTGCGTGCCCCCGACCGCCACGACGGAGAGGCGGTAGTGCCGCGCGCCGACGGAGCCGGCGGCGTCTTTGACTCCTATTGTGAATGCGTACTCGCCCGCGGACTGTGGCGTCCCGGAGAGCGCCCCAGACTCCGAGAGCGTCATCCCGGGCGGCAGCAGCCCGCCCGTCACGGAGAACCTCGCAGGCTGCACCGCGCGCGTGCTCATCACCGACGTGGCGGCAAACGGGGTTTCAGCCTGCGCCGGCGGCAGCGCCGCGGGAACCAGATCCAGACCCTGCACGCCGTCCAGCGCGGGCGCAACCGCCAGCACCCGGTATCCGTACTCCGACACGCTCTGGTCGCTCACCAATCTCACGGTGACTCGATTGCCGCCCACCCGCACCGTGCGGCCCGCAAGCTGCCGGCCCGTGAACGGACTGCCGACAATCTCGCCGTTGAAGCCGTCCGTCACATGGATGAAGTCGAACCCGCCCTCGGTGGCGGTCTGCTCGTCGAACGTCACGTCCAGCGCCGGGTGCGGCCCCGGCACCTCGAACGATTGCGATTCGTCGGCGCCATCCGGGTACGGGTGCCCGCTCTCCGGGAACGCCTGTCCGCCGCTGGGCAGCACCGAGATTCGATAGGGCCTGCGCGCGCGCGCCTGTGCCCCGCCCGAATCGGTCGCCTCCACCGCGAATGGGAACTCGCCGACCACAGAGGTCTCCCCCGAGAACGCGCCCGTGTCCGGATCGAGCGTGATACCCGGTGGCAACGCCCCGAGCACCGCAAACGTGAACGGCGGAACTCCTCCGTCGACCTGCAAGACCGGCGTGTAGGGCGTCCCCGAGAACGCGGGCGGCAGCACGTCCAGCGCCAGTCTCAGCGCCCCCGATCGCACCTGACGCCGGACCTCGACCTCGTAGGCCCCGATCGCACCCACGTCGGCGGCCCGCACCCTCAGGTAGTAGGTGCCACCGACCGTCAGCCTCAATCCCAAGATGCGAACGCCCGGCGCAGTCGGCGGGAAGAACCCACTGGTGGCCAGCTGAAGGGCCGGGTCGAATGCCCGGCTGCCTTCCGCCACCACCGTGGAGCCGTCCGGCGCGTGCAGCGTCACCGCAGCCTCCGGAAGCGGCGCCAGCGCCGCGGAGAACGCGCCCGCCCCGCGAGGCCTCACCTCGACATCGTAGGTCTCTCCGGCCGCTGCGGCAAACCGCAGGAAGTCGACGTCCCCCGCCGTTTCAACGGCGCCAGGCTCCGCGACCCCGTCCGTCGACACGTCGTCGGAGGTAGTCGTCGCCGACGCGCTCGCCGGATGGTCGTCGGTCGCGCCGCCCGCGCCTGGCCTCACCAACCGCACGATCCGGTTGTTGCCAGCATCGGCGATCACCAGGTTCCCGCGCTCGTCCGTGGTGACGTCCCGCGGCCGCCGGAGCGCCGCCCGCAACGCCAGCGTCCCGTCCGCCGCCCGGCCCGGCATCCCCGTACCTGCTTCGATCTGGAGCCGGCCCTCAGCGTCGATCTCGCGCACCAGGTCATTGCCCGAGTCGGCCACGAACACCACGCCATCCAGAGCGTCTGCGAACACGCCCGACGGCTCCTCCAGCGGCGAGGCCACCGCCGGCAACCCGTCGCCCGCAAAGCCGGCGGCCCCCGTGCCGGCCACCGTCAGCACCGCCCCCGTGGCGGCGTCCACACGCCGGATCCGGTTGTTGCCTGCGTCCGCGATCAGCAGGTTGCCCGCCGCGTCGAACGCGAGCCCGCGCGGGCTTCTCAGCTGCGCCTGGGTCGCCAGACCGCCATCCCCCGAGAACCCCGCCTGGCCGCTGCCGGCCACCCGCCGGACCTTCCCGTCGGCCTGCACCACGAGCACCCGGTGATTCGCCGTGTCGGAGATGTGGAGCTGGCCCGCCGAGTCGAAGGCCAACCCGGATGGGCGGTTCAGCTCCGCCACCGTCGCGAGCCCACCCTCCCCAGCAGCGCCCGCGTTGCCGGTCCCGGCGAACGTGGCGATCGCACCCGTGCCCGCGTTCACAACCCGGACGCGGTGATTGCCGCTGTCGGCGATGTACAGGTTCCCCGACGCATCGAACGCCAGCGCCTCGGGCTGATTGATCGTGGCCGAGGTCGCGGCTCCCCCATCGCCGGAAAACGCCGGGATGCCCTTGCCAGCGACCGTCGAGAGCCGGCCGGTCTCGATGTCGACCTTTCGTACCCGGTGGCTGCCGACCTCGCAGAAGAAGAGGTCGCCGCTTCTGGTGAAGACCGGCGACACCGGCGAGTTCAGGGCCGCGTCCGCGGCCGGCTGACCGTCGGCTGTGAACCCCTGGCGCCCGCTGCCGGCCAGGCCCACGAGCACCTCCGGGTTCTCCCCCTCGAAACTGGCCGCGCCGCCAACGAAGAGATCGGCGGCGACGAACCCTTGGCGAACCTGGAAGTCCGTCACCCGGATCGCCGCCGGATTGGGGACCGCCACGGGAAGCTCCTGGCCCGACGCAGAGCGGACCCGCACGGAGATGAGGTCGCCGGCCTGGGTGGGACTGCCGCTGAAGACGAGACCGTAGCGGCCGCTAGCGTCCACCAAGGAAGACCGGTTCTGACTCGTCCGCTGGTTCGTCGCGACCACTTGCGCACCCGGCTCCACGGCGCTGCCGTCGCTGCGCTTGACGGCGCCGGACAGGCTCAGGAAGTCGGTGCCGAAGCCGGCAGTGATGGTCGACACCGGGATGAAACGGTCGATCCGGTTGTTCAGCTCATCTCCCTCGGGGACCGAGTTTCCGGGATCGACGACCAGGCTGATCGAATGATCCCCCGGCGCGAGCTGCCCCAGATCGATCGCCGGAAGAGTCACTCGCGCGTTCGGAGGAATCGACACCACTTGCGTGCCCCTCGGCACGCCGTCCACGAGCAGCTCGACGAAGACCGCGGAGACCGCCGCGCTCCCCCGGCTCTCCACCGCGCCGGCGACGATGACGGCGTCGGCAGGCGAAGGTACGTCCGGGTTCACGATCAGCTCGGCGGCGACCAGATCCGAACCGGCCGACGTGCGGATCGTGATCACATTGTCGAACGGCTGGGGGAACGGGCCGCCGGCAGCAGAGGCGTTGACGGCGACCATCGCCGGGCCGTCGAAGACCGAAACGCCGTCCTGCGGCAGGACGTTGTAGGAGAACGTCCACTCGGTGGCGCTCTCGCGCGTCATCGGCGCTGCCTTGACGTCATTGCTGTCCCCGGGCCGGTCTATCTGGATCGTGGGCGTGGAGGCCGCGGCCTCCGAGAAGGTCGCGCGGACCAGCAGCCGTCCCGCCGGCACCTGGAATGGATCGGCCGAGTAGCCGAGCGAGATCTGCCGGCCGCCGGCGGCGCCGACCTGGAACAGGTTCCCGGAACGGCCCTGGTTGTTCTGCTCAATCGACTCGGCCACCAGCTCGTTGGTGTCGGCTTCAATCCCCAGGCCGTAGCTCCCGGGCGCCACCGTCAACGGGATCTGGAAGTCGCCTGTGACCGAGACGAACGCGCCCGCCGGAAGCGTTGCCACCGGAGCTTCTCCCAGCTCGACGATCTCCGGCGGCCCACCGGTGATGGAGGTGTTGTCGCGAACGAGCCCGAAGCCGAGCTGGCTGGGGCCCGCCGGGCCGCGCCCGACGTTCTGCACGGTGCCGGTCAGCAGCACCCGCTGGCCCGGAACTGCGCCAGCCGGGCCGCGAACGCCTGCCGCAATCAGGTCGGGAAGCGCGGAGCCGCCATCGCCCGAAAAGCCGGTCGCCGTCGGCGCCGCGGAAGTGTTGTTGGCTTCGTCGAGCTCGAAGACCGCGTTGGCCGAATCGGCCACCGCGATGATGAAGTAGCTGCCGCTCGCCAGGAATGAAGGCGCCTGGAAGACTCCGCGCGCAGTCGCCGTCCCGCCCCTGGGCAGCCCGCCCGGAACGAAGCTCTCTCCGAAGCTCAGCGCGTCCCGCGCCGCCAGCGGGCTCTGCGAGAGTCGGAACCCAACCGAGAACCCGGCAGCGAATGGATCGCCCA
The DNA here is from genome assembly GCA_016213845.1 of Candidatus Wallbacteria bacterium. Classification (GTDB taxonomy): domain Bacteria; phylum Muiribacteriota; class UBA6191; order JACPRK01; family JACPRK01; genus JACPRK01. The sequence continues at coordinate 12,096 of JACQZN010000002.1, forward strand.
GGTTCTTCACCGTTGCCTGCACCTCCAGGGGTTGCGAGAAGCTCGCCGAGAGCGGCGCGGACACGGCCGATACGACCAGGTCCGGCCCGCCCACCGTGCCGCCGCTGGCGACGCCCAGCCCTAGGGCCAGCGGCGCAGGCGCCAGCGCCCGGTTGTTCCCCTCGTCGGACTCGGGCAGCACGAAGCTGGCATCGGCCTCGAGGCTCACGTCGTAGGTCCCCGGCTGCACGAACGACGGCAGCACGAAGGTCCCCGTCAGGTCCGAGCTCACACCCACGGCCAGGGACGGCACAGGCAATGTCCCGATCCGTACCGTCGTCAGAGGCGCGGTCGCTGCAGGCACCGTCCCCGCGGTGGTGGACGAAAATCCTCCATCGAGTACGAAGGCGGCGACGGACGACCCGGCAGCAGACGTTCCCTGGTTCGTCACCCGGCCGGTCAGCCGCACGGCCTGCCCCAGCGATGCCGATTGCGGGGCCGTCACCCCGCTCGACACCAGGTCGGGGAGCGAGCCACCGCCAGCAGAACCGATGCTCAGAGTCGACGGGTTGACCAGGTTGTTGTTGAACTCGTCGCTCTCCGCGACCAGGCCGTCGGGATCGACCACGAGGCCCGCCCGGTAGGCTCCCGGAGCGATCGTCGCCGGCACGAACAACGTGGTGCCGCCGTCCACGGGCACCGCCTGGCCCGCGCCGAGCCCGTTGATCGAGACCCGTCCCAGCGGCACGTCCAGCGTCGACGCCTGGAACCCCTGCGACAGAACGAACACCACCGCAAACGGCGCGGCATCCACTGAGCCGATGTTGCGCACCGCTCCGGACACCGCGATCGGCCCGCCCGGCGCGGCCGACACCGGCGCCCGCACGAACTCCGGCAGCAAATCCGGAAGGTTGCCCGACGTCCCGCCCCCTCCGACCGACGTCGGCGCCGGCGCCTGGAAGAAATTGTTCCCCTCATTGCCCTCGCTCACGACGTTGTCCGCGTCGACGACCATCGAGAGCAGATACGTCCCCGACGGCACCGGCGGCACCACGAATTGCCCGGAAAGCGGCGTCACGATTCCAGGCAAGAGCCCGCCATCGACCGCCAGCTCCCCCAGCACCGGCAGTCCGGGGTCAAACGACCGCCCAGGCGCCAGCAAGAACCTCACGCGGAACGGCGGCGCGAACGCCGTCCCGGAGTTCTTCACCGCCGCGTTGAGGCCGAAGACCGTGCCGGAAGCCAGCGAGGCCGGCGGGACCAGAAGGTCGCCCGTCAAGTCCGGCAGATCTCCGCCACTGGGTCCAAGCCCCGAGATCGAGATCTGGCTCGCCGAAATCGCCACGTTGTTCCCCTCGTCAGACTCGATCACTCCACCCGTGTTGTCGGCGATCATTCCAACGAAGTAATTGCCGCTCGCCAGCGTCGCCGGTAGCTGCACCGTCGCGTCCACAGGGGCGCCCGTCCCGGCCGCCAGCCCCGGGAAGAGACTGGCCCCCAGCACCACGTCGCCATCGCTCGACACCGCATCCGCGCTCAGCAGAAACCCGATCCCGAACGGCCCGGCAGGGCCGCCGCCGCGGTTGGCCACCCGGCCGCCGATCGGCAAGCTGCTCCCGGAGGGAACGACCGCAGGCCCAAACACACCCTCCACGACCAGGTCGGGACAGTTCGGACCCGTGCACACCGAAGGCGCCCCACTGGCCGAGATGCCCACGGCGCCGCCGTCAGCGCCGTTATTCGACTCCTGCGCCTCCGCAACCGTGTTCTGGCTGTCGGCCACCGCCAAGAGCCGGTAGCTGCCGGCAGCCAGGGTCACCGGCACGGGCACCGTCTGAGAGAAGAAGAAGTCCCGGCCCGCCGGCAATCCCTGGATCCCGATGAATGCCAACAGCGAGTCCTCCGGCGAGACAGAGGAGTCGGAAGATAGGAATAGTCCGAGATTGAAACCGCCCGCATCGCCGCTACCGGAGTTCTTCACCGAGACCCGCACGACCATCGCTTGGCCCGCCGTGGCGGTCAACGGACCACTCAGCGTGCCGACGACCAGGTCCGCCAGCGTCTCCGTCGAGGACGGACTGATTCGCAACGACCCCACCTGCGACGCCGTGTTGTTCGACTCGTCGGTCTCAGGAACGCGCTGATCCGGATCGACCATCATTCCGGCGAAGTAGTCGCCCGGGAAGAGCGCCTGCGGCAACACGAACGCCGCCGACAGCGTCGTCTGTTCGGAGGATGCCAGCCCCGCCACATTCAGCAGACCCAGTGGAATGTCGGCCGTCGAGATGAAACGATCCGACGAGAGCAGGAACCCCACCTGGAACCCGGTAGCAGCCACCGGCCCCTGGTTCTTCACCTCGCCCGAGAGCGCGATTGTCAAACCACCCTGCGCCGTCGTCGGTCCCGTCACGGACCTGGCCACCAGGTCCGGCGCCACGGCCGTCCCTCCGCCCGCCGTGATCTGCACCGGAGCGGCGCTCCGAGTGCGGTTGTTGTTCTCGTCCACCTCGCGGACGACCTTGTCCATGTCGACGTCCATGCCCACGAAGTAGTTCGCGGGACTCACCGCCGCCGGGACGAATACCCCCAGCTGCAACCGCTCCTGGCCCGCGGGCGGCAGCCCGTCGAAGCGATTGCGCGAAAGTTGGATGCCGTCATTGAATTCGCCGCTCGCCGACAGGGCGAACCCCACGTCGAACGCCCCCGCCGGCGCGTCTCCGACGTTGCGGAAGCTGCCCGTCAGCGCCATCTGCGCGTTGTTCGCGTTGGAGGCCGGGCCCGAGATGCTCTCCGCCACCAGGTCGGGCAGGCCGCTCGATGTGCCGCCCCCGCCCGCCACACCTATCGTGTTCACCGACGCGCCGCCGTTGTTGTTCTCGTCGGACTCCGCCACGAGCTGCGTGGCATCGGCGATCAGCCCGGCAAAGTAGTTCCCGGCCGCTATCGCCGCGGGCACGGTGAAAGTGATGTTCGTGAACGACTGCGACCCGTTGGCTGGCAGGGCGCCGACCGTCACCTGCGACAGGAACGGATCGGGCGGCGCAATGAATCGGTCGACCGACAGCACGAAGTCAGCCCTGCTGGCCGGCGCCGGATCGGCGGGAGACAGATTGCGGATGGTCCCCGACAAAGAGATCGCGCCGCCGGCAGTCGCCGAGCCGGGGCCCGTCACATTCTCCGCGATCAGATCCGGCTTCCCAGCGGCAGACCCGCCGCCGCTGATGCTGGTTGGCGGACTGGAGAATCCCGTGTTGTTCGACTCATCGGTCTCCTGCACGACACGGCTTCCATCCGCCAACAGGCCGATGAAGTAGGAACCGCCCGGAAGAGTGGACGGCACGAAGAAAGTGAACCCGTTGAAGGACTTGAAGGTGGAGGGACCCAGAGCGGGCACGTTCACAGTGCCGAGAATCGGATCTCCGCTCTCGAAGCCCGCGTTGGGGCTGAGGAAGAAGTCTGCCGAGCAGCCCGGGGAGCCGGTGTTCGGAGAGACGTTTCGCACGGTACCGTTGACCACGATTGCGCCCCCGGCCTGGGCAGCGGCAGGGCCCGAGACCGCCTCGGCCACCAGGTCCGGGGCCGGGCCGCTCGCGCCGGCCGTGAGGGTGACCTTCGTCGCAGACAGACCCAGGTTGTTCTGCTCGTCTACTTCATTGATTGTCCGGTCGCTGTCCGCCACGAGCGCGACGAAGTAGTTGCCCGCCGCCAGCGTCGCCGAAAGGAAGTAGCCGCGGTTGGGCAGATCGAAGCGGCCGTTGGAGGCGATGCTCGGAATACCCTCGGTGGCCAGGAGCGGATCGGCGGCGTCGATGAACTGGTCGAGCGAAAGGAAGTACTGGGCGTTGGAGGGTGGGGCACCCGTGGAGACCGCGGTGTTGCGGACACTCCCCGAAAGGAAGATCTGGCCGCCAATCGGGGCACTGGTGGGCACCACCGGCGCGTCGCACACCAGGTCCGGCAGGGCGCCGCCCCCGCTGGAAACGACCTGGATCGACGGGGTCGCGAGCACCGAGTTGTTTGTCTCGTTTGTCTCCGCGATGACGTTCTGCGGGTCAATCACGAGTCCGACGAACCAGGTGCCGAGCGCCGTCGCCGTCGGAATGCCGCTGTTCTCGTTGAAGGTCGAGGAGCCGTTGGCTGGGATCGAGAAGGTCTGGTTGCCCCCGATGGGCGAGTCGGTGACGTCGATCGTCGAATCGGGCGACAGGAAGACGCCGATCTGGACGCTCACACTGCTGCTTCCCGAGTTGGCGATCGTCGCGGTGATGTTGATCTGCCCGCCGGGTTGTATCGAAGAAGGTGACACCGCCGCCGGTCCGCTCGACAGGTCGCCATCGAGCGCGTGCACCCGTCCCGGCGCTGCCGCCAGGATCAGGAACGTCAGCCCGATGACCAGAGCCTGCAGATGAAGATGAGTTCCCCTCGCGGTTGCAGTCACGTGAAGCCTCCCTTGTCGAGTCCCGGCCGCGCGCCTTCGAGCGCTCACCGGACGCGCTGTCATTCACCTACGCCCGGACCACCGAATCAAGGAATCACTTACTCGGCGACTCCGTCGGACGACAGCGTGCGTATCCGATGGAACCGAACAAGAGCGATGCCAGCCGGGCCTGCGGCCATCTTGCGGCCCGAGCCGTGCTCCGAAGCACCGATGATTCCGGTCGGCCGACCCCACCGCCTGCCGCGATAGGCAGCCGGGAGGCAAAACTGCCCCGGTTTTCGCACCTTTGCGTGCGCCCCCCCGTCTTCAGGGCTCGTCTTCGACCCAGACGGCGACCCGGCCGCCCGGCTCGCAGACCACGGCAAGCTGGTCGCCCACCGTGACGATCCATGCCTCCGACGAACGGTCCGGCTTCACGGAGATGGACGTGGCGCCGGAGAGCTTCAGCTCCAGCCGTCCGTCCTTCATCGCCACCGCGCTCTCGACCGTCTTGCCGAGCAGCGCCAGCGCCGGTGCCATGGAGGACGGCGGCGAATGGTGCATCGTCGACCGCCCTTTGCCGGCCTTCAAGATGAACGTCCCCTGCACCGTCAGCCGCCCGCGCTGGCGACCGCTCTTCAACTCGACCAGAAACCCCTCGCTGATGGCGCACCGCTCCACCGCCCATCCTTCGAGCGGCAAAATCCAGCGGTCGAGCTCCTCGGCGGGGAGAGTCATGAAGAGTAGCGAGTAGCGAGTAGTGAGTAGCGAGTAGAAGGGCTGCCCGGGAGCAACGACGAACGCTGGGGACTATTGCTCCGTTCGTGGTGAGCTTGTCGAACCGCTCCAGCAATGATGCGGGTTTCGCCAGTCGGCGCTTCGACAGGCTCAGGGCGAACGGTTACGCAGTGATGCGGCTTCCCATGATCCGTCGCCGCTCCCGAGCTGCCCAGGCGAAGGCACCTACTCGCCGTCCTCGCCAACCCAACCCGACCGCGCATCGGAGTCCGGCGCATGCTCAGCCCTCTGGTCAACTCATGCTCCGTAGGTTCACCCATTGTTCCCAACTGTCCGCCACTTGTATCCCCCTACTCACTACTCGCTACTCCTTCTTCTTCCCAACGGCCTTCCCCAGCACGTCGGCGGCGGCGCTGACGACCTTGCCCAGGTTGTCGTCCAGGCCCTTGTTGGCCAGGAAACCCTCTACGTTCTGCCGCATCTGCATACCCTTGGAGAAGGCCTCGGCCATGCGGCCGAAGGTCTCCGGGTCGCCGTAGATGGTGAAGTCGCCCCGGCTCAGCATGCTGCCCATCGCGCGGGCGCGCTCGATCTCGACCTGGCCGCTCACCTCGATCTGCTTGAGGCGCACCTGAAGCTCGATGGCCGCCTTGCCGAACTTCTCCTGCATCTCGAGGCGCTTGGACTCCACGTCGACCTTCTGTTGCTCGACTTCAACGAGCCGCTGCTGCACGTTGACGGCGACCATCTGCTCGGCCTGCAGACCTTCGGCGCGCTTCTTGGCGGCCTCGGACTCGGCCTCGGCGGCCTTGAGCCGGGCTTCGTACTCGGCCTGGGCGGCGGCCTTCTTCGCCTCGGCTTCTTTCTGGATGGTGTACGCCGTGGCGTCTGCCTTGCGCTGCTCGCGGACCAGCTCCTGCTCGGCGGCCTTCGACGCCGCGATCAGTTTCTGATCGCCCTCGCGCTCGGCGGCGCTGGTAATCTTCACGGTCTCCACGTCCTGCGCGGCTTTCTCGCGCATCGCCAGCTTCGCGTACTGCTCTTGCTCGGCCTCGGCGCGCTTGGCCTGGGCCAGGGCGACTGCGAGGGCTTTTTCCTGGTTGGCGGTCTCGATCGCCTTCTGCTTGTCGACCTCTGTCAGCTCGCGCTGGCGCTCGGCTTCCTTGACCTTCTTCTCGGCTTCGATCATCGCCATCTCGATGGCGTTGGACTTGGCGACTTCGACCAGCTCACGCTGGCGCTCGCTCTCGAGCACCTTCTGCTGGGCCTCGAGATCGGCCGCCTTGAGCGCCCGGGTCTTTTCGACCTCGCGGGCGGCGACGGCCTGCTCCTGCTCGATCTGGGCCTGGCGCGCCTCGGCCTCGCGCAGCGCTTTCACCTTGGCGATCTCGGAGGACTGGGACGCTTCGGCCTCGGCCTGCTGGCGCTCCAGCAGCAGGATCTCCAGCTTCGTCTGGACGTTGCGCTCCTTCATCATCTTCTGGGCGTCCTGCTCCAGCTCGTTGCGGCGCACGGCGGCGTCGGTGGTGATCTCGGTGATGCGCTTGAGGCCCTGGGCGTCGAACACGTTGTCGGCCTTGAGGTTCTTCGGGTCGGTCTGGTCGAGCTTGGAGATCGTGACGGTCTCCAGGGTGAGGCCGTTGTGCTTCAGGTCGGGCTCGACCTGCTGCTTGACCTCGCCGGCGAACTCGTTGCGGCGGGTGTTGAGCTCCTCCAGGGTCTTGTTGGCGGCCACGCTGCGCAGGGCGCTGATCAGCTTGTCGTTGACGAGGTTGGCGATCCGCTGCGGGTCGTCGGCGAGGTTGCCGAGGGAGCGCGCGGCGTTCTGGATGTCCTCGGATTGGGGCAACACGCGGATGTAAAATTCGGCCTTGAGGTCGGCGCGGAGCTTGTCGGCCGTGATGAGGGAATCGGGCCCCGAGCGGTCGACGTCGAGCCGCATCGTCGTGAGCGGGACCTTCACCAGCTCGTGGACGACGGGGATGATGAGGGCGCCGCCGTCGAGGATGACCTTGGTGCCGCCCATGCCGGTCTTGACGAAGGCCTCGTTGGCTGCGGCGCGCACGTAGAGCCGGGTGATGGTGACGACCGTGATGCCGCCGACCAGCATCGTGGCGCCGAAGCCGCTCACCAGGAGCTGTCCGCCCGTTCCCAGGGCCGCGCCGAGCGAGCCGACCATGAAGGGGGCCACCGTGAAGACGATTGCGATTCCGACCCAGACGAACATCCTCATGTCACTTCACTCCGGTCCTTTCACCAGGCTGTCTCCGCCGTCTCGCAGGCCGCCCTGCCCGCTCTCCGGACACAGTCCTCGTCATTGTTCTATCCTCGATGGACCCGCGGGAGCCAGTCACTCCTTCGGCGTCGAAGGGCTCGGCGAGGTAGCGGCCGGCCGCTTCGTCGTACGAGAGTAGCACGATCGCAGCGCCCATCTCGAACCGCGAGCCCTCGGGTGCCTGCACTCGCACCTCCAGCAGGTTGCGGTGCGCGTCATAGAGCTGCGCGTAGCCGTCCCGTGGCCCCATCAGCGTCGTCACCTTCGCCGTCAGCCCGACGCAGGCGTCCCGGCCCAGCGCGTACGTCTCGGCCCTGGGCAGGATGCGGGAGAACACGCGGGCGAATCCGCGGGAGGCCGTCAACCCGCCGGCCGTCGCCAGCACCAGCGATATCCAGACGAAAGCCCCAGGCGCCATCCAGCGCGCCAGGAAGCCGTTGGCGGCAAGCCCGATGAACCCGAACGCCAGGAAGAGCACCACCATCACGATCGAAAGCGGCGCCCGATCGCCGCCCGGAATGGCCAGCGCCGTCGCCAGCCACCCGGCCGCAGCGTGTCCCTCGTGGGCCAGCTCGTGCTCCAGGTCAGTTTCGGCGCCGTGCTCGATGTCGTGGTCCAGCTCGGCATCGCCGGCCTCGACGTGCGCCTCCACGTCATGCCCGTCCAGCTCGACATCGCCGGCCTCGACTTCAGCGTCGGCGTCGCCCTCGGCGTCATGATCTCCGCCGCTGTGCGAATCCGCCCCCAGCGTCGCCACCGTCGACAGCAGGCACGCCGCGACGATCGGAAGCTCGAAGATCAGGTTCCACCATGCCAGGAAGTTCACGAGTGGCTCCCCAGTCCGCCGGACAACGGCCTTGCCGATCCCAGCGCTCGAGCGGGCGCCGCGAGTATAGCATGGGGAGAAGTAGCGAGTAGTGAGTAGTGAGTAGAGGGGCGGCCCGTGGCGATTCTCGAGTCGAGATGTCTGTCGAGTCCTCGAACGAGCTCGGACGGCGTGGAGACGGAGCCTGACCAGCTTCCGAACCGTCCATTCTCGGATGGTCCACAGCGCTACTCACTACTCGCTACTCGCTACTCGCTACTCCCATGCTACCCTGCCCCCGTGCGCCTTCCCGTCCTCGAAACGGAGCGTCTTGTCGTGCGGCTCGGAGCCGAGTCCGAGGCTGCCAGGATCCTCCGATACTTCGACGAGAACCGTGACCACCTGGCTCCGACCGACCCGATCCGGCCAGACGGCTTCTTCACCGAGAGCTACTGGCGCTCGCAGCTCGCCAGGAACACCGAGGACTTCCTCGCCGGTCGCTCCATGCGGACGTTCCTCTTCCCCCGAAGCGAGCCGCACCGCGTCATCGGCACTGCCAATCTGAGCGAGATCATCCGCGGCTGCTTCCACTCCTGCTTTCTTGGCTACGGTATCGAGGCCGCGTCCGAAGGCCGGGGACTGATGCACGAGGCGCTCTCAGCGCTGATCCGGCACGCCTTCGAGTCGCTTGGCCTCCACCGCGTCTCCGCCAACTACATGCCGCACAACGTCCGCAGCGGACGTCTGCTGCGCCGGCTCGGCTTCGCGGTCGACGGATACGCCCGCGACTACTTGCTCATCGCCGGCCGCTGGGAAGACCATGTCCTGACCAGCCTCCTCAACCCCGCCTGGCGGCCGCCAGACCCGGCGGCGAAGCCATGATCGAAGAACCGCTACAGCGCCACTTCACGCTGCGCGCTCCGGCCTTCGAGCGCTCCGCAGGCTGGATCTCCGACCCGGGCCTCCTTCAGGCCATCACCTCTGCCGTCCGGCTCCCGCCATCCGCCCGGCTGCTCGATGTCTGCTGCGGGACGGGCATCGTCGGCGCCGCCTTTCGCGAGCTCGTCGGGCGCGTCGAAGGCCTCGATCTGACCGAGGCGATGCTGGCGATCGCCCGCAAGCACCTCGACGCCGTCCACAGGGGCTCCGCTCACCAGATGCCCTTCGCGGCTGGCGCCTTCGACGCGGTCGTCAGCCGCCAGGCCTGGCATCTGCTCGAAGACCCGGCGCTGGCCGTCCGCGAGATGGCCCGCGTCCTGGCTCCCGGCGGTCACCTCATCTACGCCCACGCCGTCCCCTACGGCGCCGCCGACGAGGCCTGGATGCGCCAGGTCTTCCTGGCTCGACAGCCACTGGCCACCGGCTTCCTCCTGGAGTCCGACCTGCGCCACCTGCTGTCGAAGGCCGGCCTCGAGCGCGTCTGCGTCACCGAGCATCTTCTCTGGGAGTCGATCGACCGCTGGCTCGACGTCCCCGACCTCTCCCAGCCCACGCAAGAACAGATCCGCGCCTGCTACCGCAACATCCCCGCAGAGACCGCGGCCGTCCACCCCATCGAGTTCTCGACCAGCGGTTCGATCCGTGACCAGTGGCGGTGGGTCGTCATCTCCGCCACCAAACCCAGAGGAGACGCGCCGTGACCGGCTCGGCCCGGGACCCGAGCATCCGCGCCCAGTTCACGGCCCGCGCCCCCGTCTACGACGACGTCAGCGCCTGGGTCACCGATCCCGGCATGCTCGCCGCCATTGTCGGCGCTTGCCAGGCCCCGCGCACGGCCTCCCTCCTGGACGTCTGCTGCGGGACCGGCGCCGTCGGCGGCGCCTTCCGCGGCCGCGTCGCCCGCGTCACGGGCATCGATCTGACGCTGGAGATGCTTCGCCGCGCCTCCGTCCGCTTGGACGCCGCCGCCCAGGCCTCGGCCATCGCGCTCCCCTTCGCAGACGCCACGTTCGACGCGGTCGTCATTCGCCAGGCGCTCCACTTCGTCTTCGGCCCCGAGCGCGCGGTGCGTGAGATGTTCCGCGTGCTCAGACCGGGCGGACAGCTTGTGCTCTGCCACCGCATCCCCTACGGCCCGGACGCCGCCTGGTGGGAGCGCGTCAACCGGGCCAAGCAGGAGCTGGCTTGCAACTTCTTCATCGAAAACGACCTGCGTCGCCTCATCGCCGAGGCAGGCTTCGAGCGCCTCGCCTTGACGGACTACTTCCTCTGGGAGTCCATCCAGGCCTGGATGGACAGCCCCGAGGCGCGCGCCGCCACCGAGCGTGTCTTCGACCTCTACCGCTCTGCTCCGGACCAGGTCGTCCGGCTTCGAGGCATCACCATCGGCGCTACCGAGATCCGGGACCGCTGGAGATGGGCCATCTTCTCGGCCTTCAAGCCCGCGTGAGCGCTCCGTCGCCCACCCTGCGCGAACGCGTCAAGGACGTCGTCGTCATCGCCTCCAGCTCCCGAGGCGGCTCCAGCCTCCTGGCCGAGATCCTGCGCCGCATCCCCGGACTGCTCCATTTCCACGGCGAGGTCAACCCCTTCTTCGTGCTCGCCGGGCTCGCCTTCCCCGAGAGCCGCACGGGCTCCGACCGCCTCGACGCCTCTCACCTGGCACTGGAGCCCCAGGTGCGCGCCCTGGACCGGTTGCTGCTGGAAGATTGCGGCTTGCCGGTAGACGACCTCACCGCGCCGGACATACGGAGCCGATTTATCCAACGACTCCTTTGGAGACTGGCCGCCCAGTGGCCCGGCCTCGACGTGCGCCCCGACGAGCTCGAGGACGCGCTCGACCGTGCCCTTCGCACGACGACCCCAGCCGACGCCTCTGGCCTCCACCTGAGAGTCCTGCTCGCGCTCCGCCCTCGACACCCGGGCATCAACCCTTACTACTACGACATCGCACGCGACCGCGTCCGCGAGGCCGACCCCACCATTCCCTTCCCGGACGGCCCCCACGCCGACCGCGTCGTCGAAGAGCCACCCTTCATCACGCCGCCCCCGACACGACCGCCATCGCCCGAGGAGCTCGAACACCATCCGCTCGTCATCAAGACCCCCAGCAACGCCTACCGCCTCCCCTTCCTCGCGGGCTTCTTCCCGCGGGCCCGCTTCCGCGTCCTGCACCTCACGCGCAACGCCGCGGCCTCCATCAACGGCCTCTTCGACGGCTGGCGCCACCTGGGCTTCTTCTCCCACCCGTTCCCGGGCCGTCTCGCCATCCCGGGCTACTCCGACGTCTGCGGACCCTGGGCCGCCGACTGGTGGAAGTTCGACCTGCCCCCGGGCTGGGAGGCCTTCACCCATCGCCCCCTGACCGAGGTCTGCGCCTTCCAGTGGCGCTCCGCCCACGAGGCCACGCTCGACTTCCTGGAGCACCGCCCCGTCGATTCACACCGCCTCGCCTTCGAGCAGATCCTGGAGCCGCGGACGCGCACCGACGCGCTGAAGTCGCTGGCCCAGTGGCTCGGCGTACCTCTCGAAGCACCGGCCGCCACAGAGATCTTCGCGCAGCTGCCGGTCATCATGGCAACCGAACACCCCAGGAACCATCGCTGGCTAGAGCGCGCGGAGATGCTCGAGCCGGTCCTGGCTTCGCCACCCCTGCGAGACACGATGCGGAGGCTCGGCTATGACGACGTCCCCGACACCTGGCTCTGAACCGCTGCCGGCCACCTACGGCGGCTCCAACTGGCGCTCCCGGAAGGGCTCCCACGCCGAGGACGTCGCCGCCGGTCGACTCTGGCACCGATGCGGCACCACCGACGAGTTCTCCCCACTGCGCGAGGTCATGCTCGCCTGGCCCCCCGACTCGATCGCCCATGCCGCGCCGCCCGACGCCTACCTCTTCCTGGAGCGCGTGGACCTTTCGACTCTCAGACGCCAGTTCGCTGCCGTCCGCGCCTTCTACGAATCGCAAGGCGTCGAGGTCCACGTCCTCCAGTCGCCACCGAACGCCTCCCCGAACATCCTCTTCCAGCGAGACCTCTACTTCGTCACCGGCGAGGGCGCCGCGCTCGCCCGCATGGCTTCCCCCCAGCGCGCCGGCGAAGAGCGTCTCGCCGCAGCCGCACTCGCCGCTGCCGGTATCCCAATCCTCGCATCCCCGCGCGCCGAGGCGACCTTCGAGGGCGCCGACGCTCTCTGGCTGAACCGCTCGACCGTCGCCGTCGGCGTGGGCCGCCGCACCAACAACGAGGGCTTCGCGCAGCTCGCTCTCCTGCTCGCCCCGATGGGCGTGAAGCTCATCCTCGTCCCCCTCCCCGAGGGGCTCCAGCACCTCCTCGGCGCCGTCAACATCATCGACCGTGACCTCGCCGCCGTCGACTCCGAACGCACCACTCCCTTGATGCGCTCCCTCCTCGAGTCCCACGGCTACGAGCTCCTCGAACTAGGCCCCGCCCCCGAGGTCCGCGACGGCCGCGCGTTGAACTTCGTCACCCTCGCCCCACGCAAGCTCGTCATGCCCGCCGGCTGCCCCGCCGCCCGCGCCACCCTCGCCGCGCACGGCGTCCGCTGCCACGAGCTCGACGTCTCCCAGTACCTCCGCGCCGCCGGCGCCCTCGGCTGCCTCACCGGCATCCTGCTCCGGGCGGAATGACGAGCGAAGCCTTCGAGAGAGCTCTCGACTCTTCGAGGCTCCTTGCCTGCCTTTCGATCCGCGCCGACGTCCGAGCACTGGCGAAGACCCGGTAGGAACGCGCGACCGTCACCCCATCGAGCGGGTCGAGCGCCGCGTCCCAGGGGATCGACCTGGGGCCTGGTCCGGCGAAGGCCTCGGGGAGGTTGTCGAGGGAGGCCACGCGCCCAGTGCCGGTGAGGGTCCTGAAGCGGCTGCCGGCCCTGTCGAAGGCGGCGGCGTCCGGAGCGCAGACAAACGACTCGAACGGTCCTTCGGAGCCTTTGCACGGCTTCGAGAACGGCAGGTGCCGCCGGTGGACTCGTCCCAGGACCAGAGTCGGGGCAGCCCGGGCGAGGTCGCCCGAGAGTCAGCGACTCCTGCACGGCGGAGAGGCGACGTACCTCCGGCCTCAGGGCCGACAGTTCGGCCCGGACGCTGTAACGCGACAGGGTCGGCAAAGGCGGCCACGGCCCCGATCGTAGCACCGGGCTCGCGACGGCGAGCCCGGTGCCGTGGTTCAGGGTGAGCGGCGGGCAGGATATCCGGGTACGAGGATGTATGCAGAGAGCCGAAGCGCGGAATCCTCGTGGACCCGTCCCTTTCCCTGGCCGCTACTTCGCCGGTGCCTTCGGCGAGATCGCGTCCGCCAGCAGCTGGATGCCCTTGCGGGCCTCCTCGACGGAAGTCGTCAGGGACTGACGCGCCGCGTCAGGATTGTGGAACCCGTCCGAGTTTTCGGCCGTCCACCACTCCCAGAGAACGTGCGCCTTCATGTGCTGCTCCTGGGCTTGCTTCAGGATGTCCTCGGCCACGCCGGCCTTCTTGGCTTCGGCGATCTTGTCGATGAGCGCTACGAGCCAGAACTCGGCCTTGCGCATCTTGCCGCGCACGTAGTGCTTGATGGAGTCGATCTGGTAGATCGCCTTCTTTTCGTCCATGTCCTTGTGGCAGCGCAGGCAGGTCTGTTCGAGATAGTTGCGCGGGCTCGTCTGCCAGTGCGACGTGTAGGTCTTGCCGGCCTTGTTCTTGACCTTGGGCATGTGGCAGTCGGCACATCCGACGCCGTTCTTGTCATGGCGCGAGTTCCAGAAGGTCTCGGCCTCGGGGTGCTGCGCCTTCCAGAGCAGGCCGCCCGTGCCGGCGTGCTTGAAGTCGCGGAACCCGAGCTTGTTGTAGTGCTCGTACATCTGGAAGACGTCCTTGAATGGGAAGTGGTTCGTCACGCCCGAGTCGTAGCCGACCTTCGTGCCGTCGGCAGGATTGAAGCCGGCGTTGCAGTTGTACTCGACGTGACACTGGCCGCACTGGAGCTTGGAGTCGTACTTCTCGAGCAGGGCGATCTTGCGGAAGCCCTCCCGGAACTCGACGACGTCGATCTTGGTGGCCTTCGGGTCCTGGTGCCAGAGCGTGTCCTTCTCGGGCCGGGTCAGCGCCTGGATCAGCGCGTCGCGAACGATTCGAGGCTTCGCGGCGTGCGGGTCGTGACAGAAGATGCAGTTCAGCGCATTGCTCACGGACCGGGCGACCTCCACGGGGTTGCTCGTACGATCGAAGCGCGCCTTCGGGTCCTTGTCCCCCATGAACTTCCAGCGCAGGATGTTGTCCTGGCTCTTGCACTGGATGCAGGTCGGGTTGGCCGCCGGCGCCGTTTCAGGCTTGAAGGGCTTGTGCTCGTTGGTCCCGGGAACGGTGTCCTCGAGGACGTCCCACGCCTTGAGCACGCCCTGCTCGGTCACGTACTGCCAGCCCTTCTTGGGCTGGAACCGACCTCCATAGGCCCGGTCGACGGCAAGGTGATCGACGAGCATGAACGTGTGGCCTCGCGGGGCGTTGTGCTCCTTCGTGAATCCGTGGCCCGCCATCAGCTTCTCCCAGGCTGGGTTCGGCGAGCGCTCGGCGGGCTGCGACTTTTCGACTCTCGCCAGCTTCTTGTAATCGAACGTCGAGAAGCTCGAGAACTGGTCCTTGTGGCAGCCGCCGCACGTCTCGTGATCCAGACGCGTGCCCGGAAGCGACTCGACATTGGTAGCGTGGGCCGAAAGCCCCGAGTGACAGGCGGTGCATGACAGCGCCGCGTGCTTGCCCAGGGCCTTGAGCGGTTCGATCTCTTTATGACACCCGAGACACTCCGCCATGTCGATTTTCTCTGCAGGGGGCTTCTTGCTCTCCGCGGCCGAGAGCGGCCAGGCCCCGAGTGACAGGGCCAGGATCAATGCCGATGAAAGATGCCGTCTCATGGAATCCTCCTTGGGTCTTCTGCACACTGGATGGCAATTCAATCTGAAACATCCGCCTGCAGATGTCTGTGACGTCGCTCACGCAAGTGAGCGATTGTTGACAAGGAGCGCTCGCTGTTCGGCACGCCGCCGAGCCGCCTTCCGCGAACCAGGCGCCATCGTCATCGGCAGCGTTGTCTTGGCGCGCCTTCGAGCGTACAGTCTCCAGGCGACCGGTTGGACCGCGAGGAGGCCGCGAACATGCAAGTCGAGATTCTCTACCAGGGGGCGTTCGCTCTGGCAAAGCTGGCGCTCGAACAAGGCGAATCGGCGAAAGCCGAATCAGGCGCGATGGTCGCGATGAGCCCGACGGTCGACGTCGAATCCCGCCTGGACGGCGGCGTCTTCGGCGCCCTGAAACGGAAGTTCCTCACCGGTGAGACGTTCTTCTTCCAGACGCTGCGCGCCACCCGGGGCCCGGGCGAAGTCCTCATCGCCCCCACCGTGCCGGGCGAGATTCTGAGCCTCGAGCTCGACGGGGCGCACGCCTACTGCCTCCAGAAGGACGGCTTCCTGGCCAGCTCCGTCGGCGTCGACGTGCAGACCAAGACCCAGAGTCTCGCCAAGGGCTTCTTCAGCGGCGAGGGGTTCTTCGTCCTCCAGGCCACCGGCACCGGCTCGCTCCTGGTCAACTCGTTCGGCTCCATCCACCGCCTGCTGCTCGGCCCCGCCCAGGAGTACATCGTCGACAACAGCCACCTGGTCGCCTGGAGCTCCTCCACGGAGTACGAGATCCGCAAGGCTTCCTCGGGCTGGTTCTCCAGCGTCGCCTCGGGCGAGGGGCTCGTCTGCCACTTCCAAGGCCCTGGCGAAGTCTTCATCCAGACCCGCAACCCGGGCGCCTTCGGCAGCTGGATCCGCCAGTTCATCCCGACCTCCGGCTGAGCCCGAGAGCCCTCGTGGCACCGACGACCGAAACCGACTGCCGCGGCCTGCTCTTCGACGGCGAATCGGCACCGACCGGCGATGCGGTGTCCATCATCGTCGATGCCGACAGTCTTGTCGTTACCCGGAACGACTCGCGCCCGGCCGATATCCGCCTCGACTCGATCACGGTCGAGTGGGGCGGCATCGATCGGACTCAACTCGTGATTCGAGACCGATCGCCCGCTCCCAGCCGCTCGGAACCCGAGGAGCCCGGCGCTCCCGGAGCCCAGCCGGCGGCGCGGATGCTGCTCATCGCCGACCCTCGCTTCCTCGACACGCTTTCGGCCGCTGCCGGCCCCGAGCTGGCGGCGCGCCTCGACGCGCTGCGTCAGTCCCGCCGAGGGAGCGACAGGAGATGGCGGGCCGCGGGGCTGGCCCTGGCCACGGTCATCGCCCTCGCCACACTCGAGCTGCTCCGAGGCGCGCCGCTCTTGACTGGCCTCGCCATGAGCCTCGTGCCGCCCGCGTGGGAATCGAGCGCCGGCAAGCTGCTCGTCCGGCAGTTCCTTGCCGGTCAGCGAGTCCTCGACGATCCGGCCGTGACCAAGGAGCTCTCCCGGCTCATCGCTCCCCTGGTGGAGGCGCTGGGCCCGTCACCCTACCGGTTCGAGTTCCATGTCGTGGCCTCCGACGACATCAACGCTTTCGCCTTGCCCGGAGGACAGGTCGTCCTGCTCACGGGCCTCGTGAAAACGGCCGCCTCGGCCGAAGAGGTCGCAGGCGTTCTCGCCCACGAAATCCAGCACGTGGTCGGACGCCATACGCTGAGAAGCTTCGCCCAGAGGGTAGGACTGTCGGTGGTGCTGGGGCTGTTGCTCGGTGACGTCCAGGAGCTGGCCGGGCTCGCCTCCATCCTGATGACCTCCCGGTACAGCCGCACCCAGGAGTCCTGGGCCGACGCCGAGGGCGCGCGGCTCCTGGTCCGGGCCGGCTTGCCGGTGGAGCCCATGGCAGCCTTCTTCGAGAAGCTCCAGGCCCGGGATTCGGGCGCAGGCCAGGCCCTCGAGTTCCTGGCCAGCCACCCCGCCAGCGCCGGCCGGGCCGCCGCCGTCCGAAAGCTCGCCCTGCAACAGAGCGCTCGCCCGCCCAAACTACGCTCGCTCGGCATCGACTGGCCGCGATTTCAGAGCCTCGTCGCAACCCGCAGCTCCACCGGGCCGTAGTAGTGATGGCGCCGCCGGCGCCGTCATCTCATGTTGCGATTCCTGCTCGCGCTGTTCCTCTGCCTCGCCGCCCAGGCGGCGTCCATGGCGGCGGCGCCGGCCCTCGAGCAGGTCGATCGCCAACTCTCGGCGGCAGTCCTCGAGCTCGAGGCGAAGCTCGTCTCGATGGGGCGGCTCGATCCGGCCCGCGTCACCGGCGCCCCGGAGATCTTCAAGACGATGCAGTCCGGCTGGTTCAACGTGCCGGGCGAGTACATGTCCGAGGTCAAGGGCGTGCGCAGGTTCGTCGACGAGGTCAAGAAAGCCCGCACGGCGATGGGCGAAGACAGCGCCCGCGCAACCCTCACGGACTTCACCATCGCCCTCTGGCAGTCGTCACCGGACCGGCAGCTTGCGGCCGGCAACGCGGTCATCCTTCTCGACACGCTCTACAACGTCGACACCATCGAAGACCCGGACGACATGGCCCGCCACCTCGAGGTTCGACGGATCTTCTCCGACCTGCAGATGGCCATGGGCCAGCGCGCCTACCTCGCCAAGCCGCACCAGCCCAGGCAAGCCCAGCCCGCGCCGGCCCTGGTGCGCACCGCAATCTCGGTCCTCTCGAAGCTCCCCGGAGAGAAGGGCCGGGCCATCAAGACCACGGTCGGTCTGCTCGGTGTCGAGGACCTGACCGCATCGATCTTCTCCAACCACGCCCAGGCCCGTCTGAAGGACCCCGCCGTGCGGGAGCGCATCCTGCGCCTCCACGATGCTCTGCTCGAGCGCCTTCGCGGCGCCAGGGCCGGCCGCCCGGGTCCCGGCCTCTGGGAGCTCGCCCTCGAGGTCTCAGGCGGTGCCAGCGAGGCCGTCGAGCTCCTCGGCGTCTTCACCACCCAGCACCGCACGCTGGCCAAGACCCTCCTGCCCCGCGCCGAGTCCTTCGAGGCCAAGCTGCCCGTGCTGCTCCCCCTGACCCGCTGCGCCTCCAACTTCTTCCTCGTCCAGGAGCTCGACGAGCTGACGCGCGCCCCCGGCGGCCTCTACAGCTTCCCGTACCCCGAGGGCTTCGCAACGGACAACCGCCGCTTCTACCACTTCTGGTCCGAGGCGTTCATCGCGCACGAGCTCGCCCGGCAAGGCGTGAGCGAGGGCACCGTCCGGTTCGTCACCTCCAACCTGGGCAAGGCCTACGAGAGCTACACGCTGCCCCTCAACCTGCGGTTCGCCATGAAGACCGGCGCCAAGGTCGGCCCGGTGTTCGGCGGCTGGTCGGAGGACGTGAGCGCCCACAAGAAGGGCGCCGAGTTCGGCCTCTCGCTCTCGAAGAGCTCCGCTCCCGCGGCGCGCTAGCCCCTCAGATCCGCTCCCGGCGCGCCAGCTCGGCCAGGACGTGCTCCACGGACTCGTCGACGCCCATGCGCCCCGTTTCGACCACGATCTCGGGAACGGCCGGCTCTTCGTACGGATCGCTGATCCCGGTGAACTCCTTGAGCTCGCCGGCCAGCGCGCGAGCGTACATCCCCTTCACGTCGCGCCGGATGCACTCTTCCAGCGGCGCCTTCACGTAGAGCTCGACGAAATCCGGAATCATTGCACGCAGCTCCGCGCGGACTTCGCGGTAGGGCGAGATCGCCGCTCCGATCGCGACCACCCCATTGCGCGAAAGCAGGTGGCAGACGAAGCCGATCCGGCGGATGTTCGTGTCCCGGTCCTCTCGCGAAAAGCCTAGACCCTTCGACAGATGGGTCCGCACGACATCGCCATCGAGAACCTCCACATTCTTCCCCAGCTCCCGCAGTCGCGGCGCCAGCGCCGAGGCCAGCGTCGACTTGCCCGAACAGGGCAAACCCGTCATCCAGAGCGTGAATCCTCTTCTCATCGCCTTCGCTTTGCCCTCACGGCCGTTCCAGCCCCCGATAGTGCTCCGTCAGCACCGCTGCAACCTCGGGACGCGTGAACTCCCCGGGCAGCGGCTCCCCGCGGGAGAGCATCTCCCGGACGCGCGTCCCGGAAAGACTCAGATGCTCCTTCGAGTCGTGCGGGCAGGTCTTGGCCGACGCGAACCCGCCGCACGCCTTGCAAAAGAAGGTGTTGTCGAAGAAGAGCGGCACCAGGCCCAGCTGCTCTCGGGTGAAGCCTCGCAGGAGCTTCTGCGCGTCGTAGGTGCCGTAGTAGCTGCCGACGCCCGCGTGATCGCGGCCGACGATGAAGTGCGTGCAGCCGTAGTTCTTCCGCACTCGCGCATGGAAGAGCGCCTCGCGCGGACCCGCATACCGCATCGCCGACGGGAAGACCGAGAGCAGCACGCGGTCGGATGGGTAGTAGCGCCGCACCAGCGCCTCGTAGCAGCGCAGCCGCACGTCGGCCGGGATGTCCTCCCGGCGTGTCTCGCCGACCAGAGGATGCAGCAGCAATCCGTCGACCGTCTCGAGCGCGCACTTCGTCAGGTACTCGTGGGCGCGGTGGATCGGGTTGCGCGTCTGGAATCCGACGACCGTCGTCCAGCCGCGCTCCCGGAACAGCTCCCGAACCTGCCGCGGTGTCCGCAGGTGCTCGCCGAATCGCTCGTCGGCCGGCGGCGCCAGCAGGTCCACCGGCCCCGACAGGCAGTGCTCGGGAAGTGAGCGCAGCATCCGCACACCCGGATGCTCCTCGTCGGTCGTCCCGTAGGCCTCCCGGGCCTCGCGGACGGCGTCGCGCCGGAATTTCTCGCGCACCACCATCCGACCTCGCAGCCCGCGCGCCGCGTCCAGGAGCGCGATCTCCTCCCCCTCTCGGATCTCCCGAGCCTCCTCGGCCGTCACGGACAGCAGCACCGGCAGCCCGATCGTCGTCCCGTCCGGCAGCGTCATGCCGCCCACGGTCGACTCGTACTGCCGCGCGTCCATGAACCCGTCGAGCGGCGCCAGCGCTCCGGTCCCCAGCAATCCCAGATCCCAGAGGGCTATCGGATCGAGGGCGACCGAACGCAACTCCCCGGCTCGCGCCAGGAGATCTTCCCGCTCTTCATTTCCGAGGATGCGCTCCTCTGGAGCTCGAAACTCTGCCACCCGGTCAGTATAGCCGAGGTCGCGGGTGCGACCCTCGACCTCGGCCATATCCCATCTCAGACGTCATCCAGATACTTGTCGTGATACAGCATCAGCATCATCGGGGGGACGGCGTCGGCGACCGTTCCGTCGATCAGTCGGAAGGCCACCGCAATCGGCGAGGCCGCGCGGTTGTCGGTGTAGGGCGGGAACTCGTCGTCGAAGCGGCGGTTGGACTCCGTAGACCCCCAGCGCTTGCCGACGCAGAGCATGTCGAACTGCTCGAACTTCCTCGAGGCCTTGTTCCACCGGACCCAGCCGTAGACAGACGTCTCGAAGCCACGCTCAGCCGGCGTGGGCGTGCTCACCTCGGACTGCTTCCAGACTCCTCGCGCAACCGTGCGCGTGGCGCCTTCGAGCTTGATCTGCACCACGTCGCCCTCGATCTTCTCGACGACTCCGTCGATCGACGCCACCTTCACGTCGTCTCGGCCGAAGGGCGTGCTCAGACCGAGCACATTGTCTACGAGCTGGTAGCGGGCGAGCCGCCTGGCGAAACGCTCCGGCAACGAGAAGCGCTGACCCACCTCGAGCCGCTCGGGCACCATCTCTGCCGGGTTCTCGTACCACGTGGCATCCATGTTCCACATGCCGAGAGTCCACTCCTTGCCGTAGTTGCCGTTGGCCTTCGGGTCGAATGGTCCGCGCTCGAGATCACGCGTGAAATTGCGCAACACCAGCGTGCCCTCGGGAATTCGGCGTCCATCGATGAAGTGACTCCAACGGAAGCCGTGAGCCAGCTCGGATGTGACCGAGCTCTTCAGGAGCCGTTCCTCCTTCGTCAGCTTCTTCCACTCTGCCAGCGCTTCTTCCAGCATCGGCTTCAAGTGGGTATCGCCCACCCGCGGGTTCTTGTTGAACGACGCCAGCGGCCGCCCACTCGGTGCGATCGCGTAGAAGCCGATGACGGTGGAACGCTCGCTCCAGCCGTAGTTCTTCCACGCCCGCTGCAAACTCGGCTGATCGGCCATTCCCGACTTGAAGAGGAACGGCCGCAACTCCGGATGATCGTGGACCTTCTTCTGCCAGGCCTTGTGATCCTCGGCAACAGGAATGAAATTCTGGGTGACCAGCTCCCTCACCCCGGGGTCGGACCAGACGAACCGCCGGTCATAGGCGCCCTGGCTTCAGACGAAGCCCATCGGCTGGCCGCGCTTCTGCCAGAGCAAGATTGGCTTGTCCTCGAGTTGCGCCTCCACGAGCGCCTCCAGCATCGTGAGCCGCCACGGGATCTCCTGGAAGGTGAGCTCCCTGGCCGGCGGCTGCACCCGCTGGAACAGCTTCCGCGCCTCGGCATCCTCCATCCGGGTCGGCGGCGCAGCCTGCGCCGCTCCGACGGCCACTCCCAACAGGACCGACCAGACCACCCCCCGCCAGCGCATCTCCATCACAACGAAACCTCCTAGGCTCCCCGATCCACGACTTCAGTCTCCCAGGTCACCTCTCTAAAGATAGCACGACCAATGAAAACCGGGAAAACTGGGGACACACGACCAATTTTAAAAAAATTGGTCGTGTGTCCCCAGTTTTCCTGTTCGGTGACCGAGGTCACGGCGATTTCGTATCCGTGTTGACACCTTCCAACGGGCGGGCGTAGAACGGGCTCATGAAGCCGATGAATACCCCCACGCACTTCGCCCGCGCGGGGCGGGCCGCACTGGCGGCATCGCTGCTGCTCCTGGTCGGCCTGGCCGCGACGGCCATCGCCGAGGACCCGCCCTCGAAGAAGGAAGAGGAGCCCTGGATTCCGGGCACAGACGAGGGACCTCCCTCACGCTGCCTCATCATCGGCATCGCCCGCTATCCGGCTTCGGAGGACGCGCTCCCGGCCGTCTCGGAGCCCGCCCGAAACCTGGCCCGCTTCTTCAAGGCGGGCTCCTTCAAGTCGATCGTCACTCTCTTCGACGAGGAGGCGACCTCGGAGGCCATCCGCCGCGAGGTGGACAAGCTCACAAGCTACCCCCAGCCCTCGCGCCGCATCATCATCAACTATAGCGGCTGGCAGTGGAAAGACCCGGCCTCCGGCGCCAGCTTCCTGGTGCCCTACGACGGCCTGCGCGACGGCTCGATGAAGAACCTCATCCCGATGGACCACGTCTCCCAGCGCCTGGCCCAGTCGAACGCCGAGCTGCGCGCGGCCTACTTCCACACCTGCTTTCGCAAGCTCGACCCGTCCCCCATGGCCCGCGGCTTCGGCTCCCTCGACTGGAAGGCGGAGATGATTCCCGTCCCCGTGGGCAGCTGTGCCATTCTCACCTGCGGCCCGGAACCTGCCGCCCTCGAGGAGCTCGGGCCATCCGCCGCAGCCCCCACCCCTGCCACGACCGGGTCGCACAAGCCCAGCGTCCGCCGTAAGGGCCTCGCCTACCTGGGCCTCAACGGCCAAGGCTACGAGGAGTACAAGAACGAGCGCGACGGCTCCATCCTCATCTACGTCCCCGGCGGCACCTTCTGCCTGGGCCACGGCGGCCGCTGGATCGACACCATCCCGCGCGTGCGCGCCACCCTCTCGCCCTACCTCATTGGCAAGCACGAGGTCACCCTTGGCCAGTACAAGAGGTTCTGCGACGAGACCCCGTACGAGATGCCGAAGGTCGGCTGGTGGGACCCGGCCGACGACGAGCCGATGGAGGAAATCATGTGGGAAGACGCTGTCGGCTACGCGGACTGGGCCGGATTGCGGCTTCCGACAGAGGCCGAGTGGGAGTACGCCGCGCGCGGGCCCGACGGACGCCGGTTCCCCTGGGGCAACGAACCCTGGAATGCCGGAGGGACCTTCCGGGCCAACTTCTTCGGCGACGAGGAGCTGGGCGTCACCTGTGACAAATTCTTCCGCACCGCGCCCGTCACCGCCTTCCCCGAGGGCGCCTCGCCGTTCGGCTGCCTCAACATGCTCGGCAATGTGATGGAGTGGTGCGCCGATCGTTACGACGCCTTCGCCTACCTGACCGCCGAATCGACCAACCCGCAAGGCCCCAGCGCCGGCATCCACCGCACCCGCCGCGGGGGCAGCTGGAACTCTCCGCCCGAAGAGGTCCACGCCGCCAACCGCGGTCTGAACCACCCCTCGGAGCAGTGGGAGGACACCGGTTTCCGGATAGCGTGCTCTCCTTGACCCACCCCACCCGGGTCTTGTCACAGTTCGTCACGGAAAGAACACGCACCCGTCGGTTGTAGCCCCGCGACGCCCGTATCACTGTTGCGGATAGTTTGGATGAGGCCCGGCGTCGTTTGCCATGCGCCGCGCCTCGAGTGTATGCTGATCCAAGCCCAGAGCCGTTGACGGGAACTTCCAGAGGGGCCCAGGAGCCCCCGAGCGCATGTCTCACGCCTACTCCCTCGACCCGGTCCTGTACACCTCCGCTTCCGACGCGGTCGACCGACGCTACATGGGCCAGATGCGCGAGCAGGACCAGGCTCCGGTCGCGACGGATGCCTCCAAGCCCCGCTTCACGCTCGTCGTCGGGCCCTCGCCCTTCACGATGCCGCGCGGCTGGGAGTTCTTCCTGGCCTCCCCGTACGAGGGCATCTCCTACATCGCCACGGTGCTCCACAACGCCGGTTATCCGGTTCGCATCGTCGACGTCCGCTACGACCGCAATCCGGTCCAGTCGGCGCTGGAACAGATCCTCCCGGGCACCGACGTGCTGGGCGTCGCGACCTTCGAGGACAACTTCCCCTTCCAGGAGGAGCTGATCGCCCTCGTCAAGCAGCGCCGGCCCGACCTCCCCGTCATCCTGGGCGGTTCGCTCGTCACCTCCGTGCCGCACGTGCTGATGCGCCACACGCGCGCCGACGTCGCCGTCATCAGTGAGGGCGAGATCACCATCCTGGAGCTGCTCGACAGCTACGCGGCCGGCGACTGGCCGCGCAAGCTCCCCGAGATCCGCGGCATCTGGTATCGCACGCCGTCCGGGGAGATTGCCCGCACCACGCCCCGCGGCCAGGTGTTGGATCTCAACTCCCTGCCGCGCATGAACCTTTCGCTCTGGCCGCAGTCCCGTGGCCCGGGCGGTCTGCAGCCGCAGATCATCGCCTCCCACAGCCGGGGCTGCAAGATGGATTGCTCCTTCTGCTACCGCACGACCCCCCAGCTGCGCGAAAAGTCTCCCGAGAAGCTGCGTCAGGAGCTGCGTCATCTGAAGGACAGCTACCAGATCGAGTTCGTCTTCTTCGTCGACCTCACCTTCACCTCGGACAAACGTCGAACTCTCGAGATCTGCAGCGTCATCGAGGAGTTCGACATCGGCTGGACCTGCCTGACGCGGTGTGCCGACGTCGATCCGGAAGTGCTGGGCGCGATGCAGCGCTCCGGCTGCGACATCATCCTTTACGGGGTCGAGTCGCTCTCGGCCAAGGTGCTGCGCGAGGCCCGCAAGGGCAGCCATGAGAACACCGTGCTGCGCGCGATGAACCAGACCTTCGACGCCGGCCTGCGCTTCGGCGGCCTCACCATCGTCGGACTGCCCGGCGAGACCGAGGAATCGCTCGATCACATGTGCAGCTGGGCCGAGGAGTACCGGCACATCACGCGCGTGAAGTACCTCTCCGCCATGCCCGGAACCACCGTCTACCACGAGGCGCTGCGCGACGGGATGATCAGGAGCGAGGTCGATCACCTCCGCTGGCTCGCCACCGAACAAGCGCTGGAGCGCGACGAGTTCCTCAACTACAACGGCCTGCCACCCACCGTCATCCGGCGCGCCTACAAGCGCCTCTACGACAGCTACCAGCCCGGCCCCGTGATGGACTTCCGCCACTTCCCGGCCGAGTTCGAGTACTTCGATCCCGATCCGGACCCGTCCCGACCGTGGCGAGGCAAGTTCAGCAGCGCGTCCGCTCCGCTGATGCCGGGGATCGAGAATCACCGGCGCCCCGAGCTCTGCCACCCGGGCACGCGCTTCACGCCCCACCCGATCGAGGCGCAGCCGCCGCTGCCGCCCGCCCACGTTTGACGCGCATGACGCGCCCGCGGCTGCCGCTGCTCATCGCGGCCGCCCTCGCCATCGCCGCGGAGTCGCCGGCGGCAGCGCCGGCCGAGGTCTCGCTCGCGGTGGCTCCCCTGCACGGCCCCGCCCTCGCTACGCGGGCGCCGTTTCGCATGACGCTTCGCGTCACAGCGCACACCCCATTCCCCACGCCCGGCCAGTCGTTGCGCGTGGAGTTGCCCCACTATCACGCCTACGAAGGCCCCAGTGTCCCTCAGACCGACCGACCACAGGCCCCCGGCTACACGTGTTTGACGCTGGCCCCGCCCGGCGCCTTCCTGCGCGTGCTGGAGCCGCGCCTGGCGCCGGTCGTCGTCGTCACCGCGGGCGCCGGTTTCGACCTGGTCCTGCCGCGCCCCCTGAAGCCCGGCCAGAGTCTCGAGGCCGTCTACGGCTGGGGCCTTCCCGGCGCCGCGCTTGCAGGCGAGCTAGCGGTCGATCCGGCCGTGCCGGGCTACAAGCCGTTCGTTTGCCGGCTCCTCGAGCCTGACGGCGCTCCCGGTCCCGTCCTGGCTCAGGCCAGCCCGCCCATTTTGGCCGCGGCAGCGATGAAGCTCTCGGCAGTGGCCCCGGCGGTCGTCCGGCCTGGGCTGCCGTTCCCCTTGCGGCTGGTCGCACTCGACCCCTGGGGGAACCGGGCCGAGAGCTTCCGCGGCACGCTCACGGTCGACGCCCCAAACGGACCCGTGCCGATCGCCTTCGGCGCCTCCGAGCGGGGAGTCGCGGTCACCACCCTCACCGCGCCCGTCACGCCCACCGTCTTGCGCCTCGCGGTCCGCGGCCCGGGAAAGCTGGCGGGCCGGAGCAATCCCGTGATCGTCAGCGATAATGAAGAGGGGGTCTTCTTCGGCGACCTCCACGTCCACTCGGGAGACGCATCGACCGACGCCTACGGGAGCTTCCAGGATGCGTACGCCTTCGCTCGCGACGTCGGCGGGCTAGACTTCGCCGCAAAGACCGA
>JACQZN010000023.1 GCA_016213845.1 Candidatus Wallbacteria bacterium
CTGGATGGCCCGCTTCAGGGGGCGCGCGCCGTAGACCGGATCATACCCCACGCGAGCCAGCTGGTCGACGGCCGCGTCGCTCACCTCCAGAGACAGTCCCTGCTCGGCGGCCCGGACGCCCACGCGCTCCAGGAGCAGCCGGACAATCCGGTGGAGCTCGCGAGCGGTGAGCGAGTGGAAGACGATGATGTCGTCCACTCGATTGAGGAACTCGGGCGAGAAGCGCCGGGAGAGCTCCTCGAGCACGGCGGCCTGGACCTGGTCGTGGTGCTCGTCGGGCGTGGCGTCGCCACGCGTCATCTCCATGATGCGGTGGGCACCGATGTTGGAAGTCATCACCAGGAGGGTGTTGGAGAAGTTGACGGTCTTGCCCTTCCCATCGGTGAGGCGCCCGTCGTCCATGACCTGCAGCAGCACGTTGAAAACGTCGCCGTGGGCCTTCTCGATCTCGTCGAGCAGGACGACGGCATACGGGCGCCGGCGGACCCTCTCGGTGAGCTGGCCGCCCTCGTCGTGTCCGACGTAGCCGGGAGGGGCGCCGATCAGCCGCGCCACCGTGTGGCGCTCCATGTACTCCGACATATCGAGCCGCACCATCGCGTCCTCGTCGCCGAAGACGCGCTCCGCCAGCGCCTTGGCCAGCTCCGTCTTGCCGACGCCCGTCGGGCCCAGGAACAGAAACACGCCGTTCGGCCGGCGAGGGTCGGAGAGCCCGGCGCGCGCACGCTTCACGGCGCGGGCGACCGCGCTCACGGCGGCGTCCTGGCCCACGACTCGCTCGTGCAGCGAGGACTCCAGGTTGGCCAGCGCCTGGCTCTCGCCCTGCGCCAGCTTCGTCACCGGGATGCCGGTCCAGCGCGACACGATCTCGGCTACGTCGGCTGCCTTGACCACGTTGTCCCGCTGCTTCTGGGCGCGGCGATCCTCCCACTCGCGCCGTTCGGCCTCGATCTTCTTCTCCAGCTCGAGCTTCCTGGCCTGCAGGCGCGCCATCAGCTCATAGTGGGCGACCTCCTCTTCGCGCGTCAGCCGCGCGGCGCGCGCCTGCTGGGCCTGGTACTCGCGGTTGACGTGCGCCACTTCCTCCTCGAGCTTTTTCAGATCGGGCGGGATGTAGAGGCTGGTGATCCGCACGCGTGCGGCCGCCTCGTCGATGCAGTCGACCGCCTTGTCCGGCAGGAAGCGGCCTGTCACGTAACGCGCCGAGAGCGCCGCGGCGGCCTCGAGCGCCTCGCGGCTGAGCAGCACGCGGTGGTGCGCCTCGTAGGCGTCCTTGAGCCCCTCGAGAATGCGGACCGTCTCCTCGATGCTCGGCTCTTCGACCAGCACGGGCTGGAAGCGGCGCTCCAGTGCGGAGTCCTTTTCGACATGCTTGCGGTACTCCTCCAGCGTCGTCGCCCCGATGCACTGCAGCTCGCCGCGCGCCAGTGCCGGCTTGAGGATGTTGGCAGCGTCGATGGCCCCCTCCGCCGCCCCGGCGCCCACAAGGGTGTGCAGCTCGTCGATGAACAGCACCACGTCCCGGCTGGCGCGCAGCTCGTTCACGAGGCCCTCCAGTCGCTCTTCGAACTCGCCTCGGAACTTGGTGCCCGCTACCAGCGATGCGATGGGAAGCGAGATCACGCGCTTGTTCTTCAGCACTTCCGGCGCCAGGCCGTCGACGATCCGGCTGGCGAGGCCCTCGACGATGGCGGTCTTGCCGACCCCGGGCTCGCCGATCAGGCAGGGGTTGTTCTTCGTGCGGCGCGACAGGATCTGGATGACGCGCTCGATCTCGTCGTCCCGGCCCACAACCGGGTCCAGCTTCTTCTCGCGCGCCTGGCGCGTCAGGTCGATGCCGAACTCGTCGAGCAGCGTCTTCTTCTTCTTGGCCTCTCCGCCGGGCTCCGCTGCGATCAGGTCGAGGATCTTCTGGTGAAACTGCGCCAGGTCGATCCCCAGATTCGCCAGCGCGCGCGCCGCCACGCCCTCGCGCTCGCGGCAGAGCGAAAGCAACAGATGCTCGCTTCCGATCCAGTTCTGCCCGAGCGACTGCGCCTCGTCGACCGCCATCTGCAACACGGTCTTCGCCAGCGGCGAGTAGCTGAAGTTCCCGCGGAACGCGCTCTGGCCCGGCGGCGAGAGACGGAAGATCTCCTCCCGGAGCTTGGCCGGCTCGACCCCGGCGGCTGCCAGAGCCCGTTGCACGACCCCTGTTGCAAGACCGAGCAGCGCGAGCAGCAGGTGTTCCGTTCCGAGATAGGAGTGCTTGAGGAACCGGGCCTCTTCCTCGGCCTGCGCCAGGACCCGTTTGGCCTCATCCGTGAAGATATCGAAGATGTTCATCTGCAATCCCCCGCTACTGTCTCGGGCCCGGCCGTCGGTGCGCGCCGCCCGCTCCTGGAAGCTAGATGCAATGGGCGGGCCAGGAGGTAGGACGACCGGTATTGCCGGAGTCCTCGACCCGGTGTAGGCTTCGAGTGTTCCCCGCGGAGGCGAGTTGCCGATGAGGACAGCCGAGAGAGCGCAGAAGAGGTCACCGGGCCGGCGCCCGGCGATGCCGCGCACCCGGAGCGCGAAGGCTCGGCCACGGCCCCGCAAGCGCGACGGGCTGCGACTGGACCGCATGCTCGACACCCGCTCGATCCCGGCCGCGCTCAAGCGCTTCGTGAAGCTGATGCAGTCCGACCCGATGCTCTGCTTCCTCCGGTGCGATCGAGACCAGCTCATCGCGGCGCTGGATGCCACCCTGGAGGCCGCGAGCCAGACGCGCACCGACGTCGACATGGCCGACCTGGCCACGAGCGTGGCGCCGCGCGTCATCACGCGCGAAGTGAAGCGCCAGACCCGCGAACTCATCGAGGATTGCCTGCGCTTCCGCATCTGGAAGCCGGCCGACCTCAAGGCACTGTCGACCGCGCTGATGCTAGGAGTGCTCGACGAGCGCGCCGGGGCGCTCACGGAGCACCCGCTCTGGATGACGATGGTGGCGCTCTCCATCGAGGACGTGCTGGCGCTGCAGGATTCCGTCATCCCGAACCTGCGCGCCGAGCTCGCCCCCGAACCCTCGCGGAGCGCCCGGCGGCCAGACCCCGAGAGCGGCCCAGGCCGCACTCACCACTACCTGTTCCAGCCCTTCTTCCAGGCCGCCCACCGCACCGCCCGGCGCATCACCGACGAGACGCTCCCGGCGGCGCTGCCGCTCTACGAGATTCTCCCCATGTTCCTGGCCGTCTTCCAGGTCTGGGCCGAGCAGAGCGACTACGGCCAGCTCTCGGTGGAGATGCTGCCGTCTCTCCACTCCGACGTGCTGGCGGCCTTCCACAAGTCGGCCTGCCGCACGCTCGACAGCGACGTGCAGGCCTCCATCGCCGGCGTGCTCGAAGCCGCAGCCACAGAGGCTGCCGAGGCCGGCGACGCCGGCCAGCGCGACCAGTTGCTGGCGGCAGGCCAGTTCTGCAGCGCCTACTCCTGGGAGGCCAACCCGCTGGTGTCGCAACTGTTACTCAAGCTCTGCTCGACGCCCGAAAGCTGCTGCATCGGCCCGGGCGCCGCCGAGGCGCTCAAGCTTGCCAGCGACCCGACCGTGCAGGACTACTACCACGGCTACGGCCAGGCGCTCTTGCGCCAGGGCGAGCTCCGCGGCGCCGGACGGGTCTTCGCAGCCGGCCTGGAGATGCTGGGCCACCACTGGCGCGGACTGCTGGACCTGGCGCTGGTCTACCGCGCCCTGGGCGAGGACAAGATCGCCCGCCGCGTCTTCAAGGAGGCGCTCTCCGCGCCCGACCTGACGTCCGAGGGACGCCACGCCATCGAAAACGAGATGGCGGGTGTCTCCCGCGGCCTCTCCTTCGCGCGGCTCTGACGGCCGCCGCTTACCTCAGGACTGCCAGCTTTCCCCGGCTCTGCGCCTTGCTCCCCGTCACGGACGTGGCGCGCGCCCGGAACAGGTAGACGCCGTTCTGAACCGGGCTGCCGTCCTCGTCTGCGAGGTCCCAGGCAATCGCCTGCCGCGCGCCCGCGAACGGACCATCGGCGGCGAGCGTGCGGACGCGGTCGCCGGCGGCGTCGAAGATCTCGACCCGCACCGTGGCGGTGGCGGCCGGCTGCGTCAGCGCCAGCGCGAATCCGCCCGTGGCTGTGCGCGCGGGGTTCGGCACGGCCAGCACCGGCTCGGCGAACCCGAACTGATCGGGCGCCACCAGGCCGATCTTCTGGACCGGCGTCGCGTTGCCGGCTCGGTCGCTCACCGTCAGCTCGACGGCATGCGGGCCGGGCGCCAGGTCCCGCTCCGGCGTGAAGGTCACGAGGCCGCTGGCCTCGTCGTACTGGAAAGAGTTGACCGTGGCACCATCG
Source organism: Candidatus Wallbacteria bacterium (assembly GCA_016213845.1). Taxonomy (GTDB): domain Bacteria; phylum Muiribacteriota; class UBA6191; order JACPRK01; family JACPRK01; genus JACPRK01. Next base: position 4,336 of record JACQZN010000023.1, read on the forward strand.
AGAGCGAGGGCGATGCCCTCATTGGCAACTCCGCTTCCGGTGTCGGTCAGTTTGGCGGTGATGGTCGGCCGGCCCGTTTCGAGCGGCTCTCCATCGGAAGGTGTCACTTCGAGTATCTGCGGGGCGCGCACGTCGGCCATCAGGCGCAGCGGCGCGAACTGGCGGATGCGGCCAACAACGCGGTTGCCGCTCGACTGGCCACCCACCCAGCGCCACCGGCCGCCCTCCAGCTGGTAGACGCCGGCGCGCCTCGGATCGACGCCCCGCACCTGCGGCATCGTCATGCGCAGCGTGGCGAGCGCGTCGAGCTCCAGGCCCGCAGGCGCAAGCTCTGGGAGCGGGCCCAGGTCGATCATCCCGGCGTCCGCCGGAGGAGTCGACGGCTCCGTCGACGCCTTCGACAGGCCGGCCGGCTCCGCCCCGGCGGCGCCGAATCCGTCGTGCGCCGGGAAAACATATGCCGTCGTGTCGTTCTTGACGGCCCCCTCGGGGACGTCGAGCGTGAAGTCGCTATCGGCCGCCTTGAGGCGGATGGCGATGTTCTTGCGCAGCCGCGTCACGCTCAGTCGCAGGTCGCGGCGGCTGACGTTTCCCTCCAGGTCGGTCCCCGAGATGGAGGCCTTGGCCACCTGGTCGATGTTCGGTTGCAGGATCTTGAGCGTCGTGTAGAAGGCGCGCGGATTGGTCGCGACGCGGAACGAATCATTCGTCACCTGAGCCAGGCCGACCAGCTCGGAGAAGCGCGGCGTCTGCTGCAGCTCTTCGCTGGCCAGCACCACCAGCGTCATCTCGGAGGGCGTGAGCGGGCTGATGAAGAAGCGCGCCTGGAAGGCCGGACCGGTGTCGACCTCGAAGCCGTCGATGGTGACCTGGTTCTGGCCGTTGATCGGGTTGCCCGCCAGGTCGTTGACGTTGTTGACCACCAGGCTGGCCCGGCCGTCGAAGACGCGCGGATCGGCGTCTCGCGGGATGGTGCCCTGGGCCTCGTAGACGCTGCCCGTGAAGCCGGCGGTCGTCAGCAGGATGGCGCCGGTGGAGGCGCTGGCCGGCTGCCAGCTCACGAACGGTGCGGTCTTGAGCCGCTCGCTGAACTCCAGTCGCACGTTGAAGGTCCCGATCCCGATCACGCCGGAGCGGTTGGTGGGCTGCACGTCGCCGGTCACGGTCGCCTTGTCGCCGTTGATGGTGGGGCGAGTGAGGTCGACGGTGACGCGGAACTCATTGGAGGCGACGCCTTCGTTGCCGACCTGGTCGAAGCTCGAGACGCTCCACTTCCAGAGACCTTCCTCCGGGAGCGTGATCTGCACGACGTTGCGCTCCAGGTTGTTGACGTCCTCGGGCGACTTGTTGATGATCCGCTCGAACGGCTTGAGGCTGCTGCCCGGGGGCGGCGAGATCTTCCAGCGGAACTTGCGGATGCCGCTGACGTTGCCCCACTTGAACTTGAGGATGGGCGTCTTCGAGAAGGTGTTGTCGGCCGGCTCGATGAGCGCAGGCGGCTTGACGTCGTTGATGTCGACCGTGACGCGCCGCGCGATGGAGGTGACGTTGCCGGCGCGGTCGATGGCCCGGATGGTGAAGCGGTAGAACTCGTCCAGGTTCTTCGGCTTCAAGAGCCGGTCCTCGCTCGGCAGGATGTCGTCGATGGTGAACTTGCGACGCTCGCGCACGGAGCCGGCGAATCCGGAATCCATCGAGCGCGATGTGGTGCGCGTGGCGTCGTTGCCGGGAGGCGGGTCGGTGATCTGCACCGGGTCGAGGATAGCGCGCGTCACCGGGATGATCGGATTGAGCTTGCCCGGGGTGATCTCGCCGGTCTGCTGGTTCTGCTGGGGCGGCTCGCCGGCGACCGGTCCCTGGGCGTTGACGACCTCGAGGAAGTACTCGACACGGTCGATGTCGGCGCCGCCTTTGAATGGATCGTTCTGGCCGCCGACCTGCGCGCCGAGCTGCGCCGACTTGTCGATCGCCACCCCGGTGATCCGGAACGGCCGCGCGCCGATGACGGGGCCGGCCACGACGCCCGTGGCGCCGACAGCCGCGGCGACCGACGTCGCCGTCTTGCCGAGCGCGTCCTTCAGGCGGCCGGGCTGACCGGCCAGCAGCGCGCCGTCGGGGAAGTTGTCGACCTCGACGTCGGGCGGGATGTTATCGATCAGGAAGAAGAACTGCGCCAGGTTGATGGTCGACTCCGCGTCGGGCTTCAGACCGAAGTACTGGCCCAGCCGGGCGGGCGACAGCGGGTTGATGTCGAGACTGTTGCCGGCGCGGTCGACCGGGTTGACCGCGATGGAGTAGATGCCGTCCATCGACCCGTCCGTCGGCAGCGTGCGGCTGCGGCCCGTGACCGGATCGGTGAATTCCAGCGCCACGCGGAAGCGGTCGTCCTTGGGGTTGAAGTCGTTGCGCGTCGGGTCGAGCGAGTTGGGGATATGGATGAACTTGAGCGTGCCGCGCAGCTTCGAAGGGAACTGGCCGGGCGTGTCGACAAAGCTCGAGGGAACCCGGTTCGGCTGGTAGGCAGCCTCGATGCGGGCGACCATGTTGGTCGCGTTGACGTCGATGCCGCAGCCGGCGTTGCCGTTGGTTGCCACCGGGTCGACGACGACCGTCTCGAAGAAGTTGATGGGGCCCGCGATCGCCTGGTTGACGACCGGGAAGGTGCGCTCCACGAACGGGTCGGTGTTGTCGATCTGGACCGGGAAGTCGAGGAAAGCCTGACGGCGGCTGCTGGTGGTGCTGACCGTGCCGATGTTGCCGGCGTTGTCCTTCGGCGTGACGCGCACGAAGTAGGTGCCGTCGTTGGCGCCGGTGCGCGGGTCAATCGTCCCGGGCGGCACGAACTCCGTCGGCGCGGCGGGCACCGGGAACGGGAACTGGTCCGTCGCCACGGGCTGGCCGGGCTTGCGAATGTTGTTGAGCGTGATGGTCGCCGAGGTGCCCGGCGTGGTCGCCGCGGCGCGGTTGGGCGCGTCGGTGTCGAACTTGACGGGTACGGAGTTCGGGCCGCCGATCTGGCTGAAGAACTCCACGTTGGTCGCCGTCACGTTGAAGTCGGCGTCCCGGCTGCTGACGACGACCGCCGGGAACTCCCGCGTCTGAAGCGAGATGCAGCCGGCGACGTTGACTGCGATCGACTCGGCGCTCACCGGCACCGTGTCGACCCGGAAGTTGATCGTCTTGGTGGAGCGGTTGCCGACCTTGTCGACCAGGTTCACGGTGATGGAGTAAGCGCCGTCGAGCGGCTCTTTGACGCCGTCGCCGTCGCGGTCGGTGAAGTTGGCGTTGGAGTTGGCGCTGCCCGTGAAGTCCGGCAGGTTGAGGAAGAGACCGGTCGGCGGCGAGACCGAGGGCGTGCCGGGGAGGTCGCCGGCAGGGCCCCTGACGCTGATGGTCAACCCGCTGCCGCTGGCCGTGCCCGTCGCGGCATTGGACACGTTGGAGAAATCGACTCCACTGGCGAAGGTCTTGGTCGCGTCCGGACCGACGGCAGTGTTGAAGTCGTCGACGAACACCTGGATGGTCTTCGGGAAGGCGTCCTTGCCGACGACCTCACCGTCCTTCGGAACGCTGACGAACTGGCCGGGCGGGGGCGGCTGCGGCAACCGGTTCAGATCGGGCGAGACGGTGTCCACGCTGAAAGCCTGCGCAAAGGTGGCGCTGGCGTCGTTCTGCGCGATGGGGTTGTTCGCCAGGTCGAAACCGAAGTCCGGCAGCGGCCCGTTGCCGTCGAAGGCACCCGTGATCTCCACGCGCGCCGGTCCGTTCTGCGCCTCCACCGGGATCACGTTGTACTGGAACGTGAAGACCGTGTCGTTGACCGTGCGGTCCGTCAGGATGGTCGCAGGAATCCTCGAGCCCGCATTCTGCGTCACCTGGACTTGCGGCGGCGACGCCATCTTCTCGCTCATCGTCACGCGCAGGAAGACGATCTCCTGGCCAACGAACGACTTGGCGCCCGGCGACAGCACCTGCCGGCGGTTGGCATCGCCATCGAAGCGGATGATCTCCAGCTGCTGAACCTTCGGCGCGGTCTTGTCGCGCACGAACTTGATGACGGTCGCCGCGCTCTTGTTCGGCGTCGTCGTCGAGTCCGTCATCTTGTCCTCGGCAACGATCTCTATGTTGATGGCGCCGTCGTTGATGCCGGCCAGACTCACGTTGGCCGTGAACGTCCCCGAGGCCGCGTCGAGCTGCAGCGTCTGCGACTGGTTGTTCGACGTGTTCTTGAGCGTGATCTTGATGTCCGCCGCCGGGGAGCCGTTGTCCGGGTCGACCGCCGTGCCGACGATCGTGACCTGGTCTTCCTTGGTGATGAAGGTCTGGTTGTTGAACGGCGTGGGCGTGTTCGGCGGGTTCGCGCCCAGCGTCACGGACTGAAGCGTGATGACCGGCGGCTTGCTGTCGAACTGGATGAAGGCCGTACCGTTCTGACCGCCCGTCTGGCGACTGTCGACGACCAGGTTGCACTTCTGCTGCAGCAGGACGACGCCGATCTGCTTGACGCCGTCGGTGTTGAAGCCCGCCAGCACGTTGCCCTGCTTGTCCGTCGGCAACGGCAGGAAAGTGGAGCCGTTCACGTCGGCGCCGTCGGTCTTGATGAGGTAGCTGCCGCTGTTGCCGTCGTGCTCGAACCCGATGTTGATCTGCGAGCGGTTCGTGCGGAATGGCTGGGCCTGCTGGAAGGCCTGCGGTTGCGTGATCTTCACCGATCCGGCCGCTTCGCCTGGAAGACACTGCGCGCATGCCGGCGTGACGCCGGCCACCAGCATCCAGACGAGCAGCAGCCAGAGAGCTCGGGATCTCGGTGCCTTGCGTGCCGTCTGCATTTTGGGTCGCCCTTCCGCGTTGTGAACCATGAAGCCGAATGCGCGGAGGCGTACCACCTCCGGAATCTCTTTCGACAAAAGCAGGGGTGCGGCTTAGGGATTTGTCTCCGGATCTGGACTCCCGCCGCATTCCGTGCTAGATTTCGCGCCCACTTCCGGGGTTTTCCAGGAGATCTCCTCCCGCGCGCGGTCGGCGCCTGGAACGGGAGGTCGCCAGCCGATGCTCACCGACCTGCTCTCGCTCTTGCGCTCCACCCGGTTCTTCCGGGAGCTGGCGGCTGCGCTCCAGGCAGGCGAAACCTCGGTCGCCCTGGCGGGTCTGCAGGGCTCGGCCTCGCGCCTGCTCGCGGCCACGCTGGCGCAAGATCGCCCCATCCTCTTCCTGCTGGATGACGAGGAGGCTGTCCGGGCAGCGGCCCAGGACCTCTCCACGGTGCTCGAGCCAGACAGGCTGCTCCCGTTCCCGGGACCGGATGTGCTGGAGCACGAGGTCCTCCCCCTGGGATGGTACGAGATCTCGCACCGCCTCAAGGTGCTCGAGGCGCTGGCCGAGGCACGCCCCGTCGTCGTGCCCGCCACGCCGCTGGCTGCGCTGTCGCTCACGATGGCTCCCGGCACCTTCCGCAAGGCCCGCCGCCCCCTACAGGTCGGCGCCGTCGTCGACCGCGATATGTTGCTCGGCCACCTCGATGCCCTGGGCTATGTGCGCGCGCCCAGGGTCGAGACCATGGGCGAGTTCTCCGTGCGCGGCGGCATCGTCGACATCTACGGAACTCTCTCCACTCGCCCCTTCCGGGTGGAGCTCTTCGGCGACACGGTCGAATCGCTCAGGCTCTTCGATCCGACGACCCAGCGGTCCGTGGGGCCCCTGCAATCGGCCACCATCGCCCCCGTCCGTGAGGTCTTGCCCCACCCGGCCCCCGGCTTCCTGACCAACGTGCAGCTGGACGAAAAGTCCGCCGCCCTGTTGCAGTCGATGAAGGCCGGCAAGCTCCCGAAGGGCGTGGAGCGGCTGCTGGCCCACCTGCCGCATGAGGCCTCATTGCTTCCCGTCCACTTCCCATCGGCCTCGCTCGTGGTCGACGCCACCAGCCGGCTGGCGCGTGACGTCGCCCGCGACATCGCCGAGAAGGCGTACGGCGAGCAGGCCTGGTCCGAGCTGGAAACAGTCATCTCGGGTCTGGCCCGGGTGCGAGTCGGCCCGGGCGCCGAGGCCGCGCATGTCTTCTCCGTCGCCTGCAAGACCCTCCCGGAGTACTTGGGGAACCAGGACCGGATGCTCTCTGACCTGCGCGAGCGGGGAGAACAGGCGTTCACGCGCGTCGTCGCGGCGTCGACCCCGGGCGGCCGGCAGCGCCTGGCCGAGGTGCTGGACGAAGCGGGGCTGGAAGTCGTACCGCGCGCCGGGTCGGTGACGGCGGTGGCGCTGGTCATGGCGGAGCTCGAGCAGGGTTTCGAGCTGCCCGAGGAGAAGCTGATCCTGGTCACGGAGAACGACCTCTGGCGCGACCGCCGCGCCAAGGAGCGCGACCCGGCCGCGGCCTCCTCCGGCCCCGAGACTGACGGCATGAAGTTCAGCCACTTCTCCGAGATCACCGAGGGCAGCCTGGTCGTCCACTACGAACACGGCGTGGGCCGCTTCCTCGGTCTCAAGGAGCTGCGCGTCGACGGCGTGCAGCAGGACTACCTGGAGCTCGAGTACGACCGCGGCGACAAGCTGTTCGTCCCGGTCAACCAGCTCGATCGCGTGCAGCGCTACGTCGGCGTCAGCGACGAGGGTTCGGCGCGTCTATCGAAGCTGGGCAGCGCTCGCTGGAGCCAGGCCAAGCACCGGGTCCGCAAGGAGGTCGAAGAGCTGGCCCGCAAGCTGCTCGAGCTCTACGCAAAGCGCGAGATGGTCCACGGCTTCGCCTTCAGCCCGGACAACACCTGGATGCAGGAGCTGGAGGGGCTGTTCCCGTTCACCGAGACGCCCGACCAGCTGCGCGCCATCGCCGAGGTCAAGACCGACATGCGCAAGGAGCGGCCGATGGACCGGCTGCTCTGCGGCGACGTCGGCTACGGAAAGACCGAAGTTGCCGTGCGAGCGTCGTTCAAGGCGATCCAGGACGGAAAGCAGGTCGCCGTGCTGGTGCCGACTACCATCCTGGCAGAACAGCACTTCCACACGTTCAAGACCCGGATGGCAGCCTTCCCCGTCAACATCGGGTGCCTCTCGCGGCTGCGGACGCCGCAACAGCAGAAGCAGCTGGTGGCCGACGCCAAGATCGGAAAGGTGGACGTGCTGATCGGCACCCACCGCATCCTCTCGAAGGACGTGAAGTTCAAGGACCTGGGGCTGCTGGTCGTGGACGAGGAGCAGCGCTTCGGCGTGACCCACAAGGAGAAGATCAAGGGCTTCAAGGAGTCGGTGGATGTCTTGACGATGACGGCGACGCCGATCCCCAGGACGCTCAATCTGGCGATGTCCGGCGCACGCGACATCAGCGTCATCACGACGCCGCCGCCCGGGCGGTTGCCCATCAAGACCTACGTGCTCGAGTACGACGAGCAGCTCGTCAAGGGTGCGGTGGAGCGCGAGCTGGAGCGCGGCGGCCAGATCTACTACGTCTACAACCGCATCGACTCCATGGACGTGGCCTCGGCCTGGCTCAAGAAGCTGGTACCGAAGGCGCGGATCCGGTGCGGCCACGGCCAGATGGACCGCCAGGAGCTCGAGGACCTGATGAACGACTTCTACGCGGCGAAGTTCGACGTCCTCATCTCCACCACCATCATCGAAAGCGGCCTCGACGTCCCCAACGTCAACACCATCGTGATGCACCGCGCCGACGCCTTCGGCCTCGCGCAGCTCTACCAGCTCCGCGGGCGCGTCGGCCGCACCAGCCGCCAGGCGTACGCCTACCTCTTCTACCCGTCGAAGTCGAGCCTCTCGGGGATGGCCTTCGAGCGGCTCAAGGCGCTGGAAGAGCACACCGACCTGGGCAGCGGATTCAAGATCGCGATGCGCGATCTCGAGCTGCGCGGCGCCGGCAACATCCTGGGCGCCGAACAGCACGGATTCATCGACGCCGTCGGCTTCGAGCTCTACACCCGCCTGCTGCGCGAGGCCGTGGCCGACTTGAAGGGCCAACCGCAGGAGGCCCCGCGCGAGCTGACCAAGCTGGAGCTGCAGATCGACTGCTACATCCCGGCCGGCTACATCGCCGACATCGACAGCCGCATCACGCACTACCGGCGGCTGGCCGAGGTCACCAGCGAGGACGAGCTGCAGGCCAACATCCAGGAGCTCAAGGACCGCTACGGCAAGCCGCCCGAGAAGCTCGACACGCTCTTCCGCCTGATGCGAGTCAAGATGCGCGCCACCGATTCCGGCGTCGCCGGCATGCAGCAGAAGGAAGGCCGCGTCTTCTTCAAGTTCCCAGAGGGCGCCGGCTACCAGGTGCCGGGCGCGGCCGTCGCGCCCGCCCCGAAACCCGCGCCGACCGTCACGGCCACCGGCCGCGTCGTGGCCCCGCCCCCCGAGCCGCCTGCACCGCCCCCACCCGATCCGGATCGGGCCGCTTCCTTCATGGAGTGGCTGGCGCACGTGCGCCGCACCGCTGGCCCCGCCTTCCGGGTCGAGGACGGTTCCACGTTCAGCATCTTCCTAGGCCCCCGCAAGAACCTGGATGTGCTGCGGCTCCTGGAGGACCTGTTCCGCATCGAGCGCCCCGCCTCCGAACGCCGCCTGGCCGCCCCTCCCCCGCCGCCCAAGTCGCTCAACCTCAAGGCGCGAAGGCTGTAGCCACCAAAGGATTCCGTGGCGTCTACCTGTACCGGGTTTTCACCCGGTGCCTACGGGCCGCTCTTCTTCGGCGTTCCGATCCCGTGCGGCCACTTCCGGTAGGCTTCCCACCAGGTCTCCCACGCCTCCAGGCTGGCGCCCAGGTTCTGCACGCCGGTGATCTTCTCCAGGGCCCGCGCGGCGACCTCGGCGCGACCGTGGTCGCTGTAGCCGAGCATGTCGATCAGGGGACGGATGGCGCGGACGTCCCCCATCTCGCCGAGCGCCGCGGCGGCGCGCTCACGCACGAACGGATTGATATCGCGCAGCGCCGGGATGAGGGCATAGACGGTCGGCTCGCCGGGATAGCGAGCCAGTTCCTGAACGGCGGCCTGCCGCTCCAGCGGGTAGCCCTCCTTGTCCAGGAGCTTGGCAGTCTCCTCGACTCGGTCGAAGCGGCCGTTCAGATTCTTCGATTCCACCAGCGGTCCGCCCTTCCCCAGGCGGAACTTGACGGTGAGCCCGTCCGGCACTTCCTGCGGAACCGAAGGGTGCTCGAAGGCCTCGCGCGTGTCCTTCAGGTGGAAAGGATTCTCCTCGGCCGCCACCGCGCACGGCGCCAGCGCCAGCATGCACACGAGCAGAATCCGTTTGCCCGACCTCACGCCCTGCCCAGTTAAGGCGCCCAAAGAAATGGGGCAACTCGACTTGCCCCAAAAAGATTTTGGGGCAAGTCGAGTTGCCCCATTTTCGCTCCTCGCGGCTCGCTGCCACGTCCTGCCGGAGAAAACCGGGGACACACGACCTATTTTGAAAAAATAGGTCGTGTGTCCCCGGTTTTCCCGAGCTTGCCGGGTTGGAGTGGGACGTGGTACGAGTGGGGCTGCATGACGGTCCGCGGTCGAGCAGCCAGCCCCGGGATTGCGGCGGGCGTTGTCCTGCTCCTGGGGGGGACGTGGGGGCTGGCGGCGACGGAGCCAGCAGTGACGGCCTCTGGCGGGGGGGGGGCGGCCGGCGCGTTCCGGCTGGCGCGAATCCCGTACTCGGGTGCGCGCGGGCTGTACAAGGACGCCCAGGGATTCCTGGAGGCGCTGGCCCGGCGCTTGAGGGCAGGCAAGGCCTCTCTGGTGCTGGCGCCCGACTACGAGGGGGCGGTCGATCGGCTCCGCGCCGGCGAGGCAGACGCCGCCTGGCTGGGGACGCTGGCCTACGCGCAGGCCCGCGCCCGCGGGGTTGAGTTGACCCCGCTGGTCTGCCCGGTGCGCAGGACGGGCCGCACCTACACCGGCCTCGTCATCACCCACCGAGACGCCCGGATCTACTCGCTGGCCGATCTCCGAGGGCGCCGCTTCGGCTTCGTGGACCACGACTCGGCCAGCGGCTATCTTTTCCCCAGGCTGATGCTGGAGCAGGCAGGCGTCCGCGTACCCGCAGACCTGAAGACTTTGCGTCCCGGCGAGCCCGACTTCCTCGGCAATCACGCCAACGTCGTACTGAACGTGCTCTTGCGCAAGGTGGACGCGGGCGCCATCTACGAGGGCGCCGCCGAAGAAGCGGTCAGCAACGATCCCGTGCGGCTGGCCGCGCTGCGAGTGCTGGCCCGCACGGAACCGATCCCGGGCGAACCGATCGTGGTCCTGGCTTCGGCGCCGCAGGAGCTCAAGGACCGCATCCGCGCCGCCTTCCTGGCGCTCTTCGAGGACCACGCGCTCAAGTTCGAGGACGTGCTCGGCTTCGCGCCCGTTCGGGACTCCGACTATGACTACGTGAGACGGCTGGTCTCGAGGACATCCGATGGCGTCCGGTGAGGGCGGCATGGGTCTGCGGCTCCAGTTCTCTCTCTGGATTGGCTTTCTCCTTTCACTCGTCCTAGGCCTTCTCGCCTACACGGTCTATCGCCACGAGAAGAGCGTCCTCACGGACAGCCTCGAGGCGCGCGGCAGCAGCCTTACGCAGATGTTCGCGCGCTTCCTGGTCGACCCGGTTCTGAAGCAGGACTTCGTCCAGATCCAGCAGCTCATCATGGAGGGCCGCGAGCATCGTCTCTACCAGCACGCCACGCTCATCGACGCCGAGGGCAACATCCTGGCCCACACGACCCCCACGTTTCAGGGCCGCAAGCTCGCCGACACACCCTTCGTCGAGCGCATCGGCGCGCCCGCGGGCAGCCTCAAGGACGCGGCCGGCCGCGATCGCTCGGTGGCCGCCTACGTCGCGGCCATCCGCGACGCCGACCGGCGCTCCGAGGTGCTCATCCAGAAGTTCGCAGAGGACACGCGCCGCTGGATGGAGTTCTCGACCGCCGTGGCGCTGGAGCACGGCAAGGACGTCAACGCGTTCCTGCGCGTCGGCCTGGAGATGGGGCCCGCCATCGACGCCGTCGTCCGCGAGACCCAGCGCCGGCTCCTGAAGCTCTTCCTGCCGGCCATCCTCCTCGGCATTCTCCTGTCCACCTTCCTTGCCCGCTACATCGCGGGGCCCATCCGCCTCGTGGTCGCCAGCGTCCGGCGCATCGCCGCCGGCGACTACGGCCGGCGCGCCTGGGTCGACGGCCCGCGCGAGCTGACAGTGCTGGCCGAAAGCGTGAACCAGATGGGCTCGGAGATCCGGCAGCGCATCACCGAGATCGACGACGCTCGCAAGGAGCTGGACCGCAAGTACTTCGAGATCAAGGTGCTCTTCGAAGTCTCCAAGGCGATGAACTTCAAGAGCTACTCGCCCGAGCTGCTCACTTATCTGCTCGACATGATCCTCGACGCCCTCAATTCCAGCTGGGCCTCGATCATGATGCTCGATGAGGAGGCCGACAAGCTGAGGACCCAGCACGTGCGCGGCGGAAGCTGGGACCCGGCGCTGGCCCCGCAGATCGCCATCGGCGAGGGCATCGCCGGCCGGGTCTTTGCCCGCGGGGAGCCGATCGTCTGCAATCTGGGCCACCTCGATCCCCAGTTCGCAAGTCTCCCGGGTCAGTCCAAGGAGTTCGAGCAGTCCATCCGCCAGCTCATCTGCGTCCCGCTCCTGGTCGAGAACAAGCCGATCGGCGTGATCAACGTCGTCAACAAAAAGGACGGCAGCGAGTACAACGACAGCGACCTGAGGCTGCTGGTGGCGCTGGCTTCCCAGGCCGCGCGCAGCCTGGAGAACGCACGGCTCTACAGCGAGACGATCCGAGAATCGAAGACCGGTCTCTTCGTGCCCAGCTACTTCTCCGCCCGCGTCGGCGACGAGATCGCCAACGCCCGCCGCTTCAAGGAGGAGTTCAGCCTGCTGATGATCGACATCGACTTCTTCAAGCAGGTGAACGACAACTACGGCCATATGGTCGGCGACGAGCTGCTCATCAAGGTCGCCCACTTCATCCTCGACACGGCCCGCGACTCGGTCGACGTGGCATGCCGCTTCGGCGGCGAGGAGTTCGCCATCCTACTGCCGCGAACCGACCGCGCCGGCGCGATCACGTATGCCGAGCGTCTGCGACGCCTGACCGAATCCTCTACCGCAGACGCGGACCGCAACCTCCCAGCCGTGACGATCAGCGTCGGCATCGCCACCTACCCGGCCGACGGCCAGCACTACGCGTCGCTCATCGAGCAGGCCGACCGGCGGCTCTACCAGAGCAAGGAAACCGGCCGTAACTGCGTCACGGCGTAGTGCCCGGCGCAAGGGCCCGGAGAGCCCACGAGCGCGGCGGGGCATCCTTCGACAGGCTCAGGATGAGCGAGGGCTGGGGCTAGGGCACGGGCTGGGGCTGGGGCACGGGTTCAGCGCTCCAGGATCAGGCTGGCGGGGCCGAGCTCAACTCGCGAGGAGTCCCCGGAGAGCGCTTCGGTGATCGAGAGCATCGCGCGGCTGGTGACGTGGCTCAGGTTACGGATGGCGGGCGCGCCGAGGAACTCGGGGAGGCAGCCGGTGCGGACGGCGAGCTCCAGGCGGCCGCAGGCGAGGAAGGCGGGGTCGAGTTCCACCAGGAACGTGGCCTCGTGGTCGAGCGTGATCGGGTGCTTCTGCAGGTAGATCGCCTGTTCGAGCGGCGGCTGGTCCGGCGCGAACCGGCCGCGGACGTGCACGCGGGTGTAGCGCAGGGGAGTCGTGTACTGGGCATGCAGCCGCAATATGATGCGCCGAGCGGAAGCGACGGGCGGCAGCTCGACTGCGGCGGTAGCCAGCGGTGAGGTGGCCGTGCCGGCGCTGCAGTCGTTATGACAAGGCGGGATGTCGAACCATCGAGCACTCTCCAGCAACGGCACGGTGGCCAGCGCCGCCACGGGGGTGTTCGCGTCGAGGACGGACTTGACGCCCCAGGGCACCCACGCCTCGACCTCGGCGCCGCCTGTGCCGATGGAGACGAGGAAGAGCCGGGCCCTGTCCAGCTCGAAGCCGACCTGCCGCAGCGCGACGAGCGTGCGGCGCTGAGAGACGGGCAACCTCAAGTCCGCCGAACCCGGCAATGCAAAGTACGGGTCGAGCGAGCGAATGGCCTTGACGGGGCCCATCGCACCCAGGAGCTCCAGCAACCGCGGCGTCACCTGCTGGGCGGGCAGCTTGTGGACATCGCAGAGGGCGGCGCCCACAGCAGCGGGGAAGGCCTCCAGCGAGCGCACTTCGCCCGCGACATTCTCCAGAACCTCGGTGGCGGAGCCCGCGAACGGACCGTGGCGCAGCTCGCTGCCCTCGCGGCTGCGCAACGCTATCGAGAACCTTCCAGCCAGGTCGATCCCGGCCCTATGGAGTCGATGAATCTTTTGGCTCTCCGACCACTCGGGCTGCCCGCCGGTCTCCTCCTCGAGCCTGGCCTGGGCGCTGGAGGCAAGAGTGAAGCGCACCGACCTGACCCGGCCCGCAGGCGAGAGCTCGAAGGTGACCAGCTCCGGCGCGGGCGTAAGAGCGGCGCGGACCGCGCGTCCGGCCGGAGCCGCCGGAGCGCCCTGGCCGCCGCGCTCCTGGCGCGGAGGAGCCTGAGGCGACGGCACCACCTGCCAGCCGTACTGCCATGCCGCGCCAGCGAACGCCAGGACGGCCAGCACCGCCACCACCGCGAGCCAGCGCCTGCCCGCCTGCGGCTCGCCAGCCGGCACCCGGGCCTCCTGTGTAGGGAGCCGCACGGTCCCCGTGGGCGGCCGCGGCTTCGCGGGCAGCGGAGCGGGCTGGACCGCCGAACCCCCTGGAAGCGCCTCGGCGGCAGCGGCCCGCGCCGGGGCCGACGAATCGCCCAGGAGGGTCCCCAGGCGCGCGGCGACGAGCGCCGCCGAGGCCGGCCGGTCGCCCGGCCCCTTCTCGAGCATCTCGAGCACCAGCGCCCTCAGCTCCTCTGGCACATCCGGAGCCGACGGAGGAAACGAATCCACATGCACCGTCAACTGGAGGTTGAGCGCCTCCAGCGTGGAGCCGCCCCTGAACGGGTTCTCACCCGTGAGCAGCTCGTAGAGCACGACCCCGAGTGAGTAGATGTCCGACAGCGCATCGCACTGGCCGCTGTGGCAATGCTCGGGCGCCGAGTAGGCAGGCGTGCCGATGTACTCGCCGTCGGCAGTCAGCGTGCTCCCCAGCTCCCGGCTGAACCCGAAGTCGAGGAGCTTGGCCTCGCCGTCGTCGCCGATGAGCACGTTGCCGGGCTTGAGGTCGCGGTGGACGATCCCCTTGCCGTGCGCTTCGGCCAGTGCCTCCGCGAGCCGCCGAGCGATGGCCGCCGAATCGCGCCACGACAGCGAGCGCTTCTCCTCCAGGACGGTGGCCAGCGTCCGCCCCTGCTCGTAGGCGTACGTCATGTAGAGCCGCTCGCCCGCCGTGCCGAAGTCGAGCAGCCCGACGATGGCCGGATGGCGCAGCCCCGCCAGCACGCGCGCTTCCCGCAGGAACCGCTCGCCCATCTCGGGGTCGTAGCGCGAGAGCACCTTCACGACCACTCGCCGGCCCAGGCTGGTCTGGCGTCCCAGGTAGACGACGCTGGTGGCGCCGCGCCCCAACCAGCGCTCGAAAGCGTAGGTCGCCAGCAGCGACGGCGGCAGATCGGCCTTGGCGGCGTCGCCCGGCAGGCCTCGCGAAGTCGTCACGGCTAGGGCAGCTCGCCGTCCGGGATCGACGCCAGCTTGCGCTTCAGCGTCGTCAGCGCGATTCCGAGCAGGCGAGCTGCAGCGGACTTGTTGCCACCCGTGCGCCGCAGCGCCGCCAAGATCGCCTCGCGCTCGGCCTGCTCGAGCGTCTTGCCCGAGGCGTCAGCGGCCTGCACACTCGCCACGGGCGCCAAGGCAGCAACGGGATCGACCGAACCCGCGGGCGAAGCCGCAACGGCACCCGGCAGGTCGAGGTCGCGCGGAGTGGCCCTTCGGCCGCGCGCGACGATTCCGAGCCGCTCGATCGTGTTCCTAAGAGCGCGCACGTTCCCGGGCCAGTCGTGACGCGCCAGACACTCCAGGACGTCCGCTCCGAGCTCACTGTCGGCCGCGAGCTTGGCCGCGAAGTGGCGGACCAGACCCGGCACATCCTCACGGCGCTCACGCAACGGCGGCAGCTTCAACCGCACCACCGCGATGCGATGATAGAGGTCCTCCCGACAGCGGCCGGCGCGCACTTCGCTCTCCAGGTCGCGGTTCGTCGCGACGACCACGCGCACGTCGACGGGGTAGGTTCGGTCCGAGCCGACTGGCGTCACCTCGCGGCTTTCCAGCGCCCGCAGCAGGTTCGGCTGCAGCGTCAGCGGAAGCTCCCCGAACTCGTCGAGGAAGAGCGTCCCACCGTCGGCCCTGCGGAAGGCTCCCTCGCGTGATTCCGCCGCGCCCGTGAAGGCCCCCTTCGCGTGCCCGAACAGTTCGCTGCGGATCAGGTCCGGACTGGTCGCCGCAGCGTCGAAGACGACTAGCGGACCCGAACGCCCGGAGAGCTCGTGGATGGCGCGCGCAGCCAGCTCCTTGCCCGTGCCCGATTCGCCCTGGATGAGCACGGGCGCCGGCGTCGGCGCCACGGCCCGGATCAACGCGTAGAGCTCCCGCATACGCGAGCTACCGCCCACCAGCGGCCCCAGGCCGTCCTCCTCGCGCATCACGGCATAGTGGTTCTCGGTGCGGGACTTCAGCTCCAGCACCGTCTCGCCCACCTGGATGCGGCTGCCCTCCTTGGCGTATCCCTCCCGCACCCGCACGCCGTCCAGCAGCGTGCCGTTGCTGCTGCCCAGGTCGGCGACGAGCCAGCCCGACGGTGTCTGCTCCAGGCGCGCGTGGTTCCGGGAGACCGTCGAGTCCCTGAGCACCAGATCATTGCCCTGGGCCGTCCCGATCCGGATCGTCGAGAGCGCGAAGTCCCGCTTCCGCCCGCGCTCAGGGCCCTCGATGACCGTTAGCCGCAGCCCAGGCAACTCGATCAGGGTCGCCCATGAATCGCCCATCCGCACCCGGCGCGTGCAGTCTCCGTCCTTCACCGATGCCCCTGCCACGCCCCCGATCCTAGAGGCCTCGACCGCGAATCGCAACGCCCGGCTGCTGGGCAAGAGCTCAGAGCGCCAGGCGCATTGCCAGCACACCCTCCAGCTCGTCGAACATCACGATGTTGACCGAGCCCGACCCGCTGGCGATGTAGAGATGCCTGCAGGCCGCCAGCATCGCACGCTTGGAAGCGACGAGCTTCCAGCTCCGGGCATCCTCGCTGGCGTAGAGGAAGAGGCTGGGCTTGACGCGCGTGCCTACCGCCGCCGCGTCCAGAAAGGCGAGGAAGCATTGCTTGCCGTCCGTCACCAGGCCCGGGTCGGAGCAGACCCAGCTGGGGGGAGGCTCCAGCTTGGCTGGCGCCAGAGTGGCCATGGCGTCAGAGCTGGACCTGACGTTCATCGTGGCCGACACCTCGTAGGCCGCAATGATAGCGCCTCCGAGTTGCGCCAGGTCGTACGCTCCCATCTCCTTCTCGGGCGGGCCGAAGGAGCGCAGCCGCTCCCACACGCCCAGCTCGGGCCGACCACACCAGGAGTACACACCCTGCTTGAGCGGGTACGCGGCCGCCGACCGAGCCACCCAGAGGAGTCCGGCCCCGCTTTCGAGCAGCTTCTGGTCGACCACCGACTTCCCGGCATTGCCCATCTCGGGGCCCGGCGCGCGCAGCAGCTGACGACCTGTCGCGATCTCGTGCTCCACGTACTCGAGCTCGGTCCGCCCCGCCGAGACCGAGGACGCGATCATCGCCCGCAGGAGGCCGTCCGCGGTCATCAACACCGCCGGAGGCCGGCTCCCGGCCGGAATCGAAAACGGAGCCAACCACTCCATCGAGTCCTTTTTCCGCCGCGTCACCCATATCCTCTGTCCGCCCGTGTCGTACCCGCACCAGGCCGCGACCACCGCCCCGCCGCTGGCGAACAGGTGGACGTCCGTGATCTCCTTGGCGACCCTCCCCACGACCAGCGGCTCGAACCAGGTCTCGCCACCATCCGAGCTCTCCGCCAGCCACGCCGCGGCGCTCTTCTCGCCGTTGAAACCCGCCAGCACGAAGACCGCGTCGCCGTCCTGGGCGATGTCGACGAACACGTGCGTCAGCAGCGACTTCGGCCTCTCCTCGCGCGGCTTCAGCCTGGACGCGAACGTCGTCTCGGGCGACTGGATGCGGAAGAGCTGTACGGCCTCGGCGGCTGCCGCCAACGGCATCGTCCGGATCGGTATCGCGGCCTCGGGCCGGCCGGCAGGCCGGGCGATGTAGGCACGGTCCGGCGTCAGGCCGGACATCGAGAGACCCATGGCGCCCCGGGCAAGCTGCAGCACCGCGCCCTTGTCGGTGGCGACGTCGACCAGCTCCACGCTGCAGTCCCGCTCGGCGGGCGAGGCCAGATGGAGCCGGATGCGATCTCCGCCGGCCGTCACACGCTGGATCGGAGCCGGCCACGGATCGCTCAGGACCGGAGCACTCTCGGCGGGCGCACCTCCGGCCTCGATCCGGCCGCGCAGCACGGCCAGTCCGCCCTGCTGTCGGATGAACCCCGCGGCCGCCAACAGGACCGCGATCACGGCCAGGAGAGCAACCGGCAGAACCCAGCCGCTCCGAATCGGCGCGGTTGGCGCCGGAGACAGCGGCTCCGCGGCCGTGATGACACCCGAGCTGCTCTCCAACGCTAGCCGGTAGGAGTCGCTCGGAAACTGCTGCCGCAGCTTGTCCAGTCTGCGGATCAATCCCGGCAGCGGCGGCCGGGACGCGGGCTCCGGCGCCAGGCAGTCGACAATCAGGCTGTCCAGCTCGGGCGGCAAGTCAGGCGTCATGCGGGAAGGCGCCGGCAGCGGGACGGCCACCTTCCCGGCCGCCTGGTCCCTCCTGAGCTGCTCCAGCGGCTTGCAGGGGCCAGCCACCAGCTCGAAGAGCACCACACCCAGCGAGTAGACGTCCGAGGCCGGGCTGGCCTTGCCGCCGGTGATCACCTCGGGAGCGATGTAGCCGGCCGTTCCGAGGACCATGCCGCGCTGGGTGTCGACCTGGGCCAGCTTGCGCTCGCTGGTCGCAAGGCCGAAATCCCCGACCTTTACCTCGCCCTTTGCGCCGAGGAAGACGTTCTCGGGCTTCAGGTCGCGGTGCACGACGCCGGCCTGGTGCGCGTGATGCAGCCCCCGCGCCACGGCGGCGACGATCTCCAGCACGCGCGGCAGGGGCAGCAGCCCCGCCGCCTTGTGCATCTCGGCGCGCAGGCTGCCGCCTTCCAGGTGCTCCATCGCGATGAACGCGCGCTCGCCGGCGAACTCGGCGTCGTAGACGGCCACCACGTTCGGGTGGGTGAGCCGGAAGAGGAAGTGGGCCTCGTTGAGGAATCGCCGGCGTGCTTCCTCCGTCGGAAAGAGGCCTGTGGCCAGCAGCTTCAGGGCCACGCGCCGGTTGAGGCTCGACTGTTCCGCCAGGAAGACAGTGCCTCCGCCGCCCACCGCAAGTTTGCGAATGATCCGATAACCCGGGACCTGAATCACGCATCGATCCTACCAGCCGGCCCGAGCCCGCCGGTACGCGCGGGCGTCGAAAACAAAAAGTCCCGGGCCCCGGCAGATGCCAGGCGCCCGGGACGATGCGGGGTCGACGCTATTCGCCGGTGGTGAGATCCGACTGCTTGACCTGGTACTCGGGGGCCGTTTCGCCCTGAACTTCGGAAGGCTGGTTGAAGGCGCTCCAATCGGTCCGGGTGTCGCTCGCGGCGACCTTGTCGCCGCCGGTGAGGTTGGCCGCGCCGTCGGTGCTGGCGGATCGCTGGCCGGCCTCTCGACCCAGCATGTAGCTGTCGACCAGCTTGTCGTCCTCGATCTTGGCGGCGCGGCTCTGAAAGCCGTTGGCGGTCATGCTCGCGGGGCGGTCGGCAGCGGAGGCGGACTCGGAGGCCTGCCGGGGCGTGCCCTTCAGGGGCGTCCTCACGCCGGCCTGTGTAGGCGCGGCGATGGCGTTTCGGACGCGGCCGGCGACGTTGGCGGCCGGGTTGCTCTGGCCCACGCGCAGGGCGTTGGCGGCGTTCTTGGCGGCGTTGCCCGCCGTGTTGGCTCCCGGCAGCTTGACGCAGCCCGTGGACCCGACCGAGAAGACCAGCATCCCGCAGATTCCCAGCAGCCTCGCGAACCTCATCGTCATCTTCTTCTCCTTGTGCTCCGTCGACCCGGCTTGTTCCGCGCCCTCCCTCAAGCAGCCGGCGTGCCAGATTGCATAACGCGCCTCGGAATTCGTGTCCTGGAGCGACGTGTCGCGATTCCTGCGAGGTCGACTTCCGGCCGCCCGCCCATCCGGCGGCCCGGTGACCGGTCCGTTTCGCTCCGGCCGGGTGGGCCGAAACGCTCAACCGACCCGCTCTACCCGAGCACGCCCGCGGCGGCGATGGGCGACCTGCGGCGGCTGAAGAAGCCGAGGTCGAGCAGATTGCGGGTGTACGGCAGACGGACCAGGAGGGGCGTGCGATCGTGGTCGAAGCCATCGCGCACGGCCTCGACCAGCTCGGCCATCAGGTGGCCGATGACCGGCGCGCCCTTGAACCAGGCGCCGCTGGTGCCGACCGCGACGAAGTAGCCGTCCAGGTCCGTGCGATCGAGGATCGGGTGCCAGTCGGCCACGGTGACGTCGTAGACACCGACCATCGGCCTGGGCGAGCGCAGCTTGGCGCCGGGTAAGCGCGCGGCGGCGCCGGACAGCTTGTCCTTGCGGAACGCGGCGCTGACGACGGGATCGACTCGGTCGGGATCGGCCTGGAAGTCCAGCTCGTCACGCGGGTCCAGACTGCCCACGCGAAACCTGTGAGCGTCGGGCTTGCAGTACCAGCCGCCCGGCAGATCGGCCAGCACGGGCAAGTGGGTGGGCGCGTGCATCAGTCCGGGCGCGGGCCCCTCGAGGAGCTGCTGGCGGACAGGCGCGGTCGCCAGAGCCAGGGGCGAGCGTGCCATCAGGTTGATCTGTCCGGAGTGGGGGCCGCCCGCATTGACCACGACGGGCGCCGAGATGGCCGACCCCGAGGAGGTGACAACGCCGGTGACCTGTCGAGCGACGCCTGTTGCGGCGGAGAACCGCGAGGTCACCTCGGTGACACGCGTGCCGAAGAGGAAGCGCGCGCCGGCTGCCTCGGCGGCCACGCGCAAGTTGTGAGTGGCCAGCGCCGGGTCGTCGACGTAGCCACCTTCGGGCTCGTAGAGGCCATTGAGAGTCGAAGGCTCTTCCGGGATGTGGAGCTGCGGAAAGCGGCCGGCAAGGCGGCCGGCGTCGAGAAGCTCGGCCTTGGCCCCGACCGTTTCCATCATGTGGGCCAGGGCCGGCAGACGCGGCGCGGGCCCGCCAAGAAGCCAGAGAACGCCGACCTCCCTGAAGAGCGCCATCCCGCGGGGGTCCTCGACGCCGAGAAACTCGGGCCACTGTTGCCAGACGCGGAGCCCCTCCAGCGCGAGCGCCACGGCCGGCGCGTGGAGGAAGCGCTGGCGGATGACCGCCGTCGACAGCTTCGTGCTGCCCTGCCCGCAGTCCTCGGCCCTGTCGACGACCAGCGGCAGGTAGCCGCGGCGGGCCAGAGCCAGCGCAATCGAGCAGCCCACGACGCCTGCGCCGACCACGACGCAGTCGGGTTTCGCCTGACCGCGCCGGCGACCGTGACGGAAGTCGGCCGGAAGATACGACATCGGCCCCGGAGTATAACAGGAGGCTCGCCCCTGGCGGCGCGTCAGAAGGCGAGCCGGACGCGCTGGCCGCGGATCTGGGAGGATTCCCGCCAGAGAGCCAGCCAGGTCTGGCTCGCGGGATCGTAGGCGGCGGTGGCGAGATCCTGCTCGGCGGCGCCGCTGGCGACGAAGAAGTCCTGGTCGCTGCTCACGGGGATGCCTGAGCCGTCATGGTGGAAGAGGTGTCCCAGGATGTCGAGCGAGGAGTTGCTGGTGCGGGCGTCCTGCCAGGTGACGAGAAAGCGGTCGATTCCCGTGGCATACGACACGCGCGGCAGGTCTGCCTGAAAGCGCTGGTCGGTCACCGTCGTGAGGTTGCCGGTGGAGGCGCCGGTCTCGCTCAGGCTTTGCCGGACAATCTTGCGGTTTACGCCCGTGGCGTTCTCTCGCCAGACGGTCAGGTACTGGAGCCGCTGGGTGTTGAAGGCGATGTGGGGGGCGATCGGCTCGCTGGACGAGCTCGGGCTCAGGCCTCCGGTCTGGAGTGTCGCGACGATCTCGTTTGCAATGAACTGGACCCCCACCCGGAAGACTCGCGAGTTGGTGGGAGGACCAGCGTTCCAGACGACCTGCCACTGGTCGAGGCTGGAACTGTAGGCGACGGCCGGGCGAGCCCGCCGATCGAATTCGGGCACGGCGCTGTTTGCGTCGAGTTGCTTTGCAGTGCCTTGTGGTGCTCCGTCGCTGTTGACGACCCGCGCGAACAACCTGTAAGCCGTCGCGCCCGAGTCTATCGGCTTGGCAAAGACCACCAGGTACTTGGTTCCAGTACCGTTGATGTCCCGGTTCCCGGCGATCGCCGGCAGCACGCAGTCCTCCGAGATCCCCGCCGTGATCGTCACCGGCAGCGCGTCCGTGATCAGATTGAGATTGTTACCCTCGCGGCGAACTCGGCGACCCATGATGCTGCGCGGACCGGTCGACGGAAACGGCGTCTCTTCCCAGACCACGAAGAGCTCGTTCTTGTCGCCTTCGCGCGCGGCCGCTGCCGGATTCCGCACGAGCCGGTTGCTCGATGAGACCTGGACGCCGACCGTCTCCAGCCGGGTCCCGTTGGAGTCGAAGCGCACCGGCTTCCCCGTGATCACGTTGGAGAGCCCGGAGCTCACGCTGCCGTCCTCCCAGAACGCGACGTAGGCCCGCTCGGCGGTGTTCTGGGAGGCGTAAACCACGACCGGACTGGATGCGGCTCGCGTCCCGTCCGTGACGTTGAACGGGTCGCCTTGCAGGTGCGGCCGACTGCCGCTAGACCCGCCGTCGCTGGTGCCGTCGCCCGTGGAGGTGCTGGTGGTCGTGATGTTGCCGAACGTCGTCAGCTTGCAGCCCGAGTTGACGAAGAGGAACGTCGCCAGCGCCGCCACGCCCGCCACCGCCTGCCACCCCTCTCGTCCCATCTCACTCCTCAAGCCTCACCCCTCACTCCTCAAGCCTCAAGCCTCACTCCTCAAGCCTCAAGCCTTCCTCATGCCATCTCGTTCAACTCGCGGATCTGCTGCATGGCGCCCAGCGCGGCCACGCGCACGTCCCTGTTCTGATCCTTCTGGGCGTTGCGCAGCGCCACCATCGCGCTGACGTCGCCGATGTTGCCGAGCGCCATGGCGGCCTTCTCGCGGACCTCGTAGTCGCGATCGTCGAGCAGGCCGATCAAGGGCACCACGGCCCCGCGCTCTCGCAGGTTCCCGAGCACGGTCGCCGTGTTGGCCCGCATCGCCCGCGCGCGGTGCGCGGTGGCGTCCAGGAGCGCCGGCACCACGGTCGGCGCGGCCGCCCTCGAGAGCAGCTTGATCGCGCTGGCCTGGATCGCCGGGTTGGCGTGCGCCAGCGCATCGACCAGGCTGGCCACGGCGGTCTCGCCCATGTCGCGCAGCGTCTGAAACGCCTGCGTCTTGACCCAGAGGTCCGGGTCGTCCATCGCCTCCAGCAGCGGCACCACCGCCTTCACGTCGCCGATCCGGCCCAGCGCCCGCACGCTCGCCTGCCGCACCTGCGGGTTGGTGTCGCGCAGCATCTGGATCAGCGGGTCGACCGCCTTCTTGCTCCCGAGCTTGCCGAGTGTGTTGACGATCGATTCCCGCACCTGGCTGGACGTGTCCCGCAGACCCGCCACCAGCACCGGCACGGTCCTCACCGACTCCAGGCTCCCCAGCGCCCGCGCGGCCGCCACGCGCACCTCGGTGGCGCGGTCGTGCAGCGCCGAGCCGAGCACGTTGAGCGACCTCTCGTCGGGCATTCGCGCCAGCACCTCCACGGCGCGCTTGCGCACCTTCTCGCTGACGTCCTTCGTGGCGTTCGTCAGTACGTCGAAGACCTCACGGATCCCGATCCGGGAGAGCGCCACCACGGACGCGAACCGCACGCCCTCGTCGGGGTCCTTGAGCAGATCGCCCAGTCGCGACACGCATCGGCCGTCCTGCTGGATTCCGATCGTGACGACCACCCGGCGCCTGGCCGTGCCCGTCGTCGCGCCGATTGCGGCCAGCAGCTTCTCGACGACCGTGCGGGAGGAGAGCCGCTTGAGCGCCTCTCCGATGTTCTCGACCTCTTCCTCCATGTCGTCGCGCTTCAGGAGCTCCACGAGCGCCGTCGCACTCGCCTCGCGCTTGAGGAACCCGAGGCTGTAGACCAGCCACCGCCTCACGGCCGGGTAGGGCCCCGAGGAGAGGTGCTCCAGTGCCGCCTTGACGGTGTCGGGCAGGTCCAGCTCGCCCATCATCTCGGCCGCCGCGCGCTGCAGGCACGACAGGCTCTCGCGGATCACCAGCTGCAGGCTGTCCGGCGCCGCGCGGAGCCGGTCTTCATCGCCCTCGGCGTAGGTCTCCTCGATCAGCTTGAACAGGAGATCGAGCGCCCGGACGTGCTTCATCCGGCCGAGGCTCCGGGCAATGGAGAGCCTGAGCCAGGCGTAGCTCTCCTTCATCTCCCAGCGGAGGTCGTCGTCGGCCCAGAGCCGCGAATCGGTCTGCACCAGAGCGTCGGCGATCTCCTCGCGGAGCCGGATGTCCGACTTCTCCATCAGCTTGAGCAGCGGGTTGATGGTCCGCATGTCGCCGATGCGCCCCAGCACCCGCACGACGCGCGTGACCAGCTTCTCGTCCTCGCTCGAGAGCATCTCGACCAGCGATCGCACGCTCTCCGTGCCGATCTGCTCCAGGCTCTGCATGGCCTGGGCGCAGACGTTCTCGTCGGCGTCCTGCAGGAGCTGGATGAGGAGCGGCACGCCCTCGTCGGAGCCGAGCGTGCCGAGCGCCGCGGCGGTCTCGCGCCGGACGGCCTCGTCGGGGTCGTGCACCAGCCGCTCCAGCCGCGGCAGGGCCGACGGGTCCTGGACCGCGCCGATCCCCGCGACCGCGATTCGTCGCACCTCGCCGTCCGCATCGGTCAAGAGCCCTTCGAGCGCCGCCAGCGCGTCCTGCGAGCCCAGGCCGCCCAGGCTGCGGGCGATGGGGATCTTGAGCTCCTCACGGTTGAGCGCCAGCACCTCGATGAGCGGCGGCACGGCCTCGCGACTGCCGAGCGTGCCCAGCGCCTCGATGGCGGCCCGCTGCACGGCCAGGTCGCCCGCGGAGCGCAGCACTCCGATCACCTCGACCACGACGGTGTCGTCGCCGATGGCGCCCAGCGCGCCGACCGTCTCGGCCAGGAGCTCGTCGTCGCCCGCGGCCAAGAGCGAAAGCAGGTGCGGCACCGACTCCCGGCTCTTCA
>JACQZN010000024.1 GCA_016213845.1 Candidatus Wallbacteria bacterium
AGGCGTGGCACCCAAGGGGATGCGCCAGGCCGGCTGCTTTCTGGACGGTGCGCAGGCGGTACCACACTCGATTCACCGTCATCGGCATCCCTCGAGCGTTCAGAAACAGAGCGGGTTCCCCCTGCTTGGCGTCCAACAGCGGCCGGGCTTCCGCCAGGTACCGGTCCAGGTCTCGCCTCGCCCGACGACCCAGCGGCACGACGCGGTCCTTGTTGCCCTTGGCCCGCCGAACCCAGAGCAACCCCGCCTGGGCGTCGTAGTCCGCTATCGTGAGTCGGACCGCCTCACCAACCCTCAGGCCGCCGCCGTACAGCACCGCCACGATCGCCCGTTCGCGCTTGCTGTACGGGTGGTCCCCCCGGAGCTGCGCGAGGATGCGGGCGATCTGGCCTCGCGAGAAGAGCCCCAGACCGCAGATCACCCTCGGCCGCGCCGCATGAAAGCCCGTCATCGGGTTGACCAGGATCACCCCTTCGTCCACCAGCCAGCGAAAGAACACCCGCAAGCAATCCACGACGTCGAACACCGTCGTCGGGCTCACGGCTCGCGTGCGGTGGGGGCCCACACGGACCCGGCGCTCGCGCACGGTCTGGATGTACGCGGAGATCCGGGTCGGTGTCAGGTCGGACCAGCACAGGCGCCGGCGTTGCATCCAGACCACGAGACGGGCAAGGGTGTAGCGCCGGTGCCGCACGGTGGCCGGGGAGAGGCCTTCCGCGCCACGGCGGGTGAGGTACTCCTCCAGGGTGTGCAAGAGCGCGTTCCGCAGACCCCCCACCCCCTCGTTTTGGATGTGTGCCGAGGTTGGCTCCAACCCAGATCCAGAGCCGCACGGAGGCCTGCCGAGGTCAGGCCGAGGTTCGAGCCTTTCCTGTCGAGGTTCGGATTTTGTGGGCAAGGTCACGGTTTTCGCCGCAAGGTGGGCTTCTCCTCGTCCAGGTCGCTCCGGGACGGGGTTTCGAGATCTCTCGACGCCGTCAGACCCAACGCACGGATCTTCTCTTCCACCGACAGCCCCGCCTGCACGATCAGCCGATGGTCCGGAGAGAGCCGGTACACATAGCGCTTCCCGAACGACCCAGCCACCACCTCCACGTACTCTTGCTCCGCCAGCAGATCGAGGTTCCTCCTCAGCTGCCGGTCATCCCACTCCAGACGTTCCCGGATCTCTCGCCGGTTGAACGTGATCGCCTCCGGATCCAACCGTCGCTGACCGGCCTGCTCCGTCACGTACGCCTGGATCTTCAGAAGAAGCTCCTGGGCCGGACCCGGCAGGTCCGACAGCGCCCTCGCCAGACACTCCGCCATCAGCCGGTTCGCCCGGTCCACGTCCGCTGGATAGACCTCCACGTACCGGTACGTCACCCCGTTCTGGGTGAACGTCCGAACCGGCCGCTGGTGCTGGTGGAGCAACGCCAGGACAGCCATCAGCGACAGGTATTTGAGCGCTTCTCGTCTCAGCCGCAACGTGCCGGTCGGGAACCGGAGCTTCGGCGCGTGCGGGTTCACCACCACGAAGGGCTCGATCAACCGCTGGGCGTTCCGGTGCCGTCTCACGATCGCTTCCGTCGCCAGGTGCTCCCGGACCCCGTCGAGCGTGTGCTCGTGGAACTGCCGCGCCACCACGCGGGCGGTCTGCTCGACCGACTCATCGATCGCGATCTCGAAGCTCCGCGTCGCCGTCTCGTAGTCCAGCGGCTCCACGGACGAGGTCAGATAGGTCAGCGGCCCCTCCACCACGGTCTCCTGCGTCTTGAGCTTGCCGGTCTTCGGGTCGGTCATCGTGACCAGGTTCGAAAGCCGCCTCTCCGACTGCATCGACCGGACCGGAAGATCGGCTTCCTTGGCTCCGATCGCCTCCTCGATGAACAGGATCTTGTTCTTGTACCGGCCCGGCTCGTCGTAGAAGAGCGCCCGGGGGCTGATGCGCGTGTACCGCATCACGTCCTCCACGGGCATCAGCTCGATGACCCGGGTGAGAAGCCAGCTCTTGCCCGCGGAAGCCCTGGAGATCACCGACAGGGAAAGAGGCTTGTCGAGCTTGCGGCTGGTGGCGACGAGGTAGGCGAGGAACTTGTTGTCGTCCTCCCCGACGAGGCCCAGGGTCGTGAGGTCCGCGAGGATGGCCTCGACCAGGTCGAGTCGATCGAGGAACGCCAGCGCCTCCTCGTGGTCGGCCTCCGACATCGACGACGGTGAAGGTGTGGAGGTGGAAGTCTCTTCTCGAGGCATCACGGGCTGGGAGACCTTCTCGACCTCGTCGAGGACGGCGAAGAAGTCTTCCTCGAGGGCCTTCTTGGGGACCTGCCCGCGGAACGCCGTGTACGCGCGGGCGATGAACCGCGCCCGGGCGGTGTCCAGGTACAGGTTCAGCGTGTCGACGTGAAACCGCTCAGCGGCGGCGCCCCGATCGTGTACGTGCGGTCGCCGAGCTGGATCTCGAACCCCTGGGTGACCGCGGGGGATGGGACCGTGGTCTCGTCGATCCCGGCTGACGAGCTCGTCCCGGCCACGGGAATGACCACCGCCTGGTCCAGCAGCGCCTGGAACTGTTCCCTCGTGCCGCCGCCCTTCAAGAAGTCGTTCGGGTCCTTGCAGGGGAGCTGAACCCGAAGCACCTCGATCCCGTGACCGGCCAGGTCGTGGGCGAGCTGGTCGGCCGCGTGGTCCCCGGCGGGGTCGGCGTCGTAGGCGCAGTACACCCGGGTCGTCTTCGCCCGGAGCAGGGCGGCCTTGTGGTCGGCGGTGAACCCGTTAGCCCCGTAGCTGGACGTAGTGTTCAAAAAGCCCAGTACGAGCAAGGAGACAGCGTCCAGCAGTGCTTCCGTCACGATGACCATCGGGGCTTCCCGGATGCCCGCCAGGTTGAAGACGCCTCGGTGTGGACCCGGTAGGTACAGGTGCGGGGTCTCGGCCTCGGGGTCGATCGCCCGGCCGTAGACGTTCACGAGGACCCCGTTCTCGTCGACGATCGGGATGACCAGGCGTTTGTAGAAGAACTCGTTGGCCTTCTGGTTGAGGATCCCCATCCGGATGAGCTGTCGGCGGATCTTGCCGTCCCTGGGCAACATCTGCGGGAGCTTGCCAGAGGAGTAGCCGATGCAGAGCGCCACGAGCAGCTCACGAACCCAGAGCCCGCGTCCCTTGAGGTACGCCTGGGCCTTCACGAACCGCGCCAGCGCCTGTTGCCAGTGCTTCACGAGGCGACTCAGGACCTCCTGGGACGGCCGGTCCACCTTCGCGTCCGGTTGGTCCGTGGTCGCTGGCGGCTCGGTCGTTGGCGAGCTGGCGGGCGCAGGCGCTTCCTCTTTCTTGGGGGTCTCGGGTTCCGCCGGCGATTCGGCTGGGGTCTTAGCTGGCCGGCGCTGCGGGTTGACGCCCTTGCGGTCTTTCGGGGAGGTGGTTTTCTTGCTCATCACGCCCTCCCCGTGGAAACGGTCGAGGTCCATCGAGAGAGCTTCTGGACCGCCTGGGGGAACGTGAGGTTCTCGAGTCGCTGGACGAACGTGAACACGTCGCCACCGGCTCCGCATCC
>JACQZN010000025.1 GCA_016213845.1 Candidatus Wallbacteria bacterium
GTAGAGCCGTTGGACGGGTTGGAGCTGACCAGCCTGGGCGGCGTGCGGTCGCTGCCGGCAAGGCCGGGGACTTCACGCGTGGTGAACCGGAAGATCCCGCCCGAGAAGTCGTTACCCGCAAAGTCCTCGAAGGCGTTGGAGATCGAGACCGTGTACGTCGCGCCGCCCACCAGGTTCGCCGCGGGCCTCACCACGAACACGGTGTTGTTGTTCGTGGCCAGGGGTGTTCCGAGCTGGGGCGTGTCGCCCGCCGAGGATGAGATGCTGACGGGGCTGCCGGTGAATCTCACGGGCTCGCTAAAGGTGAGCACGAGCTGCGAGGAGACGTCGACCTCACGCGAATTGTCCGCGGGGCTCGAGCTGACGAGGATCGGCGCCGTCTGGTCGGCGCCGGGGATGCCCGGCACGTTGGCCGTGCGGAAGGCGAGGCTCAGGTTGACCAGCGGGTTCCCTGCCAGGTCGGCGACGCGGCTCAGGAAGCTGGCCGAGGAGAGCGACAGCGTCCAGAGGACGCCGCCCTCCAGCGGGGTCACCGGGTCCATCCGTACGCTGTTGGGGGTGACGAACGCGATGGTCGTTGGGGAGATGGTGCGGCTTCCGCCCGAGGAGCTGGTGAGGAGGTAGTTGGCGGGCGAGGTCGCCCCCGGCCCCATCGCCTCGCTGAACACGAGCGTGATAGAGGTCCTCGGATCGACCGCGGTCTGGTTCGGCGTGGGCGAGGACGAGACCAGCACGGGAGGCGTGTTGTCGGCTGCGATGAGCAGTCCGGCCTGCCCCGAAGCCTGAGGGTTGCTCTGTTGCGCACCCCTGGCGACAATGACGGGGCCGCTCACGGCGCCGAACGGCAACCGGACCACAATCTTCGAATCGCTCCAGAGCAACGCCTGTCCAGCCGCGACGAGCGAGCCGGCCGAGCTGGTGAAAAACACCGTGGCGGTCCCCAGCTGGGCGTCGCCGAAGCTGGCTCCCGTGATGGTCACCTGTTGGCCGGTGACGGCCCCTTGCGGCTGCACGCCGCTGATGACCGGCTCCGAGGCCCGCTCCACCTGGATGTTCACGACGTTGGAGTCGAAGCCTCCGGCGATGGCGCCCCCTCGCAGACGGACGGCCACGCCGATCCGCTCGCGCTCGGTGAAGCTGGAGAGCAGCAGCACGCGGATCTGCGTGCTGCTCCAGTCGCTGGTGCTCACGACGGGGTCCGCGACCAGGGTCTCGCCGGTCTCCCGAACGAAAAGCACCTGGCTTGTACTGAACTGCGCCGCCCCGAAGTTTCGCCCCGAGATCTTGATGAAGCGGCTGGCCGTCGGTGGGATTGTGGTGGGATCCGGAGCGACGGCCGTGATCGCCGGCACTGCCTCCGAGGCTGCCTGAGCGTTGCTCGTGTCGGAAGCCCTGGGCGCTGTCGGTGTGCCGCTGCCCCCTTCGCCACATCCGCTTGCCGCCAGCGCGAGGACCAGCCAGAAAGCCCAGAGGACTGACTGTCCCACGACGTTCCTGCTACTGACCTCGCGCATTGGGTGCCTCCTTCCGGAGCCGCGCTCTCCGCGCGTCATCCGGACCTACCTCACGGTATGGGTTTGGTGTACTGCGTGCCGCCGAAGTCGAAGACGGCGACGTCGTCCTTGATCTCGACGATCCGCGCCCCGTCGACGGTGTCCCCGACACCGTAGGAGCCACGCCCGATGAAGAGCTTCACCTGGCGCCCCATCTTCATCTTGCCCGCGATCGTGAACTCGGGCATGCCGGCCGGCTGCTGAACTGCCTTGGGTTGGGCCGGACCCACCTTCGTCGGCACCGGCGCCGCCGACAGGTAATGCCCGAATGGGAACGCCACGTCACCGGCACCTTTGGCCTTCGACGAGCGCTCTTCGATCGCCTTCTTCGTCAGCTCGGTCATCTTCTTCAGATCGGGTGGATCTTCAGGCGCGGCCTCTTCGGCGCGCACGCTGCTGGCTCCCAGGCTCAACATGCCCGACAACACGAACGGCAAGACTCCAAGAACGACACGTGTAGACATCACGCTCCATCTCCTTTATCGGCAGTCTGCGCTTGAGAATATACTTTCGGGCCCCGTTTTCGTAAGCAACAAGCAGACCCACGCAGCGCGGCGTGGATTGCACCTCTTCAGGCCGCATCCCGGTCGACCGTGCTCGCTAGCGTGCTGGCGTTGGCACGGGACCGTTCACCCGCTCAAGGTCCCGAGGGGTTTACCAGGCCGTCGCTGGCGTCCAGAACGCTCACGATCAGGGTCGCGTTCACGGTGCTGCCGGAGGCGCCCTTCTGCCAGACGTCCAGCATCGTCAGGTCCAGGAAGTAGCTCTGGTCGGC
Source organism: Candidatus Wallbacteria bacterium (assembly GCA_016213845.1). GTDB lineage: Bacteria > Muiribacteriota > UBA6191 > JACPRK01 > JACPRK01 > JACPRK01. The sequence goes on from JACQZN010000025.1 coordinate 2,329, forward strand.
CAGCCGATCCAGAAATCCCAGGAAGGCGCCGAAGTCGCCGGCCGCGGAGTACTTGAATCGAACCTGGTCCACACCCAGGTAGTTCCAGACCTTGTTCTTCCCCTCCGGCAGTGTGGGCTTGTCGTTGGGGTCGGTGATGTCGTTGGCGCGCGCGGCAAGATCCTCCTCCTGGACCAGCTTCGACTGATAGAGAAAACGCTCCGGATCGAGCGGGTCCCGCGGATTCAAGGTGAGGCCGGCCGCAGCGGCCGAGATTTGCTCCGAGATGCTGAAGGTGTCGTAGTACTTGGCGTTGCGCTCCCCCTGCCGGCCCTTCGGGATCACGAAACGGCCCAGCAGCGCCTTCAGCTCGGCCTCGATGGCCTTCTGGCCGGCGGCGTCCTCCTCGAGCTTCTTCTTGGCCCGCTCGTAGGCCTCCTTCTTCTCCTTCAGCTCAGCGACGTCCTTGGCCAATCGCATCCGCTTGGTCTTCTCGGGACCGGCCATTCCGACGTGGCCGAACCACCCCAATCCGATCACCACCGCCATGTAGACTGCCAGCGCCTTCTTTTGATTCTCGTCCATGATCTGGCCTGCTCAGTCCCCCTTCAGCGTGCCGCTCAGCTGGAAGTAGAACTGACAGTCGGGTGTCTTGTCGAGCGTCTCCGCCGCGTAGGGATTGGCTCCCGTCGAGGTCTCGATCAGTTGTGGCTGCTCCAGGTCTGAGAAATGTCCGGCCTCCGTCAGCTTGCGTGAGAAGCTGAACACCTGGTCCCGGCCCTTGGCCTCCCCGCTCAGCTTGAAGGTCAGGCGCATCTTCTCCTGCTTGCCGGCCATCGAGCCGTCCGCGGCCCGCGTCCCCGCGAAGCGCGGATACGTGGTGAACACCTGGAAACGGTTGATCTTCACCAGCCCTTGCGAGGCGGCACCCATCTCCTTGAAGAGGCTGGCCCAGGCCGGCTTGCCCAGCGCAACCTCACGCAAGAGCTCCAGCTTCGCTTTTGTCCCTGCCTCTTCCAGCCGCGCCTCGGCGTATTTGGTGAACCAGGTCTTCGCCTCGGCCAACGAATTCTGGGCCGAGACCTTCTCCTTGAGCAGCTTGCCTCGCGCCGACCATGCCTCGTAGTACTCGTAGCCGACGGCCAGCATGACGACGACCAGCACGACGTGCGCCCACTGCGGGATGTTCTCGGAAAGGTTCGCGCCAGCGCCCGTGGAGGCACCTGCGGACTGGGTTCCCTCCAGCTGCAGCCCGATGTTGAAACTGTCCGCTTCGTCGGCCAGAGCGGCCAGACCGCCGCCGATTGCCGCCGCGAAGTGCAAGGAGGACGGGGCTGCCTCGGGCTTGGGGCCGCCCAGCGCCTCGAGCGGGTCCAGCACCTGGACCGATTGGGACAGCTGCTCGGCAGCGCGATCGTAAAAGCCGTCGGTGGCGACGAGTCCGCCTGTCAGGAAGATGTGCTCGGCGCCCTTGCGCACGGCCATGACGGTCGCCATGGAGGTGTTGAAGTCCGTGGCGCTCACCGTCGAGAAGTAGTCGAGCGATAGCCGGATCTTCGTGCAGAGCTCTTCGCAGACGTTGTTCGTCGTCTCCTCGTAAGCCGCCGGATTGGTGATCGGTAGCCCCAGAGAGGCGATCCGGTCCCCGTCGCCGGTCACGCCGACCTTGGCCATGAAGTCGGAGAACTGCGGGAAGGTGAGTTGGAAGAAGTTCTTCTCGGCTGAAAGGTTGCGCAGCTCGTTGAAGAAGTCGCGCGCGCCCATGTGGAGCGCCTTGTGGAAGACCACCTTGCCTTCCTTGAAGGCGACCATGTTGGCCGAGTTGTACCCCAGGTCGACCATGCAGGAGATGGTCGACATCACGTCGGCGCGGCCCGAGAAAGCGGCTCGGAACAGCTCCTGGTATGCAAAGAGCTTGGGGAAGGCGCCCCCGAACGGAATCTTGCGCGAGACGCAGATCTCCTGGAGCTCCTTGAGGATGTCGTACTTGACGCACGTGTGCGCGGCGACCACCTGGAGCTGCGTGCCCTGGGGCTTTTCGCGCAGACGGAAGCTCTTCTTGAGCGTCACCTCGAGCGCGCTGGTCCCCTCGGCGGCGACGAACTTGTTGAGCGAATCCTCCAGGGCGATTTCGATCCCGGCCGGCTCCTGGTTGTTCAGGTAGGCGATGCTGATCGGCATCAGCCACTCGGCCACGATGTAGTAAAGCGGGACCTTCCTGTCGATGGCGCCCGCGTTCACCAGGCCGTCGATGGCCGTCCGCACGTCATTGAAGTAGCGCGTCGGCTCGGAGAAGCTGTCCTTCAGCGTCACCGCATTGAGCCGCTCGACCACTGGTTTCCCACTCTTGGTGGAAACCGTGGCCGCCTTGATGAGGTGGCTGCCGAGGTCGACGACCTGGACTTCCTGGAGTTTTTTTGCCATCGAGAGTCCGCAAGATATTATCACAGCCCGGCCCGGCCGCCAAACCGGTTGCCTGCCCGTGCGCGGTAAAGGACAATGGTCGCCTCATGGGCAGCTCCTTCACGGTGGCCGTGGACGCCCGGACAGCCAGCGGCGCCTATACGGGAATCGGCCGCTACACGACGGCGCTCGTAACCGCTCTGCGAGATACGGCGCCGGATCTGTCGATGCTGGTCATCGTTACCGAAGCCGCGCGGGCCGGATTCGGCGCTCTCGAGGGGCCCCGCGTGGAGCTGCACGCCACCTCGATGGAGGTCTCCCGGCACCCTGCGGCCGACTTCTGGCTGCACGTGACGCTGCCTGCCCTGATGCGGCAGCGTTCGATCCCGCTGCTCTTTTCCTGCGCCAACTATCTGCCCGCTCTCTCGGGCGGGGCCCGGCGAATCCTGACCATCCACGACCTGGTCCCATTCCGGCATCCGGAGCTGGACCCGTGGACCTTCGTCGTCTACTTGCGCGGCATGCTGCGCCTTGGGGCCCGCGTGGCGGACCGGATCGTCGCCGTGTCCGAATCGACGGCCCGCGAGATCGTCGAGATCCTCGGAGTCGACCGCGACCGTATCGACGTGGTCTACAACGGCGTGCAGCCCGCCTTCCGCAAGCTCTCCGCAGAGGAGCTGGAGCGGCGTCAGCTCGACGCCGTCGGCGAGGGACCCTTCGTTCTGGGGGTCGGAGCGCGCATCCCGCGCAAGAACTTCGGGCGGCTCATCGAGGCCGTGGCGCTGCTGCGCAAGCGAGGGTACCCGCACCGGCTGGTCATCGCGGGACCGCCCGGGCTGAGCCAGCCGGAGCTGGAGCGGCTGGTCGAGGCGCACGGGCTCGAAAGCGGCGTCGTCTTCATCGGATACGCTGACGACGAGATGCTGCTCACGCTCTACAACCGGGCCGCGCTCTTCGTCTACCCGTCGATCTACGAGGGTTTCGGGATTCCGATGGTCGAGGCGATGGCCTGCGGGACGCCCGTCGCCTGCTCGTGGACAAGTTGCATGCCTGAAATTGCCGGAGAGGCCGCGCAGTACTTCGACCCCTACGACGCGACCTCCATCGCCACCGCCTGCGAGGCCGCCCTGGCCGAGGGCGGCCAGGCGCGCGCCGATCGCGTCGCGCTCGGCTTCGCACGCGCGGCGCGCTTCACGTGGGAAGAGGCTGCGCGGCAGACGGCAGCCGTTTTTCGGAGGACGCTGTGAGCCCTCCGTCCGAAGGCTACCTGCAGTTCTCCGCCTACGCGTCGGAGCCCGGCGGAGTCACGCGCCTCGACGCCGTGATCGACTCCGTGGAGCGATTTCGCGCGGGCCGCCCGGCTTCTGCGATCCCCATTCTGGACGTCGGCTGCGGAACGGGCAACCTGGCGAAGCCACTTGCATCTCTCGGTTACCCGATGCTGTGAATCGACATCGACGGGGCAAGCGTCGAAGAAGCCGCCCGGGATGCCCGGCTTCCGAACGCCCGCTTCGCTCAGGCCGACCCGCTCACCTACCGATCGGAATCGCCCTACGCGGTCGTGGTGCTCTCCGAAGTGCTGGAGCACCTCGCGGAACCCGCGCGGATGCTGAGCCATCTGCGCGAGCTGCTGCTCCCGGGCGGACTGCTCGTACTGACGGTGCCTAACGGGTACGGCCCTTGGGAGGGAATGAACTTCGCCAAGAGGGTGCTGGGTCGCTGCGGCCTGGGCGGACCCCTCCTGGCCTTCCAGAGAGCGTTTGGGTTCGGTAAGGCGACGCTGCAATCCCGGAACCCGCACCTGGACCACGTCCAGTTCTTCACCCGCCAAAGGCTGCGCGGGCTCGCGCGCCAGGCAGGATTCGACGTCGAGCGCGAGCGGAGCCTCTCGTTTCTGATCGGCGTGTTCCCGTTTTCATGGGCGTTCCGAAGGGCTCCAGCGCTGGAGACGGTGGACCGCGAAGTCGCTGGCTGGTTGCCCCCCGCGCTCGCCAGTGGCTGGTTGTTCGAGCTTCGCCGAAGAGACTGAACCGGCCGCGAGAGCGCCATCCCGGGGTCATCCGGAAGGCGCCGGCTGCCGATGACTGACTCCGGAGGACTCTAACCGCCATGAAAGCTGCCGTACACGTCTTCGCCACCTGCCTGCTGCTCTCGTTCGGCCTCCTCTGGCAGGCCGGGTGCAATCTCGACTCCGGTCTCCAGGACCCGCTGAGGCCGCGCTCCGACATGCAAGTGCTGCGCTTCACGCCCGACCTGCTGTCGCCGACGCAGGTGCAGACGGGCGGCACCCAGCAGATCCGCAGCGCCGACGGGCTCACCATCACGACGCGCCCGATCATTCAGCTCACGTTCCCCAGGCCGTCGGTCTCGGTGCGCGTGAACAACGGAGTCTCGGCGCTCATCACAGGCTACTCCGTCACTTACAACTTCCAGCGGCCCGGGAACCCGCCAACGGGACTGGCGCTCTACGGCGGCCCGCTCAACATCTTCGTCGACGCTGCTCCAGTCAACTCCAACGAGGGCCTGGGGCTGGGCAACGGCCCGTCGGCCTCGTCGAACAACCCCCTCCCGGGCATCCCCGAGGTCGTGGCGGGCTTCGGCACGGGCCTGGCGTCCTTCAACATCGACGTCCTGTCTCCCGAGGCCGAGGATCTCCTGCTGCTGACGCCGAACAACATCATCGCGAACATCGTCTTCTTCGTGCAGGACATCAACGGCAACAACTTCAGCATCCCGGCTGCGGTCACCCTCTCGCCCCAGGTCCTCTCCTCGAGCGGCGGAACGGTCCAGGGCCAATGAGCTGCGGAAGACCCGTCAGCAGCACGTCGCCCCTGGCCACGGGGGCCCTGGGCGTGTAAGTTGATGAACGGACGGGAGCCGCTCGAGACGATAGCCGCGGCGGCGCCCCAAGCCGGGAGGACCGACGAACACGCATGATCCGACGCGAGAGGGTTGGCGACATCCTCATCAGGGCCGGGAAGATCACCGAGGAGCAGCTCAACCGTGCCCTCGAGGAGCAGCCCAAGACCCACAAGCGGGTCGGTGACGTCCTCGTCGACCTCGGCTTCATCAAGGAAGAGGAGCTGGCCGACACGCTGGCGTCGCAGCTCAAGATCCCCCGCGTGCATCTGGCAGAGTCGACGCCAGTCCGCGAGGCAGTCGACATGCTGCCGTTCGAGTTCCTGATGAAGAACCAGGTCTGCCCGGTCAAGGTGACCGACGGACGGCTGGAGCTTGCGGTCTGCGACCCGCTCAACATCTTCCTGGTCGACGACATCGAGCACAAGACCGGCCTGAAGGTGAAGACCTTCATCGAGACTCCCTCGGCCATCAAGAAGGCGCTGGAAGAGGCCCACCCGAAGGACGCCAAGATGATGGAGCGGGTGGCGCTCGACCTGGCGGGGCAAGAGGCCTCGGGCGGGGACGACGACACCGGAAAGGCGATCGACCTCGACAAGATCGAGGGGCCGATCGTGGCGCTGGCTCACCAGATCATCGAAAAGGGGATCAGCGAGAAGGCCAGCGACATCCACGTCGAACCGTCCGAACAGTCCCTGAGGGTGCGGTTCCGGATCGACGGAGTGCTCCAGGAAATCATCAAGATCCCGCCCAGCATCATGAAGTTCCAGGGCGAGCTGATCAGCCGTCTGAAGCTGATGGCGAACATGGACATCTCGGAGAAGCGGCTTCCGCAAGACGGTCGCATCAAGGTGACGGCGGGCGAGCGGGTGGTGGACCTGCGCGTTAACTCGCTGCCGGTGGCCAAGGGCGAGAAGATCTGTATCCGCATCCTGGGGTCCAGCGGCGGCGCCAAGACGCTGGCCGACCTCGGGTTCTCGAAGCTGAGCTTCAAGATCTTCGAGGATCTCATCCGGCATCCGAACGGGCTGATCCTGGTTACGGGCCCCACGGGAAGCGGCAAGACGTCGACGCTCTACGCGGCGCTCGACACGGTCTACAACCCGGGACTCAATATCTGCACCGTCGAGGACCCGATCGAGTACAACATCCCGTACTTCAACCAGACGCAGATCAACAGTGCCATCGGGATGACGTTCGGGACGGTTCTGCGCGCGCTGTTGCGCCAGGACCCCAACGTGATCCTGATCGGTGAGATCCGCGATACCGAGACCGCGAAGATCGCGGTGGAGTCGGCGCTCACCGGCCACCTGGTGTTCTCGACGCTCCACACCAACAGCGCTGCCGCGACCGTGGCGCGCCTCACGGAGCTGGAGGTCGAGCCGTACATGGTGGCGAGCGTGCTGCTGGGAGTCGTGGCCCAGCGCCTGTGCCGCCGGCTTTGCATGAAGTGCAAGCGCGAGGCGCCGGCGTCCGCGGAGCTGATCGAGTTCCTGGAGAAGCACGGCAAAAAGGTCGAGACCCCGAAGATGTGGATTCCGGTGGGCTGCAAGTACTGCAAGGAGTCCGGGTACTCGGGCCGGCAGGCGATCCACGAGATCTTGATCAACTCGCCGACGCTGCGCGAGGACGTGCTGGCGCACGCGGATAGCGAGTCGATCGCCGAGCACGCGAAGCAGCGCGGCTTCGTCACGCTGGTCGAGGATGGCTATCTGAAGGTGCTGCAAGGCATCACGAGCGTCGAGGAAGTGCGGCGCGTCGCGAGGTAGCGGGGCAGGCGTCAGGAGGCAGGCTTCAGGCCTCAGGAGTCAGGAGTCAGGAGTCAGGGGGCGGGGGGCGAGCATCCCGGTGTGTGCTCCGAGCTTCGCAACTTCTGGGAGGCGGTGAAGAGATTCCCTGGAACCGATAGCCCCGAGCCTGCCGAGGGAGCATAGCGGCTTCGATACTGGGCTTCGACGAGCTCAGCCCGAGCGGCTCTTGGGGGGACTTTGGAGAGATTCACAGCCTCTGACTTCTACCTTTCACCTTCCGTCTTCCTCCCCCCGCTGGCTACTCCCTCCTCGATTCTCGATTCTCGATTCTCCCCACCTTGACCGGCCGCGGCTCGACGCCTAAACTACGGCGCATGCCGTTCGTCGAAGGTTCTCCCTGGCCCAATCCCGAGCTGCGTCCCCGGACACAGAAGGTGGCGGTCATCATGCCGGCCTACTGGGCGGAGAAGACCATCGAGGCGACCTGGAACGCGATTCCGAAGGAGTGGGTCGACGACATCATCCTGACGGACGACGCGAGCGGCGATCGGACCGTGGAGATATCTCGCGGTCTGGGCATCCACGTGCTGGTGCACCCGGTGAATCGGGGGTACGGCGGAAACCAGAAGACCTGCTACGCGGAGGCGCTGAGGCGAGGGGCCGACATCGTGGTGATGGTGCACCCCGACCATCAGTACGACCCGCAGGCGATCCCGCGGTTGATCCTCCCGATCCTCGACGGCTCGGCCGATGCGGTGTTCGGATCGCGGATGCTAGGGCGGCGGTTCGTCGAGGGCGGCATGCCGCGCTGGAAGTTCGTCGCCAACGTCCTGCTGACAGCCGTGGAGAACGTCGTTTTCAACATGTACCTGACGGAGTACCACAGCGGGTTTCGGGCCTATTCGCGACGCTACCTGGAGGCGATAGCTTTCGAGGAGAACTCCGATGGGTTCGTGTTCGACACGGAGATCATCGCCCAGGGAGTGCTCAAGGAGATGCGGATCGAGGAGATCCCGATCACCACCCGCTACTTCCCGGAGGCTTCGCAGATCGGATTCGGCCGCAGCTGCATCTACGGTCTGCGCATCCTGGTGACGATGGGCAAGTTCGTCCTCCACAACCTGGGCATCGCCTGCTTCCCGCAGTTCCGATGAGCGGTCAGGCCGGCGCGCTTCCGAGCTCCATGGGGCTTGGGTACGTCTACTTCGACTACGTCAACCCGGCCGTGATGCGCCTGCTGGGCACCGGCCAGAGCGTGCTCGACGTCGGCTGCGGCACGGGCGCGCTGGCGCGCGCGGCGCAGGATGCCGGCAACCGCGTCACCGGTGTGGAGCTCTGGGAGCCGGCAGCCGCGAAGGCGCGGGAGCGCGTCGGGCGGGTGGTGGTGCATGACATCACCGACACGGCAGGGCTGACGGCGGCGCTGGGCGAGCAGTTCGACGTGCTCGTGTTCGCCGACGTGCTGGAGCATCTGCCCGATCCCCTGCGGGTGCTTTCCGGCATGCGCGCGCTGGTGAAGCCTGGAGGGCGGGTGCTGGTCTCGCTGCCGAACGTGGCGGCGTGGACCGTCAGACTGGGACTACTCGCCGGCTCTTTCGAGTACGCCGAGTCGGGCATCATGGACCGCACGCACCTGCGGTTCTTCACCCGCGCCAGCGGGCGCCGGATGGTCGAGGCCGCCGGGTTTTCGGTCGAGCGGATCGGAGTCACGCCCCACATGGCGCGGGCGGTCTGGCCCTTGCTCAAGAGCTGGTTCCGCAGCGGGCAAGGCGAGGAGGACGCGGGCGCGGTCCTGGCTTCTCCGGCTTACCAGACGTACGCGCGCTGGGTGGAGCCGCTGGAGACGTTCATCGCCAGGCTCTGGCCTGGCATGCTTGCCACCCAGTTCGTCTTCGAGGGCCGGCGCCCGGGCGCCTAGCGCGCCGCTTCGAGCCGGGCGGCGTACATCCGGTCGTAGTAGCCCTGGTAGTCGCCGCTCTTGATGTTGCGCCACCAGCGCGTGTTCTCCTGGTACCACTGGATAGTGGAGCGGATGCCGCTCTCGAAGTCGATCTGGGGTCGCCAGAGGAGCTCGGACTGGATCTTGGACGAATCGATCGCGTAGCGGCGATCGTGGCCCAGCCGATCGGTCACGTGCCGTATGAGCGTATCCGGCTTGCCCAGGGCCGAGAGAATCAGCCGCACGATGTCGATGTTCTTCATCTCGTTGCTGCCGCCGATGTTGTAGACCTCACCGGGCCGGCCGCGCTCGAGGATGGCCGCCAGTGCCGTGCAGTGGTCGCTGACGTGCAGCCAGTCCCGGACCTGGCAGCCATCGCCGTACACGGGCAGTGCGACGTCCGACATCGCATTGGTGACCATCAGCGGGATCAGCTTCTCGGGAAACTGGTAGGGCCCGTAGTTGTTGGAGCAGCGTGAGATCAGCGCAGGGAAGCCATGCGTGTGGAAGGCGGCCCGGACCAGCATGTCGGCCGCCGCCTTGGACGCGCTGTAGGGGCTGTTGGGTGCCAGAGGAGTGGTCTCGCTGAACTTCCCTTCCGCCCCCAGGGAGCCGTAGACCTCGTCGGTCGAGACCTGGAGATACCGAGCCACCTGGGCCTTGCGCGCCGCCTCGATCAGCACCTGGGTGCCGACGATGTTCGTCTCCAGGAACTCCGTGGCCGACTCGATGCTGCGGTCGACATGGGACTCGGCCGCGAAGTGAACGATGCCCCATACCCCCTCGGCCAGCAGCCGGTCCACGAGCTGCCGGTCCCGGATGTCGCCGCGCACGAAGCGGTAGCGAGCTCCTTCCTCGATCCCGTCCAGGTTTTCGAGGTTGCCCGCGTAGGTCAGCTTGTCCAGGTTCACGATGCGCCACTCGGGACGCTCCGCCAGCGCCCACCGCACGAAGTTGGCTCCGATGAAGCCGGCGCCGCCCGTGACCAGGACCGTCAATCCACCCGTCGATTCATTGTGCATTGGTAGCCTCTCCTGAAGGCGCGAAAAGCTACCAAGCCGGCGATCCCAAGTCAAGCTCCCAGCGCCCTCAGCCCGGCGGCGGCGGGCTTCCGGCAAGATGGCCGGCCAGGATCTCTTCGATGCGCGCGGCCCGGTGGTCCCAGGTCGACTGTCGCGCCAGGGCCAGCCGCGCCTCGCGTCGCGCTCCACCTTCCCGGAGCTCCTGCCTCACGGCGGCCGGCCACCGGTCCGGTGAGCCGGCGAAGGGGATCAGCCCTTCGAACTCCTCGAGGCTCTCCAGCGGCGCCGAGACGACCGGCTTGCCTGTCGCAAGGAACTCGAAAAATTTGAGTGGAAAGACGAAGCGAGTATGTTCCGAGAGCCGGTACGGCAGGAGAAGGCAGTCAAGCGAGGACAAGAGCTCGGGGAGCTGCCGGTAGGGCCACTGACCCAGCACGTGCACGTTGGGCAGGAGGGCCAGGCGGGATAGCTCGGCGTTGGAGCCGGCCGTTTCGGCCGGCCCGGCCAGGACCAGCGAGAGCTCCGGGGCCTGCGTGGCCAGGGCCGAGAGGGAAGCGTAGTCGACCTTGTAGGGATCGAGCGCGCCGACGAAGCCCACGCGCGGCCGGGGTATCGCCGCCAGCTCCTGCGGCTCCGCCAGGGGCTCCTGGACCCGCGCAAAGTGGGCATACTCGCCGACGTTCGGCACGTAGTAGCTGCACGGGTTCTCCAGCCGCCGCCGCTCCCAGAGCGGACGGGAGGTCGCCGTCACGCAACTGGCGCGCGCTACCAGCAGCGCCTCCGCGCGCCGGACGGCTGCCGCCAGGCGTGGCCGCGACGCGATGTGCGGCTGGCTGGCGATGTCGTCGACGCAGTCGTAGAGCGTGACGGCCGGTCGCAGGTGAGAAAGGAGCCGCACTCCCTCGGGGTAGTAGACGACGTAGGCCCAGCTGGGGCCGAAAGCCAGGCCTCTCATGGAGCGTTCTATCCAGCCGGCCAGGATTCGCCAGGCGACCGACAGAAGCGGCCCGGGTCCGCGCCGCAACGGCAAGCAGAGCGGCGACAGTACCTGGACGCCCGACTCCGTCCGGGTCGAGCCGCACCAGGAAAGAGGCACGCCGCCCGGGCCTTCCCCGCGGTGGCCCGTCAGCCGCTCCCTGAGCACGAATCTCGAGAACCCGGGCTCCACGTAGAGGACCCGGTGGCCTCGCCCGGCCAGCCGCACGGCGATGTGCTGCTTGTTGGTCCAGAGCGGTTCGTCCCAGTACGCGCTCGCGAAGACGACGACGTCCATTTGCTACGTTCTACCTTCCGGTTGCCATCCCCCGCTCCCGGAGAACCTCTTCGTACTGGCCGGCGATGGCGTCCACCATCGGACCCTCGGCAAACTCGGCCAGCGCGCGCGCGCGAGCGGCAGCCGCCAGCCCGTGACGTCGCGCCCGGTCGGCGGCCAGCGCCCCGATCGCGCCGGCCAGGGCGGCCGCGTCGGCGGGCGGCACCAGCAGCCCGTCGACGTCGTGGCGGATCAGCTCGACATTGCCGTCGACCGCCGTGGCGATGCACGGCAGACCCGCGGCCATGGCCTCCATCAGGGTGAGGGGAAGACCTTCCCAGAGCGACGGAAGGGCGAAGATGTCCATCCCGGGCAAGAGCGCCGCGACGTCGCGCCGGGCGCCCAGGAAGCGCACTCGGCTCGCAATGCCCAGCGCGCCGGCTTGCCGCTCGAGCGCATCCCGGAGCTCGCCGCCACCGACGAGCGCCAGGTAGAGTTCGGGCACCCGAGGGGCCAGTGCGGCGAACGCTTCGAGCAGATGCGATTGCCCCTTCTGCACGTGGAGCCGCCCGACCGTGCCGACGATCAGCGCGCCCTGCGGGACGGCTGCTTCCCGGCGCAGCAGCGCCGGGTCCCCCGAGGTCTGGTAGGGTGCGAGATCGATGCCGTTGCGGATGACGCGGGTCCGGGCGGCCGGCGCGACGCCTGCGGCGAGCGCCTTGTCGTAGTCGGATCGGCAGACGCAGAGGATGCGGTCCGCAAGAGGCGCCAGAGCCATCTCGAGCCAGATCATCCCTTGACGCTTCCACCATTTCGGGTAGTTCAGGTAGTGGATGCCGTGGATCGTATGGAGGCGGCCGACCCCGGAGAGCCCGGCGCAGGCGAGCCGGCCCCAGAGGCCGGCCACGCCGCCGTGCGTGTGGACCACGGAGTACCGGCGCTCCCGAACGAGCGACCTGAGCGCCATGACCGGGCTGGGGTCGACGCTCTTGACCACGGGGCACGGCACGTGCGGAACTCCGAGCTCGCGCAGCTGCTCCACCAGCGGACCTCCGGGAGCAGAGCCGACCTCGACTTCGAAGCGGGCGCGATCGAGCATCCTCGCCAGCGCCAGCACGTGCTGCTGGCCGCCGCCCAGCATCGGCAGGTCGATCAGCTCGAGCACTCGGACGGGCATGGTGCGCCGGCCTTACCGACGGCCCGGCAGGTTCCTTGTCTCGCGGCTATCGAGCGGAGGCCTTCGCCACCGCGGTGACCCGCGCCCGGACCTCGTCATAGGACGGATAGGGTTGAATTCGCGATGGGTGGTCGACGGCGTAGGAGTCGGTCCCCGGAACGCGCTTGAGCAGCCAGCAGACGTCCAGTCCCTCCTCGAACCTCAGATCCTTGGCGGTGAGACTCGACTTGAACGTTCCGTCCGGGGCCGGGTTTCCCCGCTTTCCCGGGAATGCCAGGACGATACCGTGGCCGTCCGGGACCTGCCCTTTGAGGACCTCGGAGGCCTCGATGTACCCGTGGTCGGTTGCGGTCGGCCCGGGCTCTGCGCGCATCACGTAGGTGAGCTTCCCGATGACCACGAGGTCGCTCGAGGCGATGAGCTGCTCCAGCGGGACCAGCTCCCAGGCACCTGAGGCCGAGCAGCAGGAGAGGCAGATGGCGAGGGACACGATCAGGTTCTTCATACAAAAGGACTATCGGACTTCCTTGAATTGTCCCGAAGAGCCGTGCTGTGCAGCGGCGTACGCATTGGGTTAAGCTGCGCCCGGGGAGGAGTGGCAATGAGCAGGTCGAATTTGGCGCTTTCCGAGGAACCGGTGCGGGGCGAGCGGTCGGAGACCCATTCCCGCTCGGCCCTCGCCGTGCCCTCGGCCCAGGGTGCCGACGCGGCCGGACCGTCCGCGGAGGCTGGGATACCCCCCCGCTGGAGGCCTGTCCTTGCCATCACGCGCCGGGTGGCGATCTGGGCCGCCTTCTTCGGCGGTTGCTGGCTGCTGATCGATTTTCTCTCGCTGGTCATCATCACCTTCATCGTCTGCTACATCCTCAACAGCCTGACCACCTCGATCATCGAGAAGTTCGCCTTCCGCAGGCGTGTGGTCGTGGCCGCCATCTTCAGCTGTCTGGCCGTGATCATTGCGGTCGGCATCATCGTCGTCTTCCCGCGGGCCGTGGACGAGGGCAAGCGGTTCTACAACGAGTTGCCCCAGACCATCCGCAAGGTGGAGCAGTCGGCCTCCCAGCTCATCGAGAGCAGTCTCTACGAACGGATCCAGTCGCTGGGCGTGGAGTCCGGAGTCCACGAGACGGTGGGCGTTCTGGCCAAGAAGGCGACGTCGGGCGTGAAGGACTTCTTGAAGTTCCTCTTCCACCTGTTTCTTTCCCTCATCCTGGCCTGTCTAATCCTGCTCGATCTGCCCAAGATGACCTCCGGGGTGCAGGCGCTGGCGCACTCGAGGCTGGGGCCCGTCTACGACGAGCTGGCTCCGCATCTTCTGAAGTTTTTCGAGATGCTCGGGAAGGTGTTCGAGGCGCAGGTGCTGATCGCCACCGTGAACACGATCGTCACGTTTCTCGGGCTCGTGCTGCTCGGGATTCCGTACAGCCTCATGCTCTCGACGACGGTCTTCTTCTGCGGGTTCATCCCGGTGCTGGGAGTGTTCGTAAGCTCCGCGCCGATCGTGCTGGTGGCGTTCAACGTCGGCGGATTCCTGCTCAGCGCCAAGGCGATCGCGCTCATCACCTTCATCCACATCCTGGAGGCCTATGTCCTCAACCCCCAGATCATGGGGGAGCACCTGGCCGTCCACCCGCTGGTGGTCATCGTGGTGCTGTTGCTGGGAGAGACGTTCTTCGGCGTCTGGGGGCTGCTCCTGGGCGTACCCGTCACGCTCTACGTCTTCCGCGACCTGCTACAGGCCGCGCCGGCCTGAGTCGGTCTCGGAGTTCCCGCGCAACCGAGTACTCCGCTCGTTCCAGGAGACTCAGCCCGCGAGCGCTTTCCGGCCGTTCAGGCGGCTCTGGATGCGGCTCAGCTCCGTCTTGGTGGTACGGAACCTGAGGACGATCCGGTCCTGGTGGTACTCGATGCTGGAGATGCGCGCGTTTTGAAAGATCCGGTTGATGAGCGAGCCCTGGTCGTAGTCGATGGCCATCTCGACGTCGACCATGCGGTCCTCGAAGAAGCCGTAGATCCTCCGGCGCAGTTCCTCGAGGCCGTCGCCCGTGACGGCGCTGACGCAGACAGCGCTGGGATAGATGCTGCGCACGATGACCGGCAGCTTGCTCTGAGAGAGAAGGTCGATCTTGTTGAAGACGGTGATGTAGGGCTTGCGGTCCAGGGCGAACTCCTTGAGCGCGGCGCGGCTGGCCTCCATCTTCTCCTTGAACCGAGCGTCCGTCAGGTCGACGACGTCGAGCAGGAGATCGGCCGAACCGGCTTCCTCGAACGTGCTGCGGAAGCTGGCGACCAGCGAGTGGGGCAGCTTGCGGATGAACCCGACCGTGTCCGATAGCAGGATGGGCGGCTTCTCACCCGGGACGATGGCGCGGATGCTGGAGTCGAGCGTGGCGAACAGCTTGTCTTCGACCAGCAGCCGGGAGTCGGTGAGCCGGTTCATCAGGGTCGACTTGCCGCTGTTGGTGTAGCCGACGATCGCCACGCGGAAGTTCTCCCCGCGAGCTCGCCGTCGCGTTTCCCGTTGCTGCTCCACCTTGGAGAGGCGCTCCTTGAGGACGGCGATCCGGTTGCGCACGTAACGGCGGTCCAGCTCGAGCTGTTTCTCGCCGATGCCGCGTTGCACCTTGCCTCCGCCGATCTGGCGGGAGAGGTGGCTCCACTGGTGCGTCAGCCTGGGCAGCACGTACTCCATCTGAGCCAGCTCGACCTGCAGCTTCGATTCGTAGGTGCGCGCGCGGCTGGCGAAGATGTCGAGGATGACGCCGCACCGATCGCGAACGGGAAGCCCCATCACCTTCTCCAGGTTCTTGACCTGGCCCGGCGAAAGGTCCTCGTCGAAGATGACGCTGTTGGCGCCGATGTGCTTGCAGCGGTCCCGGATCTCGAGCGCCTTGCCTCGTCCGATGAAGGTGGAGGGATCGGGCTTGGGTCTGGCCTGGATGATCTGGTCGGCGACTTCGGTGCCCAGCGTCTGGCACAGCGCCCCCAGCTCCTTCATCTCGTCGTCGAGGTCCTCGCGACTCGTTTCGGGCAGCCTCAACGCCACCAGAATCGCCCTGTCGGGCTCGCTCGTTTGTCTCTCGTCCGGGACTGGCATCCTACGTTCGCGTCTGATGATACCGCGTCCTCCCGCCCGGTGAGACGGCCGTGCGAGGGCGCGCGTGCGGACGGGCTCGGCTGCTCAGGAGTTTTTCCAGAACATCAGCCGCTCCCAGAACGGCTTCTCGTCGTCGTCGTCGCCCTTGTCCTGGCGGCCCTTGGCGCTCTTCTCGAGAATCCGGGAGACGGAGAGGTAGTAGCGCTCCTGGTACTTGCTGACCTGGCCCTTGACGTGGAACTCGCGCTCGCCGAAAGCGGCGCGCTGCTCCATGCGCCAGAGGTTCTGGTTCTCCAGCACCACGAAGATCTCGGCGGTGGCCGTCTTGAGCACGATGCGGCCGTCTCGCGTGGAGTAGAGGGTTCCGCTCAGCTCGACCTTCTGGCCTTCCGAGTAGCTCGAAGCAGAGGCGGCATGATTTCCGGAAGCGCCTGCCGCGGAAGCGATGACGGCCGCGGGGCTGGGGGGAGTGGGAGCGCTCTGGGCGCTGGCTGTCGCCGGCGCGGGGGGGGCGGCGGCGGCGGGTGTGGCCTCCTGGGCGGGAGCCTGGCAGGTCAGGGCTAGGGTCGAGACGATGCCCAGCATGAGACGACGCATGGTTTTGCCGAATCTCCTTTCGTCGATCCCCCGGGCCGCCGGGGCGGCAGGAAGGGGCTTCTCCCCACTGTATCGACAAAAGGGCCTCGGCAATTGACGATCGCACGCGCTGCCGGCCCGGGCCTCGGTCCTGACGGCCTCAGACGCCGGTCAGGGCGACCACGCGCACGGCGCGGGTCCCGAAATCGTCCCGGCCCAGCTCGAACTCTACCGAGCACCCCTCTCGCAAGCGATCCGCACCATGCACGTCGGAGCGATGGCAGAAGGTCGGCGCCACCCGCCCCTCGGGGCGAATGAAAATATAGGTGCCTCTGCGACTGAACGAAGAGACCTGGCCACGGATTCTCACGATACTGCCTCCCCTGTTTCGGTTTCTCTGGCTGTGTCGACCGCGTTTTCCGAGGTTCGCGGCATTGTAGAGATCCCGCGCCCCCATGTCAAGCCCGTGAGGAGCTTCGGGTGCGCACGCGGCTCCTGGGTCACTGTCCCGTTCGTGGTGAGCTTGTCGAACCACAATTCAGGCTCACAGAGGGATCTCGGCAGCCCGCCCCTCGACAAGCTGAGACGGAAGGGGACCCCCTACGAGACATGCACTCAGGAGTTTTCCGGGCCTTGACGGCGGGGGGTGGAGGTTGTACCTTCGGGCCCCGCTCCAGACAGAGCGGGCGACAGGAGGCATCACCGATGGATCTGGCAGGCAAGACGGCGTTCGTCACGGGCAGCTCGCGCGGAGTGGGCAAGGCGATCGCCCTGGAGCTGGCGGCTCGCGGCGCCGACATCGTCGTTCACTACCTTTCGAGCGAGGAAGGGGCGCTCGACACCGTCCGGCAGGCCGAAGCTCTCGGCAGGCGGGCCTTCACGGTCCGGGGCAATGTCTCCAATCCCGAGGATCTGGCCGAGATCTTCGGCGCGATCCGGGAGAAGGCCGGTGCGCTCGACATCTTCGTCAGCAATGCAGCGACCGGCAAGCTCTCGCCGGCCCTGGAGATGACCGCGCGAGGCTGGGAGAAGACTCTCGACACCAACGCGCGCGCCTTCCTGCTGGGCGCCCAGCGGGCCGTGCCGCTGATGGAGGGGCGCAAGGGGACGATCATCAGCATTTCCAGCCTGGGGAGCCACAAGTACATCCCGAACTACGTGGCCGTGGGGGCCTCCAAGGCCGCCCTGGAGTCGCTGACTCGCACGCTCGCCGTGGAGTTGGGTCCTCGGAACATCCGCGTCAACTGCGTGAGCACGGGTGTCCTCGACACCGACGCGTTGAAGCACTTTCCGACGCGAGACCAGATGATCGAGCTGGCGATAAAGCGCACGCCGCTGGGGCGGATGGGTACCCCCGAAGACGTGGCGAAGGTGGTCGCAATGCTCTGCGGCGACGACGCCGACTGGATCTGCGGCCAGGTGATCGTGGCCGACGGCGGCTACAGCCTGCTCAGCTAGGCGCGCCCGGCCCGGCCCCGCCGCCTCAGTGTGTCGACGCCTGGTGCTGCGAGGCGACTTCCTTGATGTAGTCGAAGAGAATTCGCAGCTTCACGGGCTTCTCGAAGAACTTGGCGTCCTTCGGGATTTTCCAGAACGTCTCCGGCGTTCCCGAAAGGAACACGAAGGGCATCCCGCCGCGGTTCTCGGCGTGGATCTTGTGGTAGAGCTCCACCCCGTCCATGTTCCTCATCTTCACGTCGCTGATGATGATGTCGTAGCGGGCGTCGCAGATCTTCTGGTAAGCCTCTTCGGCGCTCTGGGCTTGCTCGACCCTGAAGTCTTCCGACTCGAGCTGGCACATCTCCACCAGCATGTCGCAGATGCCGGGTTCGTCGTCGATGATCAGGATTTTCATTCCAGCCCCTCTCTGGTTGCGACCAGTCAGGCCTGCTCGGCCGGCAACGTGAAGGTGAAGCGGCTACCTTTTCCGACCTCGCTCCGCACCGCCAGCCGACCGCCATGCGCCTCGACCAAGCCTCGGGCGATGGCAAGTCCCAGGCCCAGTCCCCCCGACTTGAATTCGACCGTGCCGGAGGTGTGGTGCCGATAGTCACCGATCTGATAGCACTTCTGAAAGATGTTGTCCAATTCCTCTCGCGGGATTCCGATTCCGGTGTCGCTCACGCTGACGGCGAGCTGGCCGGTACCGGAGAGCTCCGCGTCGATTGCGATCTTGCCCCCGTCGGGCGTGAACCGGATGGCATTCAACAGCAAATTGCTCAGGACAGTGTAAACGCGCGGGCGGTCGCCGTTGCACCTTGGCAGCGCGGGCGGCAGCTGGCTCGAGAGCTCCTGGCGACGAAGCTCCAGGAAGCCCGAGGACTCGCGCGCGACCTCGTCGACCACGTCTTGCAGTGGAAAGAGCGTTCGAGTCAACTTGACCTGGCGGTCGTCGAGCTGGCCCATGTTGGTCAGATCGTAGCTCAGGCGCGTGAGTCGATCGACCTGCTTCTTCATGACGCCCAAGAACCGGCGGTGCTCCTCGCTGACCGGGGACATCAGCATGATGTCCGTGTACCCCTTCAAGCTGACCAGGGGTGTCCGCAGCTCGTGGCTGGCGATGGCAATGAAGGACGTCTTCATTTCATCGAGCTCCTGGAGCTTGCGGTGGGCCTGGCTGAGCCGCGTGTAGAGCTGAGCGTGGTCGATCGCGACGGCCACCAGGTTCGCCAACGCCAGAAAGAAGGCCCTGTCGTCTTCGCCGAACGCGTCGTGGTCGCGCTTGTTGCAGGCCTCCAGCGCACCGAGCGTCTTGCCGTGGAGCTTCAGCGGCACGCAGAGCAAGGATCGCGTGACGAATCCGCTGGCCTGGTCCACCTTCGCGTTGAAGCGCGAGTCGGACCGCACGTCCTCGACGCAGACCGGCTCCCCGCTCTGCACCACCCAGCCAGCGACGCCTTCGCCCCGGTTCATCCGGTAGCCGGTGAGGGTGTCCTCGCTCTCGCCCGTGGCCAGGTAGAAGTTGAGCTCCCCCGATTCATCGTCCTGCAAGATCACCGAGGAGGCCTCGGCGGCGACCGCCTCGCTGGCCAGGCGGACTGTCTGCGCAAGTGTCGCAGGCAGCTCCAGGCTGGAGTTCAACAGATGGCTGGCGCGCACGAGCGCGGCCATCTGGGACGCCGAAAGGTTGGCCGTATCGTCGGCCCGGTCGATGGAGCCTTTCATAGTGTTCGTCCGGCGAGTCATTATAGCAACCGCGCGGCGGTCCATGACGGGCGCGGCGCTTAGACTGGCAGCGGAGAGTGACGTTCCCATGAAGTTCGACACGAAGAAACGCGCACCCAGCCGGGGACGCAACCCCGTTGGGCGGACCCGGTGGCTGGCATGAAGGCGCCGGGTCGACCGCCCGGGCACTGGGGTAAGGGAAAAAGACCCGACCGAGCGGGTGGATTTCCGCAGGCGCGGCAAGAGGGCCGCGCTCCCGGGGGGCGAGGATCGGTGACGAGCTGGGACCGTGTGGCTCAATGGTATGACGGGCTGGTTGGGCAGAAGGGAAGCGATTTCCACCGCTCGATCATCATCCCGGGGGCCGTTCGACTTCTGGAATGTCGGGCGGGGGATCGGGTTCTGGATGTCGGGTGCGGCCAAGGGGTGCTTTGCAGGGAGCTGGCCAAGTTGGGTGTGGAGGCTGTCGGTGTCGATGCCTCCGAGGAGTTGATCCAGGCGGCGCGCGCCCGCTCACGGCCCGCGCGGGAGCCACACGGTGGGCGCGGGCGGCCTGGCCGAGAGAGGCTGCCCAGGTACCTGGCGCTGGCGGCACAGGCCCTCGAATCTCTGGCGGAACCGGCCTTCGACGCCGCGGCGTGCCTGCTGGCGATTCAGAACATGGACCCGTTCGAGCCTGTCCTCCTCGGCTGCGCGACGCGGCTCAAGGCAGGGGGGCGGCTGGTGCTCGTGATGATGCACCCCTCGTTTCGCATTCCGCGCCAGAGCGGGTGGGGGTGGGACGAGGCCCGGCAGCTCCAGTATCGCCGGGTGGATGCGTACCTGGGGCCGTTGAAGGTGCCGATCCAGGCGCATCCCGGCAATGCGCCGGACCTGTACACCTGGAGCTTCCACCGCCCGCTGGAGGCGTACGTCGGGGCGCTGGTGAGAGCGGGGTTCCTCATCGATCGCCTCGAGGAGTGGCCGTCGGACAGGAAGAGCGAGCCGGGGACACGCTCCCGGGCGGAGAACAGGGCCCGGGCCGAGATTCCCCTCTTCATGGCGTTGCGAGCGGTGAAGTCCGGCAGCTAGCCTGGACCGGGAGCCGCGGCGCCCGTCCGGCGAGGGTGCTCCCTCAGGCCTCGTATCCGGCTTCTTCTACAGCGGCGACCAGGGCTTCGTGCGTGGCCGTGGTGTGCTCCACGGTGGCGGTCCCGGCGGCCAGGTCGACTTTCACGGACTGCACGCCCGGGACTTCCGTCAGCGCTTCGGTGACGTGGCGCACGCAGTTCTGGCAGGTCATTCCTCGGACGGCGAGGACTGTGGTTGGCACGGGGGGGCTCCTTTCCTACCGGATTACGCCGGGGTCTGCGGCGCGGCCAAGTCCCGCTTGTGATCGGCATCGTAGCGGCGATCGTAGACGAATCCGAGAATGCACTCCTTGGCGGAGAGGAAGGAGGCGAAGAAGAGCATTTTCCTCATCTCTTCCAGGTCGATGCTGCCCTCGGCGATGAGGGTCTGGGCGTTGTCCCGCTGGCGGGCGATTTCGCGCAGGTGGGTCAGCAGCGCGCCGCGGTCTGGGTTCTGTTCGAGGCTCGACTTGACGTCGCCCAGCAGCTCTTCCTGGGAGATCTTGACGTACCGGCGGATCTCGGCCACGCGTTCGTCGCTGCGGTAGAACGCCTCGACCAGCTCCTCGACCGGCACCTCGGCGATCCCGGTGCCGCGCGCGACGATCTGGCGATAGCGGCGACGGTCGCGGACGGTCTGGAAGGCCCAGAAGAAGCCGAAGACGATGACCAGATTGACGATGATGTACTCCACCCGCGACCTCTCGACGGTCAAGCCGGGCAACCGGTTCGTGGCCGCCCTCGCGGGGGCAGGATACACGGTTGCCTCCGGAGGCTCCAGCGCACAAAACCGGCAGGGGGGCCGCATCTAATGGATGTACCTGTTCCGCGAGCCCGGGGCGCTACCCGGCGGCAGGCCGCACGGGATGCGGGTTCTCAGCATCGGGTGCCGGTTTCTGCCCTGCTTTGAGCTTGCATTTGTCGGTGGCTTAGTGCTAAAACACAGGGCCCCGCGAAACGTGCACGAGAGGTCGCGAGCGCGTCCTCTTGCCGTCCATCGGGCGAATCCCATGAAAATCAGACCCAGCCTTAAAAGACTGTCCATCCTCGCGCTCGTGACCGCGCTGGCGGCCTCCGGGGCCGCTCTGGCCCTGGCCAAGACGGCGACCAAGGAGGACCAGCCCGCCGGCCTGGCCAAGATTCTGGGCGAGGAGCCGAAGAAGGGGGCCAAGCAGAAGCCGCTCAAGATCACCGGCTTCGAGATCGTTGGCAACCAGAACGTGAGCGAGCAGGTCATCCTGCTCACCCTGGAGTCGAAGATCGGTAAGGACTTCTCGCAGGAGCTGGTCGACCGCGACGTGCGCGCCCTGAGAAACCTCGGCTACTTCTCGACCATCGTCCCCCAGATCACGCCTTACCGCAGCGGCGTGAAGGTGGTCTACCGGGTGGTCGAGAACCCGTACATCAAGGACGTGAAGATCAGCGGCAACGGGCTGGTCTCGACGGCCGACATCCTCAAGGCGCTCAACGTGAAGAAGAACGCCATCCTCAACGTGAGCCAGCTCCAGGAGGCGATCAAGAGGATCAACAAGCTCTACAGCGACAAGGGGCTGGCCTACTGCGGCATCCTGAACCAGGACCAGTTCGGAATCGACTCGACGACGCAGATCCTCTCGATCCGGATTGCCGAGCCGAAGCTCAGAGAGGTGAAGGTCACGGGCAACAAGAAGACCAAGAACAAGGTCATCACCCGTGAGATGTTCTTGAAAAAGGGCGATGTCGTCCGCACCGAGGATCTCAAGCGCAGTCTGAGGAACGTTTACAACCTCGGATACTTCGAGGACGTGAAGCCCCCGGAGCCCAAGCTCACGATCGACAAGCAATTCATGGATCTCGAGATGGAGGTCAAGGAGCAGAAGACGGGTAGCGCCAGCTTCGGCGGCGGCTACAGCAGCGTCAACGGCGTGATCGGGTTCCTCGATCTGGCTGAGAGCAACTTCCGAGGCAATGGCCAGACGGTTCGCGCCAAGATCCAGTTCGGCGGCGAGAAGAGCTACGTGCTGAGCTTCGTGGAGCCGTGGTTCCAGGACCGGCCCGTGAGCCTGGGTCTGTCGCTCTTCAAGACGGCGGTGGATCGCCAGGAGATCCAGAACCGATCAGTCGTGAGCCGCTTCCGTGAGCGCCGTGACGGGCAATCGGTCACGGGCGGCTGGAGGGTGGGGCGGGACCAGCGGCTGGCCACGACATTTACCAATGAGAATGTGGAGGTCAACGGCCTGGGCGGGCTCGGGTTCGGACTTCCGGCCGACCTGCAGCGGCTCGACAAGAATGCGGACGGCAAGGTGGAGTACGGCGAGCAGTCGCTACGGCTGACGTGGACGAGCGACGATCGGGACAACCCGATGAACCCGCACAGCGGCCAGAGGCTGAGCTTGACGGGTGGCGTCACCGGCGTGTTCCTGAAGGGGCCCAACGGGTTCTACCAGTACACCGGCGACTACCGCAGGTACCGCACCTTCGACGACGTGGCCGACGGTCTCACGCTGGCCGGGCGGGTGCGGGCCGGCCACACCTCGGTGGTGGACGGCGAGCTCAGATTCATCGACCGGTTTGCGCTGGGCGGCACGGACACCCTGCGCGGCTTCGAGGACCGCGAATTCACCGGCAAGGACTTCCTGCTGGGCAACATCGAGGTGCGCAAGCAGTTCACGAAGATGTTCGGGCTGGCGGCCTTCGTCGATTCGGGCGATGCGTTCAGCAGCGACGGCCGCGACCTCGACCTGAAGAGCTCTTACGGCCTGGGGCTGCGCCTCAACACGCCGCTCGGACCTTTCCGACTGGACTATGGCAAGCCGTTCGACGATCGAGACGGCCGCTTCCACTTCGGCATAGGCCAGCAGTTCTGACGGGCCCGATCGTGGCGCTTGGCAAAGGGGCCGGGTCGCGATAAAGGGCGGTTGGGCTTCATTTCTACTTGCCCACGTCTTGCGATACGACCTATAATCTGCCCGGCCGGGACCGGTTCTCCGGCCATCTCGAAAGGAGAGGGTGCCACATGTCGAGGAATTCAGCCGCCATCGGTCTAGCGGCTCTGCTGCTGGCGGGTGTCGTCGGGGCGGCGGAGCCCGTGCTTCTCCAGTACAAGTTCCAGAAGGGCGAGCCGCTGCGCTACCGCCTTCAGATGAAGAGCAAGTCGACCTTCAGCATGCCGGACGGCAAGAAGGAGTCGCAGGACATGGCGAGCAGCATGGAGCTGACGCAGGAGCTGATCGAGGCCAAGGCCGACGGCAGCTACCGCGTCTCCGTGTCCGTCGAGAAGGCCACCCAGACCGTCAACGGTCAGGAGAAGCCGTTTCCGACCCAGCCGGGCCCGCAGCTGATGACGATGCTGCCGAGCGGCAAGGTGCTGGACGCGCAGGGGCCCGATCCGGGCACCGCGGGCCAGATGCAGATGGTTTTCCCGACCAAGGCGGTCAACGAGGGCGAAGGCTGGGAGCAGGTTGGCCGTTTGACGAACCCGCTGCCGCTGGAGACCGTGACCAAGTACACGCTCGATAAGGCAGCGGCGCCGGCACCGGGCGGCGGCACGGCTGCGCTGGTCAAGAGCGACATGACGATCGCCAGCGAGAAGAGCCCGGGCGGCGAACAGGTGAATGCCGGCACCAAGGGCACGCTCTACTTCGACGTTGCGGGCGGCCGCATCCTCAAGAGCGACGCGAAGGCCAAGTTCAGCTTCACGATGCCCGTTCAGGTGCCCGGCATGCCGCAGGCCCAGAACGTGAACGTGAACCTGGAGATGGACATCAGCATCGAGCTCGTGAAGGGCTCGGCCGGTTCCGAGAAGCCGTCCGGCGGCAATTGAACAGGGTCCTCGCCACCGTACGAGCGGTGAGCCAGGGAGGAGTTGCTTTCGCGATGAATCGTTTCGCTGTCCGTAACGTTCGGGCCGTTCTGGCCGTGCTTGCCGTCGTCGGGACGGTGCTGGCCGCGGAGCCCGTTCAACTGCAGTACAAGTTCGAGAAGGACGCCCCGCTGCGTTACAAGCTCCTGATGAAGAGCAGGGCGACTTTCTCGATGCCCGACGGCGCCGTCGAAAACCAGAACATGACCAGCTCGATGGAGCTGGAGCAGGAGCTGCTCGAGAAGCAGGCGGACGGCAACTTCAAGGTGGCGGTCACCATCCTGAACGCCAGCCAGAGCGTGAACGGCCAGGCCCGGCAGATTCCGGTCGCCCAGGGGCACAGCCAGGTCATCACCATGAAGCCCAACGGCGAGGTGCTGGGCGATAACAAGGCGGCCCAGTCGACCGCAAGCTCGCAGCTGCAGATGGTCTTCCCGGCCAAGGCCGTCTCGGAGGGAGAGACGTGGGAGCAGAAGACCCACATCTCCGAGCCGATCCCGCTGGAGACCTCCACGCGCTACACGCTGGACAAGGTGGAGACGACCTATCCCGGCTACGGCAAGACGGCGCTCATCAAGTCCTCGATGGGCATCCAGAACGACAAGACGGCGACGGGCGACCAGGTGAACTCGACCACGAAGGGGAACCTCTGGTTCGACGCGGCCAAGGGCTGCATCGTTCGCAGCAAGGCCGCATCCAGCTTCAAGTTCGACCTGCCCGTCAACATCCCGGGTGTCATCAACTCGACCGTGAAGGTGAGCCTGGATCTCGACATCGAGATCGCGCTCGCCAGCATCTTCTCCGGGCAGCCGGAGGAAGGCGGCAAGCAGAAGTAGACCGCGAGCCGGGGTTTAACCGGCCGGTCCGGAGTCCGAGATGTGAACAAACGCAAGGCGGGGGGAGCGAGGAAGCCGTTCCAGAAGTGTCGGGAGCGGCTTTCTCATTTCCGGGCCCGGAGAGCCGCCGGCGGGGCATGGTGCGCCGATTCGCGTTTTCGGTGGTGTACCCTCGCTCCTGAGATGCGAGCCCGAAGAGACCTGCGCGGCATCACGCTGCTGGAGCTGATGATGGCGATAGCTATCTTGTCGTTTGCGCTCTTGCCGCTCTCGATGGTGATGCGGAGCGGCTCCAAGACCGTGGAGGGCACCCGCGACATCGCGGGCGCGGTCTGCTTCGCGCAGGCGACGCTGGAGCAGTGCCGCAGCTACCCCTACGAGCTCTTGCGCCGGGAGCCGGGCACGCCTGCCGGCGAGGAGACCGCCGAGGAAGCCATGAAGCGCGCGGCCACCTTCACGATGGGGCGCATCACCTACACGCGCCAGGTCACCATCCGGCCGGTCTCCGCCGGCAGCGGCTTCGACGGCCGCCTGATGCATCTGCGGATCACCTGGCAACCCAAGGACGGCGAGAAGCCGTTCGAGTACGAGACGTGGTCCGTCTTCAGCGACGTGAAATGAGAGTGGGTTCAGCCGCCGGGTCCGTTCGGGCACGCGGCGCCTTCACGGTCGTCGAGATATCGGTGGCGGCCTTCATCCTGGCGCTCGTCTTCCTGATGGGCTTCACCTTCCTGACGGGCGAGGGGCGAGGCGTGGCGCAGATGACCCAGGACCTCGACATCAACGCGACCGTGGAGGCGGCCTTCAGCCAGCTCTCGCGGGACGTGCGCGCCTCCAGCGAGGTGCTGACTCCCGGGCTCATCGACGTCAAGGACGCGCCGCCCAGGTTCGAGTACGGCAAGACAAGCCTCTGCGTGCTCAAGCAGTCCTATCTCGACTGCCGCTCGACGCCCGTGAGCCGCGTCTCATCGGTAGTGAAGTACTGGCTCGACAAGCCGGTGCGGGTCGGAGACTTGCCGGGCGGCGAGGTCGGCGTCACGTACAGCCTCTACCGGCGCGTCAACGACCAGCCCGGCTCCGATCCGGAGAAGCCGATCCTGACGGGCATCCAGGAGCTGACGTTCTACCGGACCAAGAAAGTGCCGGGCGCCGCGGGGCCGAACGGAACGGGATACTACGTCCTCCACATGAACATGAAGGTCGCGGCCTTGAGGCGTGGAACGGGCAGCTACGTGTTCAGGGGCTATGCGGCTCAGATGGACACGATGGTGAAGCTCAGGGGAGGACTCTGATGCGCACCGCGAGGCGGGGCATGGCGCTGCCGATCATCGTGGCCATCGTGTTCGTGCTGGCGGCGCTGATCCTGGCGTTCAACACCTACTCCAGCTCCCGCATCCGTGCCACGGGCGCCGTGCTCAACGGCTTCTCGGCGCTGGCCGCCGCGGAGGCCGGCATCCACTGCGTGCTCCTCGAGATGCGCAACAGTCAGGGCTGGGCCACGCACGAGCTCGAGCTCACCTCCGAAGGCGAGTTCGAGTGGAAAGATGAAATCAGTCGACCGGTTCGGATGGACGCCGATAGCGTGCTCGCCATCGAGAAGGGCGCCAAGGGCACCTACTCCGGAAAGCTGGGCAGCGGCCCCTTCGCTACGGAGTTCAAGGTGCGGGCCGGCCAGGTCCCGCTCACCGACGACCCGAACACGCCCTCCATCGACGAGTCGAACCGCTACGTGCGCATCGAGAGCATCGGCAAGAAGAAGGACCCGACCGGAAAACAGGACCGCTACACGAAGATCGTCGTCTTCGGCGAGGTGAGCAACTTCACCGAGTACGTCGTCTACGACGGCGAGAAGGTCATCCTCGGCATGGGCTCGCACAACGACTCCAACCACGCCAACGTCTTCGCCGACGGCCGCATCTACGGCCACGAGGCCGTCAAGCTCGGCAACATCGAGCGCAACGGCACGCTGCAGAAGTTCGTGAACCTCGACTGCATCCGCAGCGCCGGCGGCATCGAGATCAAGGACGCCTACCAGGTCACCTTCCAGAAGCCGAAGGCGCTGGCGGGAAAGCCGATCGATCTTGGCCCGTCCAACGACTCCGACGGCCCGTCCGCCGTCGAGACCGCGAGCGGAAACGTGCTGGACGGAGAACGAGGCGGCGCGCTGTCGCTGCCCAAACTGGACAAGGAGTTCTATCGCCGCCAGGCCCAGCGCGCCGGCATCGACGTGAGCGATCTGCCAACAAGAAAGGAGCCCATCCCGCTCTATCCCAAGAAGCTGGCGGACGATTTGATCGAGCTCGACTTCGGCAGGCCGGGCTACGAGGGTTCCGACACGCCTCCGGACGACCATGAGACGCTCGGGAAGCCCTATCCGGCCGACTTCAACGGGCTCATCTACTCCTCCAAACCGGTCACCGTGTGGGGCTGTCCGGACCGCGACGTCACGATCTTCTGCGAGGCCGACATCTTCATCAGCGGCGACTACAACATCCACCCGGCCCACCGGCAGAACTACCGCCAGAAGTTCGAGACGCCTGCGGGGACGCCCATCGACGGCACACCGTTCTACCAGTACCGCAAGGACGACGAGGAGAAGTGGGTCAGCAGCACGACCGGCGAGCCCGTCGACGGCAAGGAGAGGGAACGCGTCGCCTCCGCCCTCATCTCGATGGGGCGCGTCTGGTTCGACTACCGGCACCCTTCACGCTACCTGGCCAACGAGCTCAGGGGCCTGATCAAGCTGGAGATGATCGGAGGGCTGCTGGGCGATGAGACGAAGGCCTACGATTGGGTCAAGCGGGCGGATAACAACCCGGCCCCGCCGCCGATACCGGCCGCTTCGATCAAGACGCCGGGCGCCGACGGCGCCGACGACCTCACCTTCGAGCTGCAGAGCTACCTGGGTCGCGGCGGCTCGGGCTCGCTCTCGAACTTGCAGGTGACGACCGCCAGCTACCAGGTCATCCGGCAGGCGTTCGTGGCCGCGGTCGCCGACGGCCAGCTCACGCGCGACGACCTCGACGGGGCGGCCGGCAAGCCGGGCGTCCTCGACGTGATCGTGAAGCAGTTGCAGGCCGACGAGCGAGAGCTGGCCCAGTTCTGGCCTGCTGCCGAAGATCCCGACCTCAAGGATCTCACGCCGCCGATGCTGGGCGGCTTCACTGCCCCCCAAAGGCTCTACGACCTGGTCTACGACGAGCGCAACGCTGGCCTGACCCAGCACCCTCCGAACGGCAAGTACAGCGACCTCGAGGGGAGCAAGCCCGACATGCTCGAAGACGAGCTCTACATGCCGCAGATGAGTATGTACGCGATGATCTTCATCAACGCCCGCCGCAACGACGACCTCTCCGAGAGCCTCACCGACGACCCCCAGAGCATGAACCGCCGCTTCGACGACCTGGGCAACGCCCGCGGCCGCAAGGTCCACTTCCTGACCACCATCCTGGGGCTCGAGGAGCAGAAGCGCGGCGGTGTCACCAACATCACCACGCCTCTCGTGCAGCGCTTCGTCGGCAGCGAGATCCGGCTGGCCCAGGTCGCCAACCACCCGCCCGCCTTGACGACCGGCAACTACTGGCCGCCGCTGCGCCGGCGCATCTATGACCGGACGCTCTCGGTCCATCCGCCCCCGATGATCCCTCAGATGGTGGAGCTGCGAAGCTGGCAACAGCTGGGCGCCGTGAAGAAGGACTTCGAGGAGTTCTAGGGAGTAGCGAGTAGTGAGTAGCGAGTAGTGAGTAGCCTGGGGCGCGGTCGACCCGCGGGAGCCCGCCAGCAGGCTCAAGCCCGGGCAGCGCACTCGGCCAGCCTTGCTGACCTCCGCGGCCGCGTGTATCTTCTGGTCTCCCGATGGCCTCGCTGCTCTCCGTTCAAAACGTCACCGCCAGCTACGGCTCGCGCGTGCTGTT
This sequence comes from Candidatus Wallbacteria bacterium, assembly GCA_016213845.1. GTDB lineage: Bacteria > Muiribacteriota > UBA6191 > JACPRK01 > JACPRK01 > JACPRK01. The sequence continues at coordinate 31,249 of JACQZN010000025.1, forward strand.
CGAGGGCGTCTCACTCGCCATCGCCGACGGCGACCGTCTGGGGATGATCGGCCCCAACGGAGCCGGAAAATCGACCTTGCTGCGCATCCTCGCGGGCAGCGAAGAGCCGGATTCAGGCGTCCGGTCTCTGCGCTCGAACACTCGTCTGGCGATGGTCCCGCAAGCCCCGGCCTTCGAGCAAGGCTTGACCATCGACGCGGTGCTCGAGCGCTCTCTGGACGCCGCCGTCATGGGCGAGGCGAGCGCCCGCATCGCGGGTGCCCGTGGGCGCGCCGAGCTGCCCGGCGGCGACACGCCGGTCGACTCGCTCTCCGGAGGTTGGCGCAAGCGGCTCGCGATCGCATGCGCGCTGGTACGCGAGCCGGATGTCATCCTGCTGGACGAGCCGACCAACCACCTCGATCTGGAAGGGGTGCTCTGGCTCGAGAGGCTCTTGCGCACCTCGTCGTTCGCGGCGCTCATCGTCACCCACGATCGCATGTTCCTGGAAAACGTCGCGTCGCGAGTGACCGAGCTCAACAAGCTGTTCCCCGAAGGCAGCTTCACGGTCGAGGGCAACTATAGCGAGTTCCTGCTCCGCCGCGAGGACGTGCTCCTGGCCCAGGCCCGCCACGGCGAGATGCTGGCCAACAAGGTCCGCCGCGAGGTCGAGTGGCTGCGGCGTGGTCCCAGGGCGCGCGCAACCAAGTCGAAATCGCGCATCGAGGAAGCGGGCCGCCTGATCGACGAGCTGGCCGAGGTGCGGACCCGCCAGGCGCAGTCCACCGCCGGCATCGACTTCGCCGGCTCGGGCCGCCGCAGCCGGCAGCTCATGGTCTGCAAGGGGATCGGCAAGGCGTACGGGGGCCGGACGCTCTTCTCCGGACTCGAGCTCGCCCTGTCCCCGGGCACACGCCTGGGCGTGCTCGGACTCAATGGATGCGGAAAGACCACTTTGCTGCGGATTCTCGCTGGCGAGCTCGAGCCCGATCGCGGCTCAATCGAGCGGGCCGACGCGCTCGTGACCGTGATGTTCGACCAAGCCCGCGAGCAGCTCGATCCCGAGATGAGGCTGCGCGATGCGCTGGCGCCGCTCGGCGGCGATTCGGTCTCCTATCGAGGCCGGCAGATGCACGTGACCGCGTGGGCTCGCCGCTTCCTGTTCCATGTCGAACAACTCGACGTCACGCTCGGTCGGCTCTCCGGTGGAGAGCAGGCCCGGGTGCTGGTGGCGCGCTTGATGCTCAGACCGGCGGACGTATTGATCCTCGACGAGCCAACCAACGATCTCGACCTCGAGACGCTCGGCGTGCTGGAAGAGAGCCTCGCCGAGTTTCCTGGCGCTCTTGTCCTGGTCACCCACGACCGGTACATGCTCGACCGCATCTCCACCGAGCTGCTCGCGCTGGATGGCCAGGGCGGGGTCGAAAGATTCGCAGACTATGCGCAATGGGAGACGGCGCAGCGTCGCGCTGTCCCGCGCGCCACGGCGGCGTCGCCACAAGCGCCGCGCCCCGCTTCCCGAGGCCTCTCGTACAAGGAGAAGCAAGAGCTGGAGGGAATGGAAGCCGCCATCCTCGCCGCCGAGTCCGATGTCGAGCGGCTGGATCGCGAAGTTCACTCGCCCGAGATCGCCAATAGGGCCGAGGAGCTGGCGGCCGCCTGGCACGCGCTCCAGGAGGCAAGGGCACGGCGCGAACAGCTCTGGGCAAGATGGTCCGAGCTCGACGCAAGGAGCAAGAGATGACCCGATCGAGTGATCGTCCTCTTCCTCGATTCAACGCCCGCAACCTCTCGACCGTCCGAAAGCTGGCCCGGATCGCCGGGAAGCTCTGAGCGCCCGCGGCCGCTGAAGACGGTCTACTCTCTCCCCAGGCCCTGGACCGGGTTGAAGGCGGGCTTGGCGCCGGCGTTGCCGGCGGGTGGGGTGGGCTTCGAGGACGAGGCCGGGTCGGGCGGGGGCTTGGGGCCGCGGGCCAGCTCCCGGACGCCGTCTTCGGTCAGGCCCATCGCGGCGGCCAGGGGGGCGGCGCCCTCCAGTCTCAGAAAGGCCGCCACGAGCTCGCGGCGCTCGGGTTCCGACATCTCCCGGCGCTCGGGACGTCCGGATTCATGAACCAGCGACTGGCCGGGTACGAGGTCGAAGACGGAGGAGGCTTCGGAAGCCAGCACCCTTCCCTCGAGGAGATCGACCCGGCAGAGTTCCTGATCGACGCTGAACCGCGTCCCCATCACCTTTACGGAGAACGAGCAGCTCCTGACCTGAAAGCCCTGGCCGGTCTTGGTGACCGAAGCCAACGCTCTTCCCGCCGAAAGCTCCAGCGCTCGGAGCTGCACCCGGGCCCGGGCCCTCTTCTCGAGCCGGACGCGCGTGCCGTCGGTGAAGCGCAGCGTGGCGCCGGCCTGGGCGAGGGCGATCTCGCTGCCCGCGCGAAGCTCGGGCCGGGCGGGATCGAACGGCTTGCCGTCCACGGTCGCGCCGGTCCCTTCCGACTCGACGGTTCCGAGGATCGCAGCGGGCGGTGCCGCCACGGGCGCCTGGGCGACGCGGAGAACGGGCGGTCCCGCTGGCAGAGTGCCCGGCGGTCGCTCACCGCGCGGCCAGAGGGCGAGGACCAGGACGGCCATCGCGGGCACGGCGGCGTAGCCCCACGCCGGCGCCGGAGTCAGCAGCTGCGCCAATCGAGCCCAGAGCGACCGCCGCGGCGGCGGCAGCTCCCGCACCAGCGCCATGATCTTGCGAGAGCGGTGCTCCGGGAAAGGCTCCAGCGTCACCGACGCCAGCGCTCGGACCGTCTGCTCGAGCGCCTCGCCATGCTCGCGACATCCGGAGCAGCCCTCCACGTGCGAGCTCACCGCGCTTCTGTCGGCGGCCGAAAGCGGGCCGGCTTCCGACTGTTCCAGCAGCTCCTTCACTCGCTCGCAATTCATGGCTCACCTCGTCCGCGGGACATCCCCGGGAGTTGCGGCCCCTGTGCAGGGGCCTCCGATGATGGCTATGCCCGGTCCCGGCGAAAGTTTCGAAATGTGTCGCTCAGTCGATAAGCTGCATGCGCTGCAGCTTCTCGCGCAAGAGTTTGCGTCCCAGGTGGATGTTTGTCTTGACCGTCCCCAGGTTCATCGAGAGGGCGTCGCTGATCTCCTGGTAGCTACGTTCCAGGAGGTGCCGGAGCACGATCACGGTCCGGTACTTCTCCGGCAGGGCGTCGAGACAGCGGAGCACCTCGTGCTCCAGTTGCTTGTTCTGGACCTGCGTGTGGGAGTCGCCTTCGATACCGGAGGCTGGCCGATCCTCGATCGTGTCGCTGGCCACCTCGCGGCGCTTTAGGCCTCGCAGCCGGTAGAGCGCCTGGTTGCGCGCGATCCCGAGGATCCAGGCCACAAATGGCCGGGAATGGTCGTAATCGCCCAGGTGGGTGTAGGCATTGATGAAGACCTCCTGGGTGATGTCCTGGGCTTCCTCCCGCTGCCGCACGAAGCGCAGGACCAGGTTGTAGACCATGGTCTCGTAGTGGCCCAGGAGTCGTCCGAAGGCCTCGGGTTCGCCCTCCAGACTGTCCCGGACCAGCTCGAGATCACGCTGCTGGTCAGGCGTCGGCATGCGCTGCTGATGTTAACGCGTCCGGACGAGGGCTGTCAGCCTCCCGTCCGCGGCGGCGCGACCCTAGCGCTGGGCCGTGAGGGCGTCCTGGGCCCGCTTGTAGGACGAGAGACTGGCAGCCGCCGCGGCGTGGTTCCCCGTCGCGGCCGCCTTGAGGTAGTCCCGGTAGTGGCCGTCGCTCACCTTTCGCAGCTCGGCCGGGGCAAGGCCGGCCAGGCCGTCTGAGCTGCTCGGCGCGGCGGGTGCCGCCGGGAGCTCCGCGGCGGCGGCCAGCGGCTGGTCCTTGCCGGCCTCGGCGATGGGGCCGCGCAGCGTTGCCGCGCGGTTACGGAGCCACTCTGCCAGCTTCAAGCCCATCGTGCCGCCGATGGCGCCCCCGACGATCGGGCCCAGGGTGGGCACTGGCAAGAGGCCTCCGAGCACGATGCCGACGGTGCTGCCGATGGTCTGAGTCGTGAACTCCAGCAGCCGGATTCCCTCGAAGGCGCTCCGGCCGTTCACCAGGTTGATGCCCACCTTCGTGCCGAGGAGCGCGCCGGCCAGCATCGGCAGGGTGCCCATCATCTGGCCCGCCAACCCGGGCAGGATCGGGACCGGGATGGACGAGCCGATGGCAGCCCCCAGGGTGCCGCCGAGCAGGTTGCCGGCAAGGAACTCCTTGCTCGTCATTCCCTTGAGGGTGTCGGAGACGGCCTGGTTGACGTCGGAGCCCTTGGCGACCCGCGTCAGGATGTCGGTCAGGAAGATGGTCCCGATGTCCTTCACCAGACCGCTGGAGAAGTCCTGCCCGACGGTCTTGGCCGCTCCCTTGAAGTCGCGGTCCTTGAGCGCAGCGCCATAGGCAGAAAAGCGCTCCACCCGCTGCTGGGGCTGCATGTTGAAGAACGGGATGCGCTTGATGGTCTCGATCTGGGCGATCGCCGCGCCCATGTCCCGGTACTCGGTGCCCAGGCCGTCGGCCGTGCGGAAGGTACCGATTGGATCGACCTTGCTCTGCGCGCCGGCGGGCGTGCTGGCGACCAGCGCAATGAGCGCCACCAGGCTCAGCCAGCTTCCTACAAACCGCAACATGCGCATCCTCCAGGGCATCTACCGTCTACTACGGTCATTCTACGCTGGATGTTATGCCGTGGGGCCGTCATGGTTTTGGAAAAGTCGTTTCGGCCTGTGATAGACTTTTCCTGCCCGGCGCCACCCGCCGGCGGAGGTCACATGCGGCTCACTCTCTACTACTGGATCACGGTCGTCTTCATAGGCGTCCTCTTCCTACTCTCGGCCGTGTTCTCCTCCAAGGCCGACACGGCTGCCTACGCCGCGGTGACCGGAAGCATCGGCCTCGTCTTCACGCTGGTGGGCTGCATCCTCTTCTTCCGGAAGATCATCCAACCGCTCGAGGTCATCATCGAGTACCTCAACAACTTCGCCAAGCGGCGCATCCCCGATGAGCTGCCGAGAGACCTGTCGCAGGAGATGGCCGAGTTCACGTCGAACCTGTCGTCCTTCATGACCGACTTCAAGGGGTTCGCCGACAAGCTCGAGGAGACCCACAAGCTGCTCGTCTATTCCAGCAAGGAGACGACCAAGAGCTACAAGAACCTGGTCAAGTCGTCCAAGACGCAGAGCAGCAAGGCCTCCAACGTGGCCGGGACGCTCGAGCAGATCAGCGCCAACGTCAACCGGATCTCCCAGAACGTGCAGGAGCTGGTCGCCACGGCCGAGGAGTCGTCCTCGGCGATGGAGGAGATGGCGGCGAGCGCTCACGAGGTCGCCAAGAACGCCATGTCGGTCGCAGCGTTGTCGGAGGACACTGCGCAGAAAGCCAAGCGGTCCGGCGAGACCGTCAATGACACCATCCGCGGCATCAACACAATCTCGAGCACGATCGGCGACTTGACCAGCGTCATCAACAACCTGGGCGTCAAGTCGGGCAAGATCGGCACGATCATCCAGACCATTTCCAACATCTCCAAGCAGACCAACTTGTTGGCGCTCAACGCCGCCATCGAAGCCGCGCGCGCCGGCGAGCACGGGAAGGGCTTCGCGGTCGTCGCCGAGGAAGTCCGGCGGCTGGCGGACGATTCCTCCCGCGCAACCCTGGAGATTTCGCTGCTGATCGGCGGCATCCAGGACGAGGTGAAGAACGCGGTCCAGACCTCGGAGAACGGCCGGCGCCAGATCGAGACCGAGATCGCCAAGGCGCAGATGGCCGAGTCGGCCGTCAAGGACATCATCAGCAACATCCACAAGGTGACGACGGCGATGAAGGAGATCAACATCGCCACCCAGGAGCAGAAGGCCGGAAGCGACCAGGTCGTCAAGGGCGTCGATTTCGTGAGCAACCTGACGCAGCAGATCTCCCAGGCCATCCAGGAGCAGACCAAGAACACTTCTGCCGCCACCGGAGAGCTCAACGATATCTCGCGGGACATCGCCCAGAACCTTGCCAGCCTGGAGGCGCTGTCGATGCTGACGAACCGCATCACCGAGCAGTCGCTCGAGATCATCAAGGCGTCGAACCGCTTCTTCAAGATGGACGGGGGCTCCTCGGGCGGGGGCGGCGGCGGCGGCGGTGGCAGGTCCATCTCGCGAGCGTTGCCCAACCCGTTCCAGGACGACGAGCCTTCGTCCCGTGAGCACAGGGACGAGGAAGAGGAGCTGGAGTCGTCGATCTCGGCGATGCGGCCATGACGGCCGGCCGGGGCGGCGCCCCGCGGGGCCCTGCCCTGACGGTCGATCTGTTGATCGTTCCGGTCGAGGAGCCGGGTGGAGTGGTGCTGGTGAGGCGGCGATACGAGCCGGTCGGGTGGGCCTTGCCGGGAGGGTTCGTCGACCATGGCGAGACCGTCGAGGCCGCGGCGATTCGAGAGGCAAAAGAGGAAACGGGTCTGGACGTGACCCTGTTGCGGCAGTTTCACGTCTACTCGGACCCGGCACGCGATGCGCGGCAGCACACCGTATCGGTGGTGTTCGTTGCAGCGGCCCGGGGACGCCCTGCCGGGGCCGATGACGCGGCGGAGGCACGGGTGTTCTCGATGGGTGCGCTTCCGGAGCCGATAGTCTTCGACCACGCGCAGATCCTGGAGGACTTCGTCCAGGGGCGGTACTGAGCGGCGGGGGCGTGCGGGCAGGATGACCCTTCGACACGGCTGCTTCCGCAGCCTGCTCAGGGTGAGCGGGGGGGCTGCCGGCGCTGGCGAGGGGGCATGCAGTGCGGCGGGTCTGGAGCGATTGTGGCTCCGGACGCTAGCGCCTGGTCCGGCGCGCTGGCTGGCGTGGCCAATCCTGGCGCTGGTGGCGGTGCTGTTCCATGCGGCGCGGGAGTGCAAGTTCCGGATCTTTCGCTGGGGGCTGTTTCCCAGGACGCGGCTGGCGGCCTTTACCGTGAGTGTGGGGAACGTGGCGGTCGGCGGCACGGGAAAGACGCCGGCCACGCTGGCCATCGGACGGCTCCTCTCGGAGCTCCCCGGCGTGCGCGTGGCGGTGCTTTCGCGCGGCTACCGGTCGAGGAACCGGGAGTGGGTGCGACGCATAAGCAACGACGGGGCGCTCGCGGCGGGCGCCGCGCTCGGGGGGGACGAGGCGTATCTGCTGGCCACCTCGCTGCCGCGGTCCTCCGTGTACGTGGGGAAGCGGCGAGCCCTCACGGGCCGGGCCGCCGTGGCCGACGGTCACACGGCGGTCGTCCTGGATGACGGCCTGCAGTACTGGCGGCTGGAGCGGGACCTGGACGTCGTCTGCTTCTCGGCGCTCTGGCCGCTGGCGGCGTACAGGCCGTTTCCGCTGGGGATCTTGCGGGAGCCGCTGGGGCGCATCCGGAACGTCCAGTTCGCCCTGATCTCCGGGGCGAGCCAGGTGCCGGAGGAGCAAGTGCGCCAGCTCGAGGGCCTCATCCGTGCCGAGGCGCCGGGGATCGGAATCGCGCGGATCGAGCTGGAGCTGGTGGGCGTATCGAAGCCGGGTGAGAGGGCGCTGCTCGGGGGCAGAGGGGAACTGACCGGGAAGCGGGTGCTGGCGGTCTCCAACATCGTCAACCCTGCGCGGTTCTGGAGCTCCATCGAACGGGACCTGGGCGCCACCGCCGTCGGCCTGGCCTTTCCGGATCACCACTGTCACGGGCCTGGTGACGTTTCCCGGATGTTCGAGCGCGCCGTCGCCGAACGGGCGCACGCCATCCTGGCGACCGAGAAAGACGAACAGTCACTTCTGGAGCTGGGGCTGCCGCACACGACCGTCCCGATCTGGATTGCTCGAGGCCAGGCCCGGCTGGCCGGCGAGGGCGCGGGCGCGCTCGAGGCAGCGCTGCGCGATGGCGTGGCGGCGCGGGCTGCGGGTGGAGCCCAAGTGCGTTAACGTATCGTTCGATGATCATCCTCGAGGAGCTTGAGGAGCTCGAGCGGGACCTTGGGCAGGACGGCATGCCTCTCAGGCAGAGGCTGGAAGCCGAGCGCGGCCAGATCCGGGAGCGCCGCGTCGAGAAGCGGCTGGGGGAGATCTTGGTCGAGGAAGGGCATCTGAGCGCCGCCGATCTGGAGCGGGCGCTGGAGGAGCAGTCGGCCATCCCGGAGATTCCACTGGGCAAGCTGCTCGTGAAGCTCGGGTACGTGAGCGCCTTCAAGGTGTACAAGGCGCTGGGCAAGCAGTACGGAATCGATCCCTCGAGCTGCAAGGACGTGCGGCCGATCGGCGAGCAGCTCGTGGCCGACGGCGTGATCACGTCCGAGCAGCTCGCGCGCGCGCTCGCCATCCAGCGCGAGGGCGGCGGCAAGGAGATGCTGGGGCGGGTGCTGGTCCGCCTGGGCTACGCCGACCTGCACCAGATCTACGAGGCGCTTTGCCACCAGCTGGCCCGCATCCTCTACCACCTCGCCAGCGAAGTCCAGAGCCGCGACGCCATCGCCGAGCAGCTGGAACTGGGGAGTGGCGAGTAGCGAGTAGTGAGTAGTGAGTAGCGAGTAGGGGAGCCACCTGGGCTCTCACTCCTCACTCCTCAAGCCTCGAGCCTCGAGCCTCGAGCCTCACCTCATCGCCCACTTCGTCTCCTCCAGGCCGGCGCGGTGGTTGGCAAGCCGGGCCAGGGTGAAGAGCAGGTCGGAGAGGCGGTTGAGATAGAGGAGATGCGTGGCGGGGACAGGCTCGGCGGCGGCGAGCGCGACCACGACACGCTCGGCGCGGCGGCAGAGCGTGCGGGCGACGTGCAGCTGGGCGGCGGGCGCGGTGCCGCCCGGCAGAATGAACGCGCGGATCGGCCCGAGCTCCTCGCAGGCGCGGTCGATGGCGTCCTCCATCCAGCGCTCGGCACCCTCGGCCAGGCGCGAGGCAGGCGGTAGCTCGCCCAGCTTCGCCGGCGCTGTGGCCAGCTCGGCTCCGAGGTGAAAGAGCTCATTCTGGATGCGTTCGAGCTGCAGGTCGATCGAGGCCAGGCCGGCATTGTCGGTGGCCTGGAGCCCTGCTCGCGCCACGCCCAAGGCGCTGTTGAGCTCGTCGACCGTGCCGTAGGCCTCGATCCGGGCGCTCGACTTCGGCAGACGGTCGCCGCCGAAGAGCCCGGTCGTGCCGTCGTCCCCGGTCTTCGTGTAAATCTTCATTCAATGGCTCCAGCGGCTCCAGTGAGTTTCCTCACAGCGTGAGGTCGCTCAAGATCAGCGCCACGCCCGCCATGCTGCCCTGCTTGTTGATCTCGAACCGCACGACCTGCACGGTTACGGGGAACTTCTCGATCCGAGAGAGGAACTCGACCATCTCCCGCAGGTAGAGGTTCCCCAGCCGGACTTCCACCTTGTTCGGCTCCGTGGCCGAGGACTCGCTCAGCTTGCGGATGGTCGGCGCCAGGCCAAGCTCCCGGCCGACCTTTTCGACGCGGGCCTCGATCGACTGTGCGTCGGACTGGCCGCTCCCGGTGAGCTTGTCGCATTCCGCGTTCAGCACGCGCAGCTCCTCGGCGGCCTTCGCTTGCCGGCCCTGCTTTTCGACCTCGGCGCGAAGAGTTGCGATGCGCTCGGACTGTGGCCCGACGATGAGCGAGAAGTAGATGTAGACGCCGGCCAGCACGGCTAGCCCCAGGGCGGCCTGTCGCCGCGTCAGCTCGAGGTTTCCGACCATCTAGCCAGCCACCTTGTACTGGACCCGGAACTGCACTCGCGACGGGTTCTCCGGCGAGGGGCCCGATTCGGTCTTGCGCACTCCGCTGAAGAACTGGGACTTCTTGATCGACTCCGTGATCTGATCGGCTTCGTCATTGCTGTTGGCGTCGGCAACGATCGTCACCAGACCGCTCTCGACCACGAAGGTCCGCAGCGTGAAGGAGGAGCCCTTCGGCAACTGCCGGCTCATCTCATTGAGGATGCCGATGTTGCTGACCGGCCCCTTCCGCAGGACTCCCAGCCGGCGCTGGGCTTCGCGCGTTGCGACTTCCAGTGCGTCGGAGGCTACCTTCTTGCGCCCTCGGGCCTCGTTGGCCTTGTTGAGCGCTTCCAGCTCGGACTGGATGCGGGCGGCCAGCGCCGTGCTCTCGGCCTCCAGAGTGCGAACTTGCCACAGCTGCAGGACCACGAAGGCCAGTGCGGCCACCAGCGCGCAGGTCACGGCCGTCGAGATCTTCTGCCGGTGGTACTTCCAGAAGGAGCGGCCTTCCTTGAAGAAATCGACCGAGATCTCGCCCGCGGCGGCCTTGAACGGACTGACCAGGTCCCTGCCGGCCAGCGCGACGCCGTAGGCTCCGGCGTAGCGGCCCAGGTCCTCGCCCAGCTCCCTGGGCAGGGCGGCCGGGCGGTCGCAACGCGCGGGTGCGGCAGGCACGGCCAGCTTGTCGGAGAGCCGCTTGGCGAAGCCCGGGACGCGCGCGCCGCCGCCGGTCAAAACCACGCGCGTGACGGGCGAAGCGCCGGTCGCCTCGAAGGAGCGGAAAGTGAACTGAATCTGCCCGATGAGTCGATCGATCGCGGCCGTGAGCGCCGCCCGCTCCTGGGGCCGCTCGCCCTCCGGCTGCGCCAGCACTTCGTGCTTGAGTGCCTCGGCGGTCCCGGGTTCGAGGCCCAGTGCCTTGGCCAGCGACTTGGTGAGCGACTCGCCGCCGAGGTCCAGACATCTCGAGAACGCCAGCCGCCGGTCCCTGAGGATCTCCACCGCGGTCTTGGTGTGTCCGACGTCCACGACCGCGACGGTGCCCGCGCCCAGGTCGCCGAGCTCCAGAAGCGCGTTCACTACGGCGTAGCTATCCACCTGGTGCAGGGCGTCAGAGCGGCCCGCGCTGGCGTAGACGGGCTCCAGCTGCCGGAAGTCCTGGTGGCTCACGGCGAAGACCAGCACTTCGCTGCCGCCGTCCGCTCGCTTGTCGTCGACCACGTAGTAGTCGACGTAGCCCTTGTCGAGCGTGAACGGTAGCTGGCTCTCGGCCTCGAACGGCACCACCTTGGCCAGCTGCGCCGGATCGCGGAAGGGGAGCGTGAGCGCGCGTGTAACCAGCACGCGGCGGTCAATGGAGAGCGCCACCAGGTCGAAGGCTCCGCGTGTGGCGGCGGCAACGGCGTCTTCCAGCTTCCCCGCGCCTACCGGATGGCAGGCGGCCGCAGTGACTCGCGACTTGAAGAGGCCGGCCTCCAGGAGGACCGTCTTCACTTCGTAGGTCCCGATGTCGACTCCGAGGACCTTCACTGCTCTCTCCAGTAGAGGTAGCGCATCTGGTCGATCTCGCGCTGTACGACCGTCTCGACCAGCCCCTCGTAGGAGCCGAGCTTCGCCTTGACGCGGATGCGCAGCAGAGTGCTCTTTGTGCCGAGAAAGCGGGCCGCGCGCGCCAGCGCTCCGGAGTCGACGGTGCTCATCGCCGCGGAGATGCCGCCCGGATCGCGGATCGGGCGGCTGGCGATCAGCTTCGTCACCAGCTCCTGGCGGCTGGGGCTCTCGAAGATGCCCGGCACGGCGGCCAAGACCTCGGGAGAGGCCGAGTTGACGTTCACGATGGGAGACGCTCCGTGGATGGTCACGAGCTCCTTGATGGCGAGCGAGCCCGGCATCGTGTCGCTGCTTGGGACCCCATCCATCATCGAACGATCCATGTGCCTCACGAGCATGAGTTCGTCAATCGACTCGAGCGGGCCGTTGCGCGCGCGGTAGCTGGGAGTTCGCTCGCTGTAGTAGCTCGACTCGGCGCCCTCGGGCCGTGAGTTGGCGTCCTTGTCGAGCCAGTCCAGGATCGAGTTGGCGAGCTGCATGCTGACGTCGTCGGCGGCGGTGGTGTCGCTGAAGACGAGCTTCTTGCGTTTGCGCACGTTGGCGACCCGCAGCAGGTTCAGGAGGAAGTCGGGGGCCTGTTCGGCGGCGTTCAGGTTGAAGCGGCCCAGCTCGTCGCGGATGGCGACGCTGACGCTGCCGTTCTCGAGCGGCATGCCGGCGGCCTCGCTGGCTCGCAAGAGCAGATAGACTTCCTCGATCTTCGACGGGCTTCCGCCGGCCTCGGCGAGCTTGGCCTGCCAGTTCAGGTCCGGCAGGAAGGTGTAGCTGCCGGTGAACTGAGGGTCGAGCTTCAAGAGCGTGATGGCGAGGTTCAACCCGGCCTGCGCCAATTGCAGCGCTCGGAAGCGGTCGACGTCTTTGCGGGAGATGGCCAGGTTGGAGGCGACGAGGTCGTGGAAGCTGTAGGCCATCGTCGACAGCAGGATCAAGATCGAGAGCACGATCAGGATGGCAATGCCGCTGCGATCACGTCGCCGCAGAGGGGTCATCGCTGCCCCCCTCGTTCCAGCGGCGGGTAGGGCGACGGCGGCGGCACCATGGCGCCCGGCGGAACCTGGCCGGCCGGGACCGGCGGCGGCACCTGCGCGCCTGCGAAAGGATTCTGCTGCTGCATCGTCCGGCGGGCGGGGTCGGCCGTGACGCGGATGGCGACGGTGACGGTGTCGTCGACGTCGCCGTTGTCTCCTCCGACGGTGTACTTGACGCGGACCAGCCTGGGGAGGCTCTTCTTGAGCGAGAAGTCCCAGGCCGAGTTCCACGTGGAGCCGTCGTGGTAGTCGAACTCCCACTTCTTGACTGCCGGCAGGAGCTCCTGGACGCCCTTTTCCTTGGGGGAGGAGTCGGTGAGGAAGTAGTAGGGGTGGGCGAGGATGTAGTGCTCGTCCCGGGAGGTCTGGGCGAACTCCACCCAGGTGACCTGGCTGGCTGGGGCCTTTTCGGTCGACGGGATGGTGAAGGGGGCCGAGAGCGTAGTGAAGGAGAGCTTGCGGCCCTCACCCTTGAAGTTGGCCTTGCGGTTGGTCTGCTCGTACGGGGTGATGCCCTGGACGGCGGTGATGAAGCTGCGGCGCAGGAAAATGATGCGCATGAAGACGTCGAAGCGGCCCATGACGCGGGCCATGGAGCGGCTGGCGGTGGCGTAGCAAGCCCAGGTCGTGACGAGCAGGACGGAGAGGAGCGCGGAGGCAATCAACAGCTCCAGGATGGTGAAGCCGCGGCGTGCGTCCCTCACGGCTTCACCTTCTCGATCTCGCGGTCGGGGATGTAGCTGATGACCTCCACGCGCCGCACGGGCTTGCGGCCCCAGGTGACCTCGACCTCCAGGCGGCGCAGGCCCGGCACGACCGGGACCAGCGGCTCCAGGGTCACCTTTTCGACGCGGTACTTCCAGCGGTAGCCGGGGAACTTCTCGAAGGCGCCGTCCTTGTAGTCGCCGATGCCGACGCCGGTGCGGGCGGTCCGCAGCTCGGTGAACTTCTCCTGGGCGAGGAAGCCGGCGATGACGGTCTCCTGGGCGACGCGGTACATCTCGACGGAGTGGAAGATGCTGGTGAGCAGCACGACCAGGCTGGAGCCCAGGATGCCGAGGGCGATCATGATCTCGAGCAGGGTGAAGCCGTTTCGCCTGGTGCGGCTCATACGGCGGTCTTGTTCAGCTCGTAGATGGGCAGGAGGACGGCCAGCACGATGAAGCCGACGGTGAAGCCCATGGCGACGATGATGACGGGTTCCAGAAGCGAGGTCAGCATCTCGATGGTGCTCTCGACCTCGCGGTCATAGTCGTCGGCGAGCCGGAGCAGCATACGCTCGAGCTGGCCGCTCTTCTGGCCTGCGGAGATCATGTCGAGCACCATTGACGGGAAGAGGCCCGACTGCCGCAGCGGCTGGGCGAGGGAGGCGCCCTGGCTGACCGACTTCCTGGTCTGTTCGAGCGCTTCGGCGATGACGACGTTGACGACGACGTTCTGGACGATCTCGAGTGCCTGGAGAATCGGGACGCCGCTCTGAAGGAGGATGCCGAGAGTGCGGACGAAGCGGCTGATGGCGATCTTGTTGAAGAGGGTGCCGAAGACCGGCATGGCCAGCTTGAAGCCGTCCCAGGTGCGGGTTCCGGACTCGGTGCGGGCCCAGCGGACGAAGGCGGCATAGGCCGCGACGAAGGCCGTGAGCACCGCCCACCAGTAGCCGGCGAGGAAGTCGCTGGTGCCGAGAAGGAGAGTGGTGGGAAGCGGCAGCTCCTTGTTGGCGGAGGTGAAGAGGATTGTCAGCTGGGGGACGATGTAGACGAGCAGGAAGGCGACGATGGCGGCGCCGACGAGCGTCATCAGGACCGGGTAGGCAAGGGCGGTGATGATCTTGCCCTTGAGGGCTTCACGCTTGTCGAGGTAGTCGGCGAGCTGGAAGAGGATGTCCTCGAGCTTTCCGCTCTTTTCGCCGGCCTTGACGGTGCTTACGAACATGGCGCTGAACATCTCGGGGAAGAGCCCGAGAGCGCCGGAGAGAGGGGAGCCTTCGCGGACCTTCTCGCGGACCTGGATGACGACCTCGCGCATCATCATGTGATCGATCGATTCGCCGATGGAGGAGAGCGCCTCGATCATCGGGAAGCCGGCGGCCGTGAGGGTTGCGAGGTTGCGAGTGAAGATGGCGATCTCCTTGGCGGAGATGCGGTCGAAGAGGCCGGCGGAGGGGGAGGAGCGGGAGCCCGCGGAAAGCTCGGTCGGGTAGAGGCCCATCCCGCGGAGCTTCTTGCGGGCGTCGTCCTCGGCGTCGGCGTCGATGACGCCGGAGGCCGGCTTTCCGGTGCGGTCGAGGGCCTTGTACTGGTAGACGGGCATGGGGGTCGCCGGCGCGCGGGCGTCAGGCCGCGTGCGGGTCCGGGCGCGGCGTGCGCGGGCTCACTCGATGACGTACTTGAGCGTGACGGGGCGCTGGTCCCGGATGACGGTCACCTCGACGTTGGTGCTGTTCTTGAAGATGTTGTAGAGCTGGAAGGCGCTCTGGACGTTGTCGATCTTCTGGCCGTTGACGAAGCGGAGGATGTCGCCGTTGGTCATGCCGACCTGGTCGACAAAGCTGCCGGGGCGGATGTTGGTGACGAGGAAGCCGGAAGGCTGGCCGCCGTCGTAGTACGGCTGAATGCGCATGGTGCCGAGGAGGCCGGCCAGGTCCTGGAGGTGCTTGTCCACTTCGCCTCGGGGGACCTTTCGGGTCTCGATGCTGTCCGGGACGGGGACCTCGGGCTGGGCGTTGAAGACCTGTGCGGGTGGGGGCGGGGGTGCCAGCGAGGCGACCTGTGCGGGGGCTTGGGGCTGAGGGCCGCCCCAGTCCTTGAAGTCGACCTCGATGGTGGAGGTCTTCTGCTTGTAGCGGAGGGTGGCCTTGTTGCGCTGGACGTCGAGGACGGTGGCCTGCTCCCAGATGCCGCCGACCTTGACGGCCTCCTGCTTGCCGTCCTTCTCGAGGAACGCGAGGGAGGCCTCGGGGGAGCCCGCCATCGTGCCGAGGAGCTTGAAAGGGATTCGCTCGGGTGGGGGCGGCGGGGGAGGCGGGGCGGGGGCGGATGGCGGGGGGGGAGGGGCCGGCGCGACGGGTGGTGGCGGCGGCGGGCGGTCGACGGGGACGCCGAAGGGGTTGGCCTCGATGATCTCCTTGCTGCCGCTGGGACCGGTGTCCGGGGCCGGCGGAGCGGGCTGCGCGCCGGACGCGGCGGGCCAGGGCGCGGCGAGCGCCAGGGCCAACAAGAGCGAGCGGATATTTCGGGTCCAGGGGTGCACGGGCTCAGAGCTGGGTCACGCGGGCGACCTCCTCGAGGGTGGTGAGGCCGCTGTCGACCTTGCGGATGCCGTCCTTGCGGAGGGTGATCATACCGCCCTCGATGGCGGCGCCCTTGATGGCGCCGGACGGGCGGCGGGTGGCGATCATCTCGCGGATGGTCTCGTTGACGGTGAGGAGCTCGAAGATGCCCTTGCGGCCGCTGTAGCCGGTGTTGCGGCAGCGATCGCAGCCCTTGGCGACGTACATCGCGTCGCGCTCCATGCCGTACGCGGCGCGCACTTCGGGGGCGACCGGGACGGGGTTGCGGCAGTCGCCGCAGAGCACGCGCACGAGGCGCTGGGCCAGGATGCCGATGACGGAGCTGGCGATCAGGAACGGCTCCACGCCCATGTCGATGAGGCGCGTGACGGCGCCGGCGCTGTCGTTGGTGTGAAGGGTGGAGAAGACGAGGTGGCCGGTGAGTGAGGCCTGCACGGCGATCTCGGCCGTCTCGTGGTCGCGGATCTCGCCGACCATGATGACGTCGGGGTCCTGGCGCAGGATGGAGCGCAGTCCCTCGGCGAAGGTGAAACCGATCTTCGGCTTGACCTGGACCTGGCTGATGTCGCGGATCTGATTTTCGATCGGGTCCTCGACGGTGATGATGTTGCGAGTGGTGGAGCGTATGGTGGTGAGGGCGGAGTAGAGGGTGGTGCTCTTGCCGCTGCCGGTGGGGCCGGTGACCAGGATGATGCCGTGGGGCTGGGCCAGCAGTTTCTCGAACTGTTCGAGCATGCCGGGCAGGAAGCCGAGGTCCGTGAGCTGAAGGACCTTTTCACTCTTTTCAAGGAGCCGCATCACGACGCGCTCGCCGTAGGCCGTCGGCAAGATGGAGACGCGGATGTCGAGTTTGCGGCTGCCGGCCGTGATGTTCATGCGGCCGTCCTGGGGCAGGCGCGTCTCGGCTATGTTCATGTTCGATAGGATCTTGATGCGGCTGATGAGCGCCGACTGGACGTGCTTGGGGGGCGAGGGGGCGTCATAGAGGATGCCGTCGATGCGGTAGCGGATCTTGATCAGCTTCTCGTAGGGCTCGACGTGGATGTCGCTCGCGCGCTGCTTGACGGCCTCGTAGATGAGGGAGTTGACCAGCTTGATGATCGGGGCCTTGCGCGCGATGTCGAGGAGGTCCTCGCTGCCTTCGGTCTCGTCGACGTCGTAGCCCGAGTCGTCGTCGACCTCGTCGATGGCTTTCTGGGCCAGGTCCTTCTGGGCCTCGTAGAAGGATGCGATGGCAGAGAGAATGCTCTTCGGAGAGGCGACCATCGGGCGGACGTCGCGCTTGAGCAGCCGGCGCACGTCGTCCAGCGGGTGGACCATCAGGGGGTCGGCCATGGCCACCCGGACGGCGTCGTCGGCGTCGCTCTTGAGCGGGAGCAAGAGGTGGCGCTTCAGGAACTCGAGCGGGACGCGCCCCAGCATCTCGCCGTCGAGCTCGACCTGCGGGATCTCGTCGACGGCCTCCAGCCCCAGCTCCTCGGCCACGGCCCGGACGATCTCCAGGTCGGTCAGGAGCTCTCGCTCGACCAGGACCTCGGAGAGCGACTTGCCCGGCTGGGCCAGCGCCAGGCTCTCGGCCTCGAGCAGCTCGGGCTGTTCCACGAGCCCGCGCTTCAACAGGACGGAGGAAAGGAACTGAGACATCGCGTCCTGTAATTTACACCGCGATCGCCGCCGTGCCAATTGAGGCGTGGAGACGGAGCCCCGGGAAGTGAGGCTCGAGGCTCGAGAAGTGAGGCTTGAGAAGGGAGCCTCAACCCTCGAGCCTCAACCCTCGAGCCTCAGGCCTCAAGCCTCAAGCCTCAGAGGCTGTGAAAAAATCGCCCCTTTCTCAAGCCGGGCCATGGACAGGATCCGCTCGGCGTGGGATCATCGCTGCGGAGGTTCGACAGCGAGGAGAGCGGCATGCAGGGCGATTCTGATCGGCA
>JACQZN010000015.1 GCA_016213845.1 Candidatus Wallbacteria bacterium
AGCGGAAATCTCCGGCCTGGGAAAACCCGTGGCGTCTACCTGTACCGGGTTTTCTTGGAAAACCCGGTACAGGTAGACGCCACGGGTTTTCCCAGGCCTACTTTTGCGCGACGTAGGCTTTCAGCTCGGCAAGCTCGCGGTCGAAGTTGCCGGAGAGGATCGGGAAGCGGCACCAGGTCTTGGGGTCGAGGTTCTCGTCGTCGAGGTGAAACGACGGGGCGTAGCGTTCGCGCTTCCACTGGTTGCGGCAGAAGAGCCGGAAGAAGCGCTCGACCCAGACGGCGAGCTCGCCGCGCGCGTATTGAGGAAACTCGACCTTCATCCGGCGAAAGACCTCGACCGGCGTCTGCTTGTCGCGGATGGCGGCGCGCTCGACGGCGTCGAGGAGCTCGTAGGGCATCAGGTCGGCTTCGTCGGTCTGGTGGGACCCCGAGGGCCTCAGCTCCGCGGTGGGAGCCTGCGCGGTGACGGCCGCCAGGGCGGCAATGGGGTGCAGCCCGTCGGGCCCTTCCCGCTCCATCCAGACGAGCCAGCGCCGCAGATAGGCCTTGTCGATCCCGGCGATGGGACTGAGGCCGCCACAGGTGTCCCCGTCCATGGTCGCGTATCCGACGGCGGCTTCCGACCGATTGCTGGTGGAGAGCAGCAGCGCGCGCTTCACGTTGGCCAGGAGCCAGACGCTGGGCCCACGGACTCGCGCCTGGATGTTCTGGAGCGCCACGTCGTCGGTCTCCCAGTTGAGCTCGCGCCCCAGGCCGCCGGCTGCCAGCGCGACGTACTGCTGGACCAGGCTATCGACGTCCAGCTCCAGGAAGCGCGCACCGATCGCCTCCGCGACACCGCGCGCCGCCGAGCGCGTCACGTCGGAGCTGTTGGCGGTCGACTGGTACGCGCAGGTCAGGAGCGCACGCACGACTTCCCTGGCGGCCGCAGCAGGCCCATCGGACTTCCCGGCCAGTTCGCGCACATGACCCAGCTTGCCGAGGAACCGCTCGGGCCCGAGCTCGGCCAGCCCCAGCTCCACCATCACCGCCACCAGGCATGAGACCGCCGCCGAATCCGCCCCTCCGCTGATCGATACGACGAACCCCTCGGAGCGGCTCTTCCTCATGTAGTCGAAGAGCCCTAGCGCCACAGCCCGGGCAAACTCTTCCTCCTTCAGCCGGGCGCCGGTCTCCCAGGAGGCCGGGGTGGCCGTCGAGCGCGCGGGTTCCAGCTCCGGGAAAGCGAACGATGTCTGGACGCACTCCGCGGGGTGGACGTCGAGCTTGGGCTGGAAGCTGCCCGTGCGCGCCTGCC
The DNA here is from genome assembly GCA_016213845.1 of Candidatus Wallbacteria bacterium. GTDB lineage: Bacteria > Muiribacteriota > UBA6191 > JACPRK01 > JACPRK01 > JACPRK01. The sequence goes on from JACQZN010000015.1 coordinate 1,300, forward strand.
CCATCCGTGTCAGGTCGACGTCGATGACTCCGGTCGTGAGGACGAAGTCCGCGAACGAGAATCTGGGACCCAGGGCCACCATCTTGCCGCCGCTGGCGATGATGGCGCCGCCGTCGTAGATGACGCGGCCGGCCTCGTTTCCGAGGAGGTTCGAATAGATGTAGGTAACGCCGAAAGCACGGGCCCCCTCGAGCACGAAGCGCTTGCGGACCTCGTGCTTGCCGAAGGCGAAATGGCTGGCGCTGGGGTTGAGGATCACGTCGACTCCGCGCAACGAAAGCGTCCCACCCGGCCGTTCGGCTACCCATGCGTCCTCGCAGATTTCGAAGCCGATGCGGATATCGCCGCAGTCGAAGTAGACGTCGCCCAGCGGGTAGTCGACGCCGCCTGCGTGCAAGAGCGCGTGGCTATCGTGCGGCCAGGGCTTGAACCAGCGCGGCTCGTAGTGGATGCCGTCGCCGGCCAGGAATCGCTTCGCCGGGAACCCGAGGATGCGCCCGTCGGCGGCGAGACAGACGGTGTTGAAGAGCGCATTGTTGTAGAGCACCGGCAAGCCCAGGCTGACGATCATCCCGCGCGTGGCGGGCAAGACTTCCTGGAGGATCTTCCAGGCGGTCTCGCGTGTGCCTCTGGAGTGGAAGGCGTCCTCGCAGCCGTAGCCGCTGATGCACATCTCGGGGAGGCAGAGGATGCTGACCTGCTCGGCCCGGGCGGCGTCGATGGCCGCCAGGATGTTGGCCTTGTTGGCGTCCCAGGCCATGGGAGTCTGGTTGAGTGCTGCCGCGCCGACTTTGATCAGCTTCACGCCGAGAGCATACGAGAATCGAGAATCGAGAATCGAGAATCGAGAATTGAGAATTGAGAATTGAGAAGCGGGGAGAGCGAACGTCTACTGCTGCCAAGAGGGGGCATGCAGTAGAATTCCGGCAAATGGCGTCAGACTTCTCGCGTTCAGCGCCCGAACAGAAGGGCGGGGTGGCGACGATTTCCAAGACCAGGACCCGCCGGCCGACCCAGTACAAGGTCCTCCTGCACAACGACGACTTCACGGCGATGGATTTCGTCGTGGACGTGCTGATCCAGTTTTTCGACAAAGACGTGACCGAGGCGACTCGGATCATGCTGCTGGTGCATCACACGGGGCTCGGGGTGTGCGGGGTGTACCCGCGCGACATCGCGGAGACGAAGGTCTCCGAGGTGAGTGAGTACGCCCGGGCCAGCGGATACCCGCTACGCTGCTCGATGGAGCCACAATGACGCCGGAGCTGAGCCCCGAACTGGAAGTCACCATCCAGGTTGCGATGACCGAGGCGGCCCGGCGCGGCCACGAGCTGGCGACGCTGGAGCACCTGCTCTACGCGCTGGTGCTGGACGACGAGACGCGCGAGGTGCTGCGCCATGCGGGCGCGGACCTGACACGGCTCAAGCGAGATCTGGACCGGTTCCTGCGTGACGAGCTGGCGCCCTCCTCGACGACGGGCGAGGTCCGTCCGACGCTGGCGTTCTCGCGCGCGGTGCAGCGCGCCCAGATCCTGGTCGTCAGCTCGGGCAAGCGCTCCGTGACGGGTCCCCACGTGCTGGTGGCGCTCTACGCCGAGCCCGACTCCTACGCCACGCAGCTGCTCGAGGAGCAGGGCGTCACGCGTCTCGACATCATCAACTTCATCTCCCACCGCGTGAGCAAGCCGGCCAGCCCGCACTCGCCCCAGGCGCCCGGTCCCGACGGCACCGAGGCTCCCCCGCCAATGGGCGACCCGCTGGAGTCGTTCTGCCTGGAGCTTGTCCACGAAGCCGCCGCCGGGCGCATCGACCCGCTCGTGGGCCGCGACAAGGAGCTCAAGCGCACCATCGAGATCCTCGCGCGACGGCGCAAGAACAACCCCATCCTCGTCGGCGACCCGGGGGTTGGCAAGACGGCCATCGTCGAAGGGCTGGCGCGCGCCATCCACGAGAAACGGGTGCCGCCACCGCTGGCCCGCTCGACGATCTGGTCGCTCGACATGGGTGCCATGCTGGCCGGAACGCGATTCCGAGGAGACTTCGAGGAGCGCATCAAGGGCGTGCTGAAGCGGGTCGAGGAGGTGCCGGGCGCCATCCTCTTCATCGACGAGATCCACACGGTCGTCGGGGCGGGCATCACCAACGGCAGCTCGATGGACGTCTCCAACCTGCTCAAGCCGGCACTGACCCGCGGGAAGGTGCGCTGCATCGGCTCCTCGACCTTCCAGGACTACCGCCAGCACCTGGAGCGGGACCGCGCGCTGGCGCGCCGCTTCCAGAAGGTCGACGTGACGGAGCCGTCGGTGCCCGACACCGTCCGCATCCTCCGAGGCCTTCGCAGCCACTACGAGAGCTTTCACGGCGTGCGCTACACGGACAAGGCGATCCGGGCGGCGGCCGAGCTGGCCGCGCGGCACCTGAGAGAGCGGCTGCTGCCGGACAAGGCTATCGACCTGATGGACGAGGCCGGCGCTGTTCGCAAGCTGGCGGGGCGGGCGGTGGTGCGCAGCACGGACATCGAGCGCGTCGTGGCGCGGATGGCCCGCGTGCCCCCGAAGCAGGTCACGGCCGACGCCCGGCAGAACCTGGCGGCGCTGGCCGACGATCTCAAGCGGGCGGTGTTCGGCCAGGAGCAGGCGATCGACGAGCTGGCGGCCGCCATCAAGCAGAACCGTGCCGGGCTGGGCCAGCCGGAGCGGCCGGTCGGCTGCTTCCTGTTCACGGGCCCCACCGGCGTGGGCAAGACCGAGGTCGCCAAGCAGCTTGCCAAGACCATGGGGATCGCGCTGTTGCGATTCGACATGTCGGAGTACATGGAGCGCCACACAGTCAGCCGGCTGGTCGGCGCCCCGCCGGGATACGTGGGCTACGACCGCGGCGGTCTGCTGACGGAGGCCGTGAGCCAGAACCCGCACGCCGTGCTGTTGCTCGACGAGATCGAGAAAGCCCACCCCGACGTCTTCAACATCCTTCTTCAAGTGATGGACCACGGCACGCTGACCGACACCAACGGCAAGCAGGCCGACTTCCGGAACGTCATCCTCCTGATGACGAGCAACGTCGGCGCCCGCGAGCTTGCGAGCCGGCGGGTCGGCTTCGAGGGCAAGGCCAGCGCGTCACGCCACGAGGACGATCGGGCCTACCAGCAGATGTTCGCGCCCGAGTTCCGCAACCGGCTCGACGCGCGGATCGCCTTCAAGCCGCTGGCGCCCGAGACGATGACGCTGATCGTCGACAAGTTCCTCCGCGAGGTGGCCGAGCAGCTGGCGGCGCGGAAGGTGGAGCTGGTGGCGACGGACGCCGCGCGAGCGCTGCTGGCGAAGAAGGGCTACGACCCGATCTTCGGCGCGCGGCCGATGCAGCGTGTCGTGAGGCTGGAGGTCAAGCGCCCGCTGGCCGACGATCTGCTCTTCGGCAAACTGAAGGACGGCGGCAGGGTCGTGCTCGACGGGCGGGAAGATCAGCTCGTCTTCGAGGCGACGGGAAATGGAGGGACACACGACTCGCCTTCCGGTGCGCCGGCGGGCTGAGAGTCCCCGTGGGTTGGGCAAACGAGTCGTGAGCCCCTCGATTTCCTGCAGGGTGCTCAGTCGAGCTCCCTGGGGCCGGCGCTGAGCGCGGTCGCGGGCTGATCTTCCTTGCGCAGCAGCCGGTCGCCCAGCACGAGGTCGTCGAGGCCGCTCGACATGAAGCAGCGCCAGGCGTCCAGTGGGGTGCAGACGATCGGCTCTCCTCGGACGTTGAAGGAGGTGTTGACCAGGATCGGCACGCCGGTGCGGCGGCCGAACTCCTGGAGCAGCGCGTGGAAGAGTGGGTTGGCGGTCTGCCTGACCGTCTGCAGCCGGGCGGAGCCGTCGACGTGCGTGACCGCGGGAATCGGGACCAGGCCGGCAGAGACCTGAGCGGTGAGCAGCATGTAGGGGGACTCGGGGGTGTCGCCGAACCAGCGCGGGGCCTCCTCGAGCGGGACGGCCGGCGCGAAGGGCCTGAAGCCCTCGCGGAACTTGATCTTCGCGTTGAGCTTCTCGCGCATGCCGGCGGGACGAGGGTCGGCCAGGATGCTGCGGTTGCCGAGCGCTCGCGGTCCGAACTCCATGGCGCCCTGGAACCAGCCGATGACGCGCCCAAGCTCCAGCTGCTGGGCGACGGAGCGCACCAGCTCGTCGGGCTCCAGTCGGCGGGATACGGCTCCCTGTTCGGCCAGCACGCGATCGATCTCTGCCTGAGAGAAATCGGGTCCCAGGTAGACGTGCTGCAGAGCGGGTCGGGGTCCGTTTCCCAGGAAGAGCCGATCGACCACCGCGGCGGCTCCCAGGGCCCCGCCGGCGTCCCCCGCGGCAGGCTGGACGAAGAAGCCGCGAGCCCCGGTCCGCCGGCGCGCGCGCTCATTGGCGACGCAGTTGAGGGCCACTCCCCCAGCGAGGCAGAGAGAATCGAGACTCGTTCGCTCCATCAAGTCCAGCGCCATCCTGCCCACGATCTCGTCGAGGACCGCCTGGATGCTGGAGGCGACGTCCATGTGGAACTGCTCCAGGTCCGGGGACTCGGGGTCCCGGGCCGGGCGGCCGAAGAGGCGCGCGAAACGCTCGCCTACCATCCGGCGGCCCCAGGTGAATTCGAAGAGCTCGAGCTCCAGCCGGAAGCTTCCATCCGGACGCAATCGCACGATTCTATCCAGAATCATGTCGCGGTACACGGGTCGCCCGTAGGGCGCCAGGCCCATCACCTTGTATTCGGCGCTGTTGACGCGGAAACCCAGGTACTGGGTGAAGGCGGTGTAGAGCAGACCCGGGGAGTGGGGAAAGCGCAGCTCCCAGAGCTGCGAGAGCTCGCCAGGTCCGGCTTTCCAGCCGGCGGCGGAGGCCCACTCGCCCACGCCATCGACCGTCAACACGGCCGTGCGCTCCAGCCCGCTGAAGAAGGCGGCGCTGGCCGCGTGGCTCAGATGGTGGTCGCTGTAGAGGATCGGGCCGTCCCAGCCGAGCGCCTGGCGCACGTGTCGCTCGACCATCAACTTTCGCTTCAGGAACGGCGGCATCGCGGTGACGAAGGTGTTGAGGCTCCAGGGCCAGGTGGACAGGAACGTCGAGAAGATCCGGTCCAGCTTGAGGATAGGCTTCTCGTAGAAGACGACCCAGTCGAGCTCTTGGCTCTCGATGCCGGCGCGGGACAGGCAGTGCCGGATGGCGTGGACGGGGAACGAAGCGTCGTGCTTCTTGCGGGTGAAGCGCTCCTCTTCCGCCGCAGCCACGGGCACGCCGTCGGCGAGGAGCGCGGCGGCGGCGTCGTGGTAGAAGCAGGAGATCCCGAGAATATAGACCGGCTTCGCCAAGACCGCTCCTCGCCGCGTCAGAACGTGTTCCGCAGGTGCTCGTCCATGGGCGGCCGCCGGCGCGGGGCGGAGTAGTCGCTGCCCGGTTCCAGCGGGTCACCCGCCATCGGATCGAAGCCGAGCAACACCATCAGAAGCTTCACGGGCCCGAGCACGATCAGGTAGATGGCCCCCATCGCCACTCGGACCTGCAGCGCTACCACGGTCTCCAGGGCGTATCGCAGCCTGGGCCGCCAGCCGCCCGCGGCCTGCACCGGCGACTCTCCGGCGCTGGAGCTCCCCTCGGCTTCCTCGAAATCCATGCTGTGTGGGCTGTTCACGGAGCCTCAGAAGAGTGTGTAGACCAGCGGCATCATCGCGGTGCCCTCCGTCGCCATCGCCAGCAGGACGAGCACCAGGAGCACCAGCACGATGGGCGTGATCCACCACTTCTTCTCCCGGGAGAGAAAGCGGGCGTACTCCCGCAAGATCAGCAGGATCTCCATCGGAAACGGATGATACACCAGGGTCGCGCTATGGCCCGCCCCTCGTCAGCTCAGTCGCCAGGATTGCCGCCGCGCGGCGGTGCCCCTCCTGGGTGAGATGCATCTCGTCGATGAAAAGAGTCGCGCGCTCCTTCGGGTCGGCGGGTAGCAGCGAGTGGAGGTCGATGTACCGTGCCCCCGTCGCGGCGGCCACCCGCTCCATCGCAGCTCGATACTCCGCCCGGGCGCCAGGCTCCCGGTGGGCCTCGCTCAGGAAGACCGGCCGGAACCCGTGCGTCTTGCCGAGCTCGACGAGTCGGTTCGCGTTGGCCTCGAATCGATCGACCGGCACGCGTCGCCGCGGCGTGGAGACGTATGGCAAGAGTGCCACCCGCGTCTCGTGCACCGCGCGCTTGATCAAGATGTAGAGGCGCAGCGCGCGCGCCGCCTCGTGCAACTTCCACGCGCGGCCTCCACGTGCCGCCTTCTGGAGCCAGTCCCAGTACTCCTCGTCGGTCATCGCGGTGCCGATCTCGCTGTTGTCGTTGCCGTCGTTGGCGCCGAAGCAGAAGGTCACGAGTGCGGGCCGGTAGTGGACCAGACGCTCCTGCAAGTAGACCAGCGCCTGGAAGGACGTGAACCCGCCCTCGCCGGCGTTGATCACCTCGTAACGGCCGCGCCGGGTCCCGTTGAGGGCCTGTTCCAGTTGGGCGGGGTAGGCGATCGATGCTTGCTCGAACGGCCAGCCATAGGTGCTGGAGCCACCGAGACAGACGATCCGGATCACGTCCGGGTCCGGTTGCTGATTTGGGTGGGCGCCTCTCAGCGGTTGCCAGTAGCGCGACGCCCCGACCGGGTTTTCGGTCTCTCCCAGCGGTGCCCAGAAGACCGCGTGATCGACCAGCCCGCCCGGGTTCCAATCCGACCGGAGCGACTGCTCGAGCGGCAACACCCGCAGCACGCCTTCGAGCACACCCAGGACCAGCGCCGCCGTCGCAAGCGCGAGCGCGGCCCGAACCGCCGTCTTCTTCAGCTCCATCACCGGAGGTCCACTTTACTACCTCAGATTCACGAGTCGCGGGAGAGGAAGTTGGAAGGTGTAAGACGGAAGATCGGCGGGCCGAGCTTCTGTTCCGAGGGTAGCTTCGAACAAGGCGCGTGGGCGCGGGGCACAACCCGGCCGGGGGGAGCACCACCGCCTTGGAACGGGCCGTCACCTGCCCGTATGATGGGCCCATGAGATACCTCTCCACTTGCTTGCTTCTCCTGCTCGCCACCTGCTCCCCAGCCGCGGAGACGAACCGCGCCGTCGAGCGCGTCTTCGGCGGCTACGATTCCTGCTTCTTGCTCACCGACGCCGACGGTCGCGTGCTGGTCAGCGTGGGTGGGTGGAAGCTCGCGCGGCGCCTGCCGCCGTGCTCCACGTTCAAGGTTCCGAACGCCATCATCGGCCTGGACACCGGCGTCATTCCCGACGAGCGCCACGTCATCCGCTGGGACGGCGTGAAGCGCCGGTTCGAGGAGTGGAACCAGGACCTCGACCTGCAGAACGCCGTGAAGGTTTCGGCCGTCTGGTACTTCCAGGAGCTTGCGCGCCGGGTAGGGGCGGAGCGGATGCAGGCCTACGTGGATCGCTTCGCCTACGGCAATCGAGACCTCTCGGCGGGGCTCACGGAGTTCTGGCTGGAGAAGAGTCTGAAGATCAACGCCTTCGAGCAGATCCATTTCCTGAGCCGGCTGGTGAAGGAGCAGCTCCCCGTTTCACGGCGCGCGCAGAGAATCGCCAAGGAGCTGATCGTGCATGAGCGAGCCGGCGATGACGTCGTCGCCGGCAAGACCGGCTCGGGCGGCGACCCCGTGCGCAAGATCGCCCGGCTCGGCTGGTACGTCGGCTACGTGGTCAAGGGCGGCCGGACCTACCTCTTCGCCGCGAACATCCAGGGCGGCGAAAACCCCAAGGGTCCGCGCTGCCGCGAGCTCGTGCTGGCTGCTCTGGGGCAGCTCGGTCTCTGGACGAAGCGCATGTAGCCGGCCGGGTCGTCGCGAACCAGCGCAGCCACATTGGCGCTGCGAGAATCGCCGAAGTACAGTGGAGCCCGCCGATGAGCGACTTTTCATGCCCGGAGGGGCTACCAACTGGCGAGGCTCAACGCTGGCCGAGATCGCGCAGTAGGCGCGGAGGCTGGTTTCTGGGAGCCCTGGCGCTTCTGCTCGCCGGTGTCTTGTTCGTCGGTCGCGAGCATGTCCTGGCCGGCTACGTGAGGCTCGATCTGAAGGCGATCGAGAATTTGCGCGTGTTCCACAGGGAGGACGTGCGCCAGCAGCGCAAGCGGCTCGGACGCCGAGCCCAGCCGAGACCGACGGCGCAGACGAACGGCCGTGGGCGAGGCAAACGCTACGACGAGCCCGAGAAGGCCGCCGAGTTCGCGGCGTCGAAACGCAGGAGCCCTCTGACCGGAGATGTGCCCGTGCACAAGCTTCTCGAGGCCCGCAGCTGGGTCGACCGGATGCCCGGGGGCAAGGCCGGCAGGCGGCCACCTGGCCTTGCCCGGCCCCTGAAGGGTGTCGCGAAGTCCGGCGGCATTCAGACCTGGAGCGGCTCGAGCACGTCCACGGTCGGCGGGGTGAACGGCTGGACGTCGATAGGCCCCGGAAACATCGGTGGACGCACGCGAGGCCTGGTCGTGCAACCGGACGGGGTCCTTTACGCCGCGGGAGTCGCAGGCGGCGTGTGGAAGTCGACAGACTCGGGCGCCACTTGGCGAGTGCTCGACGACTTCATGGCCAATCTCTCCGTCTGCTCGCTTGTGCAGGATCCTGCCAATGCCAATGTGCTCTACGCCGGCACCGGCGAAGGGTACTTCAATGGTGACGCGACGCGAGGCGACGGGATCTTCAAGACCACGGACGCAGGCGCCACGTGGACCCAGCTAGCAAGCACCCGCGCCAATGCCAGCTTCCGCTACGTCAACCGGCTTGCGGTCAGCCCTCAGAACAGCCAGCGGCTCTACGCGGCGACACGGGCCGGCGTCTTCCGCAGCACCGACAGCGGCTCCACGTGGAACCTGGCCACCGGCGCCTCGGGCAACTTCGTCGAACTGGCCGTGGTTCGCAGGGGCTCGGAGGACCTGGTCCTGGCCTACCAAAACGGGGGTACGATCTTCCGGTCGACGAACAGCGGAGCCACGTTCTCTGCGTCGGGGACGGGCATGCCGTCCGGACAAACTCGTGGTTCGATCGCCGCCTCTTCGGACGGCCGGACGATCTACGTGGCGCTCGCGGGCCCCGACGGTGAACTGGGAAGTGACAGTCTGGTCGGGGTCTACCGGTCGACAGACGACGGCGCCTCCTGGGTCCAGCGTGCGGACTTCGCCGCCACTGCCCAGGGCCGTTTCAACAAGCTGCTGCTCACGAATCCACGAGACGGCCTCGATCTCGACGGCGACGGATTCGGCGATTGCCTCTCGCTGGGCTTTTACAACCAGGGCTGGTATGACAACGTGATCGCGGTCGATCCGACGAACGCCGACCGCGTCTGGGTCGGCGGCATCGATCTGTTCCGTTCGGACGACGGGGGCGTCAACTGGAGTATCGCCAGCTACTGGTGGCGCCAAGGCGAGAGCTCCTACGTCCACGCCGATCAGCACGCGATCGTGTTCGATCCCGCATACAACGGGACGACAAACCAGCGCATCTACTTCGGCAACGATGGCGGCGTTTACCGGACCGATAACGCCAATGCGACTCCCGGCACGCCGGCTTCGGCGGCGCCCTGCGCGAGCTCCGGCTCGTCGCAGATCGGCTTCGTGTCGCTCAACAACGGGTACGGCGTGACGCAGTTCTACCACGGGGCCGTCAGTAGCGCGGGAGAGGTCTACATCGGCGGTACTCAGGACAATGGCACCAACCTGTTCGATCCCGACAGCCCCGACAACGACTGGAACGAAATCTACGGGGGAGATGGCGGGTACGTGGCGGTCGATCAGACCGACTCCCAGGTGCTGTTTGCAGAGTACGTCTTCCTCTCGCTCGTGAAGTCGTTCGACGGCGGCCGGAACTTCTTCGACGCGACCCAGGGCATCTCGGAGAGTCCGGGGAACTTCCTTTTCATCGCGCCCTTTGCGATGGACCCCTCGGACTCGTCGCGGCTGTGGATCGGCGGCCGAATGCCGTTCCGGACAGTCGACGGCGCGAGCAGCTGGCAGGACGCCAATGGCGGGGTCGCGCTGATGCAGTCGGGAAAGATCTCGGCCTGGGGAATCGCGCCCTCGTCGGCTGGCCAAGAGGTCTGGATCGGTTCCGATCGAGGCGAGCTGTTCCGCACGACCAACGCGCTGGCCTCCCCTCCAACCTGGACGAACATCGCTCGGGCGCCCCTGCCGACCTCGACGATCTCATCGAACGATCCGCCCTACCGCGGCCCATACATCAGCTCGATCGCCGTCCACCCCACCAACTCTGCGATCGCCTACGTCACGTACTCCAACTTCGACCTCGCGGCGCAGATCTTCCGCACATCCGATGGTGGGAACTCCTGGGCCTCCATTCAGGGAACGGGAGCTGCTCAGCTCCCGAACCTTCCAATCCACTGCGTCGCAATTCATCCTTCGAGCCCGTCTCGGCTCTATGCCGGAACGGACATGGGGGTCTTCGCCTCGGAGGACGAAGGAGCGACCTGGTCGACGATTTCGCAGCCGGGTTTGGCCAACGCACCGGTCGAGGCGCTCGTGTTTCAGGCAGCCAAGAAGCTCTTCGCGTTCACGCATGGGCGGGGGGTGTTCGTTGCCGACGTCGATCCTCCGCCGTCTCTGAACATCGACTCCATCCTCGTGTCCCAGCCTTCGGTGTCCGTCAGCGAGACGATCCTCTGTACGGTTACCATTTCGAACAACGCGCCGTCGGCGGTGAACGTCGTCTCGGAGCACCTGGTCATCGCGGGCAACCAGCTCTCTGCGCCGGACCTGTCCTTGGTGCGTTCGCTGCCTTCGGGCGGCACGTCGTCCTTCACGTTCACGGCAACGGGAGTCAGCCAGGGAACTGCGATCATCACGAGCGCCACGTTCCAGGCATCCCTCGCCAGCACGGGCCAGACGATCCCAATCTTCAGCAACAACGCCGCGGCGGTTCCCGTAGACGTGATTCTGGGAACTCCGGCCCTGAGCATCGTATCGATCCTCTCGGCCAAGACCGTCGTCGGTGTCGCCGAGACCTTCAAGACGACCGTGACAGTCCAGAATGACGGCACGTCGCGGGCGCGGGTGACTTCGGGCCGCCTCGTCGTGTCGTCCGCCAGGCTCACGCCGGCGCCGCTGGCAACCGACCGCACGCTTGGGGCTGGCGGAGGCACTTCGGCTTTCACATTCGACGTCACGGGCACCAGCGTGGGCGCGGCCTCGATCACGAGCGCGACCTTCTCTGCGATCAACATGCAAGACGGCTCACCGGCCGGGATTGTCTCGAACCTCGCTGCGCCGGCCGCTGTTTCAGTGGTCAACGCCGTGGCTGCCGTCAAGATCGTCTCGATTTCCGTGCCGCGGACGACAATCAACACCGGTCAGAGCCTCGCCTGCACCGTGCAGCTACGCAATGATGGCACGGCGGGAGTCAACCTCTCGGAGGCGCGCTTGACGCTCACCGGGACCTCCCTGTCCGCGCAGCCTCTCGCGCTTGCGAAAACTCTCGCGATCGGCGGGAGCCTGAGCCTCGACTTCACGCTCACAGGAACTTCGGCCGGTGTGTCGAACATCACGAGCGTGACCTTCACGGGAGTGAACGCCACGACTGGAGCATCGGTTGGAGTGGCTGCCAATCTGGCCACTTCCAGATCCGTGATCGTCCAGACACCGGCGGGACTGGCCGTAGACGCCATCAGCGCTTCGGCTTCCGTTCTGAGTCGTGGACAAAGTGGGGTTGCCGTACAGCTGGTGCTGCGAAACAAGGCGCCGTCCGCAACGGGGGCGGCGCTGTTGGACCTCAGGAGCAGCATTCGTATTGGCGCCAACTCGGTGGGGTACACGGTGACCCTCAGGCCCGGTGTGCCGGAGAGCCTGGGAGCGGGCCAAACAGCGATCGTGAGCTTCTCGGTCGCCGTGCTGTCGAACGCTCCGTTCGGGCTCACGACGATCGTACCCGACGTTCGAGCGAAGGACGCCAACACGCTTGCCTCTCTTGCCGTGAGCGGGTCGCCGAAGACGACCTGGACGGTGAGGCCGCCGGCGAGGCTGTCGGTCGGCGCGCCGCTGGTATCGCACCCCGTGGTGCTCCTGGGTCAGAGCGGCGCAATCGTGAGTGTCCCGATCTCGAACTCGGCGCCCGTGGCGGACGGATCGCGGGCGTTGACCGTCACGGCTTCGCTGCGGTTCGACGGGTCCGACACCGGGTATCGCGTCACCTCGGTCGCCGGAGGCGCGGCCTCTCTGGCGGCAGGAGAGCTCACCACCCACCGGTTCCTCGTCGACGTTCTGGAGACCGCCAGGCGCGGCCCCGTGCGGATCACGGCGGAGGTTTCGGCTCGCGACGAGATCGGTGGCCAGGCAGTCGGCGTCGACAATCCGTCGGCCGCGAGCTGGACGGCCGTGGCCCCCGGCTCGGTGACCGTTGCCTTCGTGAGGAGCTCTTCAGAGCGCGTCAGCCGAGGACAGGGCGCAATCGTCGAGTTGGGCATTGGAAACCCCGGCGACTTGACTGTGACCGTGGCCGCGTCTCCGCGGTGGAACGATTCCACGGACGGGTACTCGACGACGACGGCCAGTGCGAACGCCACGGGCCTTGCGGCCGGGCGCAGCACGGTCTTGACCTATGCAGTCGACGTGCTCCCCTCGGCGCCGCTTGGCCCGGCGGCGATCACGGCGCGCGTGGAGGCTCGGGACGCGGACACCGGTAGTGCAGCCTCCGTCATGAACGCGGCGCGCGCATCGTGGAGAGTCCAGACGCCGGCGGCATTGGAGGTGCTGCAGATCCTGGCGGGGCGGAAGCGCGTTGTGCGCGCCATGAGAGGCACGCCGGTCGAAGTAGTGGTGGCAAACCCGGGTGATTCCGAGACAGCAGCAGCCGCTGTGAGGCTCGGCGGGCGATTGCTGTTCGGCGGATCAGCGGCGGGCTACGTGGTGACGACCGCGGCCGGAAACGCGAGCACGCTCGGTGCCGGACGGTCCGCAGTGCTCACATATCTGGTAGACGCAACCGCCGCGGCGCCACCAGGTGCCGTGACGGTGACCGCCGAAGTGACGGCAAGCGATGCCAACTCGTCGGCTCCCGCCACGATCTCGGGAGCGCCCAGCGCGAGCTGGCAAATCGTCTCCGCGGCGGCGCTTCGGGTCACGACGGTCGGCCTTCCACGGGCCGTCGTGACGCGCGGCGAGCGTGCTCTCCGGGTCGACGTCGGGCTGACGAATACTGGCGAAACAACGGCCTCGGCCGTGTCGGCGGCGCTGCGATTCAATGGGTCCGCTGACGGCTATTTCGTGGAGCCCGCCACAGGTGGGTCCATCGCCCGTCTGGCTCCTGGAGAGAGCGGTCTTGTGCGTTTCATCGTCGACACGCTGGTAGCGACACCGCTGGGCCCGACGACGGTCTCCGCTGCGGTCGCGGCCCAGGAGGAGCTGACCGGAGACCCGGTCGTCGCAGATACCGTGGTCGAGGCGGTTTGGAGGATTCAGGAGCCGGCCGTCCTGACAATCACTCACGTGAAGCCCGGCCGGTCGCAGGTCGTCCGCGGCGCCGTCGCCGAGGTGGTGGAGCTGGGTATCGCCAACCCAGGGCCAACGGAGGTCACGGACGTGGCGGCGACGTTGGCTTTCGGAGGCACGACATCCGGGTATCGAGTGACTGCAGCACCTGGAAACGTTCGACTTCTGGCTGCCGGTCAGAGCCGGTTGCTGACCTTCTTCGTGGACGTACTGGACCTTGCAGCCGCCGGTGAAACGAGCATCGAAGCCACGGTGACAGCAACCGAGTCGGGCAGCGGGGCCGTCATACGCGTCGGGGGGCGCGGCTCGTGGCGGGTCATCGGCGCTGCCTCCATCAGGGTCGAGTCGATCGTTGTCTCTCCCTCTGTCGTCAACACGGGCACGCGCGGTCTGTCCGTGCGGGTGGGATTGTCGAACCCCGGTCAGACGGCGGCGCGAGATCTTGGTGTCGGCCTGCGATTCGAGCCCTCGGGCGATGGCTTCCGGGTGACGACAGCGCCTACCAACGCGTCGACCATGGCGGCGCTGTCGAGTGCGGTGGCGACCTTCGTCCTCGACCTGCCGGCACTGGGTCCCCCGGGTCCGCTCACCGTGACCGCGGCCGTTACGGCCCGAGAGGAGCTCACGGACCAGCCTGCTCCGGTAACGGGAGCTCCGGCGGCGGTGGTGGTGGTGCAGCGACCTGCTCGGCTGCAGCTTTCTCGGGTGGATCTGGGACGCGCAGCCCTCGCGATTGGTGAGACCACGACCTGCCTGATCACGCTGTCGAACGTGGGAGAGGCGGCGGCGGATGTGGACGAGGTTGAACCTCGCGCCGGCGATGGGTTGGTCTTCGCAAGCGTTGCGGCCATTGCAGATACGCGGATAGCGGGCGGCGGCGCCGCGACGTTCGCCGGCGGGCTTCGAGCGCTGTCGGCCGGCGGGAGTCTCGTGGCTTCGGCGGTGGTCGTAGCCACGGACGCCAACTCGGGCGACGCAGTCACGCTGACCACGGCTTCCGGGGCCTTGTTCGCGACACTGCAGGCGGGCCCGCGCCCGGTGGCCTCGATCGCAGTGTCGGGGCTGGCGACCGTCGTGGACGGCCGGCCGGCAGTGCTCCAGCTGAATGCCGGAGGCTCCTCGGTTGGCGGCGGCGGGCCGCTCAGCTATGGCTGGACCCAGACCACGGGCCCGTCGGCCGAATTGACCGCGGGCAGCACGGCCGTTCAGCGGCTGGTGCTGTCCCAGCCTGGCAGATACGGACTCTCTGTTCAGGTCGTATCGTCCATCGGACTGAACGCATCCACCGGGGTTTTCGTGGATGTGAGGGAGGACCGTGGACCCTCGGTTTCAGTGGACGCCGTGGGCCCGCAGCTTACGGGAGACCGAGTCCGGCTGAGAGGGTCCGCCGTCGACCCCGAGGGCGATCCAGTGACGTACCGGTGGGGACAGCTTGCGGGTCCCGATTCGCTCGCCCTGCTGGGGGACACGACTTCGTCGACGCTCACGGTGGTGGCGACCTCCGCCGGCGACTACACGCTGCGGTTGACGGCGACCGATCCGCTGGGCGGCGAGGGGGCCGCACAGACGACGATCTCCTTCACCCTTTCGCCATCCATCGCCATCCAGCTCGGAGCCGGCACGAACTTCGTCTCCCTGCCGCTTTCGCCGTTCACGACCGACGGGCACCCTTACAACTCCGACGATCTTGTCAGGGATTCGGACGGCTCCGTGCTCGCCAGGGTCGCACTCGATAGCAGCGGATTCACTCGATTCGGGACCTACATGCCAGGGGTCTCGCGTCCGTTCATCCTGCAACCTGGGGTCGGTTATGTGCTGCTTGCGCCCAAGCCCCTGGTGTTGAGGCTGCGCGGCCGGAAGTGGCCCTCGTCGAGCACCGCGCAGATTCTCAGGCCCAATCTGGCTCTGCTCGGCTATCCCCGCGGCGTGCCCGTAGCCGAGACCTCCCGCAACTTGCTCGAACGGGCGGCCGCCAGCTTCCTCATCCGCACGAAACTCGAGTCGGGCCGGACGCGGCGCGAGCTCTATCTCCCCGGGCTCTCTCCAACCTTCACCCCTCGTCCGGGCGAAGCCTTCTTCCTCACCATCCCCGGAAAGCGGACAATCTTCCTGCCCGACGCTCCCCAGTAACGAGCAGCCTAGCCCCGGCCTCCCCTTCCACGTCCGAAAATGGCCAGACGGCTGTCAGGGACAGGTATACACTCCGGGTCATGCTCGACCCGAACAGTTGCTACCGGGCGCTCACGGCGAGGGACGCCAGGTTCGACGGAGTCTTCTTCGTTGCGGTGCGCACGACCGGCATCTATTGCCGGCCAATCTGCAGCGCGCGCACGCCGAAGCGCGAGAGCTGCTCGTTCTTCCGGTCCGGCGCCGAGGCCGAGCGGGCCGGCTTCCGCGCGTGCTTGCGTTGCCGGCCGGAGCTGGCGCCCGGCAACGCGCCGATCGACGCGGTCCCGGACCTCGTCCGCCGGGCCGTCGCGCGGATCGAGGCAGGATACCTCGACACCAGCGACGTCGAGGCGCTCGCCGGCGCCCTCGGAGTCACGGGCCGCCACCTGCGCCGTTCGATGGAACGTGAGCTGGGCGTCGGGCCGATCGAGCTAGCCCAGTCCAAACGCTTGGCGCTCGCCAAGCAGCTCTTGCAGGACACCCGTCTGGATCTGGCCCAGGTGGCGTTCGCCAGCGGCTTCAAGAGCATCCGGCGCTTCAACTCGCTCTTCCGGGACCGCTGCGGATTCTCGCCCTCGGAGCTACGCAGAGGAAAAGAGGCGCGAGCAGCGGGCTCGGCGATACCGTTGCGGCTGGACTTCCGGCCGCCGCTCGACTGGGACTCGCTACTCGCCTTTTTCCGGGACCGGGCGCTCCCCGGCGTCGAGTCGGTAACCGCCGACGAGTACCGGCGCGTCGTGCGGCTGGGTGGCGCGCTCGGCACGGTCGGCGTCTGGCGCGATCCGGGACGCCCGTCGCTGCGCGCCGAGGTTTCGATGTCGCTCTCGGCATCGCTGGTGACGATCGTGGCCCGGCTGCGCGCACTGTTCGATCTCGACGCACGGCCCGACGCGGTCGCCAGGGCTCTGGAGTCCGACGCTCTTCTGGCTCCACTCGTCCGCTCCAGGCCGGGCCTGCGCGTGCCGGGCGCGTTCGACGGCTTCGAGTCGGCGGCGCGAGTGGTGCTCGGCCAGCAGGTCTCGGTCGCGGCGGCCCGGACGCTGGCGGGCCGGCTGGTGGCGCGCTGGGGCGACGCCGTGGCGTTCCCGTCGGCCGCCGAGCTGGCGGCAAGAAGCGTGGATGAGCTGGCGTCTGTGGGGATGCCGGGACGGCGGGCGGAGACGTTGCGAGCGGTGGCCGCCTCATTTGCCCGTGACCCCGAGGCCGCGACGGCGCCTGGGGCGCTCGACGGCATCGCGGGGCTGGGCGACTGGTCTCGTGAATGCATCCGCATGCGAGCCGGCCGGGACCCCGACGCCTTTCCGGCGGGCGATCTGGGACTGAAGAAGGCGCTCCCGGGACACACCATCAGACAGATATCGCAGCGGGCCGAGGCCTGGCGGCCTTGGCGCGCCTACGCGGTGATGCACCTCTGGATGGCACTGACGAAAGGAGAATCGAAGTGAACCTCGTCTCTCGAATCCTGGACACCCCCATCGGCGAGCTCGAGCTGGTCGCGACTGGCACTGCGCTCCGAGGCGTCCTGTACGCCCGGGAGCGCTCGACGGCCGAACCTGCGCCGGGCCCGCACGCGATCCTGGACGATGCGGCTCTACAGCTAGGGCAGTACTTCGCCGGCGCGCGCCGGCAGTTCGACTTGCCGCTCGAGCTCGAGGGAACGCCGTTCCAGCGTGAGGTCTGGAGGGCGCTCGCCGACATCGCGTTCGGCCAGACGCTCGGCTACGGCGAGCTGGGGAGGCGCCTGGGCCGCAAGGATGCCTCGCGGGCGATCGGCGCGGCCAACGGCAGGAATCCGATCTCGATCGTACTGCCCTGCCACCGGGTGATCGGCGCCGACGGCAGCCTCACCGGCTACGGCGGCGGGCTGCGCGCAAAGGCCTGGCTGCTCGAACACGAAGCGCGCCTGGTGGGCGGGCTGTCGGGACAGAAGCGGAGTCCTCTACCTGCTACTTTCCCTCTGCCGCCTTCTCGCTCGTGCCTGCGGGCTCGTCCTTCTTGAATTTCAAAGAGACCGAGTTGATGCAGTAGCGCAATCCAGTCGGAGCGGGGCCATCGTTGAAGACATGGCCCAGGTGGCCATCGCAGCGACGGCAGACGACTTCGGTGCGCGTCATGAACCAGCCGCGATCCTCGAGGGTCTTCACGGAGTCCGTTACTGCGGGGGATGTGAAGCTGGGCCAACCGGTGCCGGAGTCGAATTTCGTATCGGAGCGGAAGAGCTCCAGCCCGCAGGCTGCGCAGAGATAGGCGCCCTTGTCGTGGTTGTTCCAGTACTCTCCGGTGAAGGCTCGCTCCGTCCCCTTCTTCCGCAGCACGTTGTACTGGTCGGGGGTGAGCTCCTTCTTCCAGTCGTCGTCGGACTTCTCGATGCGGTCGGACATCGTCGGCTTTCCTTTGGGCGCGGCCTGGGGTTCGGCGGCCGTTCCGAGTGAAGGGACGAGCCAGGGGACAACCGCGAAACTCAGGCTGGCCAGGCCCGTCAGTACGGCTCTGAGACGTGCATCCACCGATTGCTCCTTTGCCCGCTTCCTTTGATACCGCTACGGGCGGCCTCCGCGCAACGGACTCTATGGACCGTCGAGCGCACGCAGCGCAAGCCGCCCCTCGGGCGTGTCGAGCCGGAGGAGCTCCTTGCCGTTGAAGAAGACGGCCAGCTGCGGGCGGGTATCCGAGGCTTGCAGGAGGACCCGGCGGTACATCGACAGTCTGTGGGCGACCGCGGGAAAACGCGTGGTGAGCTGCCGCCGCAAACGCCAGGCGACTGTGTCGGCGTTGGCGGCATCCTGGCCCGAGAGGACGAGCTTGGCTGGCGGCAGTCCGGCGGCCGCCAGGGTGATGCTGGAATCGGGGCCGGCCGGATCGACGCGACAGAGTATGACGGGCTCGGCGGACGGGGCGATCCGGGCGACCGGGACGGGCCCCTGGGCACTCGGAACCGCAGCGGGAGGGGCGGCCTGCCCGGCTTCATCGGCCCCCTCGCCGAAAAAGTCGCTGGCGGTGCCGACGACGTCTGCGACGTTGCCGGCGTCACCCGCATGGCCCAGCGCCTTGGTCCATCCCCCGCTCGCTTCCACGTCGGCAGCGACGGGCACAGAGTGTACCGTCGAACCGTGCGGCACAGGCAGCTCGGCTCGGGCCCCACGCCTCAGGGAGCCCCCCACATCCAGTCCGGCGTCCAGGGCCCGCGCCGCATCGGCTTCGTGGGAAGCTGCAGACCCGACCCTGGCAACGTCGTCGGCCACCGACGCCGCCTGGCCGAGCTCCGATGCCGCCCTGCCTGCCACCGTGGCCTCGCCTGCCACCCGGCCGCCCGCGGCAACTCCTCGGGAGACGCTACCCACCGCGGCCGCCTCGCGGGCCGCCAGCGAACCGACCTTGCCGATGGCGGCGCCCTCGGAGCCGAGCGTCTTGAGCAGGATGGCGACTCCGCCGGCAACCCCGATCGCGGTTCCCTTGATCTTGCTCGATGAATCGCCCATCACGCACCTCCAAGCGACGCTCTGGCCATTCTACCTCAGCTCGAGTGTGAGGGCAGCCAGTCGGGCGATGCTCCAGTGCTCGCGGCCGGCAATGGCGACCCTCAGACGGTCGTGCAGCGGCGCCGTGAAGGACGCGGGGAGGCGCCGGGCGCCGAGCATGGCACCAAGCCAGCAGCCGGCGGTTGCGGCGTTGCAGTCGGTGTCCCAGCCGAGCGCGGCCGCCAGCGCCAGCGTCCGGGCAAAGTCCCCCTCGCCAAAGAGCAGCGCCAGCGCGACCAGTCCGTCGTTGGGGAGGGCGTAGGCCCAGGCGTTGGCCGGATCGCGCCTTCGGATCGGCTCGAAGCACTCGCGGCGGATGCGCTCCCGGGCTTCGCGCAGCGGCAGCTTCGTCTTGTGCCACTCCAGGCATTGCCGCAGCAGCCGCGAGTGCTCGGAGCCTGGCTGACCGGAATGCTCGAGCGCACGTTCGAGGAGCTCGCGCACGGAGCGCGCGCGGTAGGCCAGGGCGGCGGCGGTCGCGGCAAACAGCCCGGACTGCAGACCCGTTCCCGAGTTCGAACAGGGCGCGTCGCGGCCGGCCAGCGCGCGCGCCCGCGCGGCGTCGCCGGGAGAGACCAGCCCCCAGACGTCGCACCGGATGCGCGCGCAGATGGAATCGCCCAGCGGCCCTCGTCCGCATTCGGCCGCAGCCACGCCCCGGGCGTGCTCGGCGAGCGAGCGGCGCTCCGTCTTCCAGAGATACTCGCCCGAGAGGGCCGGGCCGCGCCAGCTGTCGAGAACGTCGGCGGCTCGGAAGTCACTCCCCTTTGCTGCCAGCAAGAGGAGATTCGAGACCATCAGCGTCGTGTCGTCATCTGGGCCGAAGCCCCACGTGTCGGGGGCCAGGCCGCGTGCCAGCACCTCGAGCTGGTCCCACGCGGGCTCGAGCTTCCCCTCGTTGGCCATGCCGAGCCGGCCACCCGCAATCTTGCCGAGCCAGGCGCCCAGCGCCCGATCGAAGTCGGGCTCGGCCGACGGCCCGGGCGGCGTCTGGTCGGGAGGCATTGGCGCCGCCACGTTGGCCGCAGCGCACGGCCCGAAACGCAGCGCGTTCTCCAGCCGGCCGCGCATGAAGCCGGGCACGTCGATCGCCAGCAGCGCTCCGCCGGGTGGTACCTCGCCGCGCGCGACCTGGGGATCGGGGTCGAAGGCCGAAAGAGGAAGCGTCAGCCGCGCGACCGGCCGCTGCCGGGTGAGCACGACGTAGCGAAAGCGCGCGAGGCCCTGCTTCGGAATCAGGTAGAGCCTGAGCTGTGTGGGCGCGGAGCTCTCGACGGTCAGCGAGATCGACTGCGATTCACCGAGCCCGATCCCCTCGGCCTGGAAGACGAAGAGCGGAGCGGCGCCCGTCGTGTATCGGATCGTGACTGCGCGGGCGGCAAGCCGCTCGCCCGGCAAGCGTGGCACGTCTTGCCCGGACGCCGCGCCGGGCCCGAGCGCCCAGACGAGGACGGCCGCCAGACCAATTCCTCGCGCGCACGCCATGCCGGGGAGCATACCCCGACGACCCGTGCCGCGCGGTGGAAATACGGGGACACACGACTCATTTTCAGAAAATGAGTCGTGTGTCCCCGTATTTCTCTCGCTCAGCCCGCGCCGCCGCCACGCAGGCAGTCGAGCAGCTCCTTGACGATGTAGCCGGTGAGTCCCCAGACGACGCGCTCGGGGCCGAGGCCCGCGTCGTAGAGGTAGATGCGGATCCGGCGGCCTGCGGGGTCGAACTCCGCGAACCTGCCGGCCAGGCCGAGCAGCGCGTCGACCGGGGCGCCGGGCGGCATTTCGGAGGCGTCGCGCCAGCGCTGAGTGACGCAGCCGGGCTCGAGCAGCCGCGCGACCGGCACCTCGAAGATCTCCTCGACCTCCGACTCCTGCGGGACGAAGCGGGCGGGCGGGTTCTCGACCAGGCCGACCACGGGCGTGACGACGAAGCCCGAGATGCTGGGCCGGTCGTCCATCTCGCCGACGATTTCGACCGAGGAAGCTTCCAGGCAGATCTCCTCGAAGGCTTCGCGCAGGGCGGCCAGGGTGGCCGCTTCGCCCGGCTCCCGGCCGCCTCCCGGAAAGGCGACCTGCCCGCGATGCGTCGGCACGGTCTCGGAGCGGCGCGTGAAGAGCAGAGTCGGCCCCTCGGCTCGGCGGACCAGCGGGACGAGCACGGCGGCTTCGAGGAAACCGGCAACGGTCAGCCGTGCCGGCGACCGGCCCGCAATCCGCTCCCGGAGGCAGCAGGCGACCTGTTCGTACGTGGGCATCTGATTTGCGCTCCCTGCAAGCAGCAGTCTACGGCTTGCCGGGCCTGAGCCCGCTTATCATGGCAGGAGCTGGAACCCGCATTCCGTGAAGTCAGCATCGAAGCCGAAGGCCTCCGGAATCCTCAGTTCCCTCATCAACGCGAAGCTCGAACAGTCCGTGAAGCTCAACCGATGGTCGGAGAACTTCAGCATCAGCGACAATGCCTCTTCGAAGAGCGCTCCGTCAACTTCGAGCACCTCGTGAGAGGGCTTGCTACGCAGCCTGCGAACGAACGTCACAGCCGCGGCCGGTCCTCGGAGCGAGCTCAACCTGGTCGCCAGTTCATCCAGCACGAAATCGGAGGTGACCCAGCGGACTCGGCCATCACGTTGCCGATAGAAGCGAGCCGCCCGCTCGTGGTGCTCATCGTGCCGATCTGCGAGCGCGAGCCACGCTCCCGTGTCGACGAACAGGTTTCGCATCCGTCTCCCTGGGCCAGCCGTAGAGATAGTGATCGTGATTGGCCGATTCATCTCCATGGCCACTATCGATGGACCCGATCAGGGCATCGAACGGGTCGGGCCCGGACTTGCGCGCGGGCGGCGCGGGCGGCCCGCCCAAGCGGGCATCGACCGCCTCGCGGATCAACTGGGAGAGGCTCTTCTTCTCGCGCAGCGCAAGCCTCTTCAACTCCCGGTGATCCTCGGCCGGCAAGCGGATGTTGGTGGTGACGAAGCGACTCATGGTGATACCATGATACCGCCATGCATGGGACGCAGCAAGCTTCGCCCCCCTGCCGCCCGGTGAGAGGATGGGCGTGAAGCTCACGTTCCTCGGCGGGGCCGACGAGATCGGCGCCAGCTCCATCCTGGTCGAGACCGCCGGGCATCGCGTGCTGGTGGATTGCGGTCTCAGGATGGGCGGCGCCAAGCAGGACCCGTTGCCGGACCTGCGCGCGATCCAGGACGCGGGCGGGCTCGACGCCATCGTGCTGACGCACGCCCACCTGGACCATACGGGAGGCTTGCCGGTGCTTCACGCCGCCTGCCCGGACGTGCCGGTGCTCGCCACGGCGCCGACCTGGACGCTCCTCAAGATCCTGCTCCTCGACGCGGTGAAGATCATGGGAAGCAAGCTCGACCGCGAGGGCGAGCTGCCGCTCTACTCTCAGGAAGCCGTCGAAGCGCTGTTGGCCCGAGGCACCTCGACCCGGTTCCTGGAACCGCGGGAGGTCGCAGGCGGTGCCGTGACGATCACGCACTACCCTGCCGGCCACATCCTGGGCGCGTCGTCGGTCGGCATCGAGAGCGCTGAAGGCCGCGCGCTCGTCACGGGCGACTACTCGGTGACCGATCAGATCACCGTTCCGGGGATGCTGCCCCCGCGGCTGCACGCCGACGTCGTGGTCACGGAATCGACCTACGGAGATCGGCTCCACGCCAGCCGTCCCGCCGAGGAGCGGAGGCTGGTCGAGACGGTCGGCGAGGTCGTCGCGGCGGGAGGCAAGGTGCTGATTCCGGCGTTTGCGCTGGGGCGCGCGCAGGAGGTGCTGCTGGCGCTGAGGCGGGCGTTCGCTCGCAAGACGCTGAAGCCGTTTCCCGTCTGGGTCGACGGGATGGTGCGGAGCGTCTGCTGCGCGTACGCCGATCATCCGGATTGGGTTTCACCGTGGCTGCGCCGCCAGATCGAGAAGCGGGGCAATCCATTTTTCGACACTGACGGGTCGGTGCAGCAGGTGTTGAAGCCCTCGCAGAGAGCCGAGATCGCGCAGGGGCCGCCTTGTTGCATCGTCGCGTCGAGCGGAATGTTGACCGGGGGCCCGAGCCAGCAGTTCGCGGCGATGTTGGCGCCGGACCCGAAGAACTTCATCGCCATCACCGGCTACCAGGACGAGGAAGCGCCGGGCCGGACGCTGCTGGACCTGGCCGACGGCCGCGCGCACGAGTTGAAGCTCTCCGGCGAGATCGTGCCGGTGAGCTGCCGCGTCGGCAGGTACTCGCTCTCGGCGCACGCCGACGGCGGCGAGGTGGCCAGCCTGGTTGGCCACCTGCGGCCGAAGGACGTCGTGCTGGTCCACGGCGAGGGGCAGGCCCGGCCCGCGCTGGGCCGGTCGGTGGGGCCGCGCGCGCGGGACGGCGTCTACTTGCCGGTGCTGGGCGAGACGCTAACCTTCTCGTATCGCCAGGCACGCCCACGGCCGCCGCGGGCTGCGCTGGAGGGGTTCGGGCTCGGGCGGCCGATGGACGAGGCCGGTATTGCGGAGCTGGCGGCGCGGCTGGGCTCGGGCGCGGCCTTCGGCGGCCAGTCGCCGCAGCTTTACGACTTGAAGGAGCTTGCGAGTCTCTATGCTGGAGACCAGGGCTCGAGCGACGCCGGACTGAGGGAGCAGATGCGGGCGCTGCTCCTGGCGGAGGCTTCCCCCTTCGAGCCAGATCCGCGCCGGCCGTTTCTCTTCCGGCTGCGGCGCCGCGAGAGCCCGCCCGAGGCAGGCGAGGCCTCTTCCTGGGCCGCACCCGCGGTTCCTGGGCAGCCGATGCAGCAGACGGCCGCGCTGGCCCGGGCGGCTGCGCTGTTCCCCCCGTCGACGGGCTTACTGAAGACCAGTCTCCGGCTGGAGGCGAAGCTGATCGAGCTGGTCTTCCCCTTCCCCGAGGCGGCACGACGCCGCCATGCCGGCTTGCTCCTACAGCTCAGTCAAGAGACCGGCTGGAAGGTGGCCGTCCATCCGGAGGTGCGCCCTGCTGCGCTGATCGATCTGGTCCGGCGCCTGCTGCCGGCGGACTGGGAGCTGACCCGCTCTCCCGGCTGGCACCGCGAGCAAAACCGCCTGGTGGTCAGTCTCGGAGCTGTCCCTCCGGACTGGATCGACCAGAGGACGGCATTGGCGGCCCAGTTCGAGGAGGAGTCCGGCGTGCGGCTCGAGCTCGAGCGGACGTCGCAACCGGCCGCGGCCGCTCTCGACACGGCCCGGGACTCCGAAGGCCGCCTGGAGGTCAACCTCGCCATAGCGGCCATCGACCACCACTTCGCCGGCTTGCCGCACCGTCCGACTCGAAAGAGCCGCCGAGTCGATAGCGACGGCCCCTACCTCGAGCTCGCGTTCATCTCGGTCCGGGTCGCAGAGCGTTACTCCGAGACGATCGCACAGGCCGCGGCCGACACGGGCTGGAGACTGACCGTGGCCTCGAAGTCCGATCAGGAAGCGATTCTCCGGACCTTCCGGGAACTCTGGCCTGCCGCCTGGATCGTCAGCAAGGGCCCAAGCCTCTTCACCGACCGCGGGGTCCTCCGCGTCGTCGTGCGGGCCATGCCTTCCCTGGCCGAGCTGTCGCCCATCCGGACCGCTCTGGCCGACCGCACCGGTTTCGAGCTGGAAGTCGGGCTCCACTGAGCTGCGCGCCTCAGGCCGGGTGCGCGATCGGCCGAGAAGCCATGAGGAATGGGGTGGCCGGTCGCCGCCCGTGCGGAGACTTCCATGACGAGCGCGCGATGGACCTTGCTGGCGGCCGCCCTGACGGCCGCACTCACGGGACCCGGCCTGCACGCGGCAGAGCCCGAGGCAAAGGCCGTGATCCTGTTCCTTTCGGACACCTACGGCTGCCTGGGGTATCCCGGCTGGCCGGGGGGAGTGGCGCGGCTTGTCCAGACGGTGCGCCAGCAACGCTCGGCGCACCCCGACGCGGTCCTGTTGCACACAGGAAACGCCGTGTCGCCCTTCTACTACTCTCGCTTCGACAAAGGGAAGCTCTACACCTCCTCGATCGACCAGGCCGGCGGCGTCGTCTGGAACCTGGGTTTCCATGATCTCGACTATGGCTGGGCGCACCTGTCCGCGTTGCGCGCCGGGATGCGCCAGACGGCCGTGCTTTCGAGCAACCTGGAGGCAGCATCCGACAAGCCCGAGCCGTGGCTGGTGCGAGAAGTCGGGGGCCTCAAGGTCGGCTTCTGCGGACTGATGGAGCCCAGGGCCGAGCACCTGGCGCGGCTGGGGGCGCTGGCGGGCATGAAGGTGCGGTCGCCGATCGAGACAGTGCGTGAAGTCGTTCTCCGCCACAGGGCCTCGGTCGACGTCCTGGTGGTGGTCGCGGACCTCGAGGAACCGGCGGCCGAGGAGCTGGCCCGACAGGCCGAGGGGGTCGACCTGATCCTCGCAGGCTCGCGCCACGAGAAGGACTGGTACACCTTCTACCAGGGTCGCCCGCCGCGGCAGGTGTTGACGCGCCGCCGGACCGACGGCAAGCAGACGGTGTTGCTGAGCGGCCCGCGGGATGGCTTCGAGCTGGGCAAGGTGACGGTGCGCGCCCGCCGGGGAGTGCGCGGATGGGAGGTCGCTTCCGTCGAGCCGGAGGTGATCCCACTGAAAGCCGAGGCTCCGCAAGACCCGAAGATCTGGAGCGCCGTGCAGAAGCACTTGCAGGAGATGGAGGCGCAGAAGGGCACGGCGCTCGTCGACAAGCTGGCGGAGCGCTTTCCCAAGGGGTTCGACGGAAACCGCCTGACGCGGTGGATTCTGGGCGGCCTCCGGACGGCCATGCGCGCCGAGGTCGCCGTGCTCAATCAGGGAGCCCTCTTCAAGGTGGACCACTGGGCCGAGACGGCCTGGAAAGCCGGCCGCTTGACGGACCTGGAGCTGGACAGCATCTTCTGGGCGGACAACGAGGTCGTGCGGCTGAAGGTGCTGGGCAAGCATCTGCTGCAACTGCTCGAGGACGACGCGGGGTCGAACCGGCTCGAGTTCGCGGGTCTGGTCCGAAAGGACGGCGCTGTCATCGTGAACGGCAGGAAGCTGAAGGCCGATGAGCACTACCTGGTTGCGACCAGCAACTTCATGGTGGCCGACAGCCCGAAGAGCCGGGGGCTTGCGGCGGCGCTGTCGGCGGCCAGCCGATTCAGCCCGGACGAGGGCCACTGGGAAGCCGACGAGAAGGGGAAGACCGTGCTCTTGCGCGACGCCTTCGCCGGCCAGCTCACGCGCTGGGCCGCGGCCCATCCGGCGCCGGACGGCGCGGAGCCGTTCGAGACTCCGGATTGCCCCGAGCAGCGCTCGGTGATCTTCCGCAACCTGACGTTCAACTACTCGGACTACGACGCTCGCAACAACCAGAAGTTCCCGCGGGTGCGGAACCCGGCGATCGCGACCGCGGATGTGCGGACGGTGCAGGGCACGGGCGAGGTGATCCTGCGCGACACTGGCGCCCGGGCGCGCCGCGAGCGGGGCATGGCCTACCGTTTCACCGAGCTGGAGTTCCCGGGGCCGGGGGTAGTGGCCAATCCGGTCGATGACCTGGTGTTCTATGAGCGCTACACGGACCGCTCACGGACCGTGGCGAGCCGGTTCTTCCCGTATGCGGAGCTGGCTTACGACACGGAGTTCACGCCGACCACGGGCAACCCGCGTGATCAGCTCTACCGACTGTCGGTGGGCCTGACGGAGAGCCTGGAGGGGCCCGTGAAGGGGTTGAGATTCGGGCTGCTGGCCGAGCACGACCGTTCGGCGCTCGTCAATACGGAGTACGGGATCGGCGCCGGATTTCACGGATCGGTGCCGTTCGGCGACATCCGGTTCGAGTCGGAGACCGACGCGCGCTACTACTTCCGGGACGGCGCCGACACGGCCGACGACCTGCTCTACGAGATCTACAGCAACAACCAGCTGGTGGTGCCGGTGACTTCGGAGCTGGCGCTGACGTTTTCTGCCAACGTGTTCGCCTACCGCGGCAAGGTCGTCGACGAGGACGGCGCCAACCTGTTCCTGGGAATGGGGCTCCGGTTCGACAAGCTCTGGAAGACCAGGCACGAGGACTTCAGCGAGTAACGCCGGGCCTAGGGGCCGATTGCAACCCGCGAGCGACGCGGGCGGTAGTGACATGCGGTCCTTCGACGATAAGGAGAGTCTTCGCATGTCTGCCCTTCGCCCCGCCGGGCTCGCCCTGGCCTTCACGTTGACAGCGCACGCCTGGCTGTGCGCGCAGGCGCCCGACTTCGCGGGCCTGGAGTCCCGGGACGAGCGTCGCCCGGCAGCGAAAATCACGGCCGTACCGCCCTCGAGCGAGAAGGGCTACGACTTCTTGCTGTCTGCCTCGGACAAGACCTTCAACCAGCTCATCGGGGCCGTGCTGAAGATGGGCGAGGGCAAGCCGTCGAAGTCGGGCAAGAAGCTGCAGGCGCTCTCGGTCAGCTTCCCAAAGGACGGCTACATGGCGCTTGCGGGGTCGTACACCCAGCCCCAGACGGCGCAGACCAAGGAAGGCACGTTCAAGTTCAACGTGGTGGCGCGGCTCGGCGCCCCCGCCGTGAACGTCGTGCAGCTCGACATCGTCGGGGCGTCGGTATACCTGAACGGCGCTCGCATCTTCAACTCCGATTCGGCCGATACGGCGCCGATCGGAGTGATGCTCGACTTCCTCTCGCCCGGCATCAGCCAGGCCGCGGGCCGGTCGTTGCACGAGGCCGAGACCGCGATTGCGCGGCGCTACGGGCAAGGCGCGGCAAGTCCCGGCACGCGGGTGGAGGATCTTCTCGTCATTAGCGGCAACAAGGTGCTCGTCAAGATCCTGCCGGGGCTCCTCTCGCCGCTCTTCCCTCCGATTCAAGTCACGCAGGTGAAGATCGCCAGCGGGAAGATCGACATGAAGGCGAACTTCCAATGAGCTGGCGCCACCCTCACCCGCTCGCTACCTGCGTCCTTGCCCTGGCGCTCTTCGCCGGCCTGGGCGCCGCGCCGGCCGCCGAGCCCGAGGACCCGATCAGCCGGTCCCGGCTCGACAGCTACGACTACTCCGTTGAGATCGAGCAGACGGCCCTCAACAACCTGCTGGCGAAGTTCACGGCGCTCGATTCGCGCCGGACGGACGTGGATCGCAAGCTCAAGGAGCTGAAGGTCCAGATCGGCGACGGCGGCGGGGTCGACCTCGTGGGCGCCGCGGAGCTGCCGGTGGTCGGCGGCGTGCGGTTCCGCTTCGGCGGGCAGTTCTCGCTGGCCGAGCGCAACGTCTTCGAGTACAAGTTCGACAAGTTCAGCCTCACCAAGGAGCTGGGCGGTGCCAACATCCCGCTGACGCTGCTGAAAGGCACGGTTCTGAGCCTGTTCAGCATCCTCACGCGCAACAAGAAGCTGACGGAGTACCTGGAGATCTCGACGAGCTGGTCGATGGCCATCCCGCTTCTGCCCACCGGCTGGAAGTCGGTCTACTTCACGCTCAAGCCGAAGGCGATGCCCGTGCTGGAGCGCATGGACACCGTCTTCCTCGGGCGAGAGGGCAGCAAGATCGTCCTGCAGGGCCGGCTTCGCTAGTCTCGTAGCGTCATCGCGGCGGCCGTCTGCTTCGGCGCGCAGGCGCGCAGGGGCGAGGCTGCGGCACTCGAGGTACCGGCGGGCGTGGCGGGGAGCTTCAGCGGCTTCCAGCCGGAGGAGTATGCCCAGCTCTTCAACCAGACGTAGTTGTCCTTGTCGCTGAAGTCGGTCGTGTCGAGCCGCTTGAGCAGGTCGGCGAGCTGCGGAACCGTCTCGGGCCGACCGTCGGTCAGCCTCAGGACGTAGGCGCGCACGGACTGGATCATCGAATCGGTCCACGACCCGGGAGCCGGCCGGAAGGGCGCCACCACCGCAGCCGCAGGCTTCATGTCCGGCGCCGGCGCCTTTGCCGCCGCCGCGCCGCACGAAACCGCCAGTCCCAACCCCAGGATGATCATCGTCTGCTTCAAGCGCTCTCGCCTCCTGTACGCCCTCTCTCTAGTGCGAGGAGAGGCGCCGGTCAACCGGAGAACGAAGACGCGGGTGCGGGCCGGCTTTCGACACACCGCTGCGCGGCCTGCTCAGGATGACCCTTCGACGAGCTCAGGGTGAGCGGAGGGGGCGCGGGCTGGGGCTGGGGCTGGGGCTGGGGCTGGGGCAAGGGCTAGGGCAAGGGCTCAGGTGCCCCCCCCTCACCCGTCACCCCACACGCCTGTTCCCCATCCCCTGAAGCCTGACTCCTGATCCCTGACTCCTCAAGCCTCAAGCCTCACTCCTCAAGCCTCAAGCCTCGAGCCTCACTCCTCAAGCCTCGAGCCTCAAGCCTCGAGCCTATCGATAGTTCACGAACTGCAGCTCCAAGCCGAGGTCCTGGGCGCGGAGGGTGGTGATGACCTTCTGGAGCTCGTCCTTGCTCTTGGAGCTGACCCGGACCTGCTGGTCCTGGATCTGGGCCTGGACCTTGATCTTGAGGTCCTTGACGAGCTTGACGATCTCCTTGGCCTTCTCCATCGGGATGCCCATCTGAAGGGCCACGTCCTGGCGCTGGGAGCCCTTGCTGCCTTCGACGACCTTGCCCCAGGTGAGCGCCTTGAGACTCACCTTCCGCCGGATCAGCTTCTCCTTGACGACCTCGGCCAGCGAGTTCAATCGCATCTCGCTGTCGGCGTGGAGGGCCAGCGTCGCCTTGTCCTTGTCGAAGTCGACGCGGGCGCTGCTTCCTCGGAAGTCATAGCGGGTCTGGACTTCCTTGTTGATGATGTTCACCGCATTGGCGACTTCCGCCAGGTCCACGCGGGAGACGATGTCGAACGAGCTGTCGCTGGCCATGGAGCTATCCTGCCTTCCGGGCGCGCCTGCCGGCGCTCCGGCGGCACTCTATCACGGCGTGGCCGCGGAGTGCCGCCGGGACCCGGCCGAGCTCACTTCTGGCCGGTCGTGTCCTTCGTGATGAGGATGGGCGAGTTCTCGCGCGTGCCGGCGGGGACGGGGAAGGTGAGCGGGGAGCCGGGTCCGTAGGGCGTGATGGCGATCATGCCGCGCAGGCGGACGTTGATGCGGATGGCGGTCGGGCCCGACGTGAGGACGCTGATGGGGGCCGAGGGAGCGCTGGACGACTTGACCGTGGCGGCGGCCGACGTCGTCGTGTTGCTCTTGAGGATGCTGGTCGTCGCAGCGGAGGTGCTGAGGGCCGAGCCGGATGCCGAGGCTGTGCTCACGGGCGCGGCGGGGCGCGATGCGGACGTGGTGGAGGGCGCGGCGGGGGCCGAGAGGTTGACGGTGGTCTGGGCGGCGGGCGGGTTCTGGACCACGGTGGTCTTCTTTCCGCAGCCGGTGCTGGCGAGGCTTCCGATGGTGAGCAGCGCGATCAGCAGGAGCGAGGTGTTGTTGGACTTCATGAGGTGCTCTCCCTTCTCGTCGAACCTGTGGCCCGGTCGCCGGGCGCGACACCCTAGGCAGGGGGCGTGCCAGTTCGGCACAAGGCGGCGTCATACGGCGTCATGACTGGTTCCATGGCATGACGCCGGCACGGCGCCCGGTCCGGCCGGCCTGTACCCGTCCAGATTCTGGCCACCAAGGTCTCCGGAATCTGGCCATCCGGTTCGCCGCCGCGTGGCCGCCTTCTATCCGGAACCACCCCGGATGCGTCTCCATCACTTGCGAGACGGACTTCGACGGGCAATCCCTCTCTTCTGGCACGCCGCGTGCCTAGGAAGGGCCACCACCAACAGGGATGAGTGAGGAGGTACGCGTGAAGACTAGAGCAGCCAGGGCAGCCCTCTGGATCGCCTTGATCGCCACCACCGCGGTCGACTTCGGCTGCAAGGCCGAGGATGCCCAGAAGGTCCAGCAGGCGCTCGGCGTCGCCCAGCAGGTCACCCAGATGGCGACGAGCCTGCAGCGCGGCGGCAACCAGACCGGGCCCGCGGCGCCACTCAACACGTTCAACGGCAACGGCAGCGCGCTCACCAACGGTTCGCCGACCCTGACCCGCGACGACCAGACCGCGGCCAATGGCGCCAATCGGAACGGTCCGGCCGCACCCGACACGAGCGGCGGCACGACCACCAGCGCCAAGGGCAAGCAGATCGCCGACGTCGCCGGCACCTACGTCAACCGCGACTTCCAGTACGACCCCGCCACCAACGGCGGCCGCAAGGGCTGCGCGCAGGTCGTCAGCACCATCCTGCAGGAAGCCGGCGCCATGTCCGGCGTGCGGCTGGGGGTGCTGGACGTGCTGAGCGACCTTCGCGGCCGCGGATGGGGCGACGTCCAGCCGCCGCCCTGGGCCGACGGCGACGTGGTCACCTGGGCCACCTACGACCGGGACGGGGACGGTAGTATCGACCCCGACACCCACATCGGCATCGTCCGAATCATCGACGGCGTCCCGTACGCGGTCAACAACTCGAGCAGCCAGCGGATGCCCGTTCAGCGGGAGCTGGCCTCGTTGCCCTGGAGGACTTCGCATGTGCTTCGCCAGAGCTAAAATGATTCAAACGGTCTTTCTACTCCTCTTTATGGCCGCCTTCAGGGTCGACGCGGGCGAACTCGCCATCGCTTGGGGCGAGGAAGGCGTCGGTTACTACAACGCTTCCGTGCCCGGGTTCGCCGAGTCCTTCGCCGAGGGACCCAACGCGATCGCCCCCGGCGAGGCCGGACAGCTGCTGATCGCCGACACGCAGGGCGACTGCGTGCTGGTGGTCGACGAGTCGGGGAAGATCCTCGCTCGTCACGGGGCCAAGGACCGCGCGGGGCTGGCGCTGGTGACCGCGGTGGCGCGCTACGGCAAGGGCGAGATCCTCGCTGGGAAAATGCGCTCGGGGGATATCGTCCGCATCGACGCCGCGGGCAAGCAACACGCCTTCTACAGCTCGCCGCCCAAGGGGCCTCGGCGCATCGGCCAGCTCCAGTCGCTGGCTTCCGACTCCTCGGGCCGGGTGTTCGCAGGCGATGTCGCGGGTCAGCGCATCCTTGTGCTGTCGGAGCGAGGCGAATTGCTGGAAGAGGTCGAGTGGGGCCTGACGGGGTTCGCCGTCACATCGGACGGGACGCTCCTGCGGCTCAAGCGGCGCGACGGCGGCAACTATGCTTTGATCGCACGTTCAGCCGCCGGCGCGGATAGCGAGCGATTCGTCCTGCCGGCCGCCGGCGACGGCGCGATCCTGTCGAGCCCACGCCTGCTGGGCGTCGACGCCTCGGGAAACGTCTTCCTGCGGCATGCCGATCCGAAGCGGCCTGGCGTGCTGATGGCGCGTCGGTACTCGGCCGACGGAACGACCTTCCAGGAGCTCGGCGAAGTTGCGGCATGCGGCGGCGAGGACGTCTTTGCGCTCACGCCCCAGGGTCGCCTCTTCGCGATGGAGTACGACGCCGAAAAAGCCCCGGCCGGCGAGGTGACCGTGCGGGAGCTCGTCGCTGCAACGAAGTAGACGGAGCTCGCCAGTAAATACTCGGGCTGAGCCCCTCGACAGGCTCGGGACGAGCGGTTGGGGCCACTTCTTCGCAGTCGCCTAGCTTGCTCCGCCGGGCGGCTTGAGGCCGTAGCGGCGGATGCGGTCGAAGAGCGTCGTGTGGGAGATTCCCAGGGCACGAGCGGCCTGCCGGCGATTCCACCCGGCGGCGTTCAGTGCCTTTTCGATGACGGCGCGCTCGGCGTCCTCCAGCGTGGAGGGCGTCGGCGCGCCGCCTGGCTTCTGGAACACGCCGGATGCCGAGGGAGCCCCCATGCTGCCGGCCTGACGGACGTGCTGGCCCGTGATCGGCTGACCGACGGAGAGGACCGTGGCGGCCTCCATCACGTTGCGAAGCTCGCGCACGTTGCCGGGCCAGTCATGGGTCGAAAGCTGGTCGAGCGCGTCCTGCGTCAGCTCTCCGGCCTCGATGGCGTGGCGGCGGGCGCACTGGCGCACGAAGTGGTCAGCCAGGAGCGGGATGTCTTCGCGGCGGTCGCGCAACGGCGGCAACCGGACCGTCACGCAGGCCAGCCGGAAGTAGAGGTCCCGGCGGAAGCGTCCCTCCTCGCAGAACTGCTGGAGGTCGCGGTTGGTCGCAGCGACGATGCGAAAGTCGACCGGGACGGCCGCCTGCGAGCCGATGCGCGTGATCTCGCGCGCCTCGAGCGCACGCAGTAGCTGAGGCTGGACGCTCATCGGCAGCTCACCGATCTCGTCCAGCACGACGGTTCCCGAGGCGGCTTCTTCGAGGATGCCCTTCTTCATGGACGTGGCGCCGGTGAAGGCGCCCTTCTCGTGGCCGAAGAGTTCGCTTCGGAGCAGGTCGGGGACGATCGAGCCGCAGTCGAGCACCAGGAACGGCTTCTTGGCGCGGCTACCGGCCTGGTGCAGCGCCCGGGCGACCAGCTCCTTGCCGCATCCGGTCTCGCCGGTGACGAGAACGGGCAGGTCGGTCCTGGCGAGCTGGCCGATGATGGCGAAGAGCTCGCGCATGGCCTGGGAGCGGCCGATCAGACCGGCGAAGGACTCCTGGTTCCCCGGGTAGCCGACCAGCCCCTTGCTGACGAGCGCCAGCGCGAGCCGAGTGGAGCCGATGCGAAGCCGGGCGCCGTCGCCGACGACGATGGACTTGAGGCGGGCGCTACCGAGCCAGGTGCCGTTGGTGCTGCCCAGGTCTTCCACCTGGATGCCGTCGGCGGTAAGTGTGAGGGCGGCGTGTCGGCGCGACACGGTCGGATCGGTGAGCACCAGGTCGCAGGCGGGATCGGTTCCGACCAGGAGAGAGGCCGCCGAAAGCGTGGCGGAGCGGCCCTTGTCGGGCCCCTCTTCGACCGTGGCGCGGAAGCGTTCGACGGCCAGCTCGACGGCCTGCTTCTGGCCGACGGTCAAGCGCCTGGTGCTGTCTGCGTAGGAGCTCATGCGGATGCTGAGGGTGCCGGCCACAGTCTCGCCTCCCGGCACGGAGGCTGGCAAGTCGAACTTTCGCGCGCGTGTGGACACGCGCTGCGAGCAGGCGCCGCGGCCTGTGCCCCCCCGCTGCCTCCGTTGGCGATGTCTCCGCGCTCTGCCCGGGATGCGCCGGTCAGCCGACCCGCTCTAGAGCAGCGCGCGGATCTTCTCCAGGGCAGCCTTTGCGCGCGTCTCGTCCAGCTTGGCCAGCATGGCGCGCGCGGCCTTGGCGCGCTCGAGCAAGGCTTCGGCCTTCTTGTGGTCGCCCTCGAGGCCGCGGATGGTGGCGCGCAGGGCGGTTTCCTTCTCCTGGGAAGGGATCGCCTTGCGCAGGCGCTCGATGTCGGAGTCGATGCGGGAGCGGGCGGCAAAGTTCCTCAGTCCGGTCAGCTTGGCGCGCTCGGCCTGCTTGGCGCGGATCTGGTCTTCGAGATCGGCCTTCTGCGTGACGAGAGCGTCGAGCTCGGCCCACTTGCCGTCGGCCGTGTTCTTGGCCTGGCGGGCTGCCGATTCGCGGCCGGCGATCAGCTTGGCGAAGCGGTCGCCGAGGAACTGCTCGATGTCGGCCAGGCGGACGTCGACCGTCTCTGCGCGCACCGTGAAGGTGAGAGCCAGGATGAGCGGGGCGGTGGAGTCGGGGCCCTGCGAGAAGTCGAAGGCGATGTCCTTGACGGCACCGAAGGTGTCGGCGAAGCCGGGAATCGAGGCGACGACGCCGTTGACCTCGGCCAGGTAGCGCTTGGAGTAGCCGGCCATCAGGTCGAGCGCCCGGGCGCGCTCGCTCTCCAGCGACTTGATCGCCTCCTCGAGGGTCATCGAGCGGCCGGCTGCAGCGGTCGTGTTGCGCTGGGCGTTGGTCAGCTCCTGTTTCATCGCGCGGGCTCGGCTGGCCTGCGACATGACTCCGACGGCGCCGGAGAAGGTGTCGAGATCGTTCACGGTGCGGACGTCGGCCCCGAGCAACAGGAGCGCGTCGGAGGCGATGGCATGACGCTGCGCGTCACGGCGCGCCTCGGTGTTGGGCGCGCTCACGATGTCGCGGACGTCCATCAGGCGGTTGTACGTGTTGACGTCCTTCGGGTCGGCGCCCGCGAGCAACAGGAGCGCGTTGCCGGCGGCCCGGCTGTTGGCCTGGCGGCGGCGGCGCTCGGCCTCTTCGGCCCGGCGGCGGGCTTCTTCCTCGCGGCGGCGCGCCTCGTCGAGGATCTCCTGCTGCGCCTTGCGGTTCTGCGCGATGGCGGCGTCGAGCGACTTCACGTGGTTGGCCAGAAAGAGGATCGCCTCCCGGTCCGCGCGGTTGCGCGCCTGGGTGGCGCCGGCAGCCGTGCGGCCGCGAGAGCCTTCCTCCAGCCCCGAGAAACTTGGTGCGGAACCCTGGGCCAGTGCAGCGGCGGGCAGGGCGAGGAGCATGGAGAGAAACGCGGCGGAAACTCGGGAGTTGAGCGTGATCACGATGGCGGCCTCCGATGGCTCGGGCAAGGAGAGAATCGCCCCCCTCGCGCATGATTCTACTCTTTTTGACCGCCGCAAGTTTCCGGCAGGCGTCTCCCGGGTGACGAAGGCCGCCGCCGAACCCGGTGCGCCCCCTCCCCCTCTTCGGGCCCAAATCCCGCGAACTAGCCCCCCCCGCGGCACTGTGGCACCGCGGCACCGTGCGCGTAATCCCGTGGCGTCTACCTGTACCGGGTTTTCAAGAAAACCCGGTACAGGTAGACGCCACGGGCTCATGCCGCCACGGGATGATGCCGCGGGACCAGGTGCGGGACCAGGCCCGCAACCGTGGTCACCGGTCATCGTCGGCTTTTCGCCGTCGGGCGTGCTACCGTTTCGAGCACCGTGACGGCGACCGACCACAAAGCGTTCAGCCACGCAGCACTGGAGCGGGTCCGGGCAGCGGCGCTTGTCCTCGTGGCGGCGCTGGCGATGGCCGCCAGCACGGAGGCCCGCTCGGAATCGGAGAGCTCGGCACCGAGCGCGCCGCCAACTGCCGCGGCGCTCGGAGAAGCGGCCGTATCGGAGCTCGCGGAGCAGCTGGGCCAGGCGACACTCAAGCTGGACGTGCTCGAAGAGCTCGTGGGGGGGCTGGCGACTCGGCCGAAGAAGGAGCGGGCGAGCTACCTCCGAGTCGCCCGCGCGGAGTGGAGCACGCTCGACCGGGAGCTCTCGCTGGCCCGTGGGGCGCTCGAGCGCGCAGCGGGGACCGGGCCCTCCGCCAGCGGTGCCTCGAACGTGGCACGCGAGCTCACTGGCGACCTGGGGAAGCTGCGAGCTCGCCTGGCGCGACTGAAGACTCTCCTCGGCCTGGGAGCGCCCGCGAAGCCTGCGAAACTTGCTCCGCCCCGCCCCCTGACCACGGAGGCGCCGGCGCCCTGACCGCGCCCGGCTGGCGCGTCCAGACCTGGCCAGCGCAGGGGCCAGCCGCAGCGAATCACAGACCATGCGCGAGCTCGATCTCTACGACGGCGAAGGCGCGGCGGCAGACGACCGGCCGACCTCGCCCGTACCGGAAGCGAAGGGACCTGGCGGCGACGCGGCCGGCTGGATCGAGTCTGTCTGGAGCAGCTTCCCGCGAGCGATTCGCGAACGCTACCGTTCGGGGCGCAGGCTGGGCGAGGGCGGCATGGGCATCGTTGTCGAGGCCCAGGATCGGGTCCTGGACCGGCTGGTGGCGGTGAAGGGGCTGCGTGACCCGGTTGCTGCGGGCGCGGCCGGGCGCGAACGGCAAGCCCGCGAGGCGCGCATCGCGGCGAGCATGACCCACCCGAACATCCTGCCCGTCTTCGATATCTGGAACGACGCTGGGGGCAATCCGTGGTGCTCGATGCTGCGCGTGCCGGGCGATGCGCCGACGCTGGCTCGCCGGCTCGAGGAACTGGCAGGCCAGCGCGAGCTTTCGCAGCGGCCGGTCGGCGAGCTGCTCGAGACTTTCCTGCAGGTCTGCCGGGCAGTTGCCTACGCCCACGGGCGCGGCATCCTGCACCGGGACCTGAAGCCGGATAACGTGTTGCTGGGGCCGTCGGGCGAGGCGCTCGTCGCAGACTGGGGGTTGGCCCGCGCTTCGTCCGCTAGGGCTGAACCTGTCGAAGCCGGCCCCCCTGGGCGCCTGTCGCCCGGGCAACTGGCCGCGCCGGACGAGCCCCGCCCCGAGGTGGAGATGGTGGGTACGCGCGGGTACGCGGCGCCGGAGCAGCTGGGGGCGTTCGGGGAGCCGCGCGCAGACGAGCGCTCCGACGTCTACAGCCTGGGCGTCATCCTCTTCGAGATGCTGGCCGGCCGCAGGCACTCATCGGCCGTGACGTGGGCCGCGGGCTGGGGCGGGGGGCCGCCGCGGCCGCAGTCACTGGACATCCCGGCGCGGCTGCCCAGGGAGCTGGCCGACGTGATCCGGCGGGCGACGGCCTGGGAACCCGAAGAGCGGCTGGCGAGCGTCGAGGCGCTGCGGCGGGCGGTGGAGCTCTACCTGGCCGGTGGGTTGATCGAGGGGATGGCCTACACGCCGTGGGAACGTGCGCGCAAGTGGGCTCGCGCGCATCCGGGTTGGGTGGCGGCGGTCGCGACGGCGCTGGCGTTCTCGGGGCTGGCCGCCAGGAGCTACGGGGAGGCGCGCCGGGCGCTGGCGGCGGCGCACGGCAATCTGGCGCTGTCGCACACCGGCTGGGCCGCCGAGGCGCTGCGAGGCGGGTTACCGGACGTGGCGCGCCTGCACGCGGCGCTGGCGCTCTCGGAGCTGGCGGGCGCGCCGGCCGGATTCACGCTGCCCTCGGGGGCGGCGCATTCGATCCTGGCGGGCCCGCCCTCTTCGAGCCCGCTCGCCTGGGCGGTGACGCTCGACGCGCCGGCCGAGGTGACGCTGTTCGGTCCGGGCGGGGGGACGCTCTTGGCGGCCACGCGCGGCGGCGGGCTCTGGAGCTTCGAGCTCCCCTCCGGGCGCGTGACGCGGCAGATTCGAATTCCGAAGGAGGAGGTCTGGGGCATCGCCGTCAGCCCAGACGGCAAGCGGCTGGCGACGGCCGGAGCCGATCGGCTGGTGCGGCTCTGGGACCCGACCAGCGGGCGGGAAGTGGGGCGGATGGAGGGGCACACGGAACCGCTCTGGGCGCTCGACTTCGCGCCCGGCGGCGACCTGCTCGTCACGGGCGGACACGACCGGACCGTGCGGCTCTGGGACACGAGGGCCCAGCGGGCGCTGGCGAAGCTGGAGGGGCATACGGGTCAGGTCTGGTGCGTTGCGGTGAGCCCCGACGGGCGCCTGGCGGCCAGCGGAGACACCGACCGCGTCATCCGGGTGTGGGACGTGCTTGGACGGCGGCAGCTGCGGCTGCTCGAAGGACACAAAGGACCCGTTCTCTCTCTGGCCTTCAGTCCCGACGGGCGGACGCTCGCCTCGGGTTCCGATGACCGGGTGGTCCGGCTCTGGGCGCTCGAGGCTGGGGGGCGGAGGGCGGAGCTGGGCCCGGTGGCCGGAACGGGGCAGTGCCTGGCCTTCAGTCCGGACGGGCAGACGCTGGCCTCGGGCCACGGGGACTACTCGATCCGGCTCTGGGACGTGGCTGCGGGGAGGCAGCGGCGCGCGCTGCTGGGACACACGAACTGGCTGTCGTCGCTGGAGTTTTCGGCCGACGGACGGTTTCTTGCCAGCGCAAGCCAGGACCACACATTGCGGCTCTGGGACGCGGTGAATGACTCGGGGCCGGAGCCCTTCGCGGGCCACCGGGCGGCGACGATCCGGCTGGCGCTGTCCGGGGACGGCCGCAAGCTGGCGACGGCGGGGCTGGATCGGAAGGCCTTTGCCTGGGAGCTCACGACTGGAAAGAGCCTTGGGAGCTTTTCAGGCTTTGACAGGCAGGTGCAAGCCGTGGCCTTCGATGGCTCGGGGGAGCTGGCTCTGGCCGGCAGCGTGCAGGACGCCGTCGAGGTGCGGGAAGCGGGCCGGGAGGCGGTAAGGGTGGCGATGGATAAGGAGCAGAATCCGCATGCGCTGGAGTTTGCGCCCGGGTGCGGTCGGCTGGCGATGTCGACGACGGGGGGCGTGGTGCGGGTGGTCGACGCCCGGACAGGCGCGGAGCTCGTGCGCATCCGGGAGCCCGGCGGGGAGACGCAGGCGATGGCCTTCAGCCCGGACGGCCGGCGGCTGGCGACAGGCGGCACGTACCGGGACGTGCTGCTCTGGGACGCGGCCACCGGGGCGCTTCTGGCTCGCGGCTCCGGCCATAGAGAGTCGGTGGAATGTTTGAGATTTTCTCCGGACGGACGGTACCTGGCTAGCGGTTCGCAGGATTTTTCGGCGCGTCTCTGGAGGACGGATTCGATGGAGGGAAGCACGGTCGCGACCCATGCGGGTCACGTCTGGGCGGTGGGCTTTTCGCCGGACGGTGGCACGCTCGCCACCGGTGGGCTGGACGGAAAGATCCGGCTCTGGGTGCTTCCGGATGGGCGGCCGCTCGGTGTTCTCGAGCCGAACGCGTCGTCGGTGACCGGGCTCGCCTTCACGCCGGACGGGGCCAAGCTCGTCTCCTGCGGTGGCCACCAGCCGCAAGTCTGGAACCTGGACGCCCTGCGCTCGCCGCAGGCCGTCGCCCAGGCCGTCCTCGCAAGCTCGTTCCTCGAGATCCCTGCCGGCCAGCTTGCGCCCGTCCCTCGTCGCGCCGGCCATACGGCACCGCCCAGGATGGCGAGACAAAGGTAGCATGGAGCCGTGAGCGTACCGGTCTGCCAGGTCTGCAGTCAGGAGATGGGGACGGACAAGCGGCCGGTTCTGGCCTGCCCGGCGTGCGGGACGCCGCACCACGAGGAGTGCTGGGAGTACGCGGGCGGCTGCTCCACGTTCGCCTGCGGCGAGCGCTCCTCGGGGCCGGCCGCAGGTGGCGGAGTGCTGGTGCCGGGCAAGCGTCGGCCATTCGGCTGGGAGCATGCGGGGCTCGGCCTCTTGATCGTGCTTTTCACTCTGGGGTTCATGCGCTCGCTCGGTGTGGGAGGCCGCCGGGAGCCGGACCGGAAGCCGCCCTCGGTTCGGTCTTCGGACGTCGGGGTGCCGCCCACGCCGGCCAGGCCGCAGGTCGGAGTGGGCCCCATCGACTGGCGAAAGCCGTGCCTGTCGTCGCCGCCCGGACCGATCGACGAGCTGAATGGAGAGTGGTCGGGGAGCGGGCTTTCGATCCTCATCCGCGGCTACACGGGCTGCTTCCGCGACGACGCGGGGAACTGGGGGCGGGTGGAGCTCAGGTTCAGCCACGACCGCAAGTGTCAGGGCACGTGGGTGGCAGCCCCGGGCGCAGGCAGAGGAATCCTGCCCGAAGGGATAGTGGAGCTCGAGGTGCGCGGGGACGTGCTCGAGGGATGCTGGCGATCCCGGGGGAGCGCGACCCGGGACGGCGGGGGCGCGCTGCCGGGCGGCTCCCGGCCCTTCACCTGGCGACGCCACTCCGGCGGCGGCAGCCGGCGCATGGCGCGTTCGCCCGAGCTCACGGGCGTCGGCCCCAAGGGATTCGAAGAGTATCGCAATCCGATCGACGGAGCACGACTGGTGCTGATCCCGGGCGGTGAGTACGTGCGCTCGACGGAGCCGGCGCGGCGAATCCGGCTCGACCCCTATCTGATCGGAAAGACGGAGGTCACCGTGGAGCAGTACGCGCAGTTCGTCGGTGCGACCGGATACCGCCTTCCCGGAGAGTGGAGCCGGCAACTTCGGCGGCCCGGCCGTCCCGTGGTCGACGTCGACTGGACCGACGCTGCAGCCTACTGCTACTGGGCCGGCGGCCGGCTTCCCACGGAGGCCGAGTGGGAAAAGGCCGCGTCAGGCCCGACCGCACGCTCGTATCCTTGGGGAGACTCGCCGCCCTCGAGCCAGCTTGCAGTCTTCCGCGAGCCGCATCCCCGCGACGGTTCGCACCCCGACCGTGGCTGGTTCGAATCGCTCCCCGAGGCCGGCTCGTGCCCGGCCGGGGCCAGCCCCTACGACGTGCTCGACATGGCCGGCGGCGTCTGGGAGTGGTGCTCGGACTTCTTCAATCAGAGCTACTACGCCTCGGGCGATGCCGCGAACCCGGCCGGCCCTGCCTGCGGCGGCGATGGCCCGGGCTACCAGCTGGGTGGCGGGCTCCTGCACGGAGGCAGCTGGAGCTACCACTCGGGCGCCCTTCGCATCCGCGAGCGCACGAATTTCTACCGCCACCATCGGGGGTTCGACGTCGGGTTCCGGCTGGCGCGCACGCACGCGGTCCGGTAGCGCCCGCCATGGCCCGGGGTCACCCGCGGCAGCCGTAGAGGCCGCAGCCGCCGTTGTACTCGAAGCAGTCCTGATGGTGCGGTGTCGCGCAGCGGGAGCACTGGACTGCGGCGCCCAGGAGTCCGCTGCCGCAGACTGGACAGTGGGCCGCCTGGCCCGCGGTCATGGGCAAGAGGCGCAGCTGCCTGGCATCGGTGGTCGCAGCGGCGGTCCGCGCTCTTCTCCAGGCGACGAAAGGCAGCGCCGCAGGCGTCAGCAGCAACAGCGGCGTGACAAGGATGAAGAGCGAGTGCTTGGCGACTCCGCAGAGGGCAAGTGCGCCCAGGACAAGGCCGGCCACCAAGGGCGGCGTCCACCACTCGCGGCTGGCCTCCTGGATCAGGCCGGCCGCTCGGCGGCGCCCCGAGCGGCACATCAGCGCTGGCGTCACGAGTGCGGGAAGGATCGCCATCGCCAGAACCAGGATCATTCCGACGTTGAACAGCGCGTACGCGGGCTGGTTCACGTCGAGGCTGATCAGCAGGTATCCGAGCAGATCGCACGCGAGAACAGCCAGGAAGCCCAGGGCCGAGACCATCGCGAAGAGCCCGGCAGCCGCCACCGTCATCCGCCGCCTGGGCCAGCGGGCCTTCGGCGCGCCGACGTGTCCGAGGACGATGCTGAGCGCCAGGAGCGAGAGCACGACCGGTGCGTGGAGCATTACGGCCGCGCCTCCGGCCACTATCGAAGGTGGCGGCGGACCGCACGCGATGGCCGGTTCCGCGGCGATCGAGGACAGGACCAGCGCTGCCAGGAACTCGTCTCTACGCATCGTCTTGGACTCCTTGGTTCGCTGCGCGTGCGGAATCGCACCGACCTTCTACCAGGAAGTTACCGCGTCGGTGCGGCGTTGGTTCGAAGAGATTGGCCGAGCACCGGCCTGGTGCCACGGTCTTCCCCTGCCGGCCGGGCCGTCGCTACACTGGCGGCGGCAAAGGAGACTGACGATGAACCGACTACTCACGATCCCGTTGGCGGCCACGCTCCTGGCAGCTCTTGCCACGAGCCCCTCGGCGGCCGGGGAGTGGCTCGACCTCACCCACTCGTTCGACGCGAGCACCGTCTACTGGCCGACGGCGACTCCCTTCCGGATGTCGATCGTCCACCGAGGCAATACGCCGGGCGGCTTCTGGTACGA
Organism: Candidatus Wallbacteria bacterium; assembly: GCA_016213845.1. Lineage (GTDB taxonomy): Bacteria > Muiribacteriota > UBA6191 > JACPRK01 > JACPRK01 > JACPRK01. The sequence continues at coordinate 43,744 of JACQZN010000015.1, forward strand.
GTCGAACGACGTCTCGTTCTCCGAGCACGGCGGCACGCACATGGATTCGCCCGCCCACTTCGCCCGCGGTGCCTGGCGCGTGGACGAGGTGCCGCTCGACGTGTTGCAGGGCGAGGCTGTCGTGTGCGACATCTCGCGGCAGTGCGAGGCCGATCCCGACTACCGTCTCACCGCCGGCGACGTGAAGGCGTGGGAGGCGCGCCACGGCCGCATCTTGCCCGGTGCGATCTTCCTGCTACGCACCGGATGGGGGGCGCGATGGCCCGACAAGGCGCGTTACCTCGGTACCGATCGGCGGGGGGACACGGCCAACCTGCACTTCCCGGGCTTCTCCTCCGAGTCGGCCCAGCTCCTGGCGCGGCTGCGCGGGGTCAAGCTGGTCGGCATCGACACGCCCAGCATCGACCACGGTCAGTCGAAGGACTTCCCGGTGCATCGCGTCTTCGGCCGGGCGAACATTCCTGCGCTCGAGAACCTGGCCGCCCTGGAGCGACTACCCGCCCGCGGCGCCCACATCGTGGCGCTGCCGATGAAGATCGGCGGCGGCAGCGGCGGCCCCTGCCGAGTGATCGCCCGGCCCAGGTGAATGAGCTCGGAGGGCAGGGAGAGAAAAAGATGTTGATCTCTCGGCCCCTCGATGGTATCCTACGTCACCTCTTGCGGGAGCGGTCCCGCAGAAGGCCCCGATCCCGAGGGTGTGGCGCACCGTGATCAAGGCGCCCAGTATCGGAAGGTCACCCTTCGCTGTACCTCAGCCTCAAGTGATTGCCAGATTCCCGTCAGCTCGCAAGAGTGGACGGGTTTTCTGCTTTTTGCCCATGCGGCGGGTGGTGGACGCGCGTCGGGGCGCTTACTCCTTCCACGCTTCCGCTGTCAGCGGCAGTTCGTTGAGCTCGGCCCGGGCTTCGCGCCAGGTGGGGTAGTGGCGCTGGAGCAGGGCGATGAACCGATCGCTGTGCTTCGGCTCCAGCAGGTGGGCCATCTCGTGGACAACCACATACTCGATGAGGTCCTTCGGCTTCTTCACCAGTTCCGTATTGATGCGGATCCGGCCGCCGAGGGGATTGCAGCTCCCCCACCGGGTCTTCATCCGTTGCAGGAAGTAGCCGGACAGTGTGACGCCCAGCTTCGCCTCCCACTTCCTGATGAGCCCGGGCAGAAGCTCATGCAGCAGCGCCTTGTGCCAGTCGTGCACGATCTCTTTCCGCCTCTCAGTGCTGCAGCCGGGGCGCACCCGGAGAATGATCTCTCGATGCCCCAGCTTCACGGCCGGCTTAGTGTCCCCTTCGACGACGGACAGCAAGTACCGGCGACCCCAGAGGTAATGGGTTTCACGTTCCACGAACCGGCGAGGAGTCTCCCGTGCTTGGCCATGCAGCTTCGCCTGCTGTTTCCGAATCCATCCGAGCTTCGAGATCGCATAGGCCCGCGCTACCTCCAGGCGAGTTCCGGTCGGTGCCACCAAGCTGACTCGACCCCGTGGAGGGTGCACGGACAGGTGGACATGCTTGACGTCCTTGCGCGTCAAGGCGATCAGGATGTCGCCGATCTGGATCGTCTCGGTCATCAGTACCCCGGTTGGTTCTTGATGATTTCGAACAGCGTTTGAGTAGCGTCGCGATCCCGATTCAGGAGCGGGAAGAGGGCATTGAGCACCTGCGCCTCTCGCGCCTGGTCGCCCTTCCAGCCCGCGGGAGCGCGTTCGCGGATGGCCCTGTCGATCTCCAGGGCCAGCGTGGCGCGCGCATTCCCGTACTCGACGGGAGACTCGGCGACCCGATCCGTGGGGACAGGTTTCGCTGCCAAGATCTGCGCCAGGTTCTTGTAAATCACCGTCGCCTCCCGATTTCCCCGAAGCGACGCGGGTACGCTCTCGTCGGGCTGGCTCGCGGCCAGGTGCGCCACCAGCTCCTCGGCCTTTCGTAAGAACTCCTCGTACGCGGCAGTGTTCGCCCGGCTCTGCTGGATGAGATCGTCGAGCAGCTTCGACATCTGCTCGTAGAACTGAGGGTCTGCGAGCCGGTTTCGGATGAGGGTCTTACGGATGTTGTTGATGATCCCTTCCGCAATGGCGTTTCGCGAGAGCTTCCGCTTTTCGTTGAGCTTCCGGGCGATGGCGTCGTGGACGCCAGTCTTGATCATGAGGTCCGTCAGTGACATCTCGCCCAAATCCCCTAGGCCGGTTGCCGGGTCAGCCTGGATGTAGGTGTTGATGAGGATGCGCATGTCCGATTCGTATGGCTTGATGTCGAGCTCCTCACCCGAGTGCCTCTTGATGGCAGCGCGGATGTCGGCATAGAGCTCGACATCCGCCCTCAGATCGGCCGCTTCGGCATCCGAGTACCCTGCCTGGGAGAGGTCCTGCGCAAGAGCGGCAAAGGCGCGCACGAAGACAGCGACTGCCTTGTAGTAGGAAACCCGCAGGGCTTCCGTTTCGTTCAGTCCTTCCGGATTGGCAGCGTCGCCGCAGAAGTGACGAAGGAACTGCTCCACCTCTCGCGGGGATGGCACGGGTTCGCACAAGTGGCGCACGGCCTCGCGGGCCTCGTCGAGCTTCTTTCGGCCCTCTTCCAACCAGTCCTTCAGGCGGACGTTGTTGTCTCCGCCGCAGCCCTCGTCGGTGTCCAGCTCGTCGGAGCTGTAGACGGCGATCGCCTTCTGCACGTCACCGAACAGCTGCTTGTAATCGACGATATGGCCGTAGTCCTTGTCATCGCCGTCGAGACGATTGGTGCGGCAGATGGCCTGGAACAGGTTGTGATCGCGCAACTCGTTGTCGAGGTAGATGAAGGTGCAGCTCGGCGCATCGAAGCCGGTGAGCAGCTTGTTGACGACGATCAGCAGCTTCATGTTCGCCGGCTCCTCGATGAAGCGTCGCTTGCACTCCTCCTCGTACTGCTGCGTGGTCTGGCCCTGCTTCAGAACGTGCGTTGTGTACGTGTCGAACTTGTAGCGCTCGTCGCTGTTGGCCGGTTCGCGAGAGATCGCGTTATGGTTCGGTTCGAAGGACGTGATGATTGCGCAGTAGGGGCCGAAACTCTCGTTCTGAAGCAAGCGGAAGTAGTGGCAGGCGTCGTAGATCGACGCGGCGACCAGGATTGCCGTACCGCGGTCGTTGTTCAGTCGCGGCTTGAGGCTGAAGTCTTGGATGATGTCGGCGAGGATGCGCCGCTTGCGCTCCCCCGAGCTCATCAGCTGCTCCATGGTCGCCCAGCGCTCGCGCAGCAGGGCCTTTTGAAAGTTGTTGAGTCCTCGAGTTTTCTGAGCAAACCACCTGTCGATCGCGGTCTGCGAGGCCAGCCGCTGTGGCACGTCGCGGGCCTCGTACTTCAGGTCCAGGATGACGCCGTCGGCCACGCCCTCGTGAAACTTGTACGTATGGATGTACGTACCGAAAACATCCCGTGTCATCAGCTTGTCGCTGCGCAAGAGCGGCGTGCCCGTGAAGCCGATGAAGATTGCGCCCTCCAGCCAGCGCTTCAGCTGCTTGTGCATGTCGCCGCCCTGGGAGCGATGGCATTCGTCCACGAACACGCAAAGGCGTCCCCTCACGACTGGAGGCCAGCCCTCGAGGTCCGTTGCATCGACCTTGTGGAGCAGTGCGCACAACACGCGCGGCGCCGCCGCCCCAAGCTTCTCCACGAACTCTGCTCGCGACGTGATGCGCGGCGACGGGCCCTCGGCGTCGACGACACGGGCGTTCTTCATCACCCCCTCGATCTGCTTGTCCAGCTCGTCGCGATCGGTGATGACGAGCACGCGCGCCTCGGAGTCGTGCTCGAGCAGCCACTTGGCCAGCAGTACCATCAGGATGCTCTTGCCGCTGCCCTGGGTATGCCAGATGACGCCGCCTTCCCGTCGGGTGATGCGCTCCTGCGCGGCCTTGACGGCGAAGAACTGGTGGGGTCGTGGCAGCTTCTTGTGGCCGGCGTCGTAGATGATGAAGTTGCGGAGCAGGTCGAGCAGCCGGGATTTGTTGCACAACTGAGCGAGAGGGCGATCCAGGAGTGCGCCGGCTGCGAGTGGCTCGCCGGAGTTCGCACCGTCCTTCCATTCCACGAAGAGCTTCTCGGGCGTTCCCGTTGTGCCGTAGCGCAGCCCCTGGGAATCGCTGCCGGCTAGCAGGAACTGCACCGTGCTGAAGAAGCCCTTGTTGAAGATCTCCTCCTGGTTGGTGATGAGCTGGCGCACGCCGTCGGCCAGCTCCACCGAGCTGCGCTTCAGCTCGATCACGGCGATGGCCAAGCCGTTGAGGTAGAGCACGATGTCCGGCCGGCGCTGGTAGCCGCCCGTCAGCGTCACTTCCTCGGCCAGCGCGAAGTCGTTCTTCTCGGGGTGCTCCCAGTCGACGAGGTGAACCGTCTCATGCGGTTGCCCCGCGGCGACCTGCACGGGCACGCCATAGCGCAGGAGCTGGTAGGTGCGCAGGTTGGCCTGGTAGAGCGTGATGCCCGTCGAGTCGGCGGCGGTTTGGAGTTTCTGGACAGCGGCGGTGATGTGGGCGGACGAGTAGCCACGTGCGGTCAAGTTGTCGCGCAGCAGGGCCGACTCGATGGCGCGGTTGTCGTCCCGCTTGCTCCACTCGCCGAGGTAGCGGTAGCCGAGTTGATCGGGACGAGCCGGATCGGTGAACAAGGCGATGACGCGGTCTTGTGTCGAGCGCTCGGAGCGGGGTTGATCGGTCACGGAATGACCTCCCAGTGTCCGCCCTTGCGCGGGCCCACGAAGCGCAGTTTGCCCTGCTTGACCAACTTTGCCGTTGCCCGCTCCACCGCGCTCAGCGACTTGAGAATCGAAGGTGCCAACGCGGCCAAGGTCATTTCAGGGCTTGCCGCCAACGCGGCAAGAATGCGTTCTGGCGTTTTCACCGGCGTTTTCACCGGCGTTTTCACCGGCGTTTTCACCGACATCCTGTCCCCGGTGACTTCCGTGGTAGCGCGCTTCGCGGGATTCCTCCCTGTTCCCTCTATGAGATTGCGGTAGTCGTTGGAGAAACGGAAGTTCACCCAAAGCCCGGTTTCCTCGTGCTCAAGGACCGGTTCCGGAACCCCCGCCGTTCGGCACGCAGCCATCATCCGTTCGATGCCGCGGCCCCAGGCTTCGATGGCCCCGGCTCGAAAGAACGCGGTGGCCAGGTCCGGGTTGAACGGGTGCGAGGCGTGCTTACGCTTGAGTTTTTCCACAGTCCACGACGGCGGAAGCTGACCGGGGTTCCAGACCATCAGCCGATCCGCGTAGACACTGATCTGCACGGGCGCACCCGTGGCGTAGTCCTTGTGGATGATCGCGTTCAGCACCGCCTCGCGCAGTGCCGGTTCCGGTACGGGGTAGGTTTCTACCCGCCGGATGCCTTTATAGGTAATCGCTGCTTTCAGGTACTTCAGCTGCAGGACGTCCAGGATTTGGTCGACTTGGGTGATCACGGGCCCGTGGATTTCGTCGTGGTAGCGCAGCTCGTCATCCGTGTGGAAAAAGCCGATCTTCACGAATGCGCCCGTTACGAAGCGCTCGGGATCGGGATGAAAGGCCAGCACGGCTGCACGCTTCAGGTATGCACCCTCCGACAGGTGCAGTCTCTCCATCAGCGTGGCCGTGGATTCCCTCAATGCCGCAGCATCGACGCGTCCGCTGTTTCTCGCCTGGGCACGAAATGCCGCCACGGATGCGTTCGAGAGCATGCGCGGAGTGACGTTTGGTATGGGCACGCCGTCCCAGGTGCGGCCCTGCCGGCGGAGCAGGAATCGGTCCAACGCCGCTCCCTTCAGCTCCTGCAAGGTGCTGCCGCTGCGCTGGTAGTAGTGGCCGCGATAGCTGATGGGTGAGGGGAATGCGGGCGTCACTACTTCCAGGTACTCCTTGCCGTTCTTTTCGCGCAGGTTCACCTCCACGACGATACCGAGCAGATCGCGAATCTTGTTGGGGAGCGTCTCGAGGAGCTCGGCTGCGTCGGGAATGCCGACAACGTGACCCCTGTCATTCCGGCCGATGACCAGCACACCGCCCTCCGCGTTCGCGAACCCGCAGAGCCAGCGCAGATAGTCGTCCCGCCAGGACGCCTTCCACTCGGTGTGCTGGCCTTCCTTCATACGAGGCGAGTGCGCCCGGTGAGCAGCTCCTGCATCATCGCCTGCTTGAGCGCGCGGGTCTTGTCGCGGCGGGCCTCGAGGGCTGCGAGTTCCGCGTCCATGTCGGAGAGGATGGAGGCGATGGCGGATTGTTCCGCCTTCGTTGGGGGAGCCGTAATCTCCAGGTTTAGAATCTTCGACACGGACAGTCCGGGCTGGGCAGACGACTCTGAGTACTGGTTCAGGTTCATTCTCCCCAGCACAGAGGTGAGCCATCGAATGTCGGTATCTGCAAACGCAGTGACAACGATTGCGTGTTCAGACGCAAAGAAGTGCCCTTCGACACAGAGCACATTCCCGCACAGCGCGCCCTGACGGCCCACGAGCGCATATGTTCCGTCGTGTGTGAACCTGGTTGCATACCCACGTAGACCGTTTCCCCCGTAGCATGGATATCTTGAGAACTGGTCAATACTGACGCTCGTGATCCCTTCGCCGCTGTTCATCGAGCAGAGTGCCGAGAGGCTTTTCGTCTGCCACTCGCCGCTGAATCCCGGGAGGCGGGTAGCGCCGGTCAGGAGCTGCTGCATGGCGGCCTGTTTGATGTCGCGCTTCTTGGCGATCAGCCGATCCAGCCCGTCCAGCAGCGCATCCACATCGCCCAAGGCTGTCGCGATGGCGCGTTGTTCGTCGTCCAGCGGAAGCACGATGAGGAAGTCAGCCATCTCAGCCCGGTTAATCTTCGGCATGCCGCTACGGACCGAGACGGATTCGGCGTACTTCGTGTAACGGTGCCCCAGCAGGATGGCCAGGATGAACCCCGCAGACACGCCAGTCGTGGGCCTGAGCGGGTACATGTCTGCGCTGCACAGCCCATCAAAATCGGCCAACACGGCCTTGCGCAAATAGGGACGTATCTTGCTGTAGAGGATGTCGCCGCTGGCGAAGAGGTACTTTCCGCTGATCGCGCCTTGGTCCCTTGCTGTCTGCCTTGCCAGTAAGCGTCCAGTGGCTCTCTCGATGTGATCCGGGGCCACCAGGGTCATCGATCTGTAGGGCTCAATTCGTGGATCAACTTGGCCGTTAGGAATATGCACCGCCGTAAGCAGCGGCTGTACCTGCCACTCCTCCGGAATCACCCCCACCTCGGTCAGCTTGTACCCCGGCCTCACTTCCACGTCGCCCCCATCTTCGCGAGGTGCTCGTCGACCCGCGCGGCTAGCCTTTCCACTTCCTCGGTGAGCTTCGGCAGCGGCGTGGCGTAGCGCTCGGCCAGCTCGCGGATGCGGCCGGTCAGGGTCTGTGACACGCGATCGAGCTCGCCTTGCACGGCGGCCGACAGTCGCGCCATCCACTTGTCCTCCACCACCAGCTTCTGAATCTCGGCCTCGGTGAGCTTCGCATACCTGGCGTCGATCTTCCGGTCCAGCTCCTCCTGCGCGGCCTTGCGCTTGGCCTTCGCCTCCGTCTGCTGCTCGAGCAAGTCCCCGTACGCCTCGAGCGCCGCCCGCTCCTCGGCGTAGAGAGCGTCCTTGCCGATCTCCTTCAGCCGTGCCTTCACGGCCTTCGGTGCAATCTTCTGCTTGTCGCCCTCGCCCTCCATCACCTCGGCCAGCAATCCCTCTTCGCCGCCGTTCTCCTCGCGCATCTCGTCGAGTTGTTGCTCGATCGAGGCGAGCTGGCCGTCGAGCGCCTCGAGGGCGTCGCGCTCGGCAGCGTGGTACCGGGCAACGAGAATCGCAGCCGGAACCAGGTCGGACTTGTAGCGCCGCCTGCCCTTCACGTAATCGTGGGACTCGGGCCAGGCAAGCCTGTTGTCCTTGTTCCTGACCTGAACGATCTCGCGTGGCTGCGCCCCCTTCACCCAGCCGTCGGCCGCGATCAGGTAGACGTCGTCCTGCATCGCCTCGGCCCAGTAGTCCATGAGGTGCTGGTAGACGTCGTAGGCATCCACGAGCGGCGCCTGACGGAACGCGGCGAGAAGTTCCTCGGCGAGCGTCTCGATCAACGCCTTGGGGTGGCCGTCCTTGCCGAATCCGGTCAGGCGCGGCAGCGCGGCCTTGCGCCAGTCGGCAAATCCCTTTGTCGCCCTTTCCTGGAAGGCGACGAATTCGGCGTGACCGAGGATGGCGGACTTGACCTCGGCGATCGGCAGCTTCAGCCGCGCATAGCCGGGACGGCCCCCCGTTCGGTCGAATGCCTCGAACAGCGCGCCGCGCACGCCGGGGAGGACCTCCCAGTACGCGCCGAGTGCGTCGAGGTCGCGCTCCGGGATTCCGCCGCGCAGATGACCGTCGATGTCCTGCAAATCCTCGGGCTCGCTGCTGTCGATGTAGCGCGGCAGATTCAGGTTGTAGTCGTTCTTCGGGTCGGCGATCTCGGCCACTGGCACCATCCGGGCGTAGCGCGGAACGTCAGCCTGTTTGGTGAAGGTGTCGACGATGCGGTGGATATCCTGCTCGCGGAGGCGGTTCTTGTTGCCGTCCTTGATGAAGCCCTTGGAGGCGTCGATCAGGAACACGCCCTTGCGACCGGCAGCGTGCTCCTTGTCGAGAACGAGGATGGCGGCGGGGATGCCGGTGCCGTAGAAGAGGTTTGCTGGCAGGCCGATGATGCCTTTTAGATAGCCGGAGCGGACGAGCTGTTGGCGGATTGTGGCCTCGGCATTGCCTCGAAAGAGAACGCCATGGGGCAGGATGCAGGCGGCCTTGCCCGCGCCTTTCATCGAGCGGATGATGTGCAGCAGGTAGGCGTAGTCGCCTTGTTTGGCGGGCGGCTCGCCCCAGGTGAACCGCTGGAATGGATCCCTGGCCGGGGTGATGCCGGTGGTCCACGTCTTATCGGAGAACGGCGGATTGGCGACGACGTAGTCGTAGGTGCGAAGCTGCTCGCCGTCCTTGAACTTGGGCGCAGCCAAGGTGTTGCCCGAGAGGATGCTGGCCGTGGGGAAGTCGTGCAGGATCATGTTCATGCGAGCCAGGCCCGCGGTGGTCACGTCCTTCTCCTGCCCTTCGAGCGTGATGTGCTTGCCGGCCTGGGCGGCCACCTTCAGGAGCAGCGAGCCTGATCCGCACGTCGGGTCGTAGGCGGTCGTGGAGGCCTTGGTGTTCTTCGGGGAGATACCGATCACCTTGGCGATCACACGGCTGACTTCGGCGGGCGTGTAGAACTGCCCCTTGCTCTTGCCGCTCTCGGTGGCGAAGTGCCGCATCAGGTACTCATAGGCGTCGCCGAGGATGTCGTCGTGATCGGCGCGGTTCTGCGAGAAGTCGAGCTCCGGCTTCTGGAAGATGCCGATCAGGTTGGTCAGCCGATCGACCATCGCCTGCCCCTCGCCGAGCTTGTTCGGGTCGTTGAAGTCGGGGAAGTCGCTGCGAGCAAGTCGCGAGTTGGCGTCGATGAGCGGCTGGAGGATCTGAGTGTTGATCTTGTCCCCGATGTCAGCCTTACCTTTGAGCGCGATCATGTCCTTGAAGCTCGCGCCCCTGGGAATCGTGACCGGCGGGGCGAAGTCGTTGCTGTTGCCGTACTTGTCCGTGATGTACTTGATGAACAGCATGAACAGGACGTAGTCCTTGTACTGGCTCGCATCCATGCCGCCTCTGAGCTCGTCGCACGAAGCCCAGATCGAGGAGTAAAGGTCTGACTTCTTGAGGGCCATCAGCTAGGCGGCTCCAACCGGATGGATGACGACCTCGGACGGGGCCGGACGGGAGTGCACCAACTTCGCATCCGCCGCCCAGAGCATCGCCTCACGACCGAGGGTCCCACCATTCCGAAGTTCCGCGGTCGCTTGCTTCCTTCCCCGGCCCACCGTCTCTCCTTCCCCCGAGTTTCCTGAACCTCAGCAAGAATACGAGTCTCCGCCTTGACGTTCAAGGCTGGCTCCGAACGGGGCCGGACACGTGGTCAGCAGCGAGGCGGTCGCGTGTTCAGCGGCTCCCGGACGGCGTCGGCTTGGAGGGACGCTGTTCCCCAAGGAGTTCTTGAAAGCCACGGAGGCGGCACGCGAGAGAAAGGTGTTGACCATTCGGCCCCTCGATGGTATCCTAAGTCACCTCTTGCGGGAGCGGTCCCGCAGAAGGCCCCGATCCCGAGGGTGTGGCGCACCGTGATCAAGGCGCCCAGTATCGGAAGGTCACCCTTCGCTGTACCTCAGCCTCAAGTGACTGCCAGATTCCCGTCAGCTCGCAAGAGTGGACGGGTTTTCTGCTTTTGGCCCATGCGGCGGGTGGGAGGGGCGAGGTCGGCGCCTGCTGGAACGCCACGACACAAGACCCCGAGCGGCTGAGACGCCGCCCGGGGCCTGAATTCGATTGGTAGCGGCGCTCAGATTTGAACTGAGGACCTACGGATTATGATTCCGACGCTCTAACCAACTGAGCTACGCCGCCACGGGGTGTGAGGTGCGGGTGCGCCGGTTGGGGCGGCCCGCGAACTCGGGCAAAAGTGTACACTAAGGCGACGCGAAAGGAAAGTGGGCGGCCAGGGGAAACTCCGGACGCCCGAAAACGTAGACTATCGGGGGGAAACGGCTCTCCTGCGGGAGCGGGAGCTCGGAGGCGCGGGATGATTCGAATCGGCCCAACATGGATGGCACTGGCGGCGATGGTGGCCGTGGGCGTGGCGAGCGCCCAGCCCAGGGGGGACGTCGACTTCGAGGGGCTGCGCGGGACTCAGCGGGACGGGCAAGTTGCAGCCGTACGCGGGCTGCCGCGCGCGCCGACGGCGGAGTCGGTGGCGCAGAACATCGAGGTGAAGGGCCAGTTGCTTCCGATGGGCGATTTCGTCGTCCTGGCGCTCGACATCACGAACCAAAACCCGGAGTCCGCGGTGCTCTTCGACCAGGCCAACGTCGTGCTCGTGGACGAAAAAGGCACCGAGCTCGTGAACGATCCATGGCACCCGCTGCTGAATAGCCGGGCGCGCACGATGCTGTTCACCCGCACTCGAGGGACGTTCTATCAGTCGTTCCACACGGTGTCGAACGCCGTCCACGCGGGCGCCAGCGATCACTTCGTCGGCACCTGGAAGCCGGGCAAGCTGGCCAAGGGCCGGATCACGCTGCGGTACTTCGTCCCGCAGGGCAACGGGCCGACGGTGACGAAGGAATTCGAGCTGGCGCAGCCCTGAGCGCCTGAAGCGCCGCCGGCACGGGGCGCGGTGATGGAGCAGGAGGCTGGAAGAACCAGATGGACGCACGGGCTAGATCCTTGAGAATGGGCCTGTTGGTGCTGCTGGCTACGGCGGTCGCGGCCGACGCTGGAGCCGAATCGAGACGGCTGGACAAGCTGGTTTCGAAGGCACGCAAGAATCGGCTTCCCGCGGCCGTCGCCCAGGCCGCTCGCCCGGCTTCGGCGGAGCCCCAGCGAGAGCTGTACCGGGTGAACGCGCAGTATCGCGGCGCGGTGACGAAGGGCTTCGACGGGCTCGGGACGGTAGCGGTCGTCTTCCGGCCCAACGGCGACGACACCTTCGGTATCGATCTCGAAGCCGACTTGAAGCACCCCGAGAAGAAGACGGTGAGCCACTTCCAGGCGCGCCTGGCCTACCGCGTGGACGGAACGGTCCTGGAGCCGCTGTCGGAGAAGCTCGACTTCAGCCAGGAAGCCCAGAAGCACCGGGAGAAAATCCTGCAGAACGCCCCCTTCATCTATCTCATGCGCTACGCCGCCTTCCCGCAACTGGCGAAGCCCGAGGTCGACTGGAAAGTCGCCGGCCACCCGTTCCGGGTCCGCTACGCCCGGGCCGGAAAGCGGATGGAGGCGACGGTCTTTGACGGGGGGCGCTGGATCGGCAAGTTCTTCATCGAGGCGGACCCTGAGCACGCTCCTCCCCACGACTACTGGAAGTTCCGCGTGAACGGCAAGAATGACACGGTCATCTCGTTCGTGGCGGACCGGGACAAGAAGCGAACGCCGAGAGGCGAGAATCGCGAAGCGACGGGTGAGTAGCGCGGAGGAACCCATGGTAGAGTTGGTGAGGACGGGAGGTGGTCCGAGATGCGTCACATCATGAGCGTGGCCCAGAGTCCCCCCACATCGATCTCGCCCGGGGCGACGGTGCTGGAAGCGGTCCAGGCGATGGCGCGGGATCGCGTCGGGGCCGTGCTGGCCGTGACGGACGGCAAACTCGAAGGCATCTTCACGGAGCGCGACGTGATGATGAAGGTGGTGCTGGCCGAGCTGAACCCGGCGACGACGCCCGTGTCCCGTGTGATGACGAGGGACGTGCTCACGGCGCCGCCGGACATGACGGAGGACGACGCCCTGGAGTTGATGGTCGATCGCCACATCCGCCACCTGCCGATCGTCGATGCCGACCAGCGGCTTCGAGGGATCGTCTCCATCCGCAACCTGCTCCAGGACGAGGTGGAGTCGCTGCGAGGCGAGGTCGACTCGCTGGTGGCCTACATGGGCGCCGACGGCCCTGGGGGCTGAGCCACTTTAGGGGGGCCTTCGACGAGGTCAGGTTGAGCGGCCTGGGGATGCGGCCAGCCGTTCGCGTTCGGCGCGGGCGGCGGGGAGCAGGGCGTCGTACCACTTCTGGCCGAAGAGGCGCACAAGAGCGTCGCGGGAGAACTCGAGCAGCCCGGTCTGCGCTGCGCAGCCAGCGTCGAATCCGGCCTCACATTCGGGTCGACGCTCGGCGTTCACCGCCGTCTGGTCGTAGAAGCAGGCCAGCTTGAGCGGAAAAAGATGGCAGAAGATCGGCTTCGGGAAGCCGGTCGCGCCCGACCGGAAAGCGGCTTCGAGAGCGCAGCCGAGCGGCACTTCGGCTCCGGGCCGGGCCGCGACGGGCAGCGGCACCGAAAAGACGCAGCGCCCGTCCGGAAAGCAGGCGAGCTGCTCCTTGCCGTCGTCCCGCGAGTCGACCCACCCGCTGGCGCCGATCCGTTCCCGGTTCTCGGCCGGCAGCCCTGGCAGCAGCCTGGGTAGCGCTTCCCGGATGGCCTCGCGCTCGCCGGCAGCCAGCGGCGCACCCAGGTCGCCCACGCGGCAGCAGGCGCCGAGACAGGCTCCGAGGTCACAGGCGAACCGGGCCGCTACGGCCTCCTCCGACACCAGCACCTTGCCGACCTTGATCACCGCTGCAGCCTAGCACGCGCTGGGTGCCGTAACGTGATATAATGGCGGGTCTCCGACGGGGCCAGGGGGACAAACAATCGAGCAGTCTTGCACCATGAGTGACGCCAAGCATTCCCAGGTGGCGGCGGCCGAGAGTCGCCGCGCGGATCTCGCCAGTCTTCGCATCGCGAGGGTTGACGAGAGCTCGAGCGCCAATCGGAAGGGCGCATCGCGCTGGGGGCAGCTTTTCTGGCTGATGTCGGTCGTGCTGGCGGCTGCCGCAGGCTATGTTTGCGCCGGCCAGTCGGGCCGGAGCGCCGCCACGGTCGATATCGTCCGGGTCCGCGCCGCCACGGCCGCGCCGGTCGGCTCCCTGACGGCGACGGGCTATCTCCAGGCGCTGCGGCGGACTTCGATCGGCTTCAAGATGTCTGGCCGGCTCTCCGAGCGGCTGGTCGACGAAGGCGATCGCGTCCCTGGCCGAGCTGGAGGCCGGCTTCCGCAAGGAAGAGATCGAGAAGGCGCGCTGGGCGCTGGACGAGGCCCTCGCGGCGCAGGTCCGCGCCGATCAGGACCTGGTCCGCGCCCGCGACCTCTATGCCCGCAAGGCCGCCGCGAAGTCCGCGCTCGACGAGGGCGAAGCCGCCTCCCGCGGGGCCAAGGCCGCCGTCGAAGGCGCGCGCCACCAGCTCGAGATGATGCGTTCGGGCATGCGTCCCGAACAGATCGCGGCGGCGCGCGCGCAGGTCAAGCAGGCCGAGGCGCTGCTCGACCTCACCCGCACGCAGCTCGACGAGACGGAGCTGCGGGCCCCGTTCCCGGGCACCATACTCGAGAAGCGCGTCGAGCAGGGAGCGATGCTTCTCTTCGGCGGCCCCCCGGGCGCCAGCAGCAACGCTGCCGAGGTCTTCACGCTGGCCGACCTGAGCGAGATGGAGGCCGAGGTCGACATCGCCGAGGCGAGCCTGTTCCAGGTGAAGGAGGGGCAGCCCGCAGAGGTCCTGGCAGACGCGGTGCCGGATCGCAAGTACACCGGCACGGTCAGCAAGGTGCTTCCCAGGGCCAACCGCCAGAAGGCGATCGTCCCCGTCAAGGTGCGGCTGGCCGACCCGGACGAGCAGCTCAGGCCCGACATGTCGGTCAAGGTCTCGTTCCTGGAGAAGAAGGCGGAGCCCAGGCAGGGGCCGGCGCCGCTCCGAATCCCATCGGCCGCCGTGCGCGATCGTGGCGGCGCCAAGGTCGTGTTCCTGGTGCGTGAGGGCCGGACCGAGCTGCGCGTCGTGGAGCTGGGCAAGGAGCAAGGCAGCGAGGTCGAGGTCCTGCGGGGCCTGGCGCAGGGCGATCCGATCGTCGCCAACCCGGGGCCGGACCTTGCCGAGGGAGCCAGGGTGCAGGAGAAGACGCAGGGCTGAGGGGGAAGGGGTGCTGCTCATCGCAGCCAGGGGCGTTACCCCCGAACCCCCACCCAGTGGCCAGAGGCCCTCCTTCGACAAGCTCAGGACAGGCTCTGGACCCCCGTGGCGAACGGATTCGATGGAAATCCAGGGTCTTGGATGTTGGGTGGCAGCAGGAAAGGAAACATGGGCGATCCACTCGTCGTACTCGATTCAGTAACCAAGTCGTTTTACAGGGACAGCCTCGAGATCCAGGTGCTCCAGGGGGTCACGTTCGGCATCGAGAAGGGGGAGTTCCTGGCGCTCATGGGACCGTCGGGGTCCGGGAAGACGACGCTCTTGAACCTGATCGCGGGCCTCGACAAGCCGTCGGGCGGTTCGATCCGGGTGGGAGAGACCGACATTACCGGATTGGACGAGGCGGAGCTGGCGGAGTGGCGTAGCCGCCACGTGGGCTTCGTGTTCCAGCTCTACAACCTGATCCCGGTGCTGACGGCCTTCGAGAACGTGGAGCTCCCCCTGCTCTTGACCAGCCTGTCGAAGGCGGAGCGACGCCAGCACGTCGAAACGGCGCTCAAGGTCGTCGGCCTGCTGGAACGCGCAGACCACTATCCCCGCCAGCTCTCGGGCGGCCAGGAGCAGCGCGTTGGCATCGCGCGGGCGATCGTGACCGACCCGACGATCATCGTGGCCGACGAGCCAACGGGCGATCTCGACGCCAAGGCTGCCGAGGAGATCATGCAACTGCTGGTGGATCTGAACCGGGAGTTCTCCAAGACCATCGTGATGGTGACCCACGACCCGAAAGCCGCCTCGCGCGCCCATCTGACCCGGCATCTGGACAAGGGCGTGTTCTCGTAGGGAGACGAAGGTGGAAGGTAGAAGTTAGAAGGTAGAAGGTGGAAGGCGGAAGGGAGTAGTCGGTAGCAAGCAGGAGTCGTGGCTACGCGACTTCGGCCCTTGCCCCAGCCCGAGCCCTTGCCCCAGCCCGCCCCCCCTCCGCTCACCCTGAGCTCGTCGAAGGGTCATCCCGAGCAGTCCGCGAAGCGGTCGTGTCGAAGGACGCACTCCTCAATTCTCGATTCTCAATTCTCAATTCTCCCCATGCGCTTCCTCCCGCTCGTTCTGAAGAACCTGCGCCGTAACACCCGGCGCACGGCGCTGACCATGGGCAGCATCGCGGTGAGCCTCTTCCTGTTCACGGCGCTGCTGAACGTGATGGCGACCATGGACCGCATCGAGCACCGCTCGGACGGCAGCTTGCGGATTGCAGTGCACCACAAGATGTCGCTGGCATTCACGATGCCGGAGGCCTATCGCCAGAAGCTGGAGCGCGTGCCGGGTATCGTGGCCGTCTGCCCGTTCACCTGGTACGGCGGGGTCTTTCGCGATCCGAAGAACATGTTCACCACGCTTTCTGTAGACGAGTCGACGTTTCAGAAGGTCTGGGGCGACATGTTCGAGTTTCAGCCCGGCGAGTGGGAGCGGTTCGAGAAGACGCGCACGGGGGCCATCGTTGGCAAGAGCACGTGCGAGAAGTTCGGCTGGAAGGTGGGCGACAAGATCACCCTGACGGGCACGGTATCGCCCGTGAACCTGGAGTTCGAGATCTGCGCCATCCCCGTGCGGGACTTCGACCCGCGCTCGCTCCTGTTCCACCGCAAGTACCTCGAGGAAGCGCTGGGCAACCCGGGCGTGGTCAGCAACTTCTGGTGCCGCATCGAGCGGGCGGAGCTGATCCCGTCGATCATGCAGCAGGTCGACCAGATGTTCGCCAACAGTCAATGGGAGACGCTGGCCGAGACCGAGAAGAGCTTCGCCAACAACTTCATGTCGATGATGGGCAACATCAAGGTGATGGTCGGCGGCATCGGGATGATCGTGATGCTGACGATCATGCTGGTGGCGGCCAACAGCGTGGCGATGTCGGTCCGGGAGCGGACTACCGAGGTGGCGGTGCTGAAGGCGATCGGGTTCCGGCCGTCGCACGTGCTGGCGTTCATCCTGGGGGAGTCGACGCTGATCGCGTTCATCGGCGGGCTGGCCGGGACGCTCTCGGCGTACGCGATGCTGAGCTCTCACGCCTTCACCTCGAAGCTGGGGCCGATGGGCGCGCTGTTCCTGGCGAGGCCGGACGTGGTGGCGCTGGGGCTGGCGGTGGCCGTGCTGGTCGGGGCGGCGGCCGGCCTGGTGCCAGCGATGAATGCGGCGCGGCTGCGGATCGTGGACGCACTGAGGCAGGTGGCCTGACGTGGCGGTCCCGCTCAAGTACAACGTCCGCAACCTCTTCGTGCGCCGCGTGAGCACCGGCATGACGATCTTCAGCATCGGCCTGGTGGTCTCGACCTTCGTGTCGCTGATGGCGCTGGCACAGGGGCTGCAGCGGACATTGGTGGTCTCCGGCAATCCGGCCAACGCGATACTGCTGCGCAAGGGCGGTATCAGCGAGGCGGCCAGCGCGATCACGCAGGACCAGTACCAGATCGTCCGCTACGCCCCCGAGATCGCCGCCGCGGGCGACCGCGAGACGCTGGCCTCGCCGGAGGTGGCGGTGCAGATGCTGCTCACGCGCAAGGACGGCAAGAAGGCCAACGTGCTCGTGCGGGGCGTTCGGCCCGTGGCCTTCCAGGTGCACGACGGGGTCCGGGTGTTGCGCGGGGCGCCGCTGGCACCTCGACGCGGGCAGATCCTGGCCGGCAAGGCAGTCGCGGAGAGGTACGCAGGCCTGGACGTCGGCGGTTCCATTCGCTTCGGGCGGCGCCAGTGGCCCGTGGTGGGCGTCTTCGAATCCGGCGGCAGCGCCTTCGAATCCGAGATCTGGGCCGACGCTGACGATCTGCTCGACGACTTCAAGCGCACCTACTACAACTCGATGATCGTGCGGCTCAAGGACGCCTCGCTGCTCGCGTCGCTCTCGGCCCGCATCGACGCCGACCCACGCCTGGCGCTCGACGTGAAGTCCGAGACCAGCTACTACTCGCAACAGGCCGAAGGGGTCCAGTGGATGCGGACGCTCGGCATGGGAATCGCCATCCTGATGGCGATCGGCGCGGTCTTCGCCGCGATGAACACGATGTACGCGGCGATCGGCAGCCGCACGAAGGAGATAGGCACGCTGCGCGCGCTCGGTTTCTCACGCGGCTCCATCCTGCTCAGCTTCCTCGTCGAGTCAATCCTGCTCGCGCTCCCGGGCGGCATCCTCGGCTGTCTCCTGGCGCTCCCGCTGAACGGTTTGCGATCCGGAACGATCAACATGGCCAGCTTCAGCGAGGTGATGTTCGAGTTCACCATCACGCCCGCGATCTGTCTGCAGGGCATCGCGTTCGCCGTGGTGATGGGAGCTTTCGGAGGGTTCCTCCCGGCCCGCCGGGCCGCAACCGTCCCGATTCTCACGGCGCTGCGGGAGCTGTGACCGGGGCCCATCGCGCTCGAGGGTTCGCCCCCTTCGAGCGGCGGGCGGAGTATGTTGTCGGCAGGGGATGAGCGAAACAGCCGTGGTCGAAGCACGTACGTCCGCGCTGGCCGGCCGGGCAGCGCAGGTAGGCGCGGACACCCTTCGCATCTACACGCTGGCCTCCGAAGCCTACGTGGCGATGCTGGAGGCGATCGACCTGGCGCGTGAGCGCGTGCGGCTGGAGACCTACATCCTGCGCGACGATCAGCTCGGCGCGCAGTTCGCGGCGGCGCTGACGCGTGCGGCGGCCCGCGGAGTGGAAGTACGGCTTCTGGCAGACTGGTTCGGCTGCGTCACGACCTCTTCGGCGTACTTCGAGCGACTGCGCCAGACCGGGGTGGGAGTATCGCTGTTCAATCCGGTCAGCCTGTTGCGGGCGCACTATCTCTGGCCGTTGCGCGACCATCGCAAGATCCTCGTCTGTGACGGCCGGGTTGCCTTCACGGGCAGCTTGAACATCGGCAACGAGTTCTGCGGCTACGACACGGACGGTATCGGCTGGCACGAGGTGCACGTGCGCATCGAGGGCCCGGCCGCAGCGGAGCTGGAACGGCTGTTCGACGAGACCTGGGAGACCGCGGTCCTGGGCCGTCCCTGGTACCGCCCGCCGCCGCCGCGGGAGCTGCTGAGGCGCCTCTGGACCGCCGCACGCCGCCAGCCTCCGCGGAGCGATGCGTGGTCCGACGGTGGCCAGCTGCGCATCCTGCGCTCGGGGACCTGGCGCGACGGGCGCACCATCTCGCGCGTCTACGAGGGACTGCTGAAGCGCGCGCGCCATCGCGTCACCATCATGAATCCGTACTTCATCCCGGGCCGCCGGTTCCTGCGCGCGCTCAAGGCGGCGTGCCGGCGCGGCGTGCGCGTTCGGCTGATGTCGAGCGCCAGCACGGACGTGCCCCCGGCCTGGTACGCCAGCCGCAACCTCTACGCGCGACTGTTGCAGTGGGGCGTCGAGATCTGGCTCTGGCGCGGGGCGCACCTGCACTCCAAGGTCGTGGTCGTGGACGAATCGTGGGCGGCGATCGGCTCCTACAACTTCGACAATTTCAGTCTGCTGAGGAACCTGGAGGTCGTGGTCTCGGTCAGCAATCGCACGGTGGCCGCGAGCCTGGAGGAAACCTTCGAGAGGGAAAAACCCTTGTGTACACGGCTGGAGCTTCCGGCCTGGAAGCGGCGCTCGCTGGCGCAGAAGCTGCTCGAGCGCCTCGCTTACCTTCTGCGCTACTGGCTATGATCACGACCATGCCCTCCTCGCCCGCATCGTCCCGCGACGGCCACATCGGCCCCGTCCGGCTCGTCACGGGCTGGCTCCTCATCGGCCTCGGAATCCTGGGGCTCTTCCTCCCGTTCCTGCAGGGCATCGCGCTCATCGTAGCCGGAGCCGCGCTCCTGGGCCGCGACAGCCCGCCGGGCAAGCTGGTCCGCAATTGGCGCGCGGCGTACCTGAAGCGCCGGCGGCGAGCCGGCCGGCCCTCACCTGGGCAGTAAGCTCGCCAGAGCGGCTTGCGCGGCGCGGTTACCTGGCTCTCGCGCCAGCACGGTCTGGAGGTCGGCGCGTGCCCGGGGCAGCTCGCCGGCCCGCCGGTAGATGGCGGAGCGATCGAGCAGCCAGGAGATGGGCGGCGGCTTGCCAGGGCCGTCCGTCGTCTTCGGAGTGGGCTCGGCGGAGCCCGGACCCGGCTGGGGGTCCTCGACGAAAGCCGCCGTGACAGCCTGGACGGCCAGTCGCATCGCGGGGTGACCGCGCTCGCGCCCCCTGGGGACACCCTCCGCCAGTGTCCGCCCCAGCTCCCACCAGTACTTGCGAGCCCGCCCGCTCAGTAGACAGGCAAGAGCCAGGCTCCGTTCGGCGTCGGACTGTCGCCGGAAGTCGCGATAGCCGCACCCCAGGTCGTACCAGATGTTGCCTTCGACCGGCCAGAGCTCGAGCGAACGGTTGAAACACTCGAACTCTCGGTGCCGGATCGATTCGGGGTCCTCGTCCGTCGGGGAGAGGAACTCGAGACCGGCCCCGGCCGCCACGAGCCCCCGGGAAACGTACGTGATGTAGTGGAGCGCGACGGCCTTCTTCCAGAGCGCCTCCCAGCTCTTCGGGTCGACCTGGGCGGCCTGTTCGCACCCCTTGAGGGCGTCGCCGTACTTGCCGGCCTGGAAGGCGGTCTTGGCATCCTCGATCAGCCGCTTGACCCGTGCCGAGGCCTCTGGGGACAGCTCCGGCAGTTGGGCTGGACGAGGCAGCGCGATGGAAGCTCCGCTGCGCCGCCGGACGCGCAGCACGCCCGACGAGCGCCCGGCGCGGGAACCGGCGCCTTCGAGCAAGAAGCGGTTGTTACCGTCCAGCAGGAGAGAGACCGGCAGCCTGCCGGCCGAGGAGCGCCCGTTCACTTCGAGGAGGGCGGGCGCCGGCTCGAGCCGCTCGAAACTCAAACTTGCGCTCTCGATCTCGGCGGCGGCGACCAGGGCGACCTCGACGGTGAAACGGCGGGCCGGAAGCTCGCGAGTCAGAGAGGCGATCAGCTCGGTTTCGCCGAGCAGCCGGGCGCGCAGCGTCTTCTGGGCCTCCAGGCGCTCGGGGGCCAGACGAGGAGCCCGGTTCGTATCGGCGTCACCGGGTCGCGGCGCCGGGAGAGCACCCACGGCCGACTGCGGGATGCGCCAGAGGAACGTTCGGCAAAGCACCACGGCCAGGACCAGCCAGCAGATCCCCGAGAGGACGAAGAGCCAGAGGCGAACGCGGTTTTCCGGCAAAGTCGTCAGCGAAGTGAGCGTGCTGACGTGCTCCTGAGGTCGCGTGCGGGAGGGCTTCCGCGGCAGCTCCAGTGGTCCGGCGGCGCGCGTAGGAGATCCGCCGGGCAACTCGGATTCGGACATGGGGCGGGTCGCGGCTGCGCGGTACCCGGAGCCCGAACGCGCCTGGAGCAGCCCCTCCAGCGCCCCGCGCATCCCGGACGCACAGGCGAAGCGCTTCCCGGGCGCCGGGTCCATCGCGCGGCGCAGGAACTCCGCCAGCATCGGGTCGAAGACGTCGGCGGCGCGCTCGAATGGCTTCTCGGGATCGAGCGGCGTCCCCTTCATCATCCCGAGAATCTCCTCGGAGCAGTAGGGGACGCGACCGGAGAGGAGCTCGTAGAACATCACGCCCGCCTGGTAGAGGTCCCCGCGAGCGTCGGTTTCGGCAGCGTGGACCATCTCCGGCGGGCAGTAGGGGAGCGTTCCCAGGAGCACGCCGTCGCGGGTGACGCGGGTGGCCTCGCGTTCCCGCGCCAGCCCGAAATCCCCGAGGAGGATGTCGCCGGATGGCTGCAGCAGCACGTTGGCCGGCTTGATGTCGCGGTGCAGGACGCCTAGGGAGTGGACGGTCTCGAGCGCGTCCAGAAGCTGCGCCATGACTCGGAAGGCGTCGGCCCTGGGCAGCGGGCCCTCGGCCTTCAGCCGCTGGTCCAGCGAGCGGCCCTCGGCGTACTCCATCGAATAGTAGAGGTCCGCGCCGTCCTCGCCGAAATCGTAGAGCCGGACGATGTGCGGATGGGCCAGCCGAGCCAGCGCCCGGGCCTCGCGCTGGAAGCGCTTGCGCTCCTCGGAGCCCGAGCGCCCGCCGACAGTCACGACCTTGAGGGCGACCTCACGGTCCAGCCCCTCCTGCACGGCGCGATAGACTGCCCCCGAGCCGCCCGCGCCGAGGAACTGGAGGATCTTGTACCCTTTGAAGCTGCCGCCGACTTCGATCATGGTCGCAAGCGCGCCCCCGGACCGGCGCTGTCATGGTGAATGTATCAGGGCGGGAGTGGATTCAGAATCGAGAATCGAGAATCGAGAATTGAGAATCGAGGAGGAGGGGGAGCGAGCGTGAAGAGGTGCGCGGCGTGCTCGGGGGAGGCGTATGGGGAGCGAAGGGTCGAGGCGCTCGGCGGGGGGGCGGGGCCGGCGATGAGGCTTGGGCTGGTGGAGTGTCGGCGTTGCGGGCTGGTGCGGTTGGTGCCCAGGATGAGCGACGAGGAGCGGGCGAGCTACATGGCGGCCTTCGATCGTATGCGCCAGGCAGGGCTGTCGGAGAAGGATCTGCGCAAGGCGACACGCTTCTTCTCGGAACGGGCCGACCTTTTTGCCGGATTGGAGCGCGGGCGAGTACTGGACGTGGGGTGCGGGCCGGGCTACTTCCTGGCGGTGATGCGCGAGCGGGGGTGGGAGGCCGAGGGGCTGGAGCCATTCCCGGCCTCGGTCGAGGACGCTGGAAGACGGCCCGGAGTGCAGGTCCACGCGGTGACGCTGGAGCAGTTCCAGCCAGCGAAGAGCTTCGATCTGATCACGCTGTGGCATGTGTTCGAACACGTGCCCGATCCGCTTGGGGCGCTGGCGAGGTGCCGGGAGCTTCTCCACCCTGGCGGCACGCTCTTCCTGGAGGTCCCGAACCTCGACGGGCTCGAGGCGCGGCTTTCGGGCGGCTACTGGGCGGGGTTTCTCGACCCGACGCACCGCTGGATGTACCGGCGGAGGTCGCTGGAGATTCTGGCCGAGCGCGCGGGTTTCGCGCTGGCCCGGTGCGAGGCGGTCGGCTCGGCCTCGGACTGGTACGGTTTCAAGCAGGGTCTGCGGGGACGGCTCTGGCAGCGCGGCTACGTTGCGGGCAAGAGCAGCGGCGGCGGAGGCGGGCCAGGCCCGTTGCGGGCGCTGCTGGGCCATCTGGCGGCGTTTTATCCGGTTCCGATGGCGCTGGCGCAGGCGGCCCGGCTCTTTGGTCTGGGGAGCGTCCTGCGCGCCTGGCTGAACCCGAAGTTGCCCTGAAAACGGGCATGCTCGATTTTGCGGCTTGTCATGACGGCGTGCTCATGGTATCCTTTCGCGCTTTTCTTCCACGACCCGAGGGGCGACGGTCCACAGGAGGACTGCTTGATCGAGCAAGCGGCGACGCCGAAAGTCAGTTTCGTGGTCACCAACTACAACGGCAGGCGTAATCTCGAGCGCTGCATGCCATTCATTTTGGCGGCGGCGGAGTACCGGGGATTGGCCGATGAGGTCATCGTGGTGGACGACTGCAGCACCGACGGCAGCGTCGAGTTCTTGGCCGAGGCGTTTCCGACAGTCCGTGTCATTGCGTTGACGGAGCGCTCCAGCTTTCTGGGGGCGGCCAACGAGGGGTTCCGGCAAGCCCGGAACCGCTACGTCGCGCTGCTCTCCAACGACATGGCGCCGGAGCGTGACTTTCTGGGCAGGCTTCTGGGCCACTTCGAACGCTCCGAGGTGTTCGTGGCGCACGCGTCTCTGGTCAGCCCTAGCGGGCGCGTGGAGAGCGAGCGCAGCGTCGGGCGCTTCCTTTTCGGCAATCTCAAGATGCTCAACACGGCCAGCCGGGATCGGGGCCTGGCAAGGCTGCTGCTTTCGAGCGAGCGGGTCTCGCGCTACTCGCTGTTTTCCGGTGCATGCGGCGTCTTCGACCGCGACAAGTTCCTGGCGCTGGGAGGTCTCGACCCGATCTATCTCCCCTTCTACTGGGAGGACGCGGACCTCTGCTACCGGGCCTGGAGGCGGGGCTGGAAGACGGTCAGCGAGCCCGGCTGCCGCGTCGTGCACTTTCACGAGGAGCTGGGGACGATCCGCAACAACTTCGATCGCGAGTACGTGCGCACCGTCGAGCGCCGCAATCGATTCCTGTTCCTCTGGAGCAACATCGACAGCCCGGCACACCTGGCCGCCCACGCGGCCTACCTGGCGGTGAACCTGGCGTTCAGCGTCTTCTGCGGGCGCTTCTCGTTCTATCGCAGCTTCTTCGGGAGTGTGCGACGCCTGCCGCAGGTGCTGGAGCGCCGCCGCCGGCGAGCGGAGGCCCGATTGAGCGATCGCGAAATTTTCGCGCAAGTCCTTGGCGAACGGCCTGCGGACTCGCTCACGCTGGCGCCGACGGCCGCGATGGCAGCACGACGCTCGGTGGCGTAGATCTAGGCGAAGAGCCGGGGCTGAGCCCGCCTTCGCGGCGTCAGCGCAGCAGGTAGCGGGTGTAGGTGGCCTCGTCGAAACCGACGATGAGGGCACGGCCGACACGCGCGGCCGGAGCGCGCAGGTTGCCGGTGGGGCCGAGCAGCGCCTCGGCGAGGGCGTCGTCGTCGGGCGGAGCGGTGCGCATGTCGAAGCGCACGACACGCTTGCCCTTGCAGGCGACGACCTCATCGGCCTGACGGGCCAGCGCCAGGGCCTCGGCGCGGCCGATCGGCGACGTGCGCGCGTCGGCCTGTTCTCGGGGAGTGAGGCGGTTTTTCGCAAGAAACTCCTGCGATCGTCCGCAGCTGGTTCAGCCCTTTCGGTGGAGCATCCAGTCGAGCTTCGGCATGTGAGTGACCTCCCGGGTCCGTCCGTGCCGACCACGATACCAGAGCCCGGCTGCCGGAAAAGGCAGAGCCCGAGCCACTGGGGCTCGGGCTCTGTCCTAGGTGTGCGGACCGCTCAGAACCGGGTCAGCTTGAAGTCGACGCGGACGACGGGGCCCTTCGCCGTGTAGTGGCCGGCGGAGAGATCCGGGTCGTCGAAGCCGGCGAAGTTGTAACCGCCGGCAACACGCACGTTCTTGACGACTTCGTAGCCGAGCTCGATGCCGTAGCTCTCCAGCGTTTCGTTGGTCGACGCCTGATCGAGCCGCCGGCCTTCGACGGCGATGTCGAACCTGGGCGCGATCTCGACGCCGACGCGCAACGCCTCCAGGTCGCTTCGGACCGATGTCAGGATTCCGCCCGACCGGTCCTCGGCGTACTTGGCCGCGCGCCGGACATCGACGAAGATGCCGTCGAGCGGTCGCAGGTGGACGTCGAGGCTGACGATGTCGGCCTCCCCGTCGAGCGGTACACCGCCCAGCCCGCTCAGCTCGTCGCGCTTGCGGTACTGCAGCAAGGCGTCGAAGATGTCGGTCCAGGTCGGCCGGTAAGCCCACGCCAGGATGGTGTCGAAGCGCTCGCGATTGCGGAAGAGCGTTCCGGCGCCGGTCGTGTCGGTGTACTGGAGCTTGCCAAGGAGGCTGTGGCCCGCCGCCACGTGGTAGCCGATGCCGAGCTCGAAGAGGTCGGCCAGACCTGCGCTGCCGAAGCGGCGCTCGTAGCGTGCCGAGGCGTTCTTGTCCTCGCCGGGCGGCGTGTAGGAGAGCGCCAGCCCGATGGCGTGGAAGTCCGTCGGGGCGTCGCCGCTGATCTGGTTGGCGTTCTCGTAGGAGACGCTGGCGCCCAGATCGCGCGAGAGCTGCCTTCGGGTCTTCACGCCATAGGAGGCGAAGTTCTCCAGCCCGCGCTCCTGCTCCTGCATGGTGTAGCGCGAGTAGGCGAACGTGTCGGTATCGAGCCGCGTCTCGACACCCAGGCTGCCGAGGGCGCGATCGAAGGCGCCGAAGTTCTCGAGCCTTCCGGCCGCGACGAGGGCCGTGTCCTGGGTGAGCGAGTAGCGGGCCGACAGCGTGTTGGCCGAGGGGTAGGTCGCGTCTGCGCCGGAGAGCGGCTGCTCGTGGTCGGCCCGGACGCTGAACCGGTTGCTGGTCTTCTTCTCGAGTCCGACCCGCCCGATCCAGTTGGACGCGGAAGGCGCGGTGCCTGCCGGGAACTGGGAGAGGGCCGGGAAGTCGTTGAAGGAGCGCGGGTTGGCGAGCTGGCCGGGAGGCGTGAGACCCTGCTGCAGGGTACGATCCAGCTTCTCGACGCCGGCGCTCAGCGAGAGGTCGGTGTCGAGCTTGTGGACGGCCTCGAGGGCCAGACCCTCGCTCTCCTCGCCGCGCACCGAGTTGTGACGCTTGGTGTACGACGCCTGGTAGCGGGTGTCCTCGTTCGGCTTGCCGTGCAGGGTGAGGCCGAAGCGCTCTTCGCCCGGATCGCCGACCTGGTTGGACAGGTTGCGGTACGTGGGGTCGAGGTTCCTGTAGATGGCGTCGAGCTGCCAGACCTTGTCGATCTTGCCGGACAAGTGCAACCGGTAGCCTTCGCCACGGCCCGCGGTGAACGAATCGGTCTCGGCCCACTCGCCGCGCAGCGTGAAGGCGCCGAGCTCGAGTGCGGCGTCCAAGCCCGACAGGTCGAAGTTCTCCTGCCGGTCGTCCTCGCTGATGCGCGTGCCGCCCAACGTCAAGGTGTCTGCGATGCGGACCCGGCCGCGACCGCCGAACACCTTCTGCTTCGGAGCGCCCGCGCCCGGCCGGACTTCATAGTGAGCCACGATGAAGACCGGCTCGAAGGCAGCCGTCTCGTAGGGGACCGGCTCCTTGAACAGGATGGTTCCCTCGAAGTAGTTGATGGTGTAGTCGACGTTGCGAACGAGGGTGCGGGCCTCGCGTACCACTTCGATGAAGCGGCGGTCGCGCACCTCGAGGCGGAGCTGCTCAGAGCCGATCAGCACGCTGGTCGCCGAGAGGAAGTAGGGTCCGGAGTTACCGCCGCCGCGGATGATGTCGCGGACCTGCCGTTGGTCGCTCTCGGAGGCTATGACGGCGATGTCGAAGTCCTCCGTGTGCTTCTCGGCCTTCAAGCCGGTGAAGCGCCGGTTGTAGGCTGCCAGCTCGTTGTCCTGGAACGCCGTGTGGTAGTCGCCCCAGAGCAGGTAGTCCTCATCCTTCTCCAACTTGAAGTAGACCTTGCTGGCGCTCTGGGCGTCGCGGTCGACCCGGCTCGAATCACCGTACATCGGGTAGAACCGGTCGACGTCGATGTCGCGGAAGATGCGCTGGCGGGTGTCCTTGGCGGTGTCGAGAGCGAAGGTCAACAGGTAGTCGTCCATCACACGGCCTTTTGCGAAGAACGCCGCGCGAGAGCGATCGTAGTTGCCCGGCTCGAGGTCGCGCAGATCGGCGAAGCCGTCGGGCGTGCCTCGAGTCGTGCGACGGCCCAGCTCGAAGCTGCCGGTACCGAAGACAATCGGGTCTCGCAGGTCGGCGCCAAAACGCAGCATGCGGGTCGCATGGGCACCTTCGCAGACCGCGGAGACCTCGAAGGCGCCGGTTTGCAGGCCGGGCTCGAGCTCGACGGTCGCGTAACCGTCGTGCACGGGTACCTGCAAGCCGTCCGTCTCGGGATCGGCGTCGCGAGTGGTGGCCACGACGCCCGAGAGCTGCACGGTGACGAGCTTGCCGTCAGCCGCAGGCTTTCCGTCGCGATCCTTCACCTGCACGTGGAACTTGCCGGCGTGCTTGCCGTCGGCGATGAGGCCGTTGGCATCAGTGAGGATCGCTATCTGGGTCGCGGCGCCCGGACCGGTGGGGACGAGCGCGGAGGGCATCAGCGGCTCGGCACCGGCCACGCCGGGAGAACCGAGCGGGGCCACGCGGACGGCCGTGGAGGCAACCGCGTTGCCGGGCGCCGGCGCGCCGCCGGTGAGGCCAGAGGGTGCCGCGGTGCCTACCGTCGGAGCAGAGGCTGCGGTGCCAGTTGCAGAGACCGAGGTCGTCTGCACACCGGGCGTCATCGGGACCAGGATGGTCTCCAGCGGAGGCCCGCCCTTGTCCTCGAGCGCGAAGTCGACGCGGATGAGCGTGCCGGCGCGTCCGAGGGTCAAGCGCGACCAGG
This sequence comes from Candidatus Wallbacteria bacterium, assembly GCA_016213845.1. GTDB lineage: Bacteria > Muiribacteriota > UBA6191 > JACPRK01 > JACPRK01 > JACPRK01. The sequence goes on from JACQZN010000015.1 coordinate 71,245, forward strand.
GATCTCCGAGGGACATGTACTCGCCGGCACGGGGCACCAGGCGGCCCTTGTCACCGGGGAGGCTCTTCGGGTCGAGCATCACGGTGTGTCGCTCGACGCTGAGACCCTCGACGGAGTAGTGACCCTGGCGGTCCGTCATGACGGAGGTGCCGTCCTCGATCCAGACCCTGGCGTTGGCCACGGGCTGATCGCCGTCGGTGAAGCGGCCGTCGCCGTCCTTGTCGATGTAGACTCGACCGATGAGAATACTCTCTTCGTAGAAGAGTCCCTTGATGATCTCGACGCTGGCCTGAGCGGGGTCGGTCGTGACGTTGATGCCGCCGATCCGGGCCGTGACGATGGCCGAGTTGACGCCGCGGGAGCGGTCCGCGTTGGGGCCGATCGCGAGGCGGTAGACGAGGACCGCGCGGCCGCCCGCCGGGATGTCCGGCATGGTGAACGCGAGCGTTCCGCGCCCGGCGGGGTCGGCAGCCCGGGCGCCATCGATGGTCGCTGTTCCCGGGACGTAGGTGAAGCTGACCGGCGGGGTGTCGTTGATGACGACGCCGGTCGCCGGCACCGCGGCGGTGTTCTCGAGCAACACCTGGTAGCTGAGGATGTCGCCTGGGGAGACGACGCTCTGGCTGGCTGTCTTCGTCACGCGGAGGGTGCCCTGCCGCGGGGCGTTGAGGAACAGGTCTTCGTCGAGTCGAACCTCGCCGCTGTCAGCCAGCATGACCGTGCGAGAGATGAGCGGCGTGTTGTCGATGCCCTCGCAGTCGGTGGCCTCGAGAACGTACTGGCCGCGCTCCAGGCCGACGAAGCGGTAGACACCGTTGGCGTCGGTGACCTGCCGGCTGATCTCGCGCCGGCCGCCGTCCGTGCGGAATAGGATGACTGTGCAGCCCGCGACGATGCGGTCGGCCCGGTGGCCGAAGTCGAACTTGGCGCTGCGGCCTTCCTTTCGCACGAGCGTTCCGGTGATGCTTCCCTGGGGCGAGTAGGTGTCGCCCAGGGTCGGGATCGTACCGGCCACTTCGACGGTCACCGTTGCGCCGTAGGGCGTCTGGCGAGTGATGCGAACGACAAAGTCGCTGGTGAATCCGACCGGAACCAGGTAGCGGCCTTCGTTGTCCGTCGTGGCCTGGATCTCTTCCTTCGTGGTCGAGTTGACCAGGGTGATGGTCGCGCCGGCCACGGGGACACCGCCGGACCTGAGAATGCCGACGACTCGTGCCGGGGAGAAGGTGATCTCGACATCGTCCTGGGCGATGCCCGTGATGGGCGTGCCCGCGATGGCGACAGCAAGCTCCTTGCGGGGAACTGTTCCAACGAGGTCGCCGCGCAATCGGACCGATGCAAGGCCGTTGCGTGTCTCGACGACGACCTCCTGGGGCGTCCCGGTCGGGGCCTCGACGAACTGGCCGAAGGGTGTCCGGAACGTCACGGGTGTGCCGTCGGGCACCGGCGAGTTGTCGGAGAAGAAAACGCGGGCCGTCAGGGTCGACGTCTCGCGGCCGTCGCCGACGATGGTCGGCGGCTCGGCGACGAGCTCCAGGCCTGCGATGAGGCCGCGGCGGACGGGCACTTTGAGATCGTTGCTGGCGACCTCGATGTCCTCGCCCGAGCGGACCACGGCGGTGTTGCTGATCTGCGAATCGTTGGCCAGATTGTCGGACAGCTTCACCTTGAAGCTGACCGTCCCCTGGCTTCCGGGCTCGAGCGTGCCGAGCTCGAATCGAACGGAGGAACCCTGGAGAGTGCCGCCGTTAGAGGCCGAGACGAAGGTCGTGTTGGCCGGGATCGGATCAGTGATGACCACCGCAGGAGCCGCCAGAGTGCCGCTGTTGGCGTAGTCGAGCAAGAAGGCGAGCTCACCGCCTGGGGTGGCATTCTCGCGGTCGGCACGCTTGGCGAGAGTCAGGCGCGCCTCCTTGGCGACGGCCGTAACGATGGGCGGCGAACCGGCCTCCGGAGCGCCCGGGGCGCTCGCGAGCGCCACGTTCGTGATCTGCGTGCCCTTGGCAACCGTGCTGGCTACTCGAACCTTCAGGCCCAGGACGGTCGACTGGCTGACAGGCAAGGAAGCCAGCGTCCAGACGACCTTGCTCCCCTGGAGCTGACCGCCGTCCGTGGCGCTGGTGAACTCTAGCCCGGAGGCCAGTGCATCTTCGACAAGGACCTCCGTCAACGGCTTCGTGCCGGTGTTTGCGACCGTGATCGTGTAGTCGAGCGACTCGCCGGGTCCGACCAGATCCGCCGACTGCTGCTTGGACACGCTGAGCGCGCCCACCAGGGTCGGCGCGACCGTGAGGGTCGCTGGCGGTCCGTCGAAGGGTCCGCGCGGACTGCCGTCCGGGCTTTCGAAGCCAGCCCGGGCCACGTTGGTGATCTGGTCATCGGCCTCGGCCTTCGAGCCGACAGTCGCCTCGAAGATTACAACGCCCGCGGCGCTTGCCAGGACGTCGCCCAGGTTCACAGTCACCGTGCCGGCCGTCGTCTGGCCGAAGTCGCCATCCGCGTCCGTGTTCCCGTCCGTCACGGCAGCGGCTGCAGCCGTCGTCGCGCCCGTCTTGATGCTGCCGGGCTTGTAGGTCATCCCGGCAGGGATTGCGTCCGTCAGCACCGCGTCGAACGCCGTCGCACTGCCCGGGTTCCGGTACTGGATCGTGTACGTCACCGCGTCGCCGGCCCGCGGGTTGGCAGGCGTCACGGACTTCGTCAGCACCACGCTCGCCGAGAGCACCGTCGTCGTGTACGTGCCGAAGTCGCTCTTGGTGCTGTCGGCTCCCGAGGTCGCCGTCAGCTTCACCGCTCCGGTGGCGTTCGGCTCCTCGTTGGCCGGGATCGTCACGACAACGATCACCTTGTAGGTGCCGGCCGCTGCCACCGAGCCCGTGCTCGTAACCTCTTCGGTTTCGTTCGCGTCCAGCTCACCGTCGTTGTCCGTGTCCCGGAAGATCTTCGCCGTCCAGCCGGTCGGAAGGTTCGACGAACCGTTGCCGTTGTTCGTCACCGTCGCCGGGTAGTCGACCGTGCCGCCGGCCGTCCCGCTCTTCGCCGCGGTCTCCGGGGTCACGCTCACGGCAGCGACCTGCTGCGCCGTCACGCGCGCCTGAGGGCTCGCCGTCGGGCCTCGCGGAGTCCCATCCGGGCTCTCGAAGCTCACCGATGCGATGTTGTCCACGTTCGTCCCGGACGCCACATCCGAGTTCACCGTCACTTCGAAGAGCACGACGCCTGACGCGCTCGCAGCGACGTTCCCCACGTTCACGGTCACCTTGCCGGCCGCCGTCTGGCCGAAGTCGCCGTCGGCGTCCGTGTTCCCGTCCGTCACCGCAATCGCGCTCGCCGCGGTCGCACCCGTCTTGATGCTGCCCGGCTTGTACGTCACGTTCGACGGAATCGCGTCCGTGATCACCGCGTCGAACGCCGTTGCGGCGCCCGTGTTCTGGTAGGTGATCGTGTACGTCACCGTGTCGCCAGGCGCCGGGCTCGACGGGCTCGCGCTCTTCGTCAGACCCAGCACAGCCAGCTGAACCGTCGTCGTGTATGTGCCGAAATCGCTCTTGGTGCTGTCGGCTCCCGACGTCGCCGTCAGCTTCACCGCTCCGGTCGAATCCACTTCAGCATCGCCCGGAACCGTGACGACAACGATCACCTTGTAGGTGCCGGCCGCTGCCACCGAGCCCGTGCTCGTAACCTCTTCGGTTTCGTTCGCGTCCAGCTCACCGTCGTTGTCCGTGTCCCGGAAGATCTTCGCCGTCCAGCCGGTCGGAAGGTTCGACGAACGTGTCCGAACCGTTGCCGTTGTTCGTCACCGTCGCCGGGTAGTCGACCGTGCCGCCCGCCGTCCCATTCTTCGCCGCGGTTTCCGGCGTCACGCTCACGGCAGCGACCTGACCGACGGTAAGGTTGACCGGCGTGCTGTCGTTGGGTCCGCGAGCCGTGCCATCGGGGCTTTCGTAGGAGGCGCTGGCGATGTTGGCGACCGTGTCGCCGGAGGCCGTGCCCTCGTTGACTGTGGCCTGGAACACCAGGACTGCGGATTCGGTGGCTGCCAGGGCGCCGAACGTGTGGCTGACCTTCTTGGTCCCGGAGTCGAACTCGGCGCCATCGTCGCCGCTCGTGTCTGTCTTGGTCGTGGAAGCGGGTTCCGTCAGGCCGGTCCGGATGGTGCCACTCTTGTATGTAAGGGTGCTCGGAACCGAGTCCGAGATGGCGACGTCGTGCGCCGTTGCGTTGCCCGTGTTGGAGAACGTGATCTTGTAGACCACGGTCTCTCCCGGTTTGGCGGTCGAGGGTGTGACCGTCTTGGTGATCTCCACGACCGGGGCGACGACGCTGGCGTCGTCCGTCAGGGTGGAACTGCCGCCGTCGGCGCGCAGCTGGTCGAGATAGGAGGCCACCAGGGTATCGCCCTTCTTGGCGTTGATGCTGCCGTCGTCATTGGTGCCCGCGGTCGTGCCCTGGACCGTCGGCAAGGCTGCGACGAAGATGCCGGTGTTGGCGCCGGTCTCCGTCAGCGTGACGATCTCGAACTCATTGGTGGCGGAGTTGGTGACCGTAATGTCGACCGACTCGGCGACGCCGGTGTTGGCGTTCAGGTCGGCGTCGGTGACCGTGATGTTGGCCGATGCGCCGGGCACGACGGAGGGGTCGATTTCGACGACGCCATCGGCGCCTCCACCCACGGCGGCCGTGTCGTTGCGCGGCTGATTCAAGGTGAAGTTCGCGTCGGCCTCGTCCAGGTAGGTCGCCGTCACGGTGCCGGATGCCGGCACCTGGAGCGTGGAATCGCCGGTGTTGGCCGCGGCCAGCGACGTTGCGAGACTGGCCGTGAAAATGCCGGTGTCGTTGCCGGTCTCCGACAGGTTCTTCTGGATCGTGTCGCCGTGAGAGCTGGTGATGCTGATGGAGACGGTCTGGACCGAGGAGGAGCTCGAGTTCTGGTCGGAGTCGTCGACACGCACGAAGACCGTGTCACCCGGGTCGAACTGGGTGACGTCGCCGGTGCCGTCGAGGGCCGCGACGAACTTGATGACGCCGGTGGAGGCTGTCTGGCCAGAGACGAGAATCGGGTCCGAGAATCCCTCCGTGAGCGAGTCGGGGCCGACGAGATCGCCACCCGAGGACTGCAGGATGCCGCCGCTGGGAGCCGTCCCGCCGTAGAGCCGCATCGGGGAGTCGAGCGTCAACCCGGACTCGTCGAAGAAGTCCTGGAGCGGGATCGCAAAATCGAGGAAGTAGTCGGTGTTGTTGTTGACGCTCGAATCGGCCTGCGTGATGCGGTACGTCTGCCCTGTTCCGGAGGTCACGAGCGAGTAGGTCCTGAGCGCCGGAGAGTCGGGCTCGTCGGACGGCTTGTCGATGGCGCTGTTGGAGTGGGAGGTGTTCTTGAAGAGGAAGATGCCTTCCGCGCCGCTCGTACCGCCGGTGATCTTCAGGTAGTACTCGTAGGTGCTCTTGACACCGTCGGTATCGAACTCGATGCCGTACGAGTTTCCTTTGATCTTCTGCTGACCGGTGCCCGTGGGGTCGGAGTCGATGCGGAACCGCAGGAAAAGGTCGGTTCCGTCGGTGTAGTAATAGATGGGCGTGACGGAGGCGCCGACGATGTTGTTCTCGTTGGTGGCGTCGTTGTCGCCCGTCTTGTTGGCCTGGTCCGTCGTCTCGACCAGCGCCAGCCCTCCCCGGTTGAGCGGGTGGAAGGCCGATGACGCCGGGAACGTCGCCGCCCACGCGGCGCCGGATGCCATCCAGACCAAAAGACCCAATCGAGCAAACCAGTTCAGGTTTCGCCAGAAATGTGAAATCCGACCGTGCGCTTCCCTGCTCATCTCCGCTGCTCCTCTTGGTCCGCGCGGCCACACACTGGCGCGGCCTGCTTCCCCCCCCTCCTCCGCAGCCATCCTCCGGTGATTCCGGTTACTGGATGGTTTGAGCGGAGCCGCGCATATTAGGGACACGGGCTCCAGAAGTCAACAACCTCTTCAGGTGCAGACTGTGACAAAAAAAAGATGAAACAAAACACTGTTGATTCAGTGAGTTATTGTCGATCTTCGGCGACATGGCCGAACCGGCGGCGAGCCGGTAGAATCGGCGGGTGATCTCGGCGCCGGGCAACCCGACGAAACAGCTCGCGACCCTGGGGCGGCGTGCGCTCGCTCTGGCGGCGTGCGTCGTGCTCTTCGTCTCGGCCCACGGCTGCTGCGGTCCGGTGGCACGAGCGCCAGTGGCGCTCGGGGGCCCCGTAGTCGATACCCCGCCCGCACGACCGACAGGGCCGGCAATTCGATTGGCCTCGCTCTCCGCTAACGTGCTCCAGACCAACCGCGAGGTCGGCCCCGTGTTGCGCTACCTGGAGGCGCGCCTGGCGCGGCGTTTCGACCTTCTCTACTGCCGCAACTACCGCGATATGGTCGTGGCCGTCGAGGAGAAGCGCTGCGAGCTGGCGTGGCTCTCCCCGCAGACGTACGTGTCGCTGGCGCCGAAGACCGGCTGCGTCCCGCTGGCGCAACAGGTGAACGCCGGCCGCGCCAGCTACCGGGGAGTCCTGGTGGTGCGCGATTCGTCACCCATCGACTCGCTCGATGCGTTGAAGGGGAAACGCCTGGCGCTCGTGGACCGGAGCTCGACTTCCGGGTACGCGTATCCCTTGGCCTTCTTCCGGGCGCGGGGACTGGAGATGGACCGGTGGATGGCCCACGTCGAGTACGCCGGCAGCCACGAGGGCGCCTTGATGTCCGTACTGCGCGGCTTGAACGACGCTGCGGGCGTCGAGGAGCCGGTGCTGGAGCGGCTGCGGGAGAAGACCCGGGCCCAGGGCGCGCGAATCCTTGCGGTGACAGGCGAGATTCCTAACGGCTTGATCGTGGCCCAGCGAGAGATGCCGGCGCCGCTCAGGGACGCCATCGCCCGGGCGCTTCTGGAGATGAGTACGGACGAGCGGGCACGACGGGCCATCGAGGGCCTCTCGCAGGGCTGCGAGTTCACCGGCTTAGGTCCGGTGTCCGACGCCACCTACGATGGCGTGCGGCGGGTCCTCTCGGAGGCAGGCCTGCTCCGATGAGCGCAGACACGCTGCGGGGACCCGGTATCCGGGCGAAGGCGATGCTCCTGATGGCGCTGGTCGTCGTCACGATTCTCTCCTGTGTGGCGGCCCTGGTGCTGACCCGCGAGCGCTCCCGCGGGCTGGCGCACCTGAGACAGCGCGGCGTGAAGATCGCCGACACGCTGGCAACAACCTGCCTGGTCTGCCTCCTTCGGGACGACGTCGCCCTCATCGGCGAGATAGGCGCCAGCGTGCGGCCGCGGCCCGGCGAGGCTATCGGCGAGGCCGACCTGCGCTACGTGGCGGTCGTCGACCTGGCCGGCAACCGTCTCTACAGCTGGGGCACCGAGGCACTGGCCCCGGAGCACGACAACATCTTGACCGGAAACATCTTCCGAGACATTTCGCAGAACCGCGTCGACCTGCTGACGACCCTGGCCGGCGAAGAGGTGATGGACGTCTCGTCGAAAATGACGCTGACCGAGGTCGACGGCGTCACCCGGGTCCACGGGGCGTGCAGGGTCGGCCTCTCGCTCGACGGCACTCGCCGGCGGGTGCAACTGGTATCACGCTGGGTGCTGGGGGCTCTGGCCGTGTTCATCGCGCTCGGCCTCCTCCTGGCATACGCCGTAACGCGCGGGCCGATCGACCACCTCCACCGGATGGCGCACCAGATCGGTCTCATCGCCGCGGGCAATTTCGCGGCCCGCGTGCCGGTGAGCTCCGGCGACGAGCTCGGCTTGCTCTCGCGCGCGGTCAACAGCATGGCCGAGGATCTGGAGAAGCGGGAGCTCCTGAAACGCTACATCTCGAAGACGGCCTGGGAGGACATCGAGCAGCGAGGCGCCACGGGCGCGGCCCGCGACGAGGGGCTGGAGCGGGTCACGATCCTCTTCATGGACATCCGCAACTTCACGACGCTCTCGGAGAGCCGCCACACGCACGAGATCGTGGAGCTCCTGAACGAGGTCTTCTCGGCGATGGTGGCGGTCATCGAGCTGCACGGCGGCGTGGTCGACAAGTTCATCGGCGACGCGCTCCTGGTGGTCTTCTACCCCGAGGAATCGGGCGACGACGCCATGCGCGCAGTTTTCTGCGCGGCCGAGATGCAGGAGCGGATCGGGCGATTCAACCGGGACCGGGCCTTCTACGGACGCGAGGCCATACGCATCGGCGTCGGGATCAACTCGGGCGAGGTCATCACGGGCAGCGTCGGTTCGGAGCACCGCAAGGACTACACCGTCATCGGTGATCCGGTGAACGTCGCCTCGCGGCTTCAGGAGTTGTCGAAGGAGGCGCGCCACACGGGCGTGGTCCTGAGCCAGTCGACGCTCGAGCTGGTCGGCTCGGTGGCGATCGTGGTGCGGCTTCCGGAGCGGGCGCTGCGCGGCAAACAGGAGATGGTGGCGTGCTATGAGCTCGTGCGCATCCGGGAGCTGGACGACATCCTGAGGAAGATGCGCTCCGACCAGCTGGCGGAGCGCGAGGTGGCGTTCCGGTCGGTGGAGGCCCGGCCGGGCCCCGAGGCGCTGGACGCGCTCGTGACGCTTCTGTCGGAGAAGGACCAGGACCTCTTGCTGCGGGCGGTGATGGTGCTGGGCCGCATCGGCAGGGGCGACGAACGAGTGGCCGGGATGCTCGAGAAGATCCTCTCGACCGCAGGCAACGAACGGCTGCTGGCGACTGCGATCAAGGCAATCGTACGGACCGGGTCCTTCGCTGACCTCGATCGGGTCGTCGGGTTCCTGGACCACGCCGATCCTCGGGTTCGCGCCAACACCGTCGAGGCGCTGGACCTGGCCGGGGGCGACCGGTACCTGGACCGGTTCGCGAAGCTGGTGGAGGACCCGGCTGCGCGCGTGAAGGCCAACGCGTCCGTGGCTCTCTGGAAGCGGCGTCACTTCGAGGTGGTCGACGCGCTGGCACGGATGGGCCGCTCCGAAGACGCCACGGCGCGCGCCGCCGCCGCGTTCGCCGCGGGCGAGGTCTTCAAGGTGAGCGTGTCACCCGTGGGCTCCGAGGTAGCCTTTGCGGCCGCCAAGCGAGAGCTGGCCGCGGCGCTCGGGCACCTGGGGAGCCTCTCGGCGCTGCTGACCACGCTCTTGCGCGACCCCGACCCACGTGTCGTCGTGGCCGCCGCCGGCGCGCTCGGCCGTTCCCGCGACAGTCGCGCGGTGCCCGCACTCCTGGCGCTCCTGGCCGGGGACGGCTCCCCCCGGGATGCCCAGGCGCTGTCGACTCTGGAGCGTATCGGCGCCCCCTCTCAAATCCTGCGCGCCCTGGACCGCCTGCGCCGCGAAAGGCCGGGGTGACCTGCAGGCAGGCGAAGTGGGAGCCACCGCCCGCCAGGCTTCCCTTGAAAATCGAAAGCCCAGAGGCTCGAACCCTTCCGGATTCCAGTCTGGGCCTTGATTTACACGTGGTGCGCAGCAGCAGATTCGAACTGCTGACCTCCGGATCCGCAATCCGGTGCTCTATCCAGCTAAGCTAGCTGCGCAGGCTCCCTCTCTCGAGGGACGGCGAGTATAACACCTCACCCGGGGGGCGTCAAATCCGGCGCGGCCCTTCTGTGGCTCCATGTCTCTGGGTCAGAGGTTTCCTGCCTTCGGGCAGCTGCCCATGCAGAGAGTGTGCACCCGCCGCCCTTTGCGCGATTCCCCGGGCTCCGCAAACTGAAGCTCCCCGGCCCGGCGCCCACGGGTTGGAGCTCTACTTGCGGCACACGAGGAATCAGCCCGGCGGAGGCTCGATCCCGAAATTCCTCGAACCGTTGTACTAGACTGGAGCCCCCTCCACGCGCCCACATCGACCATGCCGACATCCAACTTACTCCAGCCCCACGACGCCTCCCTCGTCCGCGCCGTGCTCGACGCCTCGACGGAGGTCGCCATCATCGCCACCGACCCCGCCGGTCTGATCACCGTCTTCAACACGGGGGCCGAGCGCATGCTCGGATACAGCGCGACCGAGATGGTCGGCAAGCAGACTCCAGCCGTCCTCCACCTGGAGCCGGAAGTGGTCGAACACGGCCGCGCGCTGTCGGAAGAGCTCGGGAGATCTGTGGCGGGCTTCGAAGCCTTCGTGGCGCGCGCCCGAGCCGGCACGCAGGAAACACGCGAATGGACCTACGTGCGCAAGGACGGCACTCACCTGAGCGTCGCGCTCTCCGTCACGGCCCTGCGCGACCCGCAGGGTGAGGTCACCGGATTCCTGGGAGTCGCCTCCGACGTCACCCAGGAGCGTCGCACTCTGCAAGCCCTGGCCGAGAGCGAATCCCGATACCGCGACATCTTCGAGAACGCCAGCGATCTCATCCAGAGCATCGGACCCGACGGATGCATCCAGTACGTCAACCAGGCCTGGACGAGCGCGCTCGGTTACTCGGCCTCCGAAGCCCAGGACATGCCCATCTGGGACATCATCCACCCCAACTCGCGGGCCCACTGCGAGGTATCCATGCGCGAGCTATTGGAGGGGAGGCCGGTTGGGCTGGTTCAGGCCCAGTTCGTGGCACGTGACGGTCACGTCCTCGATTTGGAGGGGCACGTGAGCTGCCGCTTCGAGGACGGCAAGCCCGTCGCTACGCGCGGCATCTTCAGGGACGTGTCCGAGCGAGAGAGCCGCCAGCGAGCGCTGGCCGTCGAGCATGCCGCCGCCGTCGTGATGGCCGAGGCCTCCTCTGCCCGCGAGGCGATCCCCAGGTTCTTGAAAGCGACTTGCTATCTGCTGGGCTGCAAGGCCGGCGTCTGGTGGACCCTTGAACCGCAGCAAGCAACCCTGCACTGCGAGGAGTTCCACTCCAACGCCGGCCCTGAGCTCCGGGATTTCGAGGAGGCCACCCGGAACCTGACTCTGAAACGAGGTGTGGGCCTCCCGGGCCGCGTCCTGGCCACGCTCAGCCCGGCCTGGGTTCGAGACCTGTCCGCCGACGACACCTTTCCGCGCGCGCCTCACGCCCGCTTGGCCGGCATCGCCACTGGCTTTGCCTTCCCCGTCCACCACGGCGAACGTCTCTGGGGCGTGATGGAGTTCTACTCCGGCGTCATCGAGCAGCGGGGCCAGGCGCTGATGATGATGTGCGAATCGCTCGCCCGGCAGTTCGGACAGTTCCTGCAGCACAAGGCCGACGAGGAAGCTCTCGCCGGGGCAAACGCTCTGATGGCGGCAATCGTGAACAACGCCGTCGACGGCATCCTCACGATCGACAGCACGGGAACGATCGAAACCTGCAACGCTGCAGCCGAGCGCATCTTCGGCCGACCGGCCTCCGAGGTCATCGGCCGCAACGTGAAGGTGCTAATGCCCGAGCCTTATCACTCGGAGCACGACGGATACCTGGAGCGCTACCTGCGCACCGGTGATCCGCGCGTGATCGGCATCGGCCGGGAAGTCTCGGGCCGGCGCGGCGACGGCACCGAGTTCCCACTGGAGCTTTCCGTCAGCGAGGTCGCCATCGCGGGGCGCAGGGTCTTCGCGGGCCTGGTGCGCGACATCACCGAGCGCAAGAACGTGGAGCGCATGAAGAATGAGTTCATCTCCACGGTGAGCCACGAGCTGCGCACGCCGCTGACCTCCATCCGCGGCTCCCTGGGTCTGCTGGCCGGCGGGCTGGGCGGGCAGCTTTCGGACAAGGCCCGCTCGCTGCTCGACATCGGCGTGCAGAACTGCGAACGGCTGGTCCGTCTCATCAGCGATATGCTCGACATCGAGAAGATTGCCTCCGGCAAGATGAGCTTCGAGATGCGCCTGCACGAGCTGCGGCCTCTTCTGGAGCAAGCCGCCGCCGCCAGCGCCGGCTACGCTGACCAGCACGGCGTCGTGCTGCGCGTGGAAACACCCGGCGAGCCTCTGCTGGTCTCGGTGGACCTCGACCGGTCGCTTCAGGTGATGGCGAACCTCATCTCCAACGCCTGCAAGTACTCTCCACGCGGCGGCGAAGTGACGATCTCAGCGGCGCGTGCCGGCGCGGACATGCGCGTGGCGGTCACCGACCGCGGTCCCGGCATCCCGGAGGCCTTCCGCGGGCGCATCTTCCAGCGCTTCGCCCAGGCCGACTCGTCGGATGCACGCCAGAAGGGCGGCACGGGGCTGGGGCTCAGCATCTCCAAGGTCATCGTCGAGCGCATGGGTGGCCAGCTCGGCTTCGACACCGAGCCGGGCATCGGAACCACCTTCTTCTTCACGCTTCCTTGTCTGCCTCAGGTGCCGGAGCCTGTAGTGGCGCTCCCGGCTGTTTCCCCGGCATCGGCTGCGCGCGTGCTGGTCTGCGAGGACGATCCCTCCATCGCCACGGTGCTCGCGGCGATGCTGGCCGAGCAGGGCTACGAGGTCGCCCTGGCCCCGACGGCCGCCGAGGCGCTGAGGCTTCTCGAGGAGCGGCCGTTCGACGCGATGACGCTCGATCTGAGACTGCCCGACAAGGACGGCTTCGCGTTCCTGAAGGAGCTGCGCGCCTCCGAGCGCCACCGGGAGCTCAAGGTGATCGTCGTTTCGGCGGAGGCCGACGAGTACCGCAAGGGTGTCAGAAGCGACGCAGTGCTGGTCTCCGACTGGCTCGGCAAGCCGATCGACCCGGCGCGGCTGCTTGCGTCGATCCGCCGCGAGACCGACCGGGGAATCACCCGACGTGCTCGAATCCTGCACGTCGAGGACGACGAGGGCATCGCCGGAGTCGTCGGAGAGCTGCTGGAAGAGACCGCGGACGTCATGGCAGCCGGGACCCTGGCCGAGGCACGCGCACTACTGGCCGCGGAGAGCTTCGACCTGGTCTTGCTGGACCTCGGATTGCCGGACGGCTCGGGGGCCGAGCTCCTGGCTGGCCTGCGCAGCGTCGATGGCCGCTCGATCCCCGTCGTCATCTTCTCCGCGCAGGAGGCCGCGCCGGCAGTGACGGCGCAGGTGGACGCAGCGCTTGTGAAGCTGCGGACCGCCGACCGCGATCTCGTCGGGGTCATTCGGAGCGCGCTGCGCTCCAGGGGCTGAGCGCCGGCCGGAAATGAAGGGAGAAAGCCGATAGTGACGGACCCGAGAGAGATCCTGGCCGCGAAGGTCAATGAGCTCAAGGAACAGTTCCTGGCGCAGCTTCCGGTCTTCCTGCTGGAGATCGACTCCGCCTGGAGCGGCGGCTGCGGCCGGATCGACGCGCAGGACCACCTGCAGGCCGCGTACCGGCTATTGCACCGGCTGAGCGGCTCAGGCGGGACCCTGGGGCTGCCCGAGGTGAGCACGGCGGCCCGCGCGGCCGAGCTGAAGGTGCGCGGGCTGATCGAGCAGGAGCGTGCTCCGGACGCCACCGAGCGGGCGGCCATCGCCTCCGACCTCTTGGTTCTGCGGCGCGTTGTGGCCGGGATGCGGGGTGGCGAGCAGCCCGAGCCGGCGCAAGCATCTGAGACCGCCCTGGCCCCCAAGCCTGCTGGCGGGCGGCGCAAGAGAGTGCTGGTGGTGGAGGACATCGCCGAGCAACGCGACATTCTGATCGCCGCGCTCAGCTCGGCCGGATGGGACGTGAGCGCCGCTTCGGACGGGCTGGACGGCATCCGCGCGGCCTTTTCGGACCGGCCCGACCTCGTCATCTCCGACGTGATGATGCCCGGGCTATCGGGCTATCACCTCTGCCGGTTCCTGAAGAGCAGCCCGCAGCACGCGCGAACCCCGATCATCCTGTTGACGGCGCTCGAAGAGCAGCTGGATCGCTTCTGGGGCGGCCGTTGCGGGGCCGACCGGTTCCGGGCGAAATCCGAAGGGTTCGGTAAGCTGCTGGCCGACGCGAGGACGCTGCTCGAGGCGCCCGCGCCGGCCCCTGAGGCGGGAGTCAGTCTCAGTCTGGCCCGGGGGCTGGTCGGCGAGCAGGTGGCCGTGCTGATGGACCAGCTGCTGCGCGAGAGCACGTTACGCGCCGAGATCGCGGGGCTGGGCCGACACGCGGAGCAGCTGCCGGGGTTCCTCGACGCGGCGCTCGGGCTTTTGGGGCAGCTCTTCTCGGTGGACGCCGTCGCGATCTCGATGCAGTTCGACGCGGCCTGCACAGCCGCAGCAGCCGGCGAGAGCGAGACAGAGCGAGAGCGGATCTCTTGTGAACTGCATGCGGCGCTCGGCGAACAGGCGGCGGCGCCGATCGCGAAGCGGATCGACTGGCTTAGCCAGGCGGCCGGCGCGCAACCTGCTGAGGCTCTTGGCGACGCAATGACGGCCCGACTGGGCTCGCCTCCGACTGTGCTGGGCAGCCTGGGCGCATGGAGGCGGTGTGGCCGGCCCGCGTTCACGGCGGCGGAGGCCCGACTGTTCGCGCAGTTCGCGGAGCAGCTCTCCGACATCGCGGCCGTGGCGTGGAGCAACGAGGCGATCACGCGCAAGAATCGGGAGTTGCTCGAGTTGCACGCGATGAAGGACCGGCTGTCGGAGCTGTTGGTGCACGACGTGAAGAACGCGGCATGGTCGGTGGCCCTCACCATCGATCTCCTGGCGGCCAACCCCTCTTCCTCGGAGTCGTTGCGCCGGGTCCTGGGCAGGGCGCAGCAGGGCTGCAAGCTGCTGATGGACATGGTGGTGAACCTCCTCGACATCGCGAAGATGGAGGAGGCCGCCGTTACGCTCAGGCCGGGGCCGATCGACCTGGCGGGACTGGCGCGCGAGATCGTGAGTTTGAATCGGGACGTGGCCGCCAAGCGGGGCCTGGAGCTGGCCGTGGGGGAGCTGCCGGCGGCCTACGGCGACGCGGACTTCGTGCGGCGCGTGCTGAGCAACCTGGTCGCCAACGCCGTGAAGCACACAGCCCGCGGGCGCGTGGCGATCGATTCGGAGCCGGCCCGTCAAGCGGGCGCGGCGGCGCACCAGCTGGTGGTGAGCGTCCGAGACACCGGAGACGGCATCCCGGCAACCTTGCAGGAGCGGCTCTTTCACAAGTTCACGCAATCCGAGGAGCGTCGGCCGGGCGCCGATCAGGCGGAGGGGCTGCCCGTCGATCGAGGACTGGGGCTCTACTTCTGCCGGCTGGCAATCGAGGCGCACGGCGGTCGCATCTGGGTCGAGAGCGTCCCGGGCGCCGGGAGTGCCTTCCGATTCACCGTGCCGGTCGACGAAGCCAGCTTCCGGTTGCTGCAGCAGGAGCGGGCCCGGGCGGCGGTGGCCTGAGGCCGGGCCGTCGATTGCCCGCTCAGCGCGTGGGGAGCGCGAACTCGAAGGCGGCGGTGGTGGTGCGGCCGGCGGCGACGGAGATGGGGCGGGAACGCGGGCCGAGGTGCTCGTGCCAGGCCTGCAGGACGTAGTCGCCCTTCGGGACGCCTCGGAGCGTGAACTGGCCGCCCGGGTCGGTGATGGTGAAGTACGGGTTCGACATCACGTGGATGTAACCGAGCATCCAGGGGTGGTCGCCGGCCTCCGAGACTCGAAAGATGTCTGGGGTCTTGAAGGTCACCGGCTGGCCCGTCTGCCCGGCGGCCAGCGGCAGCTCGGTCGACTGGCCCTGTTGGTCGGTGAACCTGAGGCGCCAGGAGAGCAGGTTGAAGTTGCTGAACTGGATGACGGTGCCGGCCTGGACGGCCTGGACGTGCGGCAGGAAGCGGCAATCGACGACCTGGAACGTGGACTGGGCGACGGGGGGGCCCAGCAACTTGTCGAGCTCGCGGCTCAGGAGCCGGACGACGACGTTCTGGAGGGCGCCGCCCGGTGAGACGACGAGCTTCTCGGAGGCGCGGGGCGTGGCGCCGCAAGTGGACTGGTCGGAGCCGACGGGTATGAATTCGATGGGGGGAGCGGCCCCCTTGAAGGTGGCGACCCCGCTGACGGTGCCCTCGCGGGCGGGGTCGACGCCGGCCGTTGGCGGGAGCTGGCTGGAGGAGCTGCCGAGGACGGGCAGCGCGGCCCGGTAGGGTCCCAGGCCCGGGGCCGTTCCGCGGGCCACCAGCATCCGCTCGTACTCCTCGCGAGCGCTCGAGGCTTCGCTGGACCCCTGGGCTGGCAGCGCCAGCACGCTAGTGGGCGGGAGGATGGCCCGGACGTTCTGGCGTCCCCCGGGCGGGACGCGCGCCGACACGGCGATGTCCTCGAAGCCGGGTTTGCGCAGAAGCAGGCTGACCGTCTGGCCGCCGGGTACCTCCAGGGAAAGCGGGGTGGCGCCTATGAGGATGCCGTCGCGGAAAACGTCGGCCTGGATCGGGTCGCTGTCGAGCAAGAGCAGCCCGGGAGCCGCGGGTCCTTCCTCGGGGAGCTCGATCGCGATGCGGGTGCTGTCGCCCGGGCCGAGCTCCAGGGCGGCCACTTTTGGGGTGCGGCCTGGAATGGAGACGCGGAAGCGGTAGGAGCCGGGCTCCAGCGTGAGCACGAGCGGTGTGGAGCCGAGCCCGACCTTGGTGGCGTCGTTGACGACGGAGGCTCCGGGCGGCTGTGACGATATTTCCAGCGTGGCGGGCGGCAAGGGCGGCGGGCTGGGGGCGACCTCGCCGGGGAGCAGGAACGTGACCGGGGCGATGCCGGGCTGGGGCGGCAGCACACGCTCGACGGTGGCTGGATAGCGGGCGGGCGCAGTGGCGGGCCGGGTGATGGTCACGGAGGGCGCGCGGACCGCGGGCCGGGCACCGGGCTTGTCGGTGGGCTCACCGCTGGAAGTGGCGAAGGCAGCATCTGCGGCGGTGCCGTGGCCGGCGGGCGAAAGAAAGCTCTTGAGCAGCCAGGGCGCGCGCCAGTTGAGGAGCGCTCCCAGGACGAACGGCAGGAGCACGATGCCGAGGAAGACGATCGGGTACCGCTCGAGCAGTCCCTCGCCGATCGTCTCGGCAGGGTGCAGCGGCATGAAGGAGAAGTGACACCGCGAACAGGTGCGGCGCCCCCCTGGCCCGGGAAGGGCGGCGCCGAGCGGTTGGCCGCAACTGGGGCACTGGAGTGGACGCATCGGCATGGGGAGCATAGCGCGGGAGCCGTCATTTGACAAAGCGCTCGCCGGACCGGAAAATGGCGGAAGCCCCAGGACGGACGCAGGAGGAGCGAAATGGGAGTCATGGACGCGATCAAGGAGAAGGCCCGCGCCGCGAAGCGCCGGGTGGCTCTCCCGGAGGGGACGGAGGAGCGCATCCTGAAGGCCGCGCAGGCGGCAGTAGCGGAGCGGTTGGTGACACCAATCCTGCTCGGCGATGAGAATGCGATCCGCGGGCGCGCGGCGGAGCTGGGGGTGGCGCTCGCGGGCATCGAGATCCACGACATGGCCCGCAGCCCCGTGCGCGAGAAGTTGGCGGCAAAGCTGTCGGAGCTTCGGCGCGACAAAGGGGTCGACATCGCCCGCGCGCAGCGGCTGCTGGACGACAAGAACTGCTATGGCGTGATGCTGGTCAAGGACGGACACGCCGACGCGATGGTCTCGGGGTGCACCTGCCCGACGGCGGACGTGCTGCGGCCGGCGCTGCAGATCCTGAAGACAGAGCCTGGCGTGTCGCGGGTGTCGGGGGCGTTCGTGATGGTGAGCGAGCGCAAGGAGCTGGGCGACGACGGCATCACGCTCTTCGCCGACTGTGCGGTGAACCCGGTACTGACGCCCAGGGAGCTGGCCGAGGTCGCGATCTCGTCGGCGCGAACACTCAAGCGGCTGCTGGGACTGGAGCCGAGGGTGGCGATGCTGTCGTTCAGCACGAAGGGGAGCGCCTCTCACGATGTGGTGGAGAAAGTCATCGAAGCGACGCGGCTGGCGCGCGAGATCGACCCCGGGCTGATCATCGACGGTGAGCTCCAGGCCGACGCGGCGCTCATCGCCGCCGTCGGGGCCAAGAAGGCGCCCGGCAGCCCCGTCGCCGGCCGAGCCAACGTGCTGGTCTTCCCGAGCCTGGACGCCGGCAACATCGGCTACAAGATTGCACAGCGATTCGGAGGCTGCGAGGCGATCGGCCCGATTCTTCAGGGCTTGAACGCCGCCGTCAACGACCTGTCGAGAGGCGCAACCGTCGCCGACATCGTCGGCACCATCGCCGTGGCCGCCGTGCAGGCGGGCTGAGGAGAAGTAGACAGTAGTCAGTAGGCGGAGGCTGTGAATCTATCCAGCGTCCCCCCAAGAACCGCTCGGGTTGAGCCCTTCGGCAAGCTCAGGACATGCTCGTCGAAGCCCAGCATCGACGGGGCTGTGGCCCCTCGGCAGGCTCGGGCAAGCGGTTTAAGGGAATGTGTTCACACCCTCTCAATACTCACTACTCGCTACTCGCTACTCGCTACTCCCCAAGAACCGCCCGAACCACGCCAGTACGTTCGACCAGAGAACTTCCCAGTCGGCGGCGGGCATGAAGTGGCGGGCTGAGGGAAACTCGACGTAGCGCTGCCGCTCGGGGGCGTCCGCATAGTGCGGGGCCAGAGCCTCGTGGAGCTCGCGGGCGTGATGTGGCGGGACGTTCTCGTCAGCGCCCGCGGTCTGGGAGAGCAGCGCGACGGGGAAGAAGGCGCCGGGAGTGAGGTGCGGGCTGCACTCCGAGGAGCGGCCATAACGCGGGGAGCCGAGGATGGGAGTGGCGACGCGAAGGCGTCGATCGCGCAGGAGCGCGCCATAGGTGATGTAGCCGCCCATGGAGATGCCGGCGATGCCGAGCCGATCGCGCTGGGCCAGGCCTCTGGCCAGGAGGTCGTCGACTACAGCCGGGACCTCGTCGGCAGTCTGGCGGACGACCTCGAAGAAGTTCCTCCCGACTACACGGGGATCGCCCGTGAACCGGCTCTCGAAGTCTGGGGCGCGCCGCTCACCGTGACAGGCGTTGTCGATGCCGACCGCGAGCCAGCCGGCGGATGCGAGGCTCTCCAGCTCCTTGAGGTTGGCTTCCTTGCGGGCCGTGAAGCCGTGATAGAAGAGGATGGCGCCGCGCCGTCCCGCAGCCTCGTGGGAATCGCGCGAGACGAGCAAGGCCGGTGCCGACGCGACGTGTGTGGGGGTGTGGTGCATGGAAGGTATAAGGTGGAAGATAGAAGGTGGAAGGTGAAGGAGCGGTTGGGCTGTCCCCTCCTCGATTCTCAATTCTCGATTCTCCCCCCGGTGTAGCATGGCGCAGCGGTGACTCCCAAACGACTCTTGCTCCTCTGCGGTCTGACGCTGGCGCCCCTCGGGGAAGCGGCGGGGGAGGTCCTGCGCGTCGAGGAGCTCCGGGAGACCTACGGCCGGAGGTTCTGCGAGATTGCGTGGAAGACCAGCCTGGCGTGCGAGACGCGGCTGGTGGTGTCGGACGGCGCCGAAGAGTGCGTGCTTCGCCCCGGGCGGCCGGCGAGCGGTCTGGAGCACCACATGATGGTGCCGCTGGGGCCTGGTCGGGAGCTGAGCTACTCCATCGTGTTCCCGGACGGCAGCCGATCGGAGCCGAGGAAGCTGAAGGTGGCGGCGGTGACGGAGGTGCCGATCACGCTGGGGCGTGGGGTGGCGGCCGATGGGACGCTGGAGATCACGGCCGGAGCCGGAATGGAGGCGCGCTGGACGCTGGTGCTACCTGGGCGGGGGGAGATCCAAGCGCCGCCGGTACGGGCGGCGGCCGCGCGGTTCCGGATCGAGCGGCTCGAGGCCGACGCGGCGCTGGAGGGCGGCGTGGTGCGGGCGGCCGGGATCGACGGGGTGTCGGAGGCGCCGGCGGGGGCGATCCTGGGCAACCGGCGGCTGGCGCGTCAATTCGTTGACGCGATGCGTCAGATGGACGTGTCGGCGCTTCTCGGGATCGCGGTGGACAAGAAGTCGGATCGGCCGAAGCTGGTGGAGGCCTACCGGGAAATGGCGCGCCGCAGCGGGCTGGACCGGGTCGTATCGGAGGCCGCAGTGCGGGCGGCGGGGATCGCCTCCGACGACGCGGTCGATTCGTCGCTGACGATTGCGCTGACGTACGGGCTCTGCCGTCTGGGCGACGTCGACTGGGCGGCGCGGCTGCGCGGGTGGGAGCCGGTGACGGCAGTGGAGGAACAGGCGGCGGTTTTGGGCCGGCCCACGAGCGAACGGCCGGTGCCGGCGGTTGCGCGCAGCCTTTTCGCCCAGGAGTGGACGCGTATCGCGGCGCTGGCGCCCTGGCCGAACTCTCTGGCCGGGGGGCCGGACACCTGCAGCTTCGCGCGGCTGACCGACCCGGAGAAGTTCAAGAATCTACTCGAGGAGATTCAGGACAAGCTTCCGAACGCGGCGGCCTTCCTGACCGCCTTCGTCCAGATCCAGCTGGCCTTGTGGTCGGAGATGGAGGTGCCGAGCGGGCTGCTCGACTCGCCCGACGGCCGGGTGACGCTGTACGTCCAGGCGGCGCTGCCCGACCCGGTCATCGTGGTCTATCTGCGGCTGAACGACCGCGTCATGGTGGCGCTGCGCGTGACGCCGGAAGACTACAAGGCCTCGGTGGAGCGTCAGCCGAAGGGGGCGGCCGCGCTGGACGCCAAGAACCTGAACTACGTCTGGGCGGCCTGCGCGACGAGCGCGCGGTTTCTGCACGAGGGCAAGAACAACTTCGTACTGACCCTCGGCTCGGCCTCCCACCGCCTGACCACGATGATCGGCGGGGTCCTGCGGGAGATGAAGATCGCGCGGGGTGGGCTGGCCCGCTGAGGGGCGGCGGCGGCCGCCTGTTCCGCGTCATTGCAGGCGCTGACGGGGCCCAGGCAGCTTGAACTCGCTTCGCTGCGCGTGATAGGATGCGCCGTCTTTGCCGCCATCGTCCCGAGCGGGATGAAGCCGGCCGACGAGCGCCGAGAGCGAGAAAAGCAGGTCCATGGACGACAAGCCGAACCTCAACCTGGAAGAGGTCATCGAGAAGTACCAGAACCTCATCGCGGAGCACCCGCACACTCCCGAGTATCACAAGGAGCTCGGCAACGCGTTCCACAAGAGCGGCGCGTTCGATCTGGCCCTGGAGGAGTACCGGACCTGCCTCCACATCGATTCGAGCTACTTCCCGGCCCAGTACAACATGGGCAACTGCTATTTCGCGATGAACAAGCACCAGCTTGCGATCATCGCCTGGCAGAAGGCGCTCATCATGAACCCCCAGCTGGAGCACGCGATTTACAACATCGCGTACACCTACTTCAAGCTGGGCATGATGGAGAAGAAGAACGAGGAAACCCGGCGCCGCTACCTGGACGACGCGCTGATGGAGTTTCAGAAAGCCATCAAGTTGCGGCCGAAGAACAAGGATACCTGGCTGCACCTGGGGCTGACCTGGTACGAGCTGGACCACTTCGACAACGCCGTCAACGCCTACATGGAGGTGTTGAAGCTCGACTCGAAGGACCCGGACGGCCACTACAACCTGGGGAACGTCTACTACGAGAAGGGCTTCGACGACCCGACCTACTTCGAGCGCGCCATCGGCCAGTACCGGTTGGCCCTGAAGTTCAACGGGAAGGACACCAAGTCGCGCAACAACATCGCCGACTGCCTCATTCGCCTGGGTCGTTACGCGGACGCCCAGGCAGAGATCGAGGCGGTCATCGCGGGCGATCCGAACTACATGCCGGCGATCTGCACGCGCTCGGAGCTGTACAGCCAGCTCGGCAAGCATCAGGAGGCGATAGAGGGGTTCAAGAAGATCGTCGAGATGGACCCGGAGAGCCAGCACCTGCTCCACAAGTACGCCTCCCAGAAGCTGATCGAAGAGTACACGCGAGTGCTGCGCACCAACCCGGGGCATCACGAGACGCACTTCGAGCTGGGGCGCGCCTACAAGGACCTCGGCATTGCGTACCGAGACCGGGCGCTGGTCACGAAAGCGCGCGACGAGTTGAAGAAGGCGCTCGAGCTCGGCCCCGGCCGCGTTCCCTACCACGTCGAGCTGGCCGAGTGCTACTTCCGGCTGAACAACACCGACCAGGCGATCGTGCAAGTGGAAGCCGCGCTCACCATCGAACCGGACTCGATCCCGTGCCACTGCCTGCTCGGGGAGATCTACGTCCAGGTCGGCGACCGGGAGCTGGCGCAGATGGAGTTCAGCGCGATCCGGAGAATCTACAGCCACCCCAACGGCCGTTCCCTTCCCTCGTCAGGGGCAGACGACGACGGGGACGACTCCGATTCGGACGAGAACTGAGGCGCCCCTCGCCGGGACGCCGGTAGCAAGAGGAGGAGTCGAAAGATGAAAAAAGTCACAGTCATCGGCGCCGGCTTCGTCGGTGCCACAGCAGCCCAGCGGCTGGCCGAAAAGGAGCTGGCCGATGTCGTCCTGATCGACGTGCTGGAAGGCATCCCTGCAGGCAAGGCGCTCGACATGGTCGAGAGCGCCCCGGTGGAGCGCTTCGACGCCAAGGTCACCGGCAGCACGGCCGACTACGCGCCGATGGAGGGCTCAGAGGTCGTCATCATTACCGCGGGGATCGCCCGCAAGCCCGGAATGTCCCGCGACGACCTCTTCAAGACCAACCGCGACATCGTCAACGGCGTCTGCGAGAACGTCAAGAAGTACGCCCCCAACAGCGTCATCCTCATGGTCACCAACCCGCTCGACCTGATGGCCTACACCGCCTTCAAGACGACCGGCTTCAGCTCCGACCGCGTCATCGGGATGGCCGGCGTGCTCGACAGCGCCCGCTTCGCGGCCTTCGTCGGCATGGAGCTCGGCGTCAGCGTCAAGGACATCAGCGCGATGGTGCTGGGCGGACACGGCGACACAATGGTCCCGATGCCCCGCTTCACCACCGTCGGCGGTATCCCCATCACGGAGCTCCTCCCCAAGGAGACCATCGACCGCATCTCCCAGCGCGCCCGCGACGGCGGCGCCGAGATCGTCAAGCTGCTCAAGACCGGCAGCGCCTACTACGCCCCGTCATCCTCCGTCGTCGCCATGGCCGAGGCCATCCTGCTCGGCAAGGACCGGCTGCTGCCCGCCAGCGTCTACCTGCGCGGCGAGTACGGCTACGAGGGTTTCTACCTGGGCGTCCCCGCCGTCATCGGCGCCGGCGGCCTGAAGCGAGTCATCCAGATCAAGTTGAACGACGAGGAGAAGGCCGGCCTGGACAAGAGCGCCAACGCCGTGAAGACCCAGATGGCAGAAGTCGGATTGGCCTGAGGCTCGAGGCTTCACTGAGGCTTGAGGCTTGAGGCTTGAGAAGTGAGGGATGATCTCTGTTCCCTGGAGCCTGAAGCCTGAGAGGCTGTGAATCTATCCAAGGACTCCCAAAAACCGCTCGGGCTGAGCTTGTCGAAGCCCAGTATCGAAGCGGCTATGGCCCCTCGACAGGCTCGGGGCGAACGGTTCCAGGGGATTTCTTCACAGCCTCTGACTCCTGCTCCTGATTCCTGACTCCTGGCCCCTGGCAGCGCTAGACTGGAGGGTAGTCAAGCCAGGGCGTTGCTGGCTGCGGGAGGTGAGCGGAGTGCGTAGAAAGGTCCTGATCGCAGCCGTCTCGTGGATAACTTTCGCCGCGACGGCGTCGGCCCAGGCGATCGCGCCGTGGCGCGCGCCAGAGCTCGACTCGTGGCAGCAGTTGCAGGTTCACGATGCTCTGCGCCTCAGGCAGCTGGCCTCACGGGTGGAGGAGCTGGAGCGCCGGCTGGCGGGCATCCAGGCGCAGGCGGCCTGGGAACAACGCTCCCCTCCTCCGCCGCCGGCTGACGCCCCGGCGTACGCGCCGGCCCAGGCGACGATTCCGCCGCTGCTCCGCCTGCAGCTCGGCGGTCAGGCGAATGTTCCCCCGCCCCCGGTGCCGGCTCCCCCTCAGCAGTGGCCCCAGCCGCCCCGCTGGCAACTTCCCCCGGTTTACTCCACCGAGGGATCGTGGCCAGGCCAGCAGACTGGCTTCAGCGTCAACGACTCGCTGCGACGGCAGCTGGAGCTGCAAAGCCTCCAGTCATTCAGGCAGAGCGCCGACTTCTACCGTCAGGCCGAGGCGCTCAGCGGCCGGTAGCGGCAAAACTGCGAGGCAGCGGGACCGAAGGCGAACCTGTGCACTCCACACCCCAGACGCCCGGACACATTACGCCAGCGCCAGGCCCGTGCCGCTGGAAAAGTTCCTCGACGCCGGCCGGATCCGGCGGTAGCCAGACATGGTAGCGCGCACCCGCACATCGGAGCGCTCCCGGGCTGACGCGGCGGTGCTGTCCCGGGCGCGTGGGTGTCTGATGGGGCAGGTGGCGGGCGATGCGCTCGGCAGCCTGGTGGAGTTCCGCAGCGCGGAAGAGATCGAGCGGAGCCATCCGGGCGGCGTGCGGGAGATGGCCGTGAGCCCGGTCTGGTCTACGCTGCCCGGGCAGCCGACGGATGATTCGGAACTGGCGATCTTGCTGGCGCGTTCGCTGGTGGAGCGCGGCACCTACGACGCCGACGCCGCTGCTGCGGCCTACGCGTACTGGTACTCGACCGCACCTTACGATATGGGTCAGACGACGCGCCAGGCGCTCTCGGCCGCCGCCGCAACTCCCTCGGCGCCCGCCCGGGCGGCCCGCCACGCAGCATCCCGTGACTCGCAGGCCAACGGAAGCC
The DNA here is from genome assembly GCA_016213845.1 of Candidatus Wallbacteria bacterium. Taxonomy (GTDB): domain Bacteria; phylum Muiribacteriota; class UBA6191; order JACPRK01; family JACPRK01; genus JACPRK01. Next base: position 95,674 of record JACQZN010000015.1, read on the forward strand.
TCATGCGCTGCTCTCCTATCGGCATTCTCGGCTGGAGGGCCTCGTCGGCTCGAGTCGCCGACTGGGCGCGGACCGACAGCGAGCTGACTCATCCTCACGTGCTTTGCCAGGAGGCCTGCGCAGCCTTCGTGATAGCGATCGCCGAGGCGATCGCGCGTGGAGGCCCCGCCGAGCGCGTCTACGGCGTCGCGCTGGGCTGGTGCGAGAAGGAGAGCCGGGATACGGGCGTGGTCGAGCTGATGCGCGAGGCCGCCGAGACTCCGCCGGCAAATGCCAGTCACCGGATGGGTTGGGTCCGAATCGCCTTCCAGAACGCGTTCCACCAGCTACTGCACGCCGCAGACGCAGGCGAGGCGATCCGCAAGACGGTGGCGCTCGGGGGCGATACGGATACCAACGCGGCGATCGCGGGCGCGCTCTCGGGCGCCCTCCATGGCATCGAGTCACTTCCGGCGTCGTGGACGCAGGCGGTGCTGTCCTGCCGCCCCGAATCGGGCCTGCCCGGCGTCCGGCGACCGCGCCCGCAGCGGCTCTGGGCGATCGACCTCCCCGAGCTCGCCTCGGCGCTGGTAGATGCCGGGCCGGCAGGCGGGTGAGCCCGGCACTCCTCGGCATCGACAAATCCCGGGCCCCAGGGGGATGAAATGCATTTGAAATTCGAGTTGCCGGTCTCGCGAACCCGTGATATCCTCCCCCGCGATCATGCGGCCTGCAACCCGTTCCTCCCAGCCCTGGCTTCTCCAGGAGAGGTTGCGGGTCTAGCGTGCCCAGACGCGACGCCATCGCCTTCAGCCCCCAGATCGACGACGCGCTCCTGAAGGCGGCCCGCAAGGGTTCCGGTCTCACTCGCGTCGACCGCGAAGCACTCGCCCCGCTGGGCGCCGCCTTCCGCTCCGCGCCCGTCCTGCACCTGGCCGCTCTGCTTGCCCATCTCTGGCCAACGGCTGATCGCAAGACCGCCCTCAACCGATTTCACCAGCTCAAGCGCCGCTTCAACACTTCCGGCACCGGAGTCGTCCTCTGCTCCCCCTCCGACAACAGCGACCCCGAAGCCAAGGAAGTGTGGTTCGAATCCGACCGCTCTCCCCTGGAGCGGGTCATCGCCCAGGTCGCCGCCCATCCCGAGCCCGAACGCGCCGGCTACTCCGCCGAGCTCTTCTCCCCTCGAATCCGTGGCCGCATGCCGGCCACCCTGCTCACCTTCCCGGCGGAGGTCGTCGAGTTCTGCGAGTCCGAGCTCGCCGAGGCCTGGCGTGCCTTCCCCGAGGAAGCCCGCGCTTTCCTCGCCTCGCTCTCGTCGCGCTTCATGCCGATGGTGCAGGTCGTCCCGCCCGGATGCGTCGCCTGCGTCCGCGGCTTCGAGCTGCTCGCCAGCGGCGGCCGTGGCGAGGTCTACGGCGAGCTGATGCGCCAGGCCAAGGCCCTCGGAGTCTCGCTCGAGCTCCTGGACGCGGTGCTCCTGCTCATCCAGATGCTCACCGTCCAGGAGCTGCGCCGCCGGACCCGCTACTTGCCGCGTTACTCGGGCGTTTACTACAGCCTCAACCTCTCGCCGCCGCTGCTGGCGGACACGTTCCGGCTGGCACGCGCCGTCATCCGGCGCTTCGACGAGGAGGAACGCTCCGCCCTGTGCTTCGAGATGACCGAGAAGTTCCGGCTCCCCGAGGTTCGCGCACTGGGCCACCTGCTTCGCGAGTTCGGCGACCTCAAGTTCGCCGTCGACGACGTCAACGACCACCATCTCCTGACGGTCGCCCGGCTAGGCACGTACGCTTCCTTCACCAAACTCTCCCACCGCTACGTCCAGGACGTCCTCCACCGGCTGCCCGACGACCCGGCCGCCGGACTGGCCGACCTGCTGAAGCACCACCTATCGGGCAAGCCCCACGTGCTCGAAGGCGTGGAAGACTTCGAGCTGGTCAAGGACATCTTCGAGCAGGGGCTGGAGGCCGGTCGTGTCCCGCGCGGCGTGCAGATCTACGCCCAGGGATTCGGTTGCGCGCTCGACTCCGATTGGAAGCCGTTCCTGCATGTCCCCGCCGGCTTCGGATGGCAGGGCCAGTACGCCCTGCCCTTGCGGGACACCGACACCGGCCCCGCCGATGCGCCACCGTCCAGCCGGCCGCCAACACCTCGCGACTTCCTCGGCGCCATCGAAGACGCCCTGCGCGCCAGGGGAAGACAGGTCGCCCGTAGGCGCGAGCTTCCCACTGGCTCGGGTCTCTTCGAGCTCACACTCGACGACCGCCGGGTAGTCCTCGCCGCGACCCGAGGAGCCGGGGCCGCCGTCAGTCCAGACCTCGAGCTGGTGATCCCGGATGAACCGGCGGCACCGCCAGAGCGCGGCCCGGGACGGCGTGGCCACGCGACTGGCCGAAAGAAGGGCACGAAAGCGCCCGCAGCCGGGCCGAACGCAATCCGCCTGGGAGACTTTCTGGCGCGGGAGCTGGCGGCGGCAGTCAACCCGCCGACCGACGAGGAACGCCTGGTCGGACGAGGGCTCTGGCGATTCTCGGCCAGGAGCTACTATCAGGCAAGAGGCCACCTGGAGCGCCAGAGCAGCGGTCCGGCCGTGGAGACGCTGATGTCGTGGGCCGACGAGCCCGCCGTGCCCATCGCCTACCTCCTCGGCGGCTACGGCTCCGGGAAGACGTTCGTCGCGCGGACCTTCTGTCAGCAGGTGCGCCAGAAGATCGCGCGCACGGGCCGAGGCAGAGCGCCGCTCTACATCGATCTCAAGGAGGTGCCGGAGGCCGTCGCGCGAACGGGCAACCTCGAGGACGTGTTGCGGTCGGGGGCGGCTCACGCGCAGCTCTCCGAGGCCGACTGGCGGCACCTGGCGCACGCGATCCGGGCCGGGTCGGTGCTGCTGGTGATCGACGGACTCGACGAGAAGGCCGGCCACCTGGCCGAAAAGGGCGCGCTTCATCGCTTCAGGCGCGTGCTGCATTCGTCCGTGGGGCCGACGTCGAAGGTGCTCGTGACGTCCAGGCTGTCGGTGTTCGCCGACGGAGCGACGCTGTTGCGGGAGACGCGCGTGGAGGAGCTGGCCGCGTCGGGGCGCGTGGGTGGGGCGGACGCGCGGCTCGTGGAACTTCTGCCACTAACGCGGGAAGAGCGGGCGGCAGTGCTGGCACGGACGATGCCGACCGGCGACATCGAAAGGATCGAGCGGCTGATCGCGACGGTGCCCGGACTTGAAGACCTGGCGAGCCGGCCAGTAGCGCTGAGGTGGATGGCGGACAGAGGGCGGGAGCTCGAGCAGTTGCTGGAGCGTCGCGGCAAGCTGGCGTGTGGACCGATCTTCGAGGCGTTCGCGTCGGCCTGGATGGCCCGGGACGAAGAGAAGAGCGTGCTGGTTCCCCAGCTCAAGTTGGCGGTGATGGAGTCCCTGGCACTCGCGTGCTGGCGCGGCGGCTGCTGGGCGCTCTCGCAGGAGGCGGCTCAGAAGCTGGTGATCGCCGAGGTGAATGCTTTCTACGGCGGCTCTCCGCCGGCAGACCCTGCAAGGGCGGCCATGGCCGACATCCGAAGCGCAGCGTTCCTGACCCATGACGACACGGGGTCGCTCAGGTTCGCGCACGCCGCGCTCGCGGAGTTCTTCCTGGCGCGCCGGCTGGCCGCCTGCGTGCGGGACGGAGCCACGGATGCACTGGAAGGACCGGCGCTCTCCGAGGGCGCCCGGCTCTTTCTGGCCAGCCTCGCCGAAGGCTCCGAGCCGGCGGAATCCTGACGCATTCACGGCGACTGGTACGCACATTGCGGAGTGCGTGACTCGAAGCCCGGCCCTCAGGGGGACGCCGGGGATTGGAGCCCACCCCACGTGACAGAGAACAGGACCCCGCCCCCTCGACAGGAAGAGACAGCTGCCCAGGCATCCCCGCTCCCCCCGGCTCCGGCCTCCGCGGACGCGGCCGGCAACGGCAGAAATCGAAGGCTGGAGGCCTTCGTCTGGCTGGCGATCCGGCTGCTGCCATTTGCGCTGATCGTCGTGATCGCCATGATCCCGGTCAGCATCCATGCCACGTCCACTCCGGGATTCTGCAATAGCTGCCACATCATGGAGCCTTACTACAACTCATGGAAGAACTCGGCCCACAAGGACGTCAACTGCGTGACGTGCCACCTGCCACCGGGCGTGGCCGGGACCATCAAGGGCAAGTGGCAGGCGCTCTCGCAGCTGGCACGCTACGTGACGCGCACCTACGGTACACGGCCGTGGGCCGAGGTCATGGACGAGAACTGCACGGCCTGCCACAAGAAGGAGTCGCTGGCCAAGGTCATCACCAAGGGCAAGTTCAAGTTCGATCACCGGCCGCACATCAACGGCGCCGTTCGAGACAAGAACCTCAAGTGCACGACGTGCCACACGCAGCTGGAGACCACTAGCCACATCGCGGTGGCCAAGCAGACCTGTTACCTCTGCCACTTCAAGCCGACGGCCTCCGGAGAACTTCCCAAGATGGCCGCCTGCACGACCTGCCACGACGCCCCGGACAAGAAGATCGAGTTCCAGGACGCGCCGATCGCCCACAAGGACCTTGTCGCCAGGGGCGTTCAGTGCCATTCGTGCCACTCCGGAGTGGTCGACGGCAACGGGCGGGTGCTGAAGATTCGCTGCCAGGGCTGCCACGCCGATCCCGAGATCTACAAGAAGATGTCGGAGGTCGAGACCGTCCACAAGGTCCACGTCAGCGGCAAGGGCGTCTACTGCCTGCGTTGCCACAACGAGATCAGCCATGAGCGCCGGGCGATGGACCTGGTGAGGTCCAGGGACGACTGCAGCGCATGCCACGTGCGGATGCACGACACCAACGCGGCGCTCTACGCGGGCAAGGTCGACGGGAAGAACGACCCATCGCCGATGTTCAAATCCGGGATCGAGTGCCGGGCGTGCCACGAAGTCAAGAAGGGCGGCAATCCCGACGAAGCCTCCTGCCGGCGCTGCCACTCGGCCCGCATCGGGCGCTTCTTCAAGGAGTGGAAGGACACCCTGGCGGAAGGCCGTGAAGCTCTGAAGACCAACGTCCGTACCATCTGGGAGTCGGTGCCGGCGCGACCGCTGGCGACCGGCGTGCAGGAAGCGGTCAGCAAGGCCAACTGGGTGGCCAGCCAGCTCGAGAACGGCGCGGGTATCCATAACGTGAAGCTGGCACGCAAGCTTCTGCTGGAAGCCAACGCGGGCCTCAAGAAGTCGGTGGAGTCGCTCGCGCCAACGCCTCCTTTGACGTCGATGGAGCTCGAGGCGCTCCCGGATCAGTCGGACACCAAGTGCGTCGACTGCCACTTCACGCTGGGCAAGGGGACGGTTCCCTGGCAAGGCCATCCGTTCTCGCACAAGCTGCACGTGGCCGATAACGGCATGCAGTGCTCGCAATGCCACAAGAGCGCCGAGGCCAACCACGGCAAGATGATCGCGACCGTGGAGGACTGCCAGGGCTGTCACGCCTTCCCGCCACAGAAGTGAGGGGTGAGGCTTGAGGCTTGAGGCTTGAGGAGTGAGGCTTGAGGCTTGAGGCGTGAGAGGCTGTGAATCCTTCCAAAGCTCCCCAGAACCGCTTGGGCTGAGCCCTTCGGCAAGAGCGAGCAAACGCTTTCAGGGAATTGGTTCACACCCTTTCACGCCTGTTCCCCACCCCCCTGAAGCCTGAGTCCTGATCCCTGACTCCTCAAGCCTCAAGCCTCACTCCTGGCCGGGCGGACACGCGGGGGTGTCCGGAAGGGACTCGCAGGCCGGGACATTCGGTCCGAAGGGACTCGAAAAGGCGACTCGCGGTACCTCGAGCTTCGTGACGGGACTCACGAGATGGCGCATTGGAGCGGCTTGAGGGCGATCTGGCCTCCGGATTGCGTCACTCCGCACCCGTGAGCGACAACCCTACTGGCGGAGAGGGCGGCATCAAGCGCAAGGAGTTCCTCGACCTGGCGATCGCGGCGACCGCCGGATTGACCGCAGTCGGGATCAGCCTGCCGGCGCTGGCCTACGTCTGGCCGCCCGCGGAGGTCACGAAGCGGGCCGGGCAGCGCGTGAAGGTCGCTGAGCCCGGCGAGATCCCACCCGGCAAGGCCAAGGCGGTCCTCATGGACGGCAAGCCGGTGCTGGTGGTCAACGCTGGCGAGCGTCTCATCGCGCTGATGGCGGCTTGTCCGCACCTGGGCTGCGCGGTGAAGTGGAACGAAGCCGATTCCCGCATCTTCTGCCCCTGCCACGGGGCCACCTTCGACCTCCGCGGCAACGTGCTGAGCGGCCCCTCGCCGGCCCCTCTTTCCTCGGTTCCCGTGACGCAGGCAAAGGACGGTATCTACCTTGGCTGAGATGGAATCGGACCAACCGAGCGTTCTCGAGATGCTCGCAGCCGATCCGGCCGATGGTCTCTGCAGGCGCACCACGAAGGCGCTGCTCCGGTTCGTCGAGGAGCGCACGCGTCTGCTGAGCCTGACCGTGTTCCTCTCGTCCAAGCCCGTTCCGTTCGATCTGAACTGGGCCTACACGCTCGGGTCGGTGTCGCTGTTTCTGTTCGTCAACCAGCTCGTGACGGGAGTGCTGCTGGCGCTCTACTACCGGCCTGCCGTATCGGAGGCCTACGAGAGCGTGCGCTTCATCGAGGAAGAGGTCACTTTCGGGTGGCTGGTCCGCCAGCTCCACGCCTGGGGCGCCAACCTGATGATCCTGGCGCTCTGCCTCCACATGGCGCGCGTCTGGTGGTACGGCTCTTACAAGAAGCCTCGAGAGCTGAACTGGCTCGTGGGCTTCTGCCTGTTTCTCCTCACGCTCACGTTCGGCTTCACCGGGTACCTCCTGCCGTGGGACCAGCTCTCCTACTGGGCCAGCAAGGTCGGCACCGAGATCCCGGGAGCCGTCCCCGTCGTGGGGGCCTACATCCTGAAGGCGATGCGCGGGGGCGAGGAGATCACCGGGGCCACGCTCGGCCGCTTCTACGCCATCCACACGCTGGTGCTCCCGGCCATCACGGTCTCGCTCGTCTTCATCCATCTGGCGATGATGCGCCTCCACGGGATCACCCCCCTGCCTGGCCGGGAGGATAGCCGCAAGGTCCCCTTCTTCCCGCACCACGTGCTGAAGGACGCGGTCTCCATCTACTGCACGCTGGCGATCATCTACTTCCTGGTGGTGGTCTGCCCCTGGAAGCTCCACGAGAAAGCCGACCCGCTCGTGACGCCCGAAGGCGTCAAGCCCGAGTGGTACTTCCTCTGGACCTACCAGTACATCAAGTACTTCCCCCAGCAGATGGGAGCGGTCTCGGGGAAGGTCGTCGGCATACTCTCTTCGGGCCTCTTCTTCGCCTTGCTGGCGCTGTTCCCCTTCCTCGACCGCGGCGACGAACGCCGGCCCGCCAAGCGCAAGCTCATCCTCGGAGTCGGGTTCCTCGCGCTTGCCTTCGTGCTGGCCATGACGGTGCTCGGCTTCATCTGCGAGACCGAGCACACCATCCTCGGAACACACATCAAGTTCGACATCCTGGGCATCCCCGAGGTCGTGAAGAAGCCGTGACCCCACTCGTGCGAAACACCACTCTGATGCTGTCGCTCGCACTGGCGACGGCGGCCGGCGCTGCCGCTCAGACGCCCGCGACGCCAGCCTCGACGACAACGGTATCGGCGGCACCGACCGCGGTGGCCACTGCGGAGCTGGTGACCAAGCTCGGCTCGTGCGCCGAGTGCCACGAGAAGGAGACCTCTACCTTCCTCGGCTCCATTCACGGGATGAAGGGTGTCGCGTGCCACGATTGCCATGGTGGCGATCCGAACGAAATCGTCCAGGAAGACTCGATGTCACCGTCGAAGGGCTACGTGGGCCGGCCGGGCCGCGCCGACATCCCGGCCTTCTGCGCGAAGTGCCACGCAGACAAGAAGAAGATGGCACCGAGCGGATTGCCGACCAACCAGTACGAGCAGTACCGGGCCAGCTTCCACGGCAAGAAGGTGCTGGTCGAGGGCGACACGACGGCCGCGGTCTGTACGGACTGCCACGGAACCCACGACGTGCTTTCGAGCAAGGACCCGCGCGCCCGGACCCACCGCGCCAACGTGCCCGCAACTTGCGATCGCTGCCACGGCGACGATCTCAAGATGAACGTCTACGCCATCCCGACCGACCAGCACAAGAAGTGGAAGACCAGCTTCCACGGCAAGGCGGTGACGGAGAAGAAGGACCTGACGGCGGCCGTCTGCATTGACTGCCATGGCAAGCACGACATCGCCAATCCGGAGGACCCGCACAGCCGGGTCCATCACGCCAACGTCGTCAAGACCTGCTCACGATGTCACGCCGACGAGGCGCTCATGGAGCGGCACAACCTCTCCGCCCGCGCGCCCGCGGACTACCTCGAGGGCGTCCACGGCATCGCGCTCTTCAAGAAGGGCAACACGGCCGCCCCGGTCTGCGTGACGTGCCACGGTAGCCACGGCGCGCTTCCACCCGGCGTCAAGAACGTGGCGATGGTCTGCGGCCGCTGCCACACCCGCAGCGAGGAGTTCTACAACCGCTCCATGCACCGCACCGTGAAGGGCTTCCGGGGCTGCATCGAGTGCCACGGCAACCACCGTATCGCGCAGCCCGGCTCGACGCTCTTCGTCAGCTCGTGCATCCGCTGCCATCCGGACGGCAGCCCCGCCAACCAGGCCGGCAAGGAGATCCGCGAATCGTTCGACAAGGCCTCCGAAAATCTGGACCTCGCCGCCCGGGAGCTGGAAGCCGCCCGCGGCTACGGCTTCGCCCTGACGAAGCTGGAAGAAGCTCTCAAGGAAGGCAACCAGGCCAAGATCGAAGTCGTGCCCGCGCTGCACACGCTCGACAAGCGCGAGGCCGAGCACTTCCGCACCAAGTCCCAGGAGACCCTGGAGCGCGTGCGCCACGGCGTCCAGGAGATCATCTTCCGCGTCCGCCTGCGCAGCGTCAGCCTGGGCGTCGTCCTCCTCGCCTTCCTCGGCGCCATCCTCCTCTTCCGCCTGCGCCTCGAGCGGCTGGAGCGCTCCGAGTAGAAAACCGGGGACACACGACCTATTTTTTCAAAATAGGTCGTGTGTCCCCGGTTTTCTCGGGCTTCGGTTTGAGACGATTTCACCACATTGGAGTCCCGAGGAGTGGGGGGGCGAGCTATCATCCCGGGCCATGGCTCGAATGGCTCGTATCGTCATCCCGGGGGTACCTCATCACGTCGTCCAGCGGGGCAATCGCAGGCAACGCACCTTCTTCAGTTCCGGGGACAGACTTCTCTACCTGCAACTGCTGAAGCAGGGCGCACGGCAGTTCGGCGTAGATGTCTGGTCCTACTGCCTGATGGACAACCACGTGCATCTGGTTCTGGTTCCGCCGACGGAGAGCAGTCTCTCGGATTGCATGGGCTGGGTTCACTTCAACTACTCCCGCCGGGTCAACTCGCGCCAAGGCTGGACGGGCTTCCTCTGGCAGGGCCGTTACTTCAGCGCACCCGTCGGGGAGGACAAGGTGGCCGCCGTGGTGAGGTACGTCGAGCGAAACCCCGTGCGCGCAGGCATGGTCCCTCGGGCCGAGGACTTCGTATGGTCCAGCGCTGCGGCCCGAGTGGGAGGTAAGCCGGACCCGCTCCTCTCACGCTGCTGTCTCACCGACGAGATTCGCGACTGGTCGAGCTTCCTGCAATCCGAGGACTGCCGCCAGGCGAGCGCTGAGCTGCGAGCCCGCACGCGCACCGGTCGCCCCTTGGGCAGTCCCGAGTTCGTTGCCCAGCTCGAACTGCGCACAGGCCGTCGCCTGCTTCCGTCCCCACCCGGCCGCCCCAAGAAAGGGAAAACCAGGGACACACGACCTATTTTTTAAAATAGGTCGTGTGTCCCCGGTTTTCGAGTCTTGGCCTTAGAACTTGCGGGTGACTTCTGCGTAGAAGTAGGAGGCGTCGTCGCCGGCGGGGTAGATGGCGGTGACGGTGTTGCCGCCGAAGGCGCGGGCGGCGTAGAGCGTGAGGTTCGTGTCGGCGTCCCACTTGAAGTCGAGTGCGGCGTCGAGAACGTTGGCGAGCTCGGTGCTACCGCCGGAGGGGCGGCCGGCATAGCCGAAGGTCTCGCGCTGGAAGGCGCCGCCGCCCAGGTACCAGAGGTCGGCGGATTCGGCGAGGTCGAGCACGTGGTACTCGATGCGGGCGCCGGTCTTCTTGCTGGGCTTGAAGAGGAGCTGCGCGTAGAGGTCCTGCGTGTTCATCATGTTGTAGAAGGGGAAGCGAGCGTAGATGCGCGGCGTGGGGAGGACCTGGAAGAAGGTCTCGTGGCGGCCGTCAGCGGCGCTCGTGTCGCCGGAGCTGGCGGTGTAGCCGGCGCGCAGCCACGGGTCGTGCTTGCCGCCGAAGTGGTGGCCGACCTCGGCGTCGAAGGCCCAGGCCTCGTGCTCGAGGGAGCCCCAGTCGCCAGTCTGGAAGACGCCCCAGGCGAGCAGGTCGAAGTCGCCGGCCTTGCGCATCCAGTCGCCGCCGAAGGTGTAGATCTCGACCGGGGTGCGGTCGATGGTCCGCGCGGCCAGCGGGCGGTTATCGGACTTCAGCAGGGCGCGCTCGTCGGAGTAGCGCATCGCGAAGATGCGGCCGTCCTGGAGCTTGTCGCTGTCGCGGAAGGTGAGGCTCGTGTACTGGAGGTTGACGTCGTCGATCGGCTCGTTGGCGTCCAGGTCGAAGACGCCCTGGGTGGGGCGCGCGCCGACGACAGTGAAGAGCGTGTCGGGCCGGTCGATAGAGAACTGGGCGCCATCGAAGCTGCGGCCGACGTGCGTGAAGCCGAAGGTGCCGATCAGGCGGTGCCCGATGCGCTCCTTCTTGAGCCAGTCGAGCGTGGCGTCGCCGGTCAGGCACTCCAGCCCGTCGACGAACTCGAAGCGGCCGACCTTCATCTTGCGGCCCTCGCGGCCCTTCATGGTGACGTGGGCTTGCTTCAGCAACACGGAAAGATTCTGCCCGCCGTTGGCGGCGCGGTAGCTGCCGCCCTGGCCGAGCTGGCCCTGGGCGCCCGGAGCAACTGCGTCTTCCGGCAGCCCGAGCAGGGTCGGGATGGCGGCCTCCAGAGTCCAATCGTGCCTGGGTCCGGTCTTTGTGCCGGAGAGCCGGACGATGCTGCCGAAGAAGGTGTAGTCGTCTTCCTTGCCGGCACCTGGCGCGGCGGTGTCGAACCAGTCCCAGGCCTCGGCGCGAGCGCGCACGCTGCCATTGAAGACCCAGCCTTCGGGCTTCTTCTCGGCCGCGTCGGCGGCCAGGATCGGCGCAGCCAGCGCCAGAAAGAACAGAACCGGGATTGTCGTCTTGAACGACATGGCGACCTCCTGTCGGATTCCGGAACCTTATCGGCCGGAGATGATGTGGGACTGGACCTGGAGAAAGGTCCGGCCGGCAGCGGTCGACCGCCCTACTGGACCTGCCTCTTGGCGTCGAGGGCGTGGCACTGCAGGCAGTTCGCCCTCTCAGGATGGCTGGTCCTTATAGCACTCGGGGTGCCTGGTCCGCCGTGACAAGAGACACAATTCTCGCGACCAAAGAGCGAATGTGGCACAACGGGCGGCGCGCCGGGATACTGCCGGTGTGCGCCTCGGGTCAGCCCCAGTCCGGCAAGGGAGTTGGGGATGTCCTCCTGGTCCTCGGAGGCGCGCGGGACGTGGCATTGCTGGCAGGCCTCCCAGGTGGCGTGAGGCGTGATGGGTGCGGGCCGCGCATACCCCACGTCCAGACCGGTCTGGTGGCACTTGAGGCAGGCCCTGGCGTCCATCGGATCGAACCAGTGGGGGATGGTCGGCGGAGCGCCCTCGTAGGCGCGTCCGGCCTGCCTGAGCGTCAGGAACTCCTCTCTCGGCTCTCCGCCGGCGGACGGTGCCAATAAAAGAGTCAAAAGACCCGCCAGAGCAACAGAGGATGAGGTAATTGATTTGGGAGCCATGGTTCACACCTTCTCGATGCGGACCGCGCACTTCTTGTAGTCGGGTTCCCGGCTGATCGGGCAGGTGGCGTCGAGCGTGACCTTGTTGATCAGCAGAGCCTCGTCGAAGAACGGAACGAAGACGGAGCCCTTCTCGGGGATGGAGCGCTCTCGCAGCTTCACGGTGGCCTCGATAGCGCCGCGTCTGGAGACGATCTTTACCTTCTGGCCTGCGTTGACACCGAGCTGGGAGGCGTCGTCGGGGTGGAGCTCGACGTAGGCCTTCTCGACGGCGCTGCCCAGCTCCGGAACGCGTCGCGTCATCGTTCCCGTGTGCCAGTGTTCCAGGACGCGGCCCGTGCAGAGCCAGAACGGGAAGTCCTTGTCGGGCGACTCGGCCGGCGGCTCGAAAGGCCGCGCCCAGACGACGGCGCGTCCGTCGGCCTTCTTGTTCTTGTAGAACTTGACGTCCTCGCCGGCCGGCACGTAGGGGTCCTCGCCGCCTTTGTACCGGTAGCGCGTCTCACGCCCGTCGACCACCGGCCACCGCAGACCCCGGGTCTCCACGTAAGTCGCGTAGGGCGCCAGGTCCTTTCCGGTCCCCAGCGTGAACTTCCGGTACTCCTCGAAGAGCCACTCCTGGAGTGGTGTCTTGCCGGAGTCGAAAAGTCCTCCGTGTCCGAGCCTCTTGGCCACCTCGACGAACTGCCAGAGATCGTCCTTTGCCTCGCCGGGCGGGTCGACCAGCTTGTTCCACTGCTGCGTGCGCCGCTCGGTGTTGCCGAACATCCCGATCTTCTCGACCCAGAGGGCCGATGGGAGCACGACGCTGGCCAGCGCCGTCGTCTCGGTCGGATAGACGTCGCTGACGACCATGAACGCGTCGCCCGAGGCGAACGCCTTGCGATAGCGGTCCTGGTTGGGCAGGGTGACGAAGGGGTTCGTCGTGCTCACCCAGAGGAACTTGAGGTCGCCCCGGGCCAGCGCCCGGAACATCTCGACCGTGTCCATCCCTGGCTCCGCGGGGATCTTCTCTTCCTTCACGCCCCAGATCTCCGCGGCCTTCTTGCGGTGCTCGGGTTCCGTGACGACCATGTCCGCGGGCAGCCGGTTGGCGACGACGCCGACCTCGCGGACCGTGCCGCAAGCGCTGGGCTGACCCGTCAAGGACAGCGGGTTCGAGCCTTTCTTGCAGATCTTTCCGGTCAGCAAGTGCAGGTTGTAGATGAGGTTGTTCATCCATGTTCCGCGCACGTGCTGGTTGACGCCCATGCACCAGAGGCTGACCACGCCCTTGTTCGGATCTCCGTAGCGATGGGCCAGGTCGATGACCGTGGCGGCCGGGACGCCCGAGAGCTGCTCGACCTTCTCGGGAGTGTAGTCGTCGAGGAACTTGACGTAGTCGTCGAAGGTGATCGGCTCGGGCTTGTCGGCGAACTTGTACTTGTCCTCGAGGCCGTAGGTGAGGCCGGTCAGCCCCTTCTTGAAGACGACGTGTTTGTCTATGAAGGCGCGGTCGATCAGGTTCTCCTTCACCAGGACGTGCGCGATACCGTTGGCGAGCGCGAGATCGCTGCCCGGAGCGAAGGGGACGTACTTGTCGGCGAATCCCGAGGTGCGCGTGAAACGCGTGCCGAGATCGAGGATCTGGACCCAGCTGGCGTTGCGGCGGCGCTCGAGAATGCGCGAGAAGAGCACGGGGTGCATCTCGGCCATGTTGTTGCCCCAGAGCACGAAGGTGTCGCCCAGCTCGAAGTCGTCGTAGCAACCCATCGGCTCGTCGGAGCCGAAGGTCGACATGAAGCCGGTGACGGCGCTGGCCATGCAGAGCCGCGCGTTGGCCTCGAGGTTGTTCGAGCCGAGCCCCAGGCGCATCAGCTTTGAGGCCGCATAGCCCTCGAAGACGGTCGACTGTCCGCTCAGGTACATGCCGACCGACCTGGGCCCGTGGGTCTTCACGGCAAGGGAGAGCTTCTCCGCGATCAGATCGAGCGCCTTCTCCCAGGTGGTCGGGACCAGCTTCCCGTTTTCCCGGACGAGGGGCTGCGTCAGGCGGTCCTTTCCGTAGAGGATGCCGGGCAGGTGGTAGCCCTTGACGCAAAGCAACCCCTTGTTGACGGGGTTGGCGCGGTCGCCCTGGACGGCGGCGACCTTGCCCCCGGCCAATCCGACCATCACGCCGCATCCGGTGCCGCAGAAGCGGCAGACGGCCTTTTCCCAGCGGACGTCGTTTTCGTTGGGGCGCCACTCGTGGCCGGGCTTCGGGAAGGCCGAAGCGGAGCGGGTCGCGCCGAGCGCCAGGGTGGAGGCCGCAAGCGCCTCGAGGAACCCGCGGCGGGAAAGTCCGCCAGTATCGTCACTGGCAGTGCCGTCGCTTGCATAGGCCAGCTCGACGGAGGCGACTCCGGGCACGGCCTGCAGGCGCTCGAAGAGCCCAAGCTCCTCGGAGGGCACGCGGGCCTCGAGGACGACCGCCACCCGGTCGCCGCCGGCGCGCGTCACGACGATGCCACTCTCTGCTGCAAGCCTGGCAGCGACCTCGCCCGACCGGCCCGGATGGGTCGACAGCAGCAGGCTGGAAATTCGCGATTGCGTCATGGAATTCACCTCGCGCGGCAACGGGCGTGTCATTGCCCGTAGCGCTGTTTGTAGAACTGGATCTGCGACTCGACCTGTTCCTTGGTGAGACCCTTGAGCCAGGTGTGGTGTTGGCTCGAGCCGATGACTTTCTCGACCAGCGCCGCGTCCAGCTCCTTGGCCTCGGGGAGGAACTTGTTGTAGAAGTGCTTGGCGACTTCGTAGGCGCCGTGCCACTGGACGAAGTCGGGGCCCATCATCGCGGCGCCGTGGCGGCCGCGGCGGCCTTCGTGGTGCCAGAGCTCGTAGAAGGTCCACTCGATCGTCTCGTCGAAGGGAGTCTTCGTGAGCTTGTTGGCCGCCTTCAGTCCGTCCATGATCTCCTTGGCGGGCTTGGCGAACTTGTCGTTGTAGAGGTCGACGAAGCTGTCGAACTGCGTGAAGTAGTTCTTGGCCCATTGCTCGGAGTGGCAGTGGTTGCAGACGTCGAGCATGTTCTTGCGCTTGTCCTCCCACTTGTCGAGGCGAGTGCTGATGACGGGGCGCAGGGTCCAGGAGAGTCGGGTGCCGACGTCGTGGGTGACACCCTGGTTCTTGGTGGCGCTCATGTGGCAGGTGGCGCAGGTGGGCGCGGCCCAGTAGTCCTTGCCGGCGACCCAGGGCTGGGCGTTGAGGTTCATCTGGTTGCGGAAGGTGGCGAACCGCACGCCGTGCTTGGACTCGTTGTAGATCTCGATCTGCGGGTGGTCGGGCCCCATGTGGCACTTGCCGCAGGTCTCGGGGCTTCGGGCGATGGCGAGCGAGAAGTCGTGCCGGTAGTGGCAGGCGGCGCAGCTGCCCTTCGACTTGTCGGGGTTGATGCGCCCCATGCCGCCGTTGGGCCAGGTCGCCGGATCGAGCTTGCCGGTCGGCATCACCTTGATCTCGGAGCCATGGCACTGCTTGCAGCCGAGCGCCGCTGCCGGTCCGCCCTCGACGATCTCGCCGAGGAAGTTGTCGAGAGAGCCGATGAAACTGGCGGCGTCTGCATGACGGCTGCCCTGCTGCTCGTGGAACTCCTTGTTGTGGCAGCGGGAGCAGTCCTTCGGGCTGACGATGGTGGCGATCCGTCGGCCATGGTGCTCGAAGCCGTCGACATCGTCCTTGAGCGCCTCGTGGCAGGTGAAGCAGCCGACGCCCTTTTGCGCGTGGCGCGAGTCCTCCCACTGCCCTACGACCACGGGCGAGGTCACCTTGTGGCAGGTGACGCAATCGCGGCTGTCGGGCGGCACGGCAGGTGTGATGCGGTGACCCAGCCGCTGCTTGCCGCCTTCGACCCAGGCGACGATCAGGAGGCCCGCCAGGAAGAGCAGGGCGAGGAAACCGACCAGGTATCGCTTCGCATCGAGTGTCATGCCAGGGCCTCCCAGAGTGTCAGTCCCAACAGAAAGAGAAATGCGACCACGCCGACGAAGATGCTGAGCTCGCTATCGGGCCGCCTGCGGCGGATGGCAGCGTCGATCCAGGGCCACCCTGCGAACAGCACCGCCGCGAGGCCCTGGGTCACCACGGCGGCCTTGAGCCCGGCCAGCTTGAGCCAGCGGAAGGCCCAGAAGAAGTACCACTCGGGTTTGATGTGCTCGGGTGTCACCAGTGGGTTGGCCCGCTCGCCCAGCCCGGGCGGGAACGCACAGACCAGGCAGGTGAGCACGATCATCAGCACCACGCCGATCGCCATCTCGGTCAGGAGGTGGTCCGGAAAGAACGGGAAGTGTTGCGGATGCTCCGGGTCCTCGTCGGCGAAATGGAACTCGGTCACTCCGATGAGTCGGATGAGCAGGATGTGGACGAAGAGAAGACAGGTGATGATCGTGGGTAGGACGCCGATGTGCAGGACGAAGAACCGCGTCAGCGTGTTGTCGCCGATGCGCTCGCCGCCGCGCAGCATCGCCCCGAGGAAATCGCCCATCACCGGGACGGCCGACGTGATGTTTCCCGCCACGGTCGCACCCCAGTAGGAAAGCTGCTCATAGACGAGCGAGTAGCCGGTGAAGCCGAACAAGAGCACCACGCCGAGGATGCACGAGCCGACCACCCAGTTGAGCTCGCGAGGCTTGCGATAGGCGCCGGTGAAGAAGACGCGCATCGCGTGGAGAACCACCGCCACGATCATCAGGTTGGCCGACCATTTGTGCAGCCCTCGGATGAACCAGCCGTAAGCCGCCTCGTCGGTGATGTAGCGGACGCTGTCGTAGGCCTTGCCGGGCTCGGGGACGTAATAGAAGGTCAGGAGGATGCCGGTGACGACCTGCACGAGAAAGAGGTAGGCCGGTGTGCCGCCCAGGCAGAACCACCAGCGTTTCAGGTGGTTCGGAACGGGCTCGTTGCCGAAGTGGGTCAACTGGTCGAGGTTGAGCGGGACCCGCTCTGCGAGCCAGCCGCGGGCGTCTTGGACGGGCGTCATGACTCCTCCAGGACCAGGTAGACCTGGCCGTCCTTCTCGGTCAGTTCATAGCGGCCGAGCGCGAGGTTCTCGGCCTTTGGCGGGCCGGAGACGGGCGTGCCGGACGGATCGAAGACGCCCTCGTGGCACGGGCAGTAGAAGCGGCTCTTCTCGCCCTCCCAGTGGACCTTGCAGCCCAGGTGCGGACAGGTGTTGGAGAGTGCGACCAGCCCCTTGACGGTGCGGGTGACGGCCACCTTGGCGCCGGACGGCAGCAGGTACTCCAGGCTCTGGCCCGGACCGATGGCCTCGACGGAGGCGACAAAGAGCTCTCGCCGCACCTTCTTCTTCGCGGGGTAGAGGAACCGGAGCGCGTAGACGGCACCGGTGCCGTAGGCCATCAACAGGCTTCCGAGCATGGCAAGCCAGGACAGGATGGAACGACGCTCCACGGTGCCTCCTAGACGGTGAACAGCCGATTACCTTTCGGTCCGCTCGACCTGAGGAAGGTACAAACGCAAGGGCTGTGCCAGCAACACTACCGCAGGGGATACCGGAAATCGGCCGGCAGCCCCGGGGGACGTTCTGTCCGCATGGCTCCGGATCGGGCCGAAAAAGTAGGACATGAGGGTGCCCTGGGGGAGCCGGTGGTAGCCAGGGCATCCGGTGGCCCGGGTGTTGCTGCGGCAGCCCGGATCTCGTAACATGCGGGCACCGACCACCCGACCGGTGGCAGGGCCCCGGCTGTGGGGGTAAGGAAGACCTTACAATGCTGTGGGACGTACTCATTGCCGTCGTGGCGATCGCGGGGACGTTCGCACTCATGCAGCGGAAGATGCGCAAGGAGTTCCTCCGCCGGGACGGGTGGCGCGAAAACGTCGAAGCGGAGCTGGCCCGGCTGCGGGTGAAGGAGTCGACCCAGGGGGCGCAGCTCGCGGCGATGTCGCAGGGGCTGAAGCTGGCGGTGACGCCCGTGGGTCCCGATATGCGGGTCTTGCCTCCCCCGGACGTGAAGAGCTGCGAGGGCAAGTGCGAGACGAAGCCCGGCGAGCCTTGTTACCAGGTGCTCTGGAACAGGAGCGAAGTCTGCGAGGACTGCCCCGCCACGCGCAGCTTCGAGAGCGGCAACGCGGAGGCCGGCGAAGTGGTGACGGGCAGCGGTCCGGGCGACCGCCAGTACTACCAGGTCATCACGAGCCCCGTCCACGGCCCCAACGGCCAGGTCACGCATGTGCTCGAGATGGTCCGCGACGTTTCCGACCGGCGCCGCATCGAGATGCAGCTTCTGCAGGCGGGCAAGATGGCCGCCCTGGGCGAGCTGGCCGCCTCGATTGCCCACGAGATGAACAACCCATTGGCCAGCATCAGCGCCTACGCCGAGCAGCTGGTCGAGGCGGCCAAGCACCCGGCATTGACGGCGCTGCCCGAGTTTCGCAAGTTCCCGGGCCACTTGACCGTGATCCGCAAGAACGTGAAGCGCTGCTCGGAGATCATGCGGACGTTGCTCGACTTCGCACGCCAGAAGGAGGAGGCCCCGGAGCTACTCGACCTCGAATCGGCGTTGGTCGAGACGATGGCGCTGGTCGAGTTCGACGCCCGCCATCAGGGCATCACGGTGGAGCGGCAAATCCCCGAGGGGCTCTCGAGGGTGCGCTGTCAGCGGGGAGAGCTCCAGCAGGTCTTTCTGAACCTTTTGACCAACGCGCTCGACGCCAGCCCACCCGGCTCGACGATTTCCGTGCGCGCCCGCGACGCCGAGGACGAGATTGCGATAGAATTCGAGGACCATGGTTGCGGCATCCCCGAGGCAAACCGCGAGCAGATCTTTTCGCCCTTCTTCACGACCAAGCCCCAGGGCAAGGGGACGGGACTGGGATTGGCCATCTGCACGCGGATCTTGAAGCGAATGCGAGGACGTCTCACATTCGCGACCCACGAGGGGCAAGGAACCACTTTCACCGTCTGGCTTGCGAAGGCGCAGTCACCGGCAGGCAATAGCGAGGCAGCCTAGATGCGACGAGGCATGGACATCCTCATCGTCGACGACGAGGAGGACATCCGCACCGTCATCCACGAGCGATTCGAGGAGCGGCAGGATCACCCGACGATGGCATCCAACGCCGCCGAGGCGCTGGGGCTGTGCCACGACCGGTACTTCGACGTGGCGATCCTCGACATCAAGATGCCCGGGATGGATGGCATCGAGCTCTACCGTCAGCTCAAGGAGATCCAGCCGACGATGGAGGTTCTCTTCATCACGGGCCACGCCTCGGTCGACACGGCGCTGGAGGCGATGAAGCTGGGCGCCTACGACTACTTGATCAAGCCAGTGGAGCTGGCCGAGCTGGAGATCCTGGCGCGCAAGGCCTACGAGAAGAGGATGCTGCGCAAGCAGACGATCCTGCTGAAGGAGGAGCTGGCGCGGCGGGGCGTGCGGGCCGGGCTGGTGGGGACGAGCCCTGTGCTGGACGACGTCTTGCGCTCGATCCACCAGGTGGCCCGCACGGATTCGCCGGTGCTGATCGAGGGCGAGACGGGCACGGGCAAGGAGCTGGTGGCGCAGGAGATCCACGCGGCCAGCGCCCGGCGCGACAGCCCCATCATCGCCGTCAACTGCGGGGCGCTGCAGGACACGCTCATCGAGAACGAGCTCTTCGGCCACGAGAAGGGAGCCTTCACCGGCGCCATCGCGTTCAAGAGAGGGCTCTTCGAGGCGGCCGACGAGGGGACGCTCTTCATCGACGAGATCGGCGAGCTCAACATGGCGGCCCAGGTCAAGCTCTTGCGGGTGCTGGAAACGGGCGCGTTCCGGCGGCTGGGCGACACGCGAGAGACGCACGTGGACGTGCGGCTGATCTGCGCCACGAATCGCATCCTCGAGGAGGAGGTCCGCAAGGGACGCTTCCGCGAGGACCTGTTCTACCGGCTGAACGTATTCCGGATCGAGATCCCGCCCCTCAGACAGCGCAGGGAGGATGTCCCGCTGCTGGCCTACCATTTTCTCAAGCACGGGCGGGCGGCGGTCGGCAACGCCCCCACCGAGATCCAGCCCGAGGCGATGGAGATCATGCTGGCGCACGACTGGCCGGGCAACGTTCGGGAGCTGGCCAACGCGATCGAGCACGCCACGATCCTGTCCATGGGAAGGCCGATCATCGAACCCGCGGACCTGCCCGGCACCGTCCGGCGAGGCGCGGTGCGGGCTGCAACCGGCACGCCTTCCCACGCAGCCCCGGTGATCCGGGAGTTCGCCTTCCGGGAGGCGCTGCCGGCCAGCTCGCCGGCGCCGCTCGGACCGCCGCCCCCGAGAATCGTGGAGCAGCCGTTCGCGGCTGCGTCGCCTCCACAGGAGTCGGTGGTGCCAGCGGCTCCCGTGACTCCAGTTACGCATATGGGGCACTCGCTGGCGGACGTCGAGAAGATGCACATCCTCGAGAGCCTCAAGGAGGCCGGCGGCAACCGGACGCGCGCGGCGCGCTCGCTGGGAATCAGCGTGCGCCACCTGCGGCGCAAGCTGCACGCGTACGGTTACAAGGACGGCAAGGACGACGCGCCGGTCGAGCCCTGAGTTGCCATCGCAGACCCGGAGGCGCAGGCGAGCGTGACTTTGCGGGGGCAGCGGTCACGAACCAGGCCAAGAAGCATGAATCACGGCACGTCGATTGCGGCTTCCGATCCAGCCAACTGAGGAGATCCCGGCGGATCTCCCACTACCCTCACGAAGGAGGAACCAATCCCGATGAGACGATTCGCACGTACTCTCGGCATGGCGCTCGCCTGCCTGGCCCTGCTCGGCATGGCGTCCGCGGTGCTCGCGGAGTCCAAGTTCAAGAACATCAAGGCGCTCAAGGGCAAGAGCGACGACGAGATCAAGAAGGCCATGTCCGAGTGGAACAAGTCGCTCGGCGTGAAGTGCCTGGGTTGTCACAAGAACCTCAAGACGCCCGATCTCGACGACCATCCCGCCAAGGAAGCCACGCGCGCCATGGTCAAGCTCACCGACGAGGCCAACGCGGCGATTCCCGGCGACGTCAAGATCACCTGCTGGGGCTGCCACCGAGGCAACCTAAAGGTCGGCAAGGTGGACGACAACGTCCCCGTCGAGAAGGGCAAGGAAGAAGTCAGCAAGAAGATGAAGGAAATGACGGTCTCCCTGGGCCAGAAGTTCTCGGCAGAGCTCAAGGGCGGCTCCATCACGTGCGGCACCTGCCATCACGGCGCCGCGAAGATCCCGGCCAAGCCCTGAGCGGCTTGAACCCTCTCCACGCGCCGCGCGCCGGAGTGGCGTGTGGGGGGGGGAGGCTTGAGGCTTGAGGAGTGAGGCTTGAGGAGTGAGGCTTCAGGGATCAGGCTTCAGGGATCAGGGGCAAGGTCGAGGGGCTTCGGTTCTACTCGCTACTCACTACTCACTTCTCACTACTCACTACTCACTACTCCATTCTCAACTATCCGCGTCGCTGCTGCGGAAGGGCTCGACGTGGATCAGCGCATCGGTCACGTTCGGGAACTCGGCCTTGAGCCGGTCCTTGACGCGGTGCGCAATGGAGTGGCCTGCGAGTACGGTGAGGGCGGGGTCGACCTGGATGTGCAGGTCGACGTGCACGTCGTCGGGACGGCCGCGGCTGCGTAGCTTGTGGCAGCTGGCGACGCCCTCGACGGAAAGAATGACTGGCTCCAGGCGGGCCGCCGGAATCGCCTCGGCGTCGAGCAAGACGGGGACGGTCTGCTGCACGAGACCCACGCCGACCCAGGCGATGATGCCGGTCACGGCCAGGGCCACCATCGGGTCGAGGTAGGCGTGGCCTGCCATCGTGAAGGCCAGGCTGGCCAGAACACCGATGCTGACGAGGACGTCGCTCAGGGTGTGGCTGGAGTCTGCGAGCAGAAAGTCGCTGCCCAGGTCCCGGGCCGAACGCCGCTCCAGGACCGTGACGACAGCGTTGACGACGATGGTTGCCGCCATGACGGCCAGCGCCTCCCGGGTCGGCGCCGCTGGCGTGCCCCCTGTGAGACGGGACGAGGCCTCGCGGAAGACCTCCACGGCCGTGTTGAGGACGAGGACCGCCACGGCCAGCGCGGCGAACGTCTCGAACTTGCGATGGCCGTAGGGGTGGCTCTCGTCAGCCGGCTCGTGGGCCGCGGAGACGCCGACCAGGCCGATGACGTTGGCGAGCGCGTCTAGCATGGAATGGTAGGCGTCGGCCTGCATCGCGATGGAGCGCGTGAGCCGTCCGTAGTAGAGCTTGGCGAGCGCGACGGCCAGGTTTGCGGCGAAGACCCAGGCGATGGTGAACTGGACCTGCCTGAGCTTTCCCGACGCGAGCGACATGGCCCCGAATCTATACCATCTCTGGTACGGAAGTTGCGACCCTGGAGCCGGAAGCTCGGCACGACGCCAGGAGCGTAGTGCGGCACGGTTTCCGGTCGCTCGCTACCGGACGCGCAGTTCTCGCTCCCCCGGAGGCTGCTATGACGGATCGAATGGACATCGGAGGCTCCTGGGTCACTCCGGCCCGGCTCGTCGGCTACCTCTCAGGGCTTCGGTTCTTCGAGGGAATTGGACCAGAGGAGCTCTCGCGCCTGGAGCCGCTATTGCGCGCCGTCTGCATCCCGGCCGGTGTCACGCTCTTCCGCGAGGGGGATCCGGCGCTGGACCTCTACTTCGTCATCGAGGGCCGAGTGGCCATCGCCCACGTGTTCCCCGGCCGCGAGCCGCTCCGGATCGGGCACGCCGGGAAGGGCGAGCTCTTCGGCTGGTCGGCCGTGGTCCCGCCTCACGAAGAGACTGCGACGGCCGAGACGGTCGAACCGACGATTGCGGTGGTGCTGGAGGGCCGGGCGCTGCGGGCTCTGTGCGATGCCGACGACAAGCTGGCACTCTTCTTTGCCAGGCGGCTCAACCTGGTCCTGGCGGCGCGGCTCCATGCGGTGCGGGCGGAGGTGTTCGGCCTGATGTCCCGTCTGCCGGCCCGTTGAGCTGGGCCCGAGCCAGGGCCCTGGCGACGACGCCTCCGGTGGCGACGCCGACGACGATCGGCACGGCGATCAGCCCGGCCAGCAGCCACAGGAGCACGCGATCCATGCTCTGCTGGCCGCCGCACGTGGGGCAGGCCGTGACAGCGGCCGCGCAGGCGAACATCAGCGCGCCCGCGACGAGAGAGCTTCTCAACGGCCGTTCTCCAAGATCAGCACGACCGCGAAGAGGGCCGTGAAGGCGAACGGGCTGAGCGCCACGGCTCCGAGCCACGCCTTCTCCCACCAGAGGTGCATGTAGAAGAGGCCGACCGCTGCGGCCTTGAAGCCGGACATCACGATCAGACCGGCCAGCACGGTGCTCTTCCCGAGCCCGACCTGGGTGATGATGACCTCCGCGATCGTGAGCGCGAAGAGCGCTCCCCATATGGCCAGGTACAGCTTGACGCGTGGAGTGATCTGCATGGCGCTCCTGTAGGACTTGCTTCAGACGAGGTAGACGAAGGTGAAGATGAGGATCCAGATGAGATCGACGAAGTGCCAGAAGAGGCCCGCGATCTCGATGTGGCTATCGCCGTGGCCGACGAACTTGCCCGCCAGCACGCCGCAGAGCAGGGTCGATAGGTAGAGCACGCCGCTGGCGACGTGGGCCCCGTGGAAGCCGGTAAGGGTGAAGAAGGTGGCCCCGAACAGGCTCGAGGAGAGCGACAGGCCGCCCGAGATCAGGTGGTGGTACTCGTAAGCCTGGATCGAAAGGAAGCAGAGGCCGCCCGCGACCGTGGCGCCGAGCCAGCGGATGACGCTCTTGCGATCGCCGGTTTCGGCAGCGGAGACGGCCAGCACCATACTGACGCTGGAGCAGATGAGGACGAACGTGTTGAGCGCGGTCAGCGGGATATCGAGCACCGAGGACGGCACGGGCCAGGTCGGGGACCACGACCTGAGCGAGGCGTAGCCGATCAGCAGCCCGCCGAACGAGAGGGCGTCGGTGACGAGGAAGATCCACATCCCGACCTTGCCGGCGGACGGCTCGCTGTGGGCGTGTGGGACGGGGAGACTATCGATGGTCGCTTCGGCCTGCATCCGGACTCCTTGGTCAGAAGACAAACACGGTGAGGAAGAGCGCGGCCCAGGCCACGCCCAGGAAGTGCCAGAACATCGCGCAGAGGCGCACGCGCGCGGCGAGCTGCTGGCCACGGGGCTCGCTCACCAGCGCGCCCGGGAGGACCCACGCCAGCGCCCCCAGGCCCGCCGCCAGGTGCAGCGCATGGCAGCCGGCCAGCAGCAGGAAGACGCTTCGCATCAGGCCGAATTGCGGCGCCGCCCGGAGCGCGCTCCAGACGGGGAGCTGCAAGACCAGGAAGAGGACGCCCAGCGCCATGGTGGCGCCGAGCGCGCCTGCGCACCGGATGGCGGATGCGGCCTGTATCTGGGCGCGCGCCATCGAGACGCTGGAGACCGCGAGCACCAGGGTATTGGCGGCCGCCATCAGCAGAGGCGGGGGCGGGCAGCCGGCCGGCGGCCAGACCGGCTGCTGGGCGCGCAGCATGGCGTAGCTCATCAGGAGCGAGCCGAAGAGCACGGCCCCGGACCCGAGGAAGAGAGACATTCCGACGACGTCGGCCAGCTCACCGTGGGTCGCCACGGGCGCGACGGGAGAGACCTCGCAGGCCGCGATGTCGCTCATCTCAGACCGCCACCGCCTCGGAGTCCGAGGGAGGCGCCGGTGGAGTTAGAGGAGTCTCCGGAGCCTGTGACTCCCATTGTCCGATCCAGTCGCGGTCCGGCACGTCGGGCCGGCTGTGCTCGTGCGGGCCCCGGTGCACGTCGGGGATGACGTCGAAGTTCTCGTGCGGAGGGGGCGAAGGTGTGAGCCACTCGAGCGTGGTGGCTTCCCAGGGGTTTGCGGGGGCCCGCTCGCCCGCCCAGAGGCTCCGCGCGACGTTCCAGACGAAGATGAGCTGGGCCAGCCCCAGGACCATTGCGGCGAAGGTGATCAGCTGGTTCACGGGCTGGAACTGGACGAGGTACTTGTACGAAGTCGGTTCGTAGAGGCGCCTTGGCATGCCACCGTAGCCCTCGATCAACATCGGGAAGAAGACCAGGTTGAGCGGCAGGAACGTGAACCAGAAGTGCAGCCGGGCCAGCTCGGGGCAAAGCATCCGCCCGAACATCTTCGGGAACCAGAAGTAGATGGCGGCCAGGCTCCCGAAGAGCACCGAAGCGGCCATCGTGTAGTGGAAGTGCCCGACGACGAAGGCCGTGTCGTGGAGGTAGATGTCGGTGGTGATGGCGCCCAGGAAGAGGCCGGTGAGCCCGCCCATGCCGAAGACGAAGACGACGCCGAGCGCGAAAAGCATCGCGGGCTCCAGACGGATGGAGCCGCGCCAGATCGTGCCGAGCCAGTTGAGGAAGAGCACGGAGGACGGGATGCTGATGAGCATCGTGAGGGACATGAAGGCCTTTCCGAGACCGGGGGAGAGGCCGACCGTGTACATGTGGTGGCCGTAGACGACGGTCGAAAGGACCACGATGGAGCTCATGGCGATTGCGGTCGCCTTGAAGCCGAAGGCGGGTTTGCGACTGAAAACAGCCAGCAGGTCCGAGACTATGCCCCAGGCCGGCAGGATGAGGATGTAGACCTCCGGATGGCCGAAGATCCAGAAGAGGTGCTGGAAGAGAAGCGGATCACCTGCGGAGCCGGGTTGGGCGCCGGAGACGAAGAATCCGGTGTTGGCGACGCGGTCGAGGATCAGCATCAGCAGCGCCGCCGCGATGACCGGGACGAAGAGGATGTTGAGCACCGCGGCCAACCCCAGCCCCCAGACGGAGAGCGGCATCCGGAAGAAGCCCATCCCGGGCGCGCGGAGCATGAGGATGGTCGTCACGTAGTTGATGGCACCCATGAGGGTGCTGACGCCGCCGAGGAACAGGCTGACCGCCCAGAGCGTCTGGCCCAGCCCGGGGGTGGCGGTCGCGCCGCTGAGCGGGGGATAGGCGGTCCAGCCGGCCATGGCGGCACCGCCCTCGACGAAGAAAGAGCCGGCGAGCACGACACCGGAGGCCGCGGCCACCCAGAAGCTGAGCATGTTGAGGAACGGGAACGCCATGTCGCGGGCGCCGATCATCAGCGGGATGCAGAGGTTGCCGAAGGCGCCGATGAGCATCGGGGTGATCGCGAAGAAGATCATGATCGTCCCGTGCATCGTGAAGAGCATCGTGTAGCCCTCGGGGCTGATCGCGCCGGCGGTGGCGCTGAAGAGGTACTGGCCGACGATCGGCACCGGCTTCCCGGGGAAGGCCAGCTGCCACCGGATGAGGAGGGCCAGGACTCCGCCGAGCCCGAGGAACAGCAAGCCAAGGAGCAGGAACTGCTTGGCGATGACCTTGTGGTCGCGGGAAAAGACGACTCGAGAGAGAAATCCAGTCGGTTCCGCGTGGTGGGCGTCGTGCATCAGTTCCGGGCCTCCCAGTCCCAGCCCCAGTTTGCGGACTTGTCGTCCGCGTCGTACTCCTCCTCGGCGTCCTTCAACTGGGCCGCGATCCAGGCCTCGAAGTCGGCGGGCTCGTCGACGATGAACTGCCCGCGCATCTTGTAGTGCCCCAGGCCGCAGAGCTCGGCGCAGGCCAGCTCGTAGTCACCGGGGGCCGTGGCCTGGAACCAGAGCTGCGTCTGGCGGCCGGGGATGGCGTCCTGCTTGAGGCGGACGTTCGGCAGAAAGAGGCTGTGGATGACGTCCTTGGAGCGCAGCTGCATCAAGATCGGCTTGCCCTTGGGGACGTGGAGCAGCGCCGTCGTCTCGACGTCGTCTGCGGTGTTGAACTTGGCGTCGGGGCCTGCGTAGCGGAAGTGCCACTCGAACTGCTGCCCCAGCACCTGAATCTTGACGACGTCCTTGCCCGTGGGAAACTTCCAGAAGATCTCGGAGGCGTCGTGCGCCGAGGTTGCGATGAGGCGCATGTCGATCAGCATGAAGACGCTGGCGGCCAGGGCCCCCGTCATCAATAGATGCCTGGGCTGGTTGCCCTCGATGTACTCGGCCGAGTGGCCCGGACGGGCTCGAAAGCGAACCAGGCAGTAGCCCATCACGAAGAGAACGATCGCGAAGTAGATCGTGATCAGCCGTGTCGTGTACCCGAAGGCCTCGTCGATCCGGTGCCCCTCGACAGAGATGTCGACGGGGGGAGAGTAGGAGAGGAGCACGGTCAGCAGACCGCCGCCCAGCACTACCAGGAGGGACCAGGCCAGTACGTTGGATTGTCTATTCTCGGAGCTCATCGCATCACCCGGACGGAGACTAGTGGCACCAATCGAGTTGATGCCGTGACGCGAGTTACCAAAGTGAAAGAAATTTGGAGAATCGGGGGGCGAGAATCGAGAATCGAGAATCGAGCAGGGGGCACGAGGTCAAGGGGAGAGGGCGCGCTGCCCTGACCACTCGATTGCCTTCCCGCCCAAGAGAAGCTGAGCCGAATGCCGCGAACGTCCCGGCCTGGCCCACTCCCTTCTGGCCGCGACCCGGCCTCACCTCGCAGGCGCACACTCGAGGCCTGATTCTCGCTCCTCGATTCTCGATTCTCTTCCCGCTACTGCAATCACCGATTGGCAGCGGAATTGCGGATGGCGCCAAGAGGAAGGAAGGTGCGATGACCGTGGAAGGCTATGCGCTGCTGAGACGAATTCCGGAGCTGCTCCGAGTGCCCGAGGACGAGATCGTGCGAGTTGCGCGAGTGGCGAAGTTCCGCTCGCTGCGCCGCAAAGAGGTGCTGTTCGTCGAGTCGAACCAGCCTGCCGGACTGTATCTGGTGGAGTCGGGCTGGCTGAAGACCTTCCGCAAGTCGTGCGCGGGACGAGAAGTCCTGCTGGACGTGCTGGGCCCGGTCGAAGCGGTAGGGCCCTGCTGCGGGCCGGCCTCCAACTGCACGTTCGGTTGTTCGGCCCAGGCACTCACCGCCGCGCGAGTCCTGGTCGTCAACGGCGCGGACTGGCGCGCCATCTCGGCGGACTGCCCGTCGGCCTGCGCAGCTCTGACGGACATGCTGTTCCGGTCACGGAGACGCTGCGTCGACCTGGCCGTCGAGCTGGCCCTCCACGACATCGACAGCCGTCTGGCGTCGCTGCTCCTGAAGCTGGCCGGGTACCGCGGAGAAACCGACAGCAGCATCCGCCGAGTGGTGCAGGTGCTCAGCCAGCAGGACATGGCCAGCGCCATCGGGACGGCGCGTGAAGTCGTCACACGCCACGTTGCGCGGCTTGTCGACCGAGGCGTCCTGGGGCGATCGGGCCGGCGCATCGTCGTCAACCAACCAGCCGTACTCCAGTCGATCGCGCTCGGCCAGCAGGCCGACGTCTCGGCCGCCTGCCCCGCCTGACGGCGAACGGCCCGTGGCCGCCGGCAGGCCCGCGGAGGCCGCGTGCGGCCTGGAAAACCCGTGGCGTCTACCTGTACCGGGTTTCTTCAGAAACCCGGTACAGGTAGACGCCACGGGTTTTCAGGTGGGCGCCGCCGGTTCTCGCCACGAATTTTCCCGGGCGGCCCGGGTACTCGAGACTGGCCCCAGGACACACGGGGGACATAGAGTCCCGATTGTGCTTGGAGGCACATCTGGCCTCCGTCTTGCGGACTGAGAGGGCGAACAGGAGGAACGTCACCATGCTGGTCAGGGATTTGATGAGCAAGACCGTGATCGCGCTCTCCGAGAGCGATCCGCTGCCTCGCGCCATCGCACTGATGCGAGAAAATCGCATCCGCCGGTTGCCCGTCGTGAGGGACGGAAAGCTCGCGGGGATCGTCACCGACCGCGACCTCAGGGAGTACATGCCGTCGAAGGCGACGGACCTGGAGGCGCACGAGCTGCGCTACCTCATCGAGAAGACACCGGTCTCGGCCGTGATGAAGCGGCAAGTGCTGACCGTCCCGTCGGACACGACCATCGAGCAGGCCGCCGCCATCATGCGCAAGGAGAAGATCGGCGGCTTCCCGGTCGTCGACGACGGCCAGATGGTCGGCATCATCACGGAGAGCGACATCTTCGAGGCCATGGTCGAGCTGCTGGGCGCCCACGACCCCGGGGCCCGCTTCACGCTCGATCTGGGCGTCTCGGCGACGGCCCTGCGCGACGTCCTGGACGTCGTCAAGGAGTACTCGCCTCAAGTCATCTGTTCGGTCACGTACTCCAGCGAGGACCTGCCCAAGGCCCGGAACCTGGTGCTGAAAGTGAAGGTCGACCGCCACGAAAGCGAAGTGATGCGCAACCGCTTCGAACAGATGGGACTGACGATCCTCGACTCTCGATTCGATGGGAGTGGCAAGTAGTCAGTAGCCAGTAGCCAGTAGTCAGTAGTCAGTAGTCAGTAGGGTACGCACGGGGGGGGGCGAGCCGCCGGACCGGCGAACACCCTGTGACAGGGGGCTACTGTCCTCGCTTCTCAGTTCTCAATTCTCGATTCTCGATTCTCTCTCCTCCCTCATGGCACACGCCTTGCGGCTCGAGGCTGCCCATCGTCCGGCCCCCGTTCCTACGGTGACGGACCTCCTGGGGGGAGCCGGATGGTGGGCTTTGCTCATTCCAGCCAAGCGCTGTAAGTGAGGAATGCAGGGCTCGACCCGGCCGGGTTTCGGACAAATGACGCGAGATTGCGCTTGTATTTCGTATGCCAAAGTGTTAGAAACCCAGGCCGTGTTCCTAGGCGCGTGGGGTCGGAGATGATGAGAGAAGCAACTCGATACTGGGCGGCCAGCTGTTTACTGACGGTCGCACTCTGGCTCGGCTCGCCCATCTGTGTCGCTCTGGGCGAGGAGTCCGCCGCTGCGGCAGCTCCGTCTACTGCTTCGCAGGCAGCCTCGGAGCTTTCCACGGCCTCCACGGAACCGGCCACGTCCGCAACGTCGACCGAGACATCGACAGGCGCCGCCAGCGTCAGTCCTGCCACCTATTCGACCGAGCCCACCGAGGTCCACGGCTGGACCCAGACGCGTTTCCGCGGACGCAGCGGCCTGGGACGAGGCAACGCCGATTATCTTTACCAGTATGTGAGTCTGTCCGTTGGCGACGAGCGCCAGCAGGTCAGCGGCGAGCTCTTCTTCCGAGGCACCAAGTCCGCCGATCGCCAGCGCGCCGCGGGCGACCCGCTGCGTTTCATCGACGACACTTTCCAGGACCCGTTCGGCCGTCTCTACTACGGCCACGTGGACGTCCGGGACGTCGGCTTCGTCGACAAGCTGCGGGTCGGCCGGCAGACGATCCAGGAAGTGCCCGGCATCTACTTTGACGGAGTGCGTGTCGAGGAAGAGGTCGGCTCCCGCACCCGGATGTCAGTCTATGGTGGAAACACGGTCCACTTGTACGAGGACCGGCAGGACGGAGACTGGGTCCTGGGGTTGGGG
Organism: Candidatus Wallbacteria bacterium; assembly: GCA_016213845.1. GTDB lineage: Bacteria > Muiribacteriota > UBA6191 > JACPRK01 > JACPRK01 > JACPRK01. The sequence goes on from JACQZN010000015.1 coordinate 125,923, forward strand.
GCGGAGCACTCGGCGACCGACAAGTTGAAGCTGCGCTTCGACCTGGCCCGGATTCGCGATCGCTACCAGCCGTTTGGCCAGCTTGTTCCGGCGGGCCCCGCAGCGCGCGTGGAGCTCGACACGATGGCGGCGCTCTCGGCGTTCTACAACCTGAACACGCACGTCGACATCGACGCCCGCGCTCTCCGCATCGACGATCAATTCCGATCTCTGTCGATGGCGGGCAATTTCCGCTACCCCGAACAGCAGCTCTACTTCACCATCGCCGCCGAGCGTCAGCCCAGCGCCTTCTTCGGGCAGGCCACCGAGGTGGCCTCGTTCTTCGACGTGATGGGCGCCTACGCGGGCTACACGCAGCTTTCGCTCTCCGGCAGCAAGACCCTCCTCGAAGGCGAGCTGGACCTCAACTTCGGCTACACGAATCGCGATTCGGACAGCGGCGCGCTTGGCGCGCTCTTCAACCAGGACTACGACCGCTGGTACGCGGGCTTTTTCGCACCCGGAATCTTCGGGAACCCGCGCCTGTCGCTGGCCGTCAACTACGACCGTTACCTGGCGCAGACGAGCGAGTTCGGCACCCTGGGCGGCGAGTTGGGATGGATGGCCGGCCGCCGGTTGAAGTTCTCGGCCGGCTCCAGCTACTCCCTCTACGAGTTCGAGCCGTTGACGGGTCTACTGCGCGACAACGTGCGCGAGTACTACTTGACCTGCGACTGGAAAAATCCGGAGCGTGACTGGGGCATTCGCTCCCGGTTCGTGGCCGAGCCCTTCCAGGACGGAGGACAGTTCCGCACGCTGGAGCTGTCGGTGAAGCACGACTTCTGAGAGCCAGACGCAGATGAAACTCGAAACGCTCCCCATCCGCACCGCCGGCGCCAGGCTTCTCGGGTTGACGCTCCTGGCCACGCTCTCTTTGCCCCTGGCGACTCTTTCGCTCGCTCAAGGCGACGATGCCGCTGCCAGCGCCGCCACTTCGGCAGCCTCGACGGCAGCCGCAGATTCGGCGGCGAGCTCGGAAGCCACGACCGCAGCGCCCGGCATGCCTTCCAAGATCGTCTCGGCGGGTCCCATCCACAAGGCAACCGAGGCCGTCCCCGGGGTGTTCGGATTCAGCCACAAGGCCCACCTGGAGCGGGGTTCCAGCTGCACCGACTGCCATGACGCCACCCAGGAGCGCGCGCAGCGGATGCCGAAAATGGAGAACTGCACCAGCTGTCACGACGCAGACAAGAGCAAGCCCATCGAGAAGGAGTGCTACACCTGCCACACCGTCAGCGGTGGCAAGCCGGTGGCGCCGAAATGGACCGTCCCGCCCGAGTTGAAGGGCGTGCGCTTCAACCATCAGAAGCACACGGTGGACGCCAAGCTCGACTGCAAGGTCTGCCACAAGGGCATCGAGGATAGCGAGCGGTTGACGCCCGAAATCCTTCCGAAGATGCAGCTCTGCATCGACTGCCACCACCAGCGAGGGGCCGCAGCGGTCAGCTGCGCCAAGTGTCACACGGGGGACCTGAAGCGCATCCGGCCGGCATCGCATTCCCAGGGAAACTGGACCAAACTCCACGGACAGGAAGTCCGCAGAGGACATGCCCGTCCCATGAAGCAGGAGTGCTCGTTCTGCCATCAGCAGTCGTTCTGTGTGAGCTGCCACCAGGACCAGGCGCCGGCCAACCACACCAATGAGTTCCGGCTCCGTGGCCACGGTCTGATGGCCGGGATCGACCGGGACAAGTGCCTCGCCTGTCACAGGCAGGACGCCTGTGTCCGGTGTCACCAGACGACGCCGCCCTCGACGGGCCCCAACGCCCATCGCACTGGATTCGGCTTCCCGTCGAACCGCCACTGCTCGAGCTGCCATCTGACGCGTAACACGTGCAGTGTCTGCCACAAGGCGCAGACAAGTCACCAGGCGGCTCCCCCGGCCCCCGGAACGGTCCCGCAGCATGCGGCCTCGTTCCCAGCGCCGGTGAATTGCCGCGATTGCCACAGGCCTGGGCGAGGTCTCTCGCACCCGGATCCCGGCTTCGACTGCACGGGCTGCCATCGCCGCCCCTGATCGGGCCCGCAATTTGCGGAGCCTTCGCCGAACGGACCGGCCAGGGCTGCGGTCCCTACGACGACGCGCCTGATTCCGCGGCCCTCGCCGGACCCCGCCATTCGGGTTCGGTCGAGTGCGGCTGGAGGCTGCGCAGTCATGAGCAGAGCGTTCAAAACCATGGACGGCAACGAGGCGGTTGCGCATGTGGCGCACCGCTTGAACGAGGTCATCGCGATTTACCCGATCACCCCCTCCTCGGCGATGGGGGAATGGGCCGACGCCTGGGCGGCCGAGGGAGTGCCCAACATCTGGGGCACAGTCCCGAGCGTGGTCGAGATGCAGAGCGAGGGCGGCGCCGCGGGCGCCGTCCATGGAGCTCTGCAGACCGGCGCGCTGGCGACCACCTTCACGGCCTCGCAAGGGCTGCTGCTGATGATCCCGAACATGTACAAGATCGCCGGCGAGCTGACGCCGACCGTCTTCCACGTCGCCGCGCGCTCCGTTGCGGCCCAGGCGCTTTCAATCTTCGGCGACCATAGCGACGTGATGGCGACCCGCGCCACGGGCTTTGCCATGCTGGCGTCTTCGAGCGTTCAGGAGGCGATGGACTTCGCCCTCATCGCTCACTCGGCGACGCTGGAGGCCAGGCTCCCCTTCATCCACTTCTTCGACGGGTTCCGGACCTCTCACGAGATCGCCAAGATCCAGGTCCTCGAGAACGAGGACTTGCGAGCGATGATCACCGATGAGCTGGTGTCCGAGCACCGCCGCAGGGCCCTGTCGCCGGACCACCCCGTGTTGCGCGGGACCGCGCAGAACCCGGACGTCTTCTTCCAGGCTCGCGAGTCCGTGAACCGCTTCTACCTCGACTGTCCGGAGCTCGTTCAGAGGACGATGCAGCGCTTCGAGGCGCTCACAGGGCGCGCCTACAAGCTCTTCCAGTACCACGGCGCCCCGGACGCCGAGCGCGTGATCGTCATGATGGGCAGCGGCAGCGAAGCCGCGCACGAGACCGTGGACTGGATGAACGCTCGCGGTGAGAAGGTGGGGCTGCTGCGCGTGAGGCTCTACCGGCCGTTCGACGCGCGGCGCTTCGCCGAGGCGTTGCCGGCTTCGACCCGCTCCATCGCGGTCCTCGATCGGACCAAGGAGCCCGGCGGCGCAGGAGAGCCGCTCTACCTCGACTGCGTCACCGCGCTCGAGGAAGCGCGCGATAACGATTGGTCCTGCCCGGCCTCCCGCCCGCGCGTGGTCGGCGGCCGCTATGGCCTCTCCTCGAAGGAGTTCACGCCGGCGATGGTGAAGGCCGTGTTCGAGAACCTCTCGGCCGGCCGTCCCCGGAACCATTTCACGGTCGGCATCGACGATGACGTCACCCGCACGAGCTTGCCCTTCGACCCGGCCTTCAGCGTCGAGCCCGATTCCGTCGTCCGGGCTCTCTTCTACTGCCTGGGCAGTGACGGCACGGTTGGCGCCAACAAGAACAGCGTCAAGATCATCGGCGAGGACACGACCAACTACGCGCAAGGCTACTTCGTCTACGACTCCAAGAAGTCGGGCGCGGTGACCGTCTCGCACTTGCGGTTCGGCCCTGCGCCGATCCGCTCGACCTACCTGATAGGCCGCGCCAGCTTTGTCGCCTGTCACCAGCAGGAGTTCCTGGAGCGCCTCGAGATGCTCGACAGCATCGAACCGGGCGGCACCTTCCTCCTGAACACGACCTGGGGACCCGAGGAGATCTGGGAGAAGCTGCCGCAGGAGGTCCGCGCCTCCATCGCCGGCAAGAAACTCAAGTTCTACGTCATCGATGCCTACAAGGTCGCCCGCGAAAGCGGCATGGGCGGGCGCATCAACACGGCGATGCAGGTCTGCTTCTTCGCACTCTCGGGCGTGTTGCCCAGGAACGAGGCGATCGCCGCGATCAAGGAGTCGATCCGCAAGACCTACGAGAACAAGGGCGCCGAGGTCGTGCGCATGAACTTCAAGGCCGTGGACGCCGCCCTGGACCACCTGCACACCGTCAAGGTTCCGGATGCGGCTTCGGGCGGATTGCGCCGTCCGCCGGCCGTGCCCCCGGAGGCACCGGAGTTCGTCCAGGGCGTCACGGCCACAATCCTGGCCGGGCGCGGCGACCAGCTGCCCGTCAGCGCGATGCCTGCCGACGGCACCTACCCGACCGGCACCTCCCGCTGGGAGAAGCGCAACCTCGCGCAGGAGATTCCCGTTTGGGACACCGACGTCTGCATCCAGTGCGGCAAGTGCGCCTTCGTTTGCCCGCACGGAGTGATCCGCATCAAGGCCTACGAGCCCTCCCTACTCGCCGGAGCCCCCGGCTCTTTCAAGTCCACTGAGGCTCGCGACAAGGACTGGTCGGGCCTCAAGTACACCATCCAGGTCGCCCCCGAGGACTGCACGGGGTGCGCTATCTGCGTCGACGTCTGCCCCGCCAAGAACAAGTCGGAGCCGCGCCTGAAGGCGCTCAACATGCGCCCGCAGCTGCCGCTGCGCGACGCGGAACGGGACAACTGGAGCTTCTTCGAGGCGCTGCCGGAGCTGGACCGCCGCCGAATCAAGACGACCAGCATCCGCCAGCAGCAGGCCCAGCAGCCGCTGTTCGAGTTCTCGAGTGCCTGCGCGGGCTGCGGCGAAACTCCGTATCTCAAGCTCCTGTCGCAGCTCTTCGGCGACAGGGCACTCATCGCCAACGCCACGGGCTGTTCTTCGATCTACGGGGGCAATCTGCCGACCACGCCGTGGGCAGCCAACTCCGCGGGGCGCGGGCCGGCCTGGTCCAACTCCCTCTTCGAGGACAACGCCGAGTTCGGACTGGGGTTCCGGGTGTCTGTCGACAAGCAGCGCCAGTTCGCGCTGGAGCTACTGGAGCGCGTGGAGCCGATCGTCGGCGCCGGCCTCGTCGCCGCCATCCGGGATGCCGACCAGACCAGCGAGGCCGGCATCTACGAGCAGCGCGAGCGCGTGGGGCGCTTGAAACGGCTGCTCTCCGAGTCGACCGACGACGACGCCAACCGGCTCCTGGTGCTGGCCGACATGCTGGTGCGCAAGAGCGTCTGGATCGTCGGCGGTGACGGTTGGGCCTACGACATCGGCTTCGGCGGGCTCGACCATGTCCTGGCCAGCGGGCGCGACGTCAACATCCTGGTCCTCGACACCGAGGTCTACTCCAACACCGGCGGCCAGATGTCCAAGTCGACTCCGCGCGGCGCCGTCGCCAAGTTTGCGGCTGGCGGAAAGCCGACTGCCAAGAAGGACCTCGGGCTGATCGCGATGAGTTACGGAAACGTCTACGTGGCCCGGGTCGCGATGGGCGCCAAGGACGAGCACACGCTCAAGGCATTCCTCGAGGCCGAGGCCCACCCGGGCCCGTCGCTCATCATCGCGTACAGCCACTGCATCGCGCACGGCATCAACATGACGACCGCCCTTCAGAACCAGAAGGCGATGGTCGACTCCGGCCGCTGGCTGCTCTACCGGTACCACCCCGACGCCAACGGCAGCGGCAAGCCCGCCTTCGAGCTCGACTCGAAGAGGCCGAAGCTTCCCGTCGAGAAGGCGATGTATCTGGAGAACCGCTTCCGGATGCTTGCCCAGAGCAACCCCGAAGAAGCCCGCAGACTCTTGGCCGCGGCACAGGCCGACGCCGATGCGTCGTGGGCGCACTACGAGTACCTGGCCGGTCGCCCAACTGGAGCCGGCGAGTCCCCCACCACCCCGAAGCCCGCGCCGCCCGCCGGCGGAGCCGAGTCGAAGTAGCGCGCCACGTGCCGCCGACCGGAGGAACCATGATCGATCTCAGCACGACCTACATGGGCCTGAAGCTGCGCACCCCGCTGGTCCCTTCGGCCTCTCCGCTCACGGAGGACCTGGACAACATCCGGCTGATGGAGGACTGCGGGGCGGCCGCGGTCGTCCTGCCCTCGCTCTTCGAGGAGCAGATCGAGGCCGAGAGTCTCGCCCTGACTCACCACCTCGAGGAGGGCACCCACAGCTTCACCGAGGCGCAGACCTTCTTCCCAAGTCCGAAGGAGTTCATGCTGACCCCGGACGCCTACCTGGATCACATCCGCAAGGCGCGCGAGGCGGTCGACATTCCCATCATCGCCAGCCTCAACGGAATCACCTCGGGGGGCTGGACGGAGTACGCGCGCTACATCGAGGACGCCGGCGCCCACGCGCTGGAGCTCAACGTCTACTACATACCGACGGATCTCACCCGCACGGGCAACCAGGTCGACCAGACCTACGTCGACATCCTGAGCGCTGTGAAGGCGGCCGTGAAGATCCCAGTCGCAATGAAGCTCTCCCCCTACTTCAGCAACCTCGCCGACGTGGCCCGCCAGTTCTCCGAGGCAGGCGCCTCGGCGCTGGTGCTGTTCAACCGCTTCTACCAGCCGGACATCGACCTGGAGTCGCTGGAGGTCCGCCCCAGCGTCATCCCCAGCTCGCCGCAGGCCTTGCGCCTGCCGATGCGCTGGATAGCCATCCTGAGTGGCCGACTGCCGCTGGACTTTGCGGCGACAAGCGGCATCCACCAGGCCCACGACGTGCTGAAGATGGTCATGGCCGGCGCCTGCGTGACCCAGCTCTGTTCGACGCTCCTGATGAATGGCATCTCCCACATCCGGGACATCGAGCGCGGCCTTCGCCTCTGGATGGACGACCACGAGTACGGCTCGCTCACCCAGATGCGAGGCAGCATGAGCCAGCTGAAGTGTCCCGATCCGTCAGCCTTCGAGCGCGCGCAGTACGTGCGAACGCTGAAGAGCGTGAACCTCTTCAAGAGGCGGTAGGCCAGAGGCTTCAGCCTGGATGGAACGGCCCGCCGCGCGGTGTACTGTCGCGGGGGGGGCGCCCTCCAGTCCCTGCTTCGCCATGGACGGATCTTCCTCGATGCGGCTCAAGGGACAGTCCGTTGTTGTATTCTAGGTTCCGGCGCCTGGCGCCTTGGGCGTAGACTTACAGGAGCGTGATTCGATGGGCTCTCGGCAACTGCGCATTCTCGGACTGGGTCTGATGATGGCGTCTGCTCTGGTCGGGCAAGCCTTCGCGGAGAGGCTGCTGCTGGTCAACGGGCTCGAGGTGAAGGGGTACATCACCGGCAACGAGAATGGGCACTACCTGGTGCAGATTGGCAAGTACACGAAGCGAGTGCCCGAATCGCAAGTGAAGAGCATCGTGGACGACGCGGCGACCGCGCCGGCGCCGTCCGGAGTAGCGGCGCCCGCGCCGTCGGCGGCAGCGGGGGGGGCCATCGACATCGCCAAGCTGCTTGGTGGGGCGGGGGGCGGCGGGCAAATGGGGGGCGGCATCGATCTCTCCGCGTTGCTGGGCGGCGCGGGCGGCGGAGGCGGGGGGCTGGACGTGTCCAAGATCCTCGGTGGCGGTGGAGGCGGGGCGATGGACCTGTCGGGATTGCTCGGCGGCGGTGGCGGCGGAAACATCATGGCGATGGCCGAGAAGATGAAGGACCCGGCGTTCCAGCAGCAGTTCCTGGCGCAGATCGAGGAACGCAACAGGAGCGGCGGCAACCCGGGCGCCGCGACGCCGTACATCAACATGTTGAAGGGTCTGTTCGCGCAGCTGAACTCGGCACCGAAGACCGCGCCGGCGAAGCCTCCCGGCCACTGAGCCGCATGCGCGCTGCCCGGTCTGACCCGATGCGCCGATGGCTCCCGTGACGGAGCCCGGGGGCATCGGGCCGGCGGGTCGCTGGCCCTGGGTGGCTGTGCTGGCGCCTATCCTGGCGCTGGTATGGCTCGTCGACGCCTATTCGGTGAACGCGCCGTGGCAGGACGACTGGGAGCTGGCGCCGCTCTTGGAGAAGCAGGCCGAGGGGAGGCTCGGCTGGTCGGACCTCTACGCGCAGCATAACGAGCATCGCATTCTCTTTCCCCGCCTTGCGATGCTGACCCTGGCTGGCTGGACTCGATGGAATCTGCGCTCCCAGGTCTGGCTCGGACTGACGATCGCCGTCGCCGGGTTTGCTGTCATCCTGTGGTTGCTCGCCAGGACACGAGAGCTGACGTTGCCCGAGCTCCGGCCTTGGCTGCCGGTCGCCGTTGCCTGGACGTGGTTCTCGGCAGCACAGTATGAGAACTGGCTCTGGGGCTGGCAGCTACAGTGGTTCCTCTGCCGGCTGGCGTTGTTGGTAACGATCGGCGCTCTGGTGTCGCCCGGCCCCGAGGCTGGCGCGCATCCCCGAGTGCGGTTCGGGATCGCGGCTTTGGCCGCGGCGATCGGGAGCTTCTCCTTCGGAAGCGGGCTGCTCATCTGGGTTGCGGGGGCCATCTCCCTGCTCGCGTCCTCGCAACTGAGAGGATGGCTCGGCTACTGGGTCGCGACCGGTGGAGCCACCTGGGCTGTCTACTTCGCCGGCTACGTCGCCGCCCCGGGGCGCGCTCCCTGGGCAACAGCGCTGGAGCGGCCCGGGGAGCTGTTCCTCTACGAGCTGGCCTGCCTGGGAAGCAACTTCTCGATGAAGGTTGGCCTTGCGGCGGCGGCCGGCGGAGCGGTCGTGGCGATCGCGGCGCTCGCCTTGGTGCGGCTCTGGCGGTGCGACCGCAGGAGGCTTGCGCTGGCCGCTCCGTGGGTGGCGCTCCTCGTCTTTGCGCTGCTCGAGGGTGGCGTCGTCGCAGCGTCGCGGCTCGGGTTCGGGCTGGCCAGCGCCACGTCCAGTCGCTACGCCTCGATCTCGGCGCTCTTCACGGTGGCAGCCGTCGTGCTGGCGACGGTCGCGCTCTCCGCGGAGTCAACGGAGCAACCGGGTCCTGAGCGCCGCCGGGGGATGGCGTTCGGCGCCCTTCTGGCTCTGCTCGCGGCAGGGCTGGCCAGCGGGTATGCCTCGGGCATCGGCGAGATGACCCAGCACAAGCGGCGGCTCATGGAGGCCGTCATCTGCCTCTCGAACTTCGAGGCCGCTTCCGACGCGCAGCTCGGGAGGTTCTACCCCGACGTCCCGAAGGTCCGGCGGCTTGCTCATTTTCTCCGGCGCGCCGGATTGGGAGGGCTGGGGCGCTAGGACCAGAAGACGCCCGTGCGCGCGGCGACCAGCTTCTGCACCTCGCGCTGGATTCGAGTGCGGACCAGCTCGCCCAGCGCTTGCACGGTCGTGTAGTCGTGGGAGCGGGAGCGCGCGGCTTCCTTCAAGTGCAGCGGCTTGCCGAAATGGATGCGGAACTTGGTCGGCAGCGGCAGCGCGCCCAGCAGCCCGAGCCAGGGGAAGAGCGGCGTCAGAGGAAAGTACGGCAGCCCCAGCAGCCGGGCGATCGGTTGCGCGTGCGCCAGGACCGGATAGGTCTCCTCGCCGCCGACGACCGCCGTGGGGACGATCGGCGCTTGCGTCTCCAGCGCGACCTCGGCGAAGCCGCCGCGCCCGAATCGCACCAGCTTGTAGCGGTCCCGGTAGAGCTTGGCCGTGCCCTTGGCTCCTTCGGGAAAGACCCCCACCAGCTGGTCGGCTTCCAGGAGCTTGCGCGCGTTCTCACGGCACGCGAGCACGAACCCGAGCTTCGGGATCAGCTCGGCGGCGAACGGCGTGGCGCAGAGCCACTTCAGCACCAGGTACCGGACGTGGCGGTGCGCCGGGTGGTGCTTGCGGATGGCCTGCAGGATCATCGGCGCGTCGAACGGGATCGCTCCGGAGTGGTTGGCCACGATCAGAGCCCGGCCGCTCGACGGCACGTTCTCCAGCCCGCTCACTTCGACACGGAACCAGCGCGAGTAGAGGAACTCCAGCAGCGGTTCCAGGGTGCTCTCGAAGAACTCGCGGTCGAGGCCGAAGTCGTCCACGGGTGCCGGGTGGCCAAGCGCGCGGAGCCGTCCGCGCGCGCCCCCCCGAGGACGGGTAGCTCGGGCCTTGGATGCGGTCATCCCCGGCATTCTACCCGACCGGGCTGGGGAGGAGTCGCCCGACGGGGTGCTCACACGCTGACGGCGTTGCGCAGCTCTCGCCGCAGCCGCGCCGGATCGAAAGGCTTCAGCAAGTAGTGCGAGGCGCCCGACTTGAAGGCCTGCACGACCAACGAGATGTCGTCGCGGGCGGTCAGGACCACGATCGGAATGTCCTTGGTCTCCGAATTGCCCTTGAGCAGCCGGCAGAACTCGAGCCCGTCCATCCCGGGCATCATCAGATCGAGGAGGATGACGTCCGGAAACTGGGACTCGGCGATTCGCAGCCCCTCTTCGCCGGAAGCCGCAGTGATGACCTCGAAATCCCGGTCGTACTGGATCACGTCCTGGAGGGTGTCGAGCAGACGACGCTCGTCGTCGACCACCAGGACCCGGTAGGTGCCAAGCACGCGTTCCTCAGAGGAATTTTCGTGCCAGATCGAAGGCGTAGGACCGCCGGCGGAGGAGTCCTCCTCGATGGCCGCGATCACGTCCCCGGCGTGCCTTCCCTTGGGCGCGGCGGGCCTAAGTGGTACTGCATCCTGGAACAATTGCCTCGTCCTCTCCCCTGTACACCCTGATTGGTTTTCAAGGCGCTCTCCTGTGAGTCTATCCTACTGGCGTCCTTCGAGCCAAGAAGATCCGCTCGGTAGGCGTGTGATCGAGTAGAATCGGGGACATGAAGCTCGCGATGCAGGCCCTGGTTGCCACGCTGGTACTGGCCGGCAGCGCGCCCTGTGCGGCTCCTCCCGTCCTGGGCCGGTTCGTTGACGCCGCGGGGGCCTGGAGCTTGCTTGGCCAGCAGGCTGCGGTGCTCGACGCGCGCACGGCGGCAGCTTACCGTAAGGGGCACATCGCCGGGGCTCGCCTGGTCGCCTGGGATGCCTTTTCGGACACCTCTGCCCCGCTTGCCAAGGGGCTGCTCTCCTCCGACCGCGAGCTTCTCGGCCGGCTGCTGGGAGCGTTGGGCGTGCGCGGCGACCGGCCGGTCCTGGTGTACGGCGATCCGCTGGCCGGCTGGGGGGAAGAAGGCCGCATCGCCTGGATGCTGGAGCACCTGGGGCACCGCGATGTCCACGTCCTGGACGGAGGCGTGAACGCCTGGACCGCGGCCGGCGGTACGCTCACACGGGACGTCCCGCCGCCCGCGACGGGGAAGTTCGAGATCCTGCCGGTCCCGGCGGTCAGCGCGGCCGTGGCCGAGGTGCAGAGGGTGTCCGCCAGCGGAGGGGCGATCCTGCTCGACACGCGAACCCCGGACGAGTACCGAGGCGCCACGTGGTACGGCGCCCCGCGCGGCGGCCACATCCCGCGCGCCCAGCTCTTCCCGTGGCAACAGCTGCTCGACCCCGCCGGGAAGCTCCTGCCGGTGGAGCGGATTCGCACGCTGGTCGCCCCGGCCGGCTCGCCCGTGATCGCCTACTGCACGGGTGGCGTGCGTTCCGGCTTCGTCTACTGGGCGCTGGCCCACGCCGGCGTCGCCTCCGTGAAGAACTACCCCGGCTCCTGGTGGGAGTGGAGCGGCCGCAGGGACCTTCCCGTAGAGAAGGACTGAAGGCCCGTCGCGCGGCTCCCCCGGCAGACGCCACCGGCTTTCCGCGGGGACTCGATGCGCTACTTCATCGCGGCGGCGGCGGATGCGGGGCCTTTGTACTCCCCGACGACCACGCGGCCGCCGCGCTGGGCGCGCTCATTGTCGAGCAGCTCGGCGGTGTACTTGATGAAGTGGTGGCCGACGATCGAGTTCATGATGCCGGCGACGTACTTGCTCGGATGCTGCGTCGCCAGCCAGAAGATGAAGCGCCACCAGACGGCCCGGTAGCTGGAGAGAATGCCCTGGACCACGATCGCGATCAGGGTGACCAGCGCCAGTTGCAGAGGGTTGACCTGCTTGAGGTGCAGGTTCGGGTGGCCGGCCCGATCGAGCCGTTCGATGACGGCCCTGACGCGGTCGAAGTAGGCCTGGGGCGCGTAGACGCGCTCGAGGATCTGCTGGAAGCCGTGCATCAGCTTGTCCGGGTCCATCTTCGTGACGAAGTTGGTCCGGCCGAACTGGTCGCCCGAGTGGTAGCCGAGCAGCCGGCCCTCCTTTTCGAGACGGGTCCAGAGCTGGGTGTTCGGGATGGCAGCGAGCACGCCCGTCATGGCCCACGGGATCTCGGCCTTGGTGATGAACTCGATCTGGCGCTCGAAGATGTCCTCCAGGTCGTTGTCGAAGCCGACGATGAACCCGGCCATCACCTCGATGTTGTGATCGAGGATGTCGTGGACGCTGTCGACCATGTCGCGTCGCATGTTCTGGAGCTTCTGCGTCTCCTTGAGACTCTCCTTCGAGGGGGTCTCGATCCCCAGGAACACGCGTTTGAAACCGGCTAACCGCATCGATTCCAGCAGGTCGCCGTCGTCGGCCAGGTTGAGCGAGGCCTCGGTGGTGACGTAGAACGGATACTCCCGCTCCTTCATCCACGGGATCATCTTCTCGAGCAGCAGCCGGACGGCCTTCTTATTCCCGATAAAGTTGTCGTCGACCAGGAAGAGCGGTCCTCGGTATCCCAGGTCGTAGAGCGCCTGGAGCTCGGCCAGCGTCTGGTCGGCGGACTTGGTGCGCGGCACCCGACCGTAGAGCGTGATGATGTCGCAGAACTCGCAGTTGAACGGACAGCCGCGGGAGAACTGGATGTCCATGATGCCGTACTTGCCCAGCTTCAGCAGGTCGAAGCGCGGCAGCGGCGTCGTCGTCACGTCGGGCTTGGTCTCCGAGCGGTAGATCGGCTTCGGCGTGCCCTGCTCCAGATCCGCCAGGAACCTGGGCAGCGTGATCTCGGCCTCGTCCAGCACCAGATGGGTCGGCTTGTCGCCGAGCCGGGCCGGATGGCCGCTCCCGAAGGGGCCGCCCACCACCGTCGGCCGCTCCAGCCGCTTGCACCGGTCCAGCAGGTCCAGCAACGACACCGCCTGGCTCGTCATGCCTCCCGTGAAGACCATATCCGACCAGAGGATATCGGCGTCCGAGAGAGCCTCGATGTTCATGTCGACCAGCCGGATATCCCAGTTCCTGGGCAGCATCGCGGCTACCGTCACCAGCCCCAGCGGCGGGTGCATCGCCTTCTTGCCGAAGAGCGGCAGCGAGTACTGGAAGCCCCAGTAGGACGTGTGGTGCTCCGGGTGGACGAAGAGAATCTTCTTTGGACTCACGGCGTGGAATTATGCCTCGTCGAAGGACGAAAGTCACCCAAATTTGTATAGATTGCGGCAAAATAACCACGGTTGTTGCTCGGTTTCGGTGCTAGAGTATCGAGCGTGGCAAGAAGAGGTTCGTGGGCGGGGTGGCGGGCGCGGGTTCATGGGGGTGGCGCCGGCGCGTTCCCGCAGAATCCGCTCAGGCTGAGCTTGTCGAAGCCTGCACTCTCCAGTGGTCTTTGGCTCGCGCTCGTCCTGTTAGCCTTCCCTGCTGCTGCCACCGGGCAGCCTTCCCGGCTCGAAAGCTTCGCCACGCGCGCCAGCCTGACCGCGATGCGCGCCACGACCGGGGGGCTCTACTTCGTGCTCCTGGGGGGAGGCTCAGGGCCGGCTGCGGCCGCGGCGCCCGGCGTCCGGCTGTCGATGACGGCAGCGCTCTTGCGCTGGAAGCCTGGCCTGGAAGCGCCTGTCCTGGTGGAGCGTCAGCTGGGCGGCACCCGGTTCCGGGTGCGGGACTCGCAGCTGCTCTACGCGCTCGGCCCAGGGGCGCTCGTGTCGCGGGACCCGGGCGCCGAAACAACGCGCGAGCTGCCGTTGGCTGGGGTGAGCGCGCGCAGTTTGCGCTTCGCGTTCCCGGACGGCGACACGTACTTACTGACCGGCCGGCTAGCCGCGGACAGTCAGCCGGACGCGCCGGCGATCCCCATCCTCTATACGTCCAGTATGCGCGAGGCCTCTCCGATGCCGCTGCCGACGGGGAGCGCTTCGCCGGTCGTGCACGAGGTCCTGGGCCCCACCGAGGCGTTGGCCGGGTGCGAGGAGCGGCTGCTGATCAGCACGTTCGCCGGCCCGCTGCGACACGCCTTGCCGCTGGCGAAGCATCCGGCCGGATACTGGCCGCTGGAGCCGCCCGTGCCGTTCGAAGTCGGCGAGGATTCGTATCTCTCCGGCATCCTGGCTCTGGCCCGCGGCGGTACCGGGCCAGGCTTCGAGCTGGTCCGGGTGGGACCGCCGAGCTGGAAGCTGCCCCCCGGCGACCGTATCACTGCCGTGTTCCAGCGCTCCGAAGACGATGTCCTGATGGTGCAGCACCGCACGGGCGACGGGTTGTGGACCGACTGGGTCGCGCGTCCTCGCGAGGGGCGACAGACGTCGTCGCCCGCTGCCGGCCAGGCGACGGGGGCGGCGATCTACTGGGCCGCGCGGGAGCTACTGCTCTGGCGAGAGGGGCCGTGGGTGGTCGCGTTCGACTGCCGCCACTTGAGACCGCTGGGTCGCGCTGAGATCGCGGGCGGCATCTCGATAGTCCCCGGAGCGGCTGCAGGCGAGCGGTTGCTCGTGGCCGCCGGGGCAGGCGATGGCTGCGACCTCTACTGGCTGGGCGTCGATTCGGCCGGTGCCCTGTCGCTGGCGCCGGCGGCGAAGGGGCTGCCTGGCCGGCCCATCGCGTTTTTCTCCGAGCCGGGCAACGGCGCGTGCTACGTGGTCCTGGAGCGGGCCGACGGGCCCGGGCTGGACCTCATCGGATTCAAGGGAGCCACCAGATGAAAGCAATCCAGGTGTGCGTCTTCGGGGCGCCGGACGTCATGCGGCTGGCGGAGCTCGCCGACCCCGAACCGGCTGCTGGCCAGGTGCTGGTGCGCGTGGAAGCGGCCGGCGTGAACCCGGTCGATACGTACATCCGTTCGGGCGCCTACGCGCGCAAGCCGCCGTTGCCCTACACGCCGGGGATGGACGGCGCCGGCGTCGTCGAGCGCGTCGGCCCAGGCGTGACGCGCCGTCGCGCCGGTGAGCGGGTCTACATCGCGGGCAGCCTCTCCGGAACCTACGCTCAGCGCGCGCTCTGCCTGGAGTCCCAGGTCCACCCGCTGCCCGACCTCGTCAGCTTCGCCCAGGGCGCCGCCGTCTTCGTCCCGTACGCCACGGCCTACCGGGCCCTCCATCACTGCGCGCGGGCGGTCCCCGGCGAGGCCGTGCTGGTACACGGCGCCAGCGGCGGCGTCGGCCTGGCTGCCGTCCAGCTCGCCCGCGCCGCCGGTCTGACCGTGCTCGGCACCGCGGGCACCGATGAGGGTCTGGCCCTGGTCACCCGCGAGGGCGCTCACCACGCGCTGGATCATCGGTCACCCGACTTCCCCGAGCGCCTGCTGGAGCGGACTGCGGGCCGCGGCCCCGACGTCATTCTGGAGATGCTGGCCAACGTCAACCTCGCGCGCGACCTGGAGCTCATCGCGCCGCGAGGCCGCATCGTGGTCATCGGCAGCCGCGGCCCGATCCAGATCGATCCCCGCGCCGCCATGTCGAAGGACGCCACCCTCATCGGAATGTCGCTCCTCAACGCGACTGCCGAGGAGCTGGCTAGTGTCCACTCCGCACTGGTCGCGGGCCTGGAGAACGGCACACTGCGTCCCATCGTGCGCGCCGAGCTAGCACTGGCCGCCGCCCCCGCTGCCCACGAGCTGGTGCTCCAGCCTGGCGCTCGCGGGAAGATCGTGCTGACCCCGTGGGGGGAGAGTTGAGAATCGATTCTCGATTCTCCTACTTGTACTCGTCCCACGCCCGCACCTTGAGCGCGGCGAGCGGGTATCGCGCGAGCGCCTGGGCGAAGAGCGCGGCGGTCTCGGCGTTGACTAGCAGGCCGACTCCTCGGTCCACGGCCTGGCGGCGGATCAAGTAGTCGTTGGTCAGCTCGTCGGGCTCGATCGACTTGGGGATGTTCAGCACGAGGTCGACGGCGCCAGAGGCGATCAGGTCGAGGGCGGTCGAGGGTGCGGCGTCGAGCGGCCAGGCGACGGGCTCGGCGTGGATGCCGGCTGCGGCCAGGAACGTGGCGGTGCCGCCGGTGGCGTAGAGCTTCAGCCCCAGCTCCGCGAAGCGCCGCACGGCGGGCAGGAGCTTCGTTTTTTCCTCGAGCGTTCCGGTCGAGAGCAGCACGCCCTTCTCGGGGATGCGATACCCGACCGACAGCAGCGACTTGAGGAACGCCTCCAGAAGGTCGTCGCCGAAGCAAGCGACCTCGCCCGTGGAGGCCATCTCCATTCCGAGCACGGGGTCGGCCCCGGCGATGCGCGCAAACGAGAACTGAGGGGCCTTCACGCCGACGTAATCGAGCTCGAACATCGAACGGCTGAGGTCCTCGACCGGCGCTCCCATCATCGCCCGGGTCGCCAGGTCGGCGAAGTCCAGCCGCAGCACCTTGGAAGCGAACGGGAAGCTGCGAGAAGCTCGCAGGTTGCACTCGATCACGCGAATCCGGTTCTCGCGAGCCAGGAACTGCAGGTTGAAGGGGCCGGTGATCCTCAAGCCCGCCGCGATCTGGCGCGTGATCCGCTTGATGCGCCGCACGGTCTCGACGAAGACCTGCTGCGCAGGGATGGCGATGACGGAGTCGCCCGAGTGCACGCCGGCGAACTCGACGTGCTCGGCCAGCGAGTAGGCGACGACCTCTCCTCCCCGCGCGACGGCGTCGACCTCGATCTCCTTGGCCCCTCCGACGAACTCGCTGACCACCACCGGGTGCTCAGGGCTGACCTTGGCCGCTCGCGCCAGGAAGGCCGTCAGGTCCTCGTCCCGGTACGCCGCGTTCATCGCCGCGCCCGAGAGCACGTAGCTCGGCCGCACCAGCACCGGGTAGCCGACCTCGCGCGCGAAGGCCAGCGCCTCATCGGGGCTTGCGGCCTCCCTCCACCTGGGCTGGTCCACGCCCAGCCGATCCAGCAACGCCGAGAACTTGTGGCGATCCTCGGCTCGGTCGATCGCTTCCGGCGGCGTCCCCAGGATCGGCACGCCGGCGCGGGCCAGCGGCAGGGCGAGGTTGTTCGGCGTCTGACCGCCCATCGAGACGACCACGCCCAGGGGCGATTCCAGCTCGCAGATGTCGAGCAGCCGTTCTACCGAGAGCTCCTCGAAGTAGAGCCGGTCGGCGACGTCGTAGTCGGTGCTGACGGTCTCCGGGTTGTGGTTGACGATGGCCGTGCGATGGCCCAGGCGCGCCAGCGACTGGATGCAGCCGACGCAGCACCAGTCGAACTCGACGGACGAGCCGATGCGGTAGGCGCCGCTGCCCAGGACGATGACCGTGCTTGCCGCGTCCTTGGCGCGCCGATCGAGCGCGTCGGAGCGGTCGCCGTGGTAGGTGAGGTAGAGGTAGTTGGTGCGCGCAGGGAACTCGCCGGCCGTCGTATCGATCTGCTTGACTACGGGCGTGATCGCTTCGGCCTTGCGCCGGGCCCGCACCTCTTCGGCGGGGCGCGGTGGTCGGACTGTGCGGCCGATGCCCGCGTCCGAGAAACCTGCCCGCTTGGCCTCCCGAAGGAGTCCGGCGGGCAAGCCGTCGAGCGCGTACTCATCGAGGAGTCGTTCGATGCGAACGATGTTCTGAATCCTGTGGAGGAACCACGGGTCTATGCCGGTCAGCTCGCCGACCCGCTCGACGCTCCACCCGGCTTCGAGCGCTGCGGCCAGCATCAGGAGCCTGCGATCGGTCGGCTCCCGGAGCTCCACCTCCAGGTCGGAATCGCCCGCGTCGAAGCCCGTCAGCCCCTCGAGCCCGGGCGAGACCATCCGCACGGCCTTCTGGAGCGCCTCCTCGAAGCTGCGGCCGATGCCCATCACCTCGCCGACGGACTTCATCGCCGTGCCGAGGCGTCGCTCGGCGTGCCGGAACTTGCCCAGGTCCCACCGCGGGACCTTCACCACGACGTAGTCGAGCGCCGGCTCGAAACAGGCCGAGGTCGCACCTGTGACCGGGTTCTTCACCTCGGAGAGCAGCTTGCCGATGGCCAGCTTGGCGGCGACGAAGGCCAGCGGGTAGCCGGTCGCCTTCGAGGCCAGGGCCGAGCTTCGCGAGAGTCGCGCGTTGACCTCGATGGCGACGTACTCGCCCGACCGGGGATCGACGGCGAACTGGATGTTGCACTCGCCCACGACGCCCAGGCTGCGGATGGTGCGCACGGCGGTGCGCCTGAGCTCATGGTACTCGTCGTTGGAGAGCGTCTGGCTGGGCGCGACGACGATCGACTCGCCGGTGTGGATGCCGAGCGGGTCGAGGTTCTCCATGTTGCAGACGGTGATGCAGTTGTCGGCGCGGTCGCGGAGGACCTCGTACTCGATCTCCTTCCAGCCGGCCAGCGCGCGCTCGATCAGCAGCTGCCCGCTCACCGCCAGGGCAGCCGCGGCCAGCTCGTCCAGGGCGCGTGCGTCCTTTGCCACGCCGCTGCCCAGGCCGCCCAGCGTGTAGGCCGCGCGCACCAGCACCGGGTAGCCGATGCGCTCGGCGGCCTCGCGCGCCTCGGCCCGCGTGCGGACCGCCTCGCTCTTCGGCATCGGGACTCCCAGCTCGGCCAGCCGCCTGGCAAAAAGCTCCCGGTCCTCGGTGGCTACCACCGTTTCGACCGGGGTGCCGAGGACCCGGCAGCCGTGGCGCTCGAGCAGCCCCTGTCGGTGGAGCTCCACGCCGCAGTTGAGCGCGGTCTGGCCGCCGAAGCCGAGCAGGATGCCGTCCGGCTTCTCGCGCGCGATCACCTCGCCCACGAAGTGCGGTGTCAGGGGCAGGAAGTAGACGCGGTCCGCGAGCCCCTCGGAGGTCTGGATGGTGGCGATGTTCGGATTGACGAGGACGACCCCGACGCCCTCTTCCTTGAGCGCCTTGATCGCCTGCGAGCCGGAGTAGTCGAACTCCCCGGCCTGGCCGATGGTGAGGCCGCCGGAGCCGAGCAAGAGGACTCGCATGGTCTGACGGCTCCTTTCAGTCGCGCCGGCCGCGCAGGTCGGCGAGGAGCTCGTCGAAGAGGTACCCCGTGTCGACCGGGCCGCAGACGGCCTCCGGATGAAACTGGACGGCCCGGTGGGGCGTGCCGGCCAGGCGGATGCCTTCCACGGTGCCGTCGTTCCCGTTGGTGAACCAGACCTCCCAGCCTTCGGGGAGGCTGGCGGGATCGAGGGCGTAGCCGTGGTTCTGGCTCGTGATGGCCCAGCGGCCGGTGGCCGCTTCCAGCACCGGCTGGTTCTGGCCGCGGTGGCCGAACGGCAGCTTGAAGGTTCGCCCGCCGGCTGCGAGCCCCAGGAGCTGACAGCCCAGGCAGATGCCGAAGATTGGCCGCGGGCCGCCCAGCAGGGCGCGGACGCCGCGCGCGGCCTCGGCGCACATCTCGGGGTCCCCCGGGCCGTTGGAGAGAACCAGCGCGTCGAAGTCGGCGCTCGATAGGTCCGAGTCCCACGGCAGCACCTGGACGGAGGCGCCGCGCCGCAGCAGGCAGCGGATGATGTTGTTCTTGACGCCGCAGTCGAGCAGCGCGATGCGGGGTCCGCCTGCGCCGTAGGTTCGGGGCTCCCGGGTGCTGACGAGGCGCACGACGTTCTCGGCGGCCGGGTCGTACCAGGCAGGCTCGGGCTCGCCGTCGACGACGATCTTGCCCGGGACGGTGCCGCGCTCGCGCAGGTGCAAGGCGAGAGCCCGCGTGTCGACGCCGAAGAGGCCGGGGACGCCTTCGCGAGCCAGCCAGTCGCCGAGCGAGCGCTCCGCGTTCCAGTGGTGGTACTCGCCCTGGTAGCTCGAGACGACCAGCCCGCGGACCTGGATACGTTCGGATTCGAACCAACGCGGGATGCCGAACTCGTCTCGCTCGAAAGAGGGCACGCCGTAGTTGCCGACCAGCGGATAGGTCAACGCCAGGATCTGCCCGAAGTACGAAGGGTCCGTGATCGCCTCCGGATAGCCGACCATACCGGTGTTGAAGACAACCTCGCCCGCAGCCGCGCGACTGGCGCCGAAAAGGGCGCCCTCGAAGACGGCTCCGTCGCGGAGCACCAGCCGGGCCTTGCGGGGCGGGACGTACATGCTGCCGACACCATACGAGCTTTTCGCCGCCATTGACAGAAGCCGGCGGCCGGCCGACACTCGTGGGGTCCGGCGTGCGCCGGCGCTCTTCGTGACGGAGGTGTCTGCCCGTGAAGAAAGTCGCTTTGTTTGCCGTGATGACCTTGCTCCTCGGGACCGTGGGCGCTGTTCGAGCTCAGGACGAAGACGCCGTCGATGCCGACGAGGCGCCGCCCGTGCAGGAGACGCAGGCCGCGCCTGCCGCGCCCGCACCCGAGCTGGCGCAGCTCGACCGCTGGACGGGCGAGTGGAGCTACACCTACGAGATGCCGAAGTCCAAGGCGATGCCCGAAGGCGGCAAAGGCGTGGGGACCGTCAGCGTGAAGCGCGCGGCGGGCGGCCACTTCTTCGTCAGCGACTCCAGGAGCAACGGCTCGGGCGGCACCTCCGAGGACCACGCCGTGACCACGTACGACCGCGCCAGCCGCCAGTGGAAGAGCTGGTCCTTCGGCGGCGCAGATCCCGCCAACCCGATCGTCGCCGCCGGCGCCTTCCAGGGCGATTCGCTGGTGATGGAGACCACGCGCGGCGACGCCGCCGGCCCCGTGCGGCTGCGCGAGACCCAGAAGTTCGTCTCGCCCGACCGCATCGAGGGCAAGGTCGAGATTGAAGCCGCAGGCAAGTGGCACCTCCTCATGGGCGCGACGTATACGCGGGCGAAGTGAGGCTCGAGGCTTGAGAAGTGAGGCTTGAGGCTTGAGGCTTGAGGCTTGAGGCTTGAGAAGTGAGGCTTGAGGGGGGAGGGGGGCGGCGTGGCGAACCGCTCAACGACGGGCTTCTATCCTCGCGGAGTAGACTTTCGTCTAAGTGAGTCGGGCCGCTCCAGGCGGCGGGAGGTCGGCATGCCCGGAAAAACGGTGACGGCGATCGTGGCGGTTATCGCTCTCCTGGCGTGTGGACCAGCGTCGGCAGGGGCGCGGCGGGACAACACGGGGCAGGCGGGGACGCCCATCAGGGGGCCTGAGAGTTACTCGGAGTTTCCTCAGCCGGCACGCCAGGTCGACTGGCGATTCATGGCCTCGTTCGTCGAACGCGGCGTCGGCGACGATCGACACTCCCGCTATCTCGCCCAGCAGTTCCGGGCGCTCTTCCCGGGGACCGACCTGACCGAGATGTCGGGCAACGCGACTCACTCGCTGTCGCGCCAGTGCGGCGGGCCGGCCATCCCCTGCGCCCAGATCGGCGCGCAGGAAGTGAATAACGAGTTCTACGTCGGCTACCTCCGGGCGCCGAACGGCACCAACGTCGACCTCACCGTCAGCAGCTCCGGCAACCCCGAGCCGCTGGCGACCTCCGGCGGCAGCTGCCGCAGCTGCAGCATGCGCACCGTCGGCGCGGTCCTCGCGCGCGTCACCAACGACAAGGACCCCGCCGCCCCGGTCGGGTTCCTCTACTTCCAGACCACCGGCGGGCGAGTTGTCTACCAGTCATTCTCCAGCAGCGTCACTCTCGCCGGGGGCGGCGCGGCTCCCTTTACCGGGCCGACCGAGTTCGACGAGGATGCCCCCCAGAGCTGGGAGGCCGATACCGGCCTTCTGGAGCTGCCTTCCGGCGCCTACAACGTGCGCTACACCTACCGCTGGCGCGCCTCCGATGGCGCCACGGGCGATGCGAAGAGCTTCTCGCACGCCTTCAAGACGCCCGGCGAAGCCACGCTCTCTCTGGAGATCGAGGCGACCTACACCGTCGACGTCGCCAAGACCGTCTGCGCCGTCAGCGGCAATCCCCCCACCGTCAACTGCGATACCCGCCAGGTCCCCGAAGTCCAGGGCCCCACCGGCGTCTCGGGCGGCCGAAGGCTGCGCGTGCGGGACGTCACGCCGCCCGACCTCACGGTCACGCTGCCGCAAGGCCGCATCGAAGTGCGCGAGGACCCGAAGGACGCGCCGCCCAGGAAGAGCGCCCACCTCGGCACCACGGGCCGGTTCACTCCGCAGTCGGATGCGCACGTCCCCTACGACCCCTTCGAGACGGGCCGCTACCAGATCGAGAAGAACCGCCCTTTCGCCGTCGTCCTGGCCGCGCGCGATAACTCCGGCACTTCCCAGGCCAGCTGGAAGCTGACCCTGAGCGGCGGGGCCGAAGGTACCATCACCGAGTCGGGCGGGCGCATCGAAGAGCTGGAGGCCAACTACCCGGTCGGCGCGGTCGACTATCGCTTCACCGCCACGGCCACAGACGTCGCGAAGAACCAGACGATCGTCAACATGGACGTCGAGGTGCGCGACGTCGACGCGCCGGAAATCCCGCTCGAGCTGGTGACGCCGCCCCGCTATGACGAGGATACGCTCTACGAGTTCCTGGTCGAGTCGGAGCTCTTCAAGGGGGAGCCGGGCGAGCCTCTTCCGGCTTCGATCGCCAGCATCGCCAAGGAGTTCACGAACCCGACCTGGGCGGGGCCGGCCGAGTTCGAGAAAGCGTTGGTGGCGGGCGAGGATCTGGGGCCCGCGCTTCAATCTGGCCGCCCGTTCACGGGCCGGCGGGCCGAGGTCCGCTCCGTGATTCGAAAGGCCGGCGAGGCACGCGTGAAGCTCTCGATGCGTCTGCTGGAACCGGGCAAGCAGCGGCTCGATCTCTGGGTGCGGCGCAAGTTCAACTACGAGCAGCGCATCGGCGCCAGCGGAAGCATCAAGAAGACCCAGCTCTACGTGAAGGCGCGGGCCGCCTTCGAGCTCACGCCCCAGGACATCACGCCACCGGCGCTTGCGCTCTCCCTGGTCCCCACCGATACCGCGCTGCCGCGAGAGGGCGGCGCCCGGATTACGGCTGATGAAACCCCATTGCACTGCGAGCCGCTTCCCGACAAGAAGCTCACGATCGTCATCTCCCAGGCGCCGGGCTTCTCCAGCGACCTCAAAACCTCCGCTGACTCCACCGACGGGCCTTTCCCCATGACGCGTGTCGCGGCCGGGAAGGGGTTCCGGTGGCTGGCCTGGATCGGGGGGCTGTCGCGCCCGCCGGCGCCGCTCGGGCCGGGCGGGGCGATCGTCGGCAGGGATTTCCACGTCCCGGAGCACGTGCCTCTGGCGCTGGGAGCCGGAGCAGCGGTGCTGGCGACCGATAACCTCACCAAGAACGTCGATCTCGCGGTGGAGCTCCAGGCTGGCGGCTCGGCAGCGACGCTGGGCTCCGTAGCTTCGGCCGGGTTCCCCGTGCCCAACTACCTTCCCCCGCGCACCGAGCGGGACGGTCGCTCCTTTGCCGCGGCGCTCGCCCCCGAGGCGCCCGGCTACGTGCTGGCCGTCACGGCCACCGACGAGGCGGGCAACCAGGCGCGCCTGGATCTGCCAATCGCCGTGCTGGACGTGACGCCGCCCGACCTGGACGTCCATCTTCTCGGGCAGGACGCCAACGGCGAAGCCACCTTCAGCACCGCGCAGGACCCGGCTGCCGCCATCGATCTCCGCAAGATTGCCTTTGCCGCAGGCGGCCACTACCTAGACCCGTCCGCGGCGACGCCGCCCTCCTTCGCGTTCGAGACCTCCGTGCGCTACCCGGCCGAGGATCGGTTCTATCCCGCCTCGGGACCGCGGTTGCCGTGGACCTTCGGGCTCTACCGCGGCAGCAAGGACAACGACCCGGCGAACACGGACCCCGACTTCGGCGCCAGCGTGCCCGAGGGGCTCCGGGGAGCGTTTGTGCGGCAGAACGTGCGCATCGCCGTGAAGCTCTCGGCCAGCGACAATCTGCCCGGCGCCGCCAGCTCCAACCACCTGGGCTCTGGCGGAGTCGCCTGGTCGGTGGAGCAGAGCGACGGAACGACACCCCCGCAGGACGGCTCCGAGACCTTCCTTCTCCGTGCCGCCAACTTCCCGAAGGATCAGTTCCCCGGAGCGCCGGAGGTCCGCTTCGTCGCCCGCGCGACCGACCTCGCCGGCAACAGCCTGGTCTTGAAGCTGCCCATCTGGGTCCTCGAGATGAACGCCGAGTACCAGCGCATCGACTGGGAGCAGAAGCGCGGCACGAACTGAGGGCGGCCGCGCTCACGCAGTAGACAGGCGGTTCAAATTGCGGTTTCTACTGAAGGGGTGGGCGGTCCTGGTGGCAGCGGGGGTGTGCCTCGGAGAGCTGCGAAGTCGTTGGAAGGCATGAGCCAGGGAGAGGATGCCGCGAGGGGGGCCGTCTCTGGCCAGGTCCAGGCAGCTGTGCATCTTGGCGATCGCGAGCGGATACGCGATCCTGCGGACGGTCGAGGAGCCACAACGACCACAAACGAAGACGTCTGCCGAGAACACGCGCTTGATGAGCTGGGCCCAGCAGAGGCGGTTGGTCTCGGGACTTGGCAGCTGCGGTCCGCACGAGCAGGGTTGTCTGCCATGCTGGTTGGGCTCGACCACGATCCGCGAGCGCAGCCGGGCGGAGAGAATTGGTTGAACATGAACAACGCAATCCCGATTTACGGCGCTCGAGATGCTCGAGTCATCGAACCGGGGCGGCCGGCTGCTTGCGGGCGGTCCTCAGGCCCTTCACCTCGACCTGCAGTTTCTTCGAGGCTTCCGCCTGCCCATGCCGCAGGAGGAAGGCTGCGTACTCGATCAGGATGCTCCCCAGGAGGGCGTCCTTCTTCTCTCTCCCCATGCTCGACGCTTTCTCGAAGGCCGCAGACGCCTTGTCCGTCTGGCCGTTGATATCGAGGAGAGTGGCGCGGACGGCGATGTTCCAGGGCAGCCCTTCTCCTCCCGCTTTCTGGCGGATCGCGAGCGCCCTCTTGAACAGCGGCACCGCTTCCTTGATTTGCTTCATCTCTGCCAGGACCATGCTTTGCAACTCGAGGGGCCAGGCCAGGGCCAGGGAGTCGGCGCCGGAGGACCGGGTGCCCAGAGCCACCGACTCCTCTAGGTGCTTCCGGGCCTGAGCCAGCTGGCCGGCTCGTCGCTCGGCCGATGCCAGCTTCCAGAGAATCGCGGATCTCGCCGCCAACTCTCCGGGGTTGTCCTTCATCCTTATCTCGTTGGCGCGGTTCAGGTGAGCGACAGACTTCGAGTATTCGGTCTCTTCGAACTCCTCGACGCCCAGCTGAACGAGGGCCCGCGCCAGCTCGTCCCGAGCCTCCCGTGTCATTTCGGAGCTCTCTCCGTGAATCTGGGCCATCTTCCGCACCGACTTCTCGAAGGACTCGACCGACTCCGCGTGGCGACCGAGTCCGGCCAGCGCGCGCCCCACGTTGAAGTGACCGAGCGCCTCGAGCTCTGGGTTTTTCGCGGTGATCGCCAGGTCACGAGCTTGCATCTGGTGTTCCAGCGCGAGCTCGAACTTCCCCAACTCTTGCGCGGAGATTCCGATTCCGTAGTGGCTGGCACCACTCTCTGGATCGCTCACGTTGCCGGCCGCCGATCGAATGGTGAGCGCTCGCTGGAAGACCGGAATCGCCCGCTCGTGCTGCTTCATCGCACGCAGACAACTCCCGAGGTCGTCGAGAACCGGCGGGAGCCTCGGATCGTTCGGTCCGCCCTGTGCCGACCTGCTGGCCACCACCTGCTCCAGCACGGGGATGGCATCCGCCTCCCGGTGAACCGCGATCAGGCACCGCGAAAGGTTGTGCCGAGGTCCCTGGACCTCAGGAGCGAGCTCTCCCTTGAGTTTCGTGCGGATGCTCACACATTCGGTCAGCGATTCGATGGCCTCCTGATGGTTGCCCGTGTTCATGAGAGCGACCCCGAGTTGACCGAGGGCCAGGGAGGCTTCATCGCTCCCGGGACCGAAGTGACTCTTCCAGAAGGCCGCGACCTCCCGCAGTGACGGAATCGCCCCCGCCGCGTCCCCTCCCATCAGCTGCTTGGTGGCCGATTCGTAGATCCCATCCGATTCTTCGAGGGTCATGGCATGCAGCGGATGGCCAATCGTCGCCCAGACGATCAGCGACCAAGCCGCCCCCAGGAGTGTCCTCGTGAGATGGCTCCTCATCCGTCGTCACCTGCCCCTTCAGTACGCAGTCGCGGCTTCACTCTCAGTAATGGGTCAAGGGTACCATCGACCGAGGAGGCAATGAGGACAGGTGGTCGTGGTGACCGGACCGGCGACGCCACGACGTCTACGGGCTTCTGACTATGGCTTCCCTCGGTACGCCGTCAGGGTGCCCCAGCAGATCCCGGTGTTGGGCAGGGCCGGCTCGGGACGATAGGGGCACGGCTGCTTCCTTCCCACGACAGACAGCTTCTGACCGAAAACGATCCGCGTCGTGAAGGGCATCGGCAGCCCCCTGCGATGCACATAGTGCTGGTAGGCCATCTCCCAGATGGGGCCGAACTGGCCACGACCCCGGTGTCACCGGGGTCGTGGCGAGCTTTTCGTAGGACTCGCGGTGGCGTCATTCCTTGCCAGCATCCCCGTCGGGCGAATGCTCGATCAGAGGCGCAGAAAGAGCGGCTCGCCCGTATCGACCGCGGGTTGGGCAACTGCCCGCAAACCGATACCTTCCGGACCACCGACCTCCGGCAGCGAGGACTCCGTCTAGTAGTCCTCGTTGATCTGGGCCGCGTCCCAGAGCTCGCGGTACTTCCCCTGCACGTAGGGGTCGAGCCGCTGGGCGTAGTCGAGCCCCAGCGCATTCGCGCGGATGAGCTGGATCACGTCGTCCAAGTCGCGGGGGCGATGCGGCGCCGTCATGCCGCTGGCGAGCTTCAGCTCCAGCAGTACCGTTAGCGGGAGCACGGGCATCCCGTCTGCGCTGGCTTCGGACGCCCGCGCCGGGTCGGGAAAGGCCACGGGCTTCGGCTTGCCGTCGCCGGGATAGCCGCCCGTCAGCAGGATGTCGATCTTGACGTTGTCCTGCGTATCTCGTATTGCCTTGGAGCCAGGAAAGACCTCGACCCAGCCGCGGCCCAGCCATCGTTCCTTGAAACGCCGCAGACCCTCCGCTGTGAGGAGGACGTCCACATCGGCCGTCGTGCGGTGGTAGCCGTGGATGTTGGCCGCGAGCGCTCCAGCGATGGCAAAGGGGATATCGAGGTCCTTGAGCGCCTGCGCCAGCCGGGTGGCAGTCCGGTGGATTGGAGATTTTCCCATGAAGAATTCATCGGCCCTTCGTAGAACTTCCGACATCGTGAAGTGCACGATCGAAATGTACCACGCCGTCCTCGGGCCTCAGGGGCCACCGGTCGGACTCGGAGTGCGACCTCCAATTCACGGGCCCCTGGCCTCGCGTGACCTCCAGGTCACTTGCCGCGGCAGCCGATGGCCCGAAAAGCCGCTTGGAAGTCCCGTTCGGCGGTGTCCGGTACGGAAACGTCGTGAAGGTCTTGGCCCTGGAGGAGGGCGCCGGGGCGATCGTCTACGAGCTGCTGGATGGTGAAACGCTGGCTCAGCAGGTGGAGCGAGAGGGTCGACTGAATCTCGAAGATGCGTTGAGTCTTTGCCTTCAAGCGGCGCAAGCGCTGGCGGAAGTCCACCGACGCGGCATCTTGCACCGGGACGTGAAGTCGCAGAACCTTCTCGTGACACCTGAAGGCGTCTTCAAGCTGCTCGACTTCGGTCTCGCGTTCTCGGATGATCCGTCGGCAGGCGACGGGCGGCGCGGCTTCCGGGGCTAACGCTTCCGCAGCACCACCAGGCGGCGGGTGTCGGAGTGGAGGCGCTCCAGGGCGAAGAAGCGGGCGAGCCAGTTGAAGGTGCGCTCGCTGTAAAAGGCGACGTGGGTCTCGTCGCGCAGGTACCACCAGGAGGCGAGCTCGAGGCCCGGGCGGACCAGCTCCGTCATCACCACCAGCAGCCCGCGCCGGGCCAGCAGGTCTACGACCCCCGCGATGTCTCGCCCCGGCGACTGGAAGTGCTCGAAGACCTCGGTCGCAGTAATGGCGTCGAAAGGTCCTTCGGGTCGTGGCGCCGGGAAGAAGAGCGGATCGTAGCGGCTGACCGCGAAGCCGCGCTCTTGCAGCATCCCGGCCAGCACCGGCTCGGGCCCGCAGCCGAAATCGAGAACGCGTGCAGGAGCCGCCAGGCGCGCCTGGAGCGCCTCCATCGCCGGTGTCAGGAACGCGACGTAACCCTCGTCGTCCGGCCGGTTCCGGTGCTTGGCGTAACGCGCCGTGCACCGCTCCTCAGGTGGATGCTCCTCCGGCAGTACGAATAGCAGATCGCACACGCCGCAGCGAAGCAACTGCCTCCCGAACGCGGTGAGCGCCGGCCCCGCCGCCTCCCCGCAGAGCGGGCAGCCGAGGGTTTCCTGAGTCGCGTTCCTGGTGGGCGTCGGGGCCGGAGTCACGGGAGCCGGGGGCTCCCTGCGATTCCGTCGCGCCGCACGGCCCCGCGCCGGGGAGCCCTTCATCGCAGCCAGAGCAGCACCAGCAGGCCGCCGATGTAGCAGGCCGTCAGGCCGGCCGCAGCAATCCGGTCCGCCAGCCGGGCGCGCGCGAGCTGGCCGCGATCCTTCGCCCGAATGACGAAGATCGTCTCCACGAGCGCTGCCAGGATGATGAGGTAGGCGAGGTTGTACACCTTGTCCATCAGCACCAGGTAGCCCACGTTCGGCAGATCGGAACCCTCCGCCAGGTGAAGCGCGATGATCGACAAGAGGCTCGTGATCACGATCCCGATCCGCGCGTCGACGTACTCCGGCATGAGCAGGAACGCGAGGAACGTGGAGAGGATGATCACGCTGATCGGCAGCAGGATGCGGATCAGATAGGCCCGCCGGGACCGCTCGACCGCGAGGCCGTACACCAGGCGCGCGTAGCTCTCCGTCCCCGAGGAGCGGCGCACGTCGCCGAAGTGGCTGTCGTACCGGGCGACCGAGACCTCGCGGATCTGGCCGGAGATCTCCCAACCCGGGAGTTTCAACTCGGGGTTGAAACCGGTGTCGCGCTCGTCCAGCACGTACACCAGGTCGGACGTCTCGTTGCGCGTCTCCTCGAGCCGCACCACGATCTGCTGGCGGTCCAGCGGGTAGTCCCAGAGCTCGAACTTGCGATTGAACTTACCCTGGATGCGGAAGACCTGGTAGTGCTCTCCGGACGGCAGCAGGACGGGCTCGTCGTAGATCGCGTCCTTCGTCATGCCCCACTTCTCCACGACGTTGGTCATCTCGAAGCTGCGCGTCGGTTCGATCGCCCCCTGCCAGCGGAACCAGAGATAGAAGTCCGCCGTGTAGATCGACGTCTTCATGTCGATGTCGTTGACGTTGAGCAGGTAGACGCCGGTGTGGACCCGCTGGGGAACGGCGGCGGCCGGCGCGGGGATGGCCAGCGCGGCGAACAGCATTGCTAGGAGCAGCTGGCGGAATTCGGAGAGTGCGCGCATCAAGAGCTCGGCCCGTGCCCAGGCCCGCCCGGCCGGCCCGGGCGCGCCCAGCGGCATCAGAGTGGCGGCGGTGACTTTCACGGCGGATTCCACCGTGTCAGTCTACCGGAGTTGCGGCCACGACAACGGTAAGCTCGCCGCTCGGATGGAGCCGAGCCGCGTCCGGGCTTCGCGAACCTGCCGGCTCAATTCCCCTCCGGCCGAGCCCGCACCCCTGGCCTCCCCTCGTCCTCGCGCCGCGGATGCTACATTCCGAGGCGATGGAAGAAGATAGACTCCCGCGCTACTTCGGCCGCTATGAGCTGGTGGGGGAGATCGGCGCGGGGGGGATGGGCGTCGTGATGAGGGGGTTCGATCCGCAGCTGAAGCGGGAGGTTGCGGTCAAGATTCTGCCCGTGCACCTGCGGAAAATCCCGACGGTGGCAGACCGATTCCGCCGGGAGGCGCTGGCGCTGGCGCGGCTGAGCCATCCGAACATCGTGCGGGTCTTCGACGTGGGAGAGGAGGGAAACTTCCTCTACTACGTGATGGAGCTGCTGCCCGGCGCCGGTCTGGACAAGCGGCGGGCGAAGGTCGAGGAAGGGCAGGCTGCGCCGGCCTTTCTGGCGCGCGAGTTCGTGGGCGTGTTCGCGCCGCTGGCCGACGCGCTGGCGATGGTGCACGAGGCGGGGCTGGTCCATCGCGATATCAAGCCTGCCAACATTCTGGCAGGAGTTCCCGAACGGGGGGCGGTCCTGACCGATTTCGGGCTGGCCTGGCTGGACGATCAGAGCCAGCTGACTCAGAGCGGGCTGATCGTCGGCACAGGGCGCTACATGGCGCCCGAGCAGCTCCAGGGCGAGCCGCCCGGGCCGCTCTGCGACCTCTACTCGCTGGGCGTGACGATGTGGGAGTACGCCACGGGGCGCGTGCCGTTCGAGGGCTTGCGGGGGGAGCAGCTGCTGATAGGCCGGCTTTCGGCCACGCTGGCGCCGGTCGGCAAGGTCGCGCCCAGGGTGCCGGCCGGATTGGCTGGGACGATCGACCGCTGCGTGGCGATGGATCCGGAGGACCGGTTCGAGAGCGCGCGCGAGCTGGCCCGGTCCCTTCGGGGCGAGACCGGTTTACTCGAAAGCTCCGTCGACTCCACTCGACCACCGGCGCCGAGCGGCGCGCGGGCGGCGGCCCGAGGAACAGGGGGGCGGCTGTCGCTTGCGGCGAAGGGCGTTCCGGCGGCCCGGCCGGAGGAGCCCGGGCCTGCGCCCGGGGATGGCCGGCGCGTGGCCACCGGACTTGCCCTCCTGCTGGCAGCGGCGATCGCAGGCGCGGCCGGGGCAGTGGCGGTTCTGAGGCCGTCCGTTCCGGCCGTCGAGGCGCAGGTGGAGCCAGCCCGGCCCGAGCCCAGACCCGCGCCGGTTACCGAGGCGCCCAGGCCCAGGGACCCGGCGCCCCCGCCCGCGTCACAGCGCCCACTCGAACCGTCCGCGCGGGCACTCAAGACCGGACCGGCCCTCACGCTGGCACCGGTCGAGGAGCGTGCCTGGCGCGCGGCCATGGCGCGGGACGGGGAGAAACTGATCGTGGCCTGGACGGCCGAGGCCGAGCGTGTGCGGCTGGCGGTGAGCGACGACGGCGGCGTTCGCTGGCGGCGGCTGCCCGCTGACGAGCGGCTGCGGTGCTTTCCGGTGGGGGAGCTGCGAATGGCCGCGAGCCCGGGCCGAGTCCATCTGATCTACGTGGGTCCCGGCCAGCAGGCGAGCCCATGGGTCTACGCGGCCTCGGCTCCGTCGGCGACGCTCGCCTTCGAGCCGCCCGTTCCGCTGGGCAGCGCCTACAAGACGGAGCTGGTGCCCGCGCTTGCCTGGGGCGCCCAGCCCGAAGGGCCGAGCTGGCTGCTCGCGGCCTGGCAGTCGTACTCCTCCCGCGGAATCGAGGCCGCCTGGAGCACCGATGGTGGCAAGAGCTGGGGGCCGGCCGCCAAGATCCCCGGAACCGACGCCAACACGCACTGGCCCGCCGCCGCCGTGTTGCCGGACGCCGCCGTGCTCGTCTGGCAGCGGGAGAACGACGACATCCGTTCGTCCACGCTCCACGTCGTGCGGTCTCGCGGGCCTGCGGCCCCGTGGTCGGCCCCGCAGACGCTCGTCGTCACCTCCCCCGGCATCGACCGAGGATTCGCCTCGATGGCCGCCGACGGGCGGCTCCTGCACTTGCAGTGGTCCGAGAAATCATTCACGGGCCGGCGGATGGTCTACACGCAGAGCCACGACGGCGGCCGTACATTCGGATCCGGACGCCTCGTCGGCAGCTGGCCTTGCAACGATCGCCGCAACGCGCTCGTCGCGCTCGGCTCTCGCCTCTGGTCGACCTGGGAGGACAAGACCGCCCGGGAGAACAAGTGGGCCACCAGCTCCGACGGGGGCCGAACGTGGACCCGCGAATCGACCCTCTACCCCTTCATCTCACTGTCGAAACCTGCCTCTCTCGCGCTCGACTCGGCCGGCCGCTGCTGGGCCGTCTGGGCCGGGGAGGGCGGCGACGTGCAGGCCGCTGGGCTCCCGTGACAGGCGCATGAAAAGCAAGACACAAACCAGTACGAAGTCGGAGATTTTGTCGCTCCGAGTGCTTGATTAACGTCGGGCTCGGAGTAAACTGACCGTAGCGGCAAGCGCCCCTTGCCGCCTCATTTCTGGATTTTCAGCCCCCTCGAGGGGAAGAGAGCGCCCCCCATGTCAGAGACCGCCAAATCCAAGTCGAACGGCCTCGAGTCGATCGCAACCGTCGGGGACTACATCGCCGCCAGTGGCCGCAACCCTCGCCTGCGGCGCAACACCCACCACTACATCTCCGACATGCTCGACCACTTCGGGCCGGACGTGGTCTTCGAGGGGATCTTCGGCCTCGAGGACCAGATCAAGAACGTGGTCCTCTTCTTCCACGCGCATGGGACCAGCCTGGAGCGCCGTCTGCTCCTGTTCGTCGGGCCGCAGGGGGCCGGCAAGTCCTACATGGTCGACAAGATCAAGAAGCACCTCGACCTCTACAGCCATACGGAGGTCGGCGCGCTCTGGGGGGTCATCGGCTGCCCGTTCCACCAGCACCCCTTCGACTTGATCCCCCACACGCAGCGCGATCAGATCAAGGAGAAGATGGGCATCCGTTGGTTCCCGGAGGCCATACCCTGCCCCGTCTGCGAGCAGAAGATCCGCAAGCACGGCTCCTGGGAGGCGGTGCCGGTGGAGCGCATCCACATCTCCACCACCGGCAAGTGCGGCCTGGCCAAGCACACGCCGACCGACCTGCGTCGCGAGGACATCACCAACTTCCTGGGGAACATCAACTTCTCCAAGCTCAAGAAGATCGGCTCGACCTACGACCCCGAATCGTTCGACTTCGAGGGGAAGATCATCTGGGCCAATCGCGGTCTGCTCGACTGGACGGAGATCTTCAAGAGCCGCCGCCAGCTCCTGGGACTGCTGCTGGAGCTGATCCAGAGCAAGCGGATTGACATGGCCAACTTTCCGACCGTGCACGTCGACGAGATCGTGCTGGGGCACACGAATTTCCCCGAGTACCAGGTCTTCGTCAACGAGGAGATCATGGAGCCGCTCCGGGGCCGAATCTTCAAGATCGAGTTCCCCTACGGCTTGGACGTCGACAACGAGAAGCACATCTACCGCAAGTTCATCGAGCGCACGGATCACCTCACCGGCCAGACCAAGCACGTCTCCGAGGACACGCTCTCCTTCGTCTCGACCTACGCCGTGAAGACGCGGCGCGAGACGAAGGGGATGAACGGCCTGTCTCCCAGGTTCTTTCAGGATGTGATGTCGGTCGCCTACACGCAGGCCGAGGAGTGCATCGACATCGAGACGGTCAGCACCGCCATCCTCAAGATGTTCGACCACAAGTCCCACAAGGATCTGAACGTCGACAAGATGAAGGAGATCTTCGAGAAGACCAAGGAGGAGTTCTTCCACGAGCGCGTGGAGACCTTCATCAACCGCATCATCCCGACCAACAAGCAGTTCACCGACTACGGGCAGAAGTTCTACCGGAACTACCTCGACGCCGTCGCGCGCAACGTCCGGGGTGACAAGCTGAGCCCGACCGAGGAAGGCCTGATCCAGGAGGTGGAGGACCTGCTGGTCGCCAAGGAGAAGATCAGCCCGAAGGGGAAGGCCGCCTTCGAATCGGTGCTCGTGGAGCGTTACGAAGAGCTGGAGAAGATGCCCTACGACAAGAACGAGCAGCTCGGCGTCGTCATCAACGAGGTGGTCTTCAACCACGTGAAGAACTTCCTGCGCCTCTCCAACAAGACCAAGCGCATCGACGAGCAGAGCCGCGAGGTCCAGAAGATCCTGCGCGACTGCCTCATCAAGGACTACGGCTACTGCAAGCACTGCTCCCAGGTGCTCTTCAAGGTGCTGGGGGAGCACATCTGAAGAAGACAGTAGTCAGTAGACAGTAGTCAGTAGGAGGCCCGTCGAGAGTGTTGCGTAGTTTGGGACTGCCACCGACAGCAGCGCGCCTACCCGAGGCTCCCATGAATCTCTCCGAGTGCCGCACTCATCTACTGACTACTGGCTACTGACTACTGGCTACTGACTACTGGCTACTCACTCCTCCCCATGTACCTAGACCGCGGGAAGCTCGCCCAGATCGAGCACGACCGGAAGTTGAGGGAGTACCTCAAGAAGAACCTCAACGTCCTCGTGCAACGCCAGAAGCTGGTCAAGGATGGGAAGGTCAAGACCAACATCAGCGTGCTCGACCTGCCGACGCTCAAGTACGGAAAGCCCGAAAAAGAGGTCCTCGGCAGCGGCAGCGGTCAGAGCGGCAAAGGCAAGCAGGGCAAGGGGGGCAAGGACCAGGGCGACGGCGAGCCGCA
The DNA here is from genome assembly GCA_016213845.1 of Candidatus Wallbacteria bacterium. Classification (GTDB taxonomy): domain Bacteria; phylum Muiribacteriota; class UBA6191; order JACPRK01; family JACPRK01; genus JACPRK01. The sequence goes on from JACQZN010000015.1 coordinate 160,027, forward strand.
GCAGATCCTCGACCTCTCGGGCACGCTCGGCAGCGACGATCACTCCGAATCGCAGCTCGTGGAGCTCGACTTCGACGAGTTCGTCCGGCTGGCCCAGGAGCAGCTGATCGAGGAGCTGAACCTGCCGCCCATCGGCCGCGCCCAGATCACGGGCGACGTCGAGCGGGAGGAGGAACAGGACCTGATGGACCTGGACCGTCCGGGCTCTCAGGCCGACCTGAACCTGGAGCTGACGATGCTCGAAAGCCTGGGCCGGTCGATCCGTGAGACCGGCCGCCCGGACTACGACGTCGATCTGCGGCACGACGGCTGGTACAACACCGAGCTCCCCGAGGAAGAGCGGACCACGCGCGCGCTGGAGGTCTACCTGCTCGATATCTCGGGCAGCGTCAGCGGCCACAACATCGCACTCATCCGCAAATTCATCTTCATCCTCTGGTACTACCTGGAGCACAAGTACACGACGAACGTCCGCAAGTTCGTGGTCTTCCAGGACGAGGCCGAGGAGGTGCAGCGCGACGAGTTCTTCAGCATCGAGTCGAAGGGCGGCACGCACATCTCCGCGGGCCTGGGCCGGGCCAAGGCGATCCTCGAAGGCCACGCGCAGTACGACCGCTACCTCTTCTTCTTCTCCGACGGAGACAACAGCTCCAGCGACGATGACGCGGCGCGTAAGGAGCTCGACGAGGTGCTGGAGAAGTTCGACCTCGTCTGCTACGGCCGGATCAACCCGTGCGACAGCCCGGTCAGCCCGTTCAACAAGCTGGTGCGCGAGAAGGTCGCGTCCGTCAAGAACCTGGCTTTCAGCGACATCAAGGACCTGGAGAACGTCAAGCAGACCATCCAGGGGTTCCTGAACCTGATCTCGAAGTAGTGGAGCCCGCCGAGCTCCGGGATGCCACGAACATGACAGCAGCCGACAACGCCGGACCCACGCTCGAGGACGAGCTCGACGCGACGCTGCCTCCCGGGCCGAGCATGGCCCCCACCGAGGAGACTCGTCTGAGCGAGTATTCGCGCGAGATCGAGCAGCTCACGCACGTGGCCGAAGGGTTCGGGCTCTCCTTCCATCCGATCTCGTTCCGCCGGGCCAGCCGCGACAACCTCTCTCTCGTGGCCAGCTTCGGGTTACCGAACCGGTTCAGCCACTGGTACTTCGGCGGCATCTACAAGAACCTCAAGATCCAGCAGGACGAGCAGCTCTTCAGCATCCTGGAGCTCGTGCTCAACACCAACCCGGTTTACGCCTTCCTGCTCGACACCAACACGCACCTGGAGAACCTGGTCGTCATCGCGCACGTGCTGGGGCACGTCGACTTCTTCAAGAACAACTGCTGGTACACGCGCAGCGACCAGAACATGCTCAACAAGTGCGAGCTCCACTCGCGCACGTTGCGCCACCTGGGCGACAAGTTCGGCAAGGAGAAGGTCGACGCCGTCATCGCCGCCGCGCTCACCGTCTGCGGCAGCGTCAACAGCTTCGAGCAGAACCCGCACTTCAAGCGGGAGCGGCTGCTCTACTTCCTCAACGAGCAGCTCGACAAGCGCGCTCGCAAAGTCCGGCGCTCCGACCCGGCCTGGACCGACACCTACCTGGCTTCGCGCATCCTCGGAATGATCTGCGAGGAGACCGAGTACTTCGACCTGATCGGCCGCACCCAGATCATCAACGAGGGCTGGGCCAGCTTCATCGAGTTCAAGGTGCTCGAGAAGTTCCTCGACCCCTCGCAGTGGCTGGCCTTCAGCCTGCTCTTCTCGAAGCGCCCCCCGCCGTACCTGATCGGATTCACGCTCTTCGACAGCATCTTCAAGCAGCGCGGCTGGGACGGAGTGCTGCAGGTGCGCAGGAGCTACGAGGACATCGCATTCGTGGACCAATTCCTCACACAGGAGCTGTCACGGCGGCTGGACCTGTTCATGCTCGACAAGGAGAGCGGTGAAAAGGACTACGACGCGCGCAAGGTGAAGGAGCGTATCATCGAGGAGAAGCTCTTCAAGGGCGAGCCTCAGGTCCGCGTCACCGACTTCAACCCGGACACGCTCGCCGTCACGCTGAAGCACTCGGATGAGGAGCGCACGCTGGACAAGAAGCGATGCGAGCTCTTCCTGAAGGAAGTCCACCTTCTCTGGCCCAACGAGATCACGCTGCTCGATAACGAGAACATCTACCGGATCAACCAGCGCGGGTTCTCGCTCGAGAGGAAGTAGGCGGGAGGTGCGCGGCTGGCTCCGGCGGCGGGCGCGCGGTACTATGGCCGGGCGCGACTCGACACCATGAAACCGCTGAAGCGACTGTGGGCCAAGCTTACCGGGAAGCCCGATCCGGACGATCCGCGGCAGATCTTCGAGGCGACCCTGGCGGACTTCCGGGAGAAGTACCGCAAGAGCCGCGACCTGGTCGCCGGGGTGCTGAGACAGCGAGACCAGGTCCGGGCAGCGCTCGACCAGAAGCGGGCCGAGCTCGAGGGCGTGCAGACCCAGGCGCGCCAGGCCGTCCAGTCCGGAGACGATGCAACGGCGCTCAGGTTCCTGGAGCGCGAGCCGATGCTGGAGCGGACCGTTGCCGACCTGGGCCGGCGCTACGAGATGCTGGAGCGCGAGGCCGCCCGCGCCCGTGAGGTGCTCCTGGAGCTGGACGCCGAAGTCGACAGGCTGGAGCGCGATAGGGACCGCGCGGCCTACCTCGACCAGACGGCCGATGCCCACGCCAGCCTGCGCTCGATGGTCCGCGACCTGGAATCCGGCACTGCATCGCCGGCAGTCGACCGGGCCCGCTCCTCGCTGGAGCATTCCGCCCTCACCCAGTCCATCGCCCACGACTTGGACGAGGCCGACCGGCGCGATTCTTCGTCGACCGCGCCCACGTCAGCGCAGGAGAGGCTCAAGGCGCTGAAGGGGAGGCTTGAGAAGTGAGATTTGGGGGAGCAGGCTTGAGGCTCGAGGGATCAGGCCTCAGAGGCTGTGAAAAAATCGCCCCTTTCTCAAGCCGGGCCATGGACAGGATCCGCTCGGCGTGGGATCATCGCTGCGGAGGTTCGACAGCGAGGAGAGCGGCATGCAGGGCGATTCTGATCGGCAGCAGAAGTTGTT
>JACQZN010000016.1 GCA_016213845.1 Candidatus Wallbacteria bacterium
CTGGAGCGGGAGCACCTGGCCGAAGAGGCGAAGTCGGCGGCGCTCAGGGCCCGCACCGAGGAGATGCGCAGCTCGATCCTCACGGCGGTGTCGCACGACCTGCGGACGCCGCTGGCCGTGATCACGGGCGCGGCCACGACGTTGCGCGACACGACTTCCGAGCTGCCGCGCGAACAGCGCCGCGAGCTGCTCGAGTCGATCTGCGAGGAGACGCGCCGGATGGAGCGGCTGGTGCGCAACCTGCTCGACATGACGCGCCTGGCCTCCGGGGCCCTCGAGGTAAGCCGGGAGTGGGTGCCGCTCGAAGAGGTCGTGGGGTCTGCGCTCACACGGTTGGAGTCGTCGCTGCTGAACAGGGCCGTGACGGCGCGCTTCCCGCCCGAGTTGCCGTTGCTGGCCGTCGATCCGGTGCTGATGGAGCAGGTGTTCGTGAACCTGGTCGAAAACGCCGTGAAGTACTCCCCGGCCGGCAGCCCGATCGAGCTGGGCGCCCGACGCGAAACCGACGCGGTCGTCGTCGAGGTGCTGGATCGCGGGATCGGGTTGCCGCCTGGCACCGAGGAACGCGTCTTCGAGAAGTTCTACCGGGGCCAGCACCCAGGCGTTGTGGGCGCGGGGCTGGGGCTGTCGGTCTCGCTTGGCATCGTGCAGGCCCATGGCGGTACGCTGACGGCCAGCTCGCGGGCCGGCGGCGGCGCCTGCTTCACGGTCTGGCTACCGGTCAAGCGCGAGCCGCCGCCCGTGCCCGAGGAAGCGGAGATGGTGCCTTGAGCCAACCCGAAGACGCTGCAGGCCCCCTGGTTCTGCTGGTCGAGGACGAGCGCGAGATGCGCCGGTTCCTGCGCGCGTCCCTCGTCTCACACGGCTACCGGCTGGTCGAGGCCTCGACTGCGGCCGAAGCGATGCCGCTGGCCACGAGCCACAATCCGGAGGTCGTGCTGCTCGACCTGGGGCTGCCGGATGGGGACGGGATGGAGCTGATCGCGAGGCTTCGGGAGTGGATGCGCGCGCCGATCATCGTGCTGTCGGCCAGAGGCCGGGAGGCCGACAAGGTCGAGGCGCTCGACGCCGGCGCCGACGACTACGTCACGAAGCCGTTCGGGGTCGACGAGTTGCTGGCCCGGCTGCGCGTGGCCCTGCGCCATTCCAGCCAGGGCGCCGTGACCTCGGAGCCGATCCTGGAAGCCGGGCCGCTCAGAGTCGACCTGGCGCGCCGGCTCACCACTCTGGGCGAGCGCGAGGTGCGTCTCACACCGATCGAGTACCGGCTGCTGGTCTACCTGCTCCAGAACGCCGGGAAGGTATTGACGCACCGCCAGCTCCTCAAGGAGGTCTGGGGCCCCGTCCATGCCCGTGAGACGCACTACCTTCGCGTCTACATGGCCCAGCTGCGCCGCAAGCTCGAGGACGATCCCGCCCGGCCGAAGCTGTTGCTCACGGAACCCGGCGTCGGCTACCGTCTGCGCGAAGGCGAATGACGCTCCCGGCCGGGCGGGCGGCGTGGCATACTCTGAGCCCGATGAGCCCTGGCGGTGAGAAACGGGGGGCGGTAGTCGTGATCGAGCGGTCCGAGACCGAGCGTGCGAGGCTGGCGCTCCAGCTCGAAGGGGCCGGTCTGCGCGTCGAAGCGAGCCAGGCGCCGTCCCAGGGGCTTGCGATGATGCGGGCGCGCAGCCCGATGGCGGCCGTGATCGGAAGCGATCCGTCGGAGACGGAGCTGGTGTCGCTTCTGAAGGCGATCCGTCGTTATCCCGGCTGGGAGCTGCTGCCCATCTGGGTGATCGGCAGCGGGGACGGCGGGCGGGAAGCGCTCGAAGCCGGGGCCGACGGCTGGATGGAACGTGGCGCGGAGCGGGAGCTGGCGGGTCACCTCGTGCGCGCGGCCACGAGGGCCGATTCCGAGCGCAGGCTCAGGGAAGCCGAGTGTTGCGCCACTCTGAGACGGGCTGCCCGGACGATCGCGCACTACATGAGCACCCCGGCGAACATGCTCGCCATGTGCATGGAGCTGCTCATCGAGCCCTACCCCGAAGGCTCCGATGGCCGCCTGATCGGCAAGAAGATGGAGCACCAGCTGGATCGAATTCGCGAGCTGGTGCAGCGCCTGCAGGCCGTCGTCGGGCTCCAGTCCGACCCGGTCGTGGGCGATCCAGACGTGCTCCTGCTCCCGGATGTCGCATCACCCGCCAAGGGAAGCGGCGCCGGCTCCGGACGCATAAGGACTCTACTCGTGGACGACGAGCCCGATATCCGGGGATTGGTGAAGCTGGCGCTGGAGCGATCGAATCGCTTCGAAGTCGAGGAGGCCTCCAACGGCAAGGAAGCGGTCGCGGCCGCGCGGCAGCTGCATCCGGAGCTGATCGTGCTCGACCTGGTCATGCCGGTGATGGACGGGGCGGAGGCCTGCCGCGCCATTCGCGCCGACCCGGCGCTGCGCCGCACGCCGGTGATCATGCTGACGATGATGACGGGCGTCGCGGACATGGTGAGGCTCTTCGAGCTCGGCGCCTCCGGCTACCTGGTGAAGCCCTTCGACGCCGTCCGCCTGCCCGAGCAGCTCCTGCGCATCATCGACCGGCAGATCCGGTGACGGGATTAGTCCGGTAAGTCCAGTGGGCGCCGTGGCAAAGCACTCGTGGCGTCAGCCTGTACGGGGTTTTCCATCCCGTAGGTTTGCTTTGAGTTCCACTGGCCAAGGAAGCTGAACCATGCTAACCTCACCGGATAGTCGAGAAAGCGACGCCAACTCGAGAGATTGGGAGGGCAGATGAAGAAGCCGGACCAGACTCAATCCGAACTGACGCCGATTCCAGCGGACATCGGGGATTCGCGCCAGGAGTATCACGCCCCCGAGCTCATGGACCTGGGCAAGACGGGTGACCTTGTCCAATCCGCCTTTACAACCACAGGGAGTGACGCGGGCTATTCCTGAGCCGACTGGGTTGCAGGTATTCTCGCGCAAGCCGGGTGTCCTGTGGACCGACCTGGACACTCACGTGGCGTTGCTCGACCTCACGGCGGATCGTTTCTTCGAGGCCAACGCCGTCGGCGCCGTCATCTGGAAGCTGCTAGAGGAGCCACGTTCGATATCCGCCCTCGTCGCGCACATCAGTGCCCACTTTCGTGTGGACCGAGATCGATGCGATAAAGACGTGCAGAGGTTCCTTGAAGCACTGAGGGGCGCCGGTCTGCTCGAGCAATAGGGAGTCGGATGCGCTCGTTCGCCGGTATCATCCGCTACGACGGCGAGGATGTCCCTGAGGCATGGTTGCAAGGCGTCGCGGGCCGCTGTGGTGAAGCGAGGCAGACGACTCGAATCGTGCTGGACGGGTCGGCCGCCTTTGTAGAGTATGGACGAGGGCGACGCTCCGAGGGCACCCACCCCGGGGGCGAAGGACCGGTCGATTCCCCAACGGGGGAGGAAAACGGAGTCTTCTTGTTCAGCGGGCGCATTGACAATGGCGACGCGGCTGTTGCCCATGCCCAGTGGGGTGACGACTGCGCAGAGCACCTGCTCGGCGAGTTTGCCCTGGCACATTGGGATTCGAGGAAGCGCCGGCTGCTGCTGGGACGCGACCGGCTGGGCATGCGGGCCGTGTACTACCATCAGTCCGAATCGTTGTTCGCATTCGGCACCGAGCTCCGGGATCTGCTGGCGCTGCCTTTCATGCCCCGCGACTTGCGAGACGAGTCGCTCGTCGACTTCTTGCGACGCGATGGGTCCAGTCCGGCGGGCACGACCTTCTATCAGTCGATTCGGCTGCTGCCGAGCGCACACCGGCTGATACTGGATGGAGCCAAGGCGGCAGTTCACCAGTACTGGAAGCCGCCCGGGCTCCCCCCCGCCTGTAGCCCGTGCGACAGGGATTTCGCCTACGAATTGCGCGAACTGGTGACCGCCGCGGTCGAAACCCGGCTTCGCGATGGCAAGACAATCGCCGTGCATTTGAGCGGCGGGCTCGACTCGTCGTCGGTCGCGTGCATCGCCGCACGTTACCTCAAACGCAAGGGTCGGCGGTTGCTCGCCATCTGTTCGGTGCTCCCCGGGGGCTACGACGGACCGGAGTCCGACGAACGCCTGTTTGTGAATGCCGTCCTCGAACAGGAGAACAATATCGACCCGGTCTGGATAGAGCCTCCGCTCGACCGGCATCCGTTTGCCGCGGCAAGCCGCTGGTTCGAGACGCTGGGACAGCCTGTGTCGAGCACGGTTTCGCATATCGAGGAGCTGCTCGGTGAGGCAGGCCGGGCCCATGGGGTGGACGTGGTGCTCAGCGGGTTCGGTGGCGATCTGTTCGTCTCTTGCTCGGGCTCCAACAGCGCGCTGGAGCTGCTGCGCCGTGGCGAGTGGCGCCCGGCGGTCTCCTTGCTGCGAGTGTTGCGTGGCGTTCAGGGAACGAGCTGGCCGCGACTGCTGGCGCGAGAGATCGCAAGGCCGCTGCTGAACACCGTCCGCTACCACCTCGACATCGGCCGGAAACCTGACAGAGACTGCGTGCAGCCGGGACTTGCCAGTCGGGTGGACGCGCGCCGGGGCCTGCGCGGACGAGGCTGGTCGGCGGAAATGGCGTGCGCAGGCCCTCATCGAGTCATGCAGTCCGTCGCTCAGCCCGGACGGGTCGAGCGTGTACTGGTCCAGCTCACCCGGGTGTTCGACCAGGAGTTCGACCAGGCGCTCAGGTTCCCGCTGCTGGACTCGCGGATTGTCGACTTCATGCTGGAACTACCGGCTGATCAGCTTCAGCGAGACGGCTGGCAGAGAAGCGTGATGCGGCGCGCCATGCGGGGCATTCTGCCTGAGCTGATCCGGACGCGGAGAGACAAGGGCGGCGCGTTCGATCCGGCCCTGATGTCCCGGATTGTCGCTCGGCGCCAAGCATTGACCGATTGGGCGTGTGACCGCGATCGGCAAGCCGGCTGGCGAGTGGTGGACCGCGACCGGTTCCTCGAGGTCCTTTCCAGCGTCGAGAGAGCCCCGCGCTGCCGATGGCGACCGGAGGTCTTCGAAGTCGTGGTCCTCGGCGGACTGATGGCTCGCTTCTTAGAGTGGCACGCCCGATTGCCCCAGCGCCATCCGTCATGAACAGGCACTACTCCCGGCTCTACGGGTTGGCGATCGAGAGCCCCTTTCCTCTGACGGGCAGCCGGCGAACGCGATCGCCCGAGAGCGCCGCGGACCTCGTCGTCGAATGGCAGCCGGAAGCGCACTGGTCCGAGGGCTACTGGCGCCTCATTCTGCCTTTCACCCCGCCCGCAGGCCCGGCCATTGCCGACGCCGCCGATGGCAGTGCGCTCATTTCGTGGCCTGGGCATCTCGAGTTCGTCATCAGCCCGCGGCGCGACCACATCCTGATCCTCTCAGGCGAAGCCAAGCTGGCCGTCGCCCCCGTTGTCCTCGTGGGTCTCGTACTGGGGTACCTCCTGCACTTGCGCGGAGTCCTGTGTCTCCATGGGTCGGTGCTGGCTCGGAATGGCCGAGCCATCGGGATCCTGGGCGATAGTGGCGCGGGAAAATCGACCGTCGCGACGGCGCTCATACGGAACGGGGCGACCCTGGTATCGGATGATCTACTTGCAGTGTCTGCCTCCGAAGCAGGCGTGTGCGCCGAGTATGGAGGCGCCGCAGTCCGGCTCGAGCTCGCGACCGCCAAGCAACTTCTCGAGCGTGACGCCACCCTGGTTCGGATGCCGCGCGGCAACAAGCTGTTCTGGGAAGTGCCGTCCCCCGGCGGGGTTGTCGCAACGGACCCAACACCGATTCCCCTGAGCGCGCTCTATGTTCTGAAGCCTTGCACCACTGCCGGCGGGGCAACCATCGATAGCCCTTCGTCGAGCGCGCAAGCGCTGCAGATGCTGACGGCTGCATGGTATCCACCGGGTCTGCTTCGATTACTCACACGGGAGCGATTGGAACAGTTGCAAAAACTCGCCGCGAAACTTCCGGTGAGCGCGATCCATTATGAGAAGGATTGGGCGAGCTTGCCGAACCTCGTCGAGATCCTGAACCGATGACGAGCCTGGCTCCGATCCTGGAATTCGTACTGTCCGAGCGATCGTGGCCTCCGGCAGCGAGGGTCGCACGCTTGGCGGATTGCCTGCCACCCGTCGCGTGCGCCGGTCTGGAATTCTCGCTGACCCATGAAGGTCGCGTCGATTTCCAGCAGCGAATTCGCGCTCGAGAGATGACTCGCCTCCGCCGCTGGCTGGAAGGCCTCCCGGAGCTCGGACGCGCGAGTGACGACTCCCCCTGGTCGAAGTTGAGCCGGTTTTGCGCTTCCAGTGGATCTGGAGGCGAAGTCGAGGAGCTTTGGTTAGAGCTCGACGACAGCGGAGGGGCCGATCCGTTGCCGCCGCTTTGCGTGTTCGTTCGGCTGGCCGCGGCGCTGCCGTCGAATGCGCTTCCCGACGGAGTACCGGACGTCCTGAATCGGTTCGGCGTGGAACTGGAGCCAGGCCATCTCTGCACCCTGACCCGTTGCATTGCCTCCTGTGGGTCGGTCGGTCGGATTTCACATGTGGGAGTCATGCTGTCTCGTCCCACAGCGCCTTTGCGGGTGATAGTCGAGCACCTTCCCTGTGACGACATCTTGCCGTTTCTAGAGCGAGTCGACTGGCGCGGGCCAATGGACACTGCCCGGGAGTGGCTCGATTCGCTCTTCGTCTACTCGGATCGCATTCGCCTGGCGCTGACGCTGGGGGAGACTGTCAGCCCATCGTTGGGTTTCGAGTGCTTCCTCGGATCCCCCGATCTGCCGGACCCGCGCTGGAACGGCTTCCTGGACCACCTCGTGGAGCGTGAGCTCTGTTCCGAGGGGCAGCGCGAGCGCGTGCTGGGATGGCCAGCCGTCTTGCTGCCGAGCTCCGTCCGCAGTCCTTGGCCGGAACGGCTGATGATCGATGCGCTGCTGGAAAGCCCGACCCAGTTGGGTTGGATCGATTGCCGGATCAGCCATGTGAAGGTCGTCTTGAATCAGGACCAGCCGCCCGCTGCCAAGGCCTACGTAGGCTTCGTCCAGGTATGGGAGCCGCTGGCATCTGGCGGACCGCCTCTCCAGGTTCCATCGGCTCCGCGGAGAACCGGCTCACCATCCCTCGACGTGACGATGGAGGGGGCTCTGTCCTTTCTGCTCTCCTCGCGTACCCAGGCGGGGTGGTGGACGGACTACGCCGGTTTCGACGAAGGTGTCAGCGACGAGTGGGTCACGGCCTATGTGGCCAACGCCATCGACGAGACCGGTGATTCGCGCGCACGGCAGGCCGCCAGGCGAGCGTGGTCGCTCTTGAAGCAGCGCGTACGTGATGGCTGGGGTTGGAACTACGTGCAGCCCGCGGACGCCGATAGCACCCTGTGGGTACTGCAGTTGGCCTCACGGCTGGGCGAGCTCCAGTCTCCGCGCGCGCAGCGGGGCCTCACCTTCTTGCGACGGCACTTGCAGCCCGACGGGGGCGTCGCCACCTATCTGTCGGATCACCGTTCCGAGTGGTCGAGCCGGGCTCACGCCGATCCGCTGCCCGTCAATCCAGCCTGGTACGACGGACATACCTGCGTGACGGCTGCCTGTGCAGCCTTCGAGCCGATGGGACCAGAGCCGTTGAAAGCGCTGCGCCGCCAACAGGCGGATGACGGCAGCTGGAAAAGCTATTGGTGGCAGAGCGCGGCGTACTGCACGGCTCATGCCGCCGAAGCCCTGGCCTGCAACGGGGCAGTGGACGACCGCGATCGGGTCGTTCGAGCTGCCGAATGGGCGCGCCATCTCCTCGACTCCGGAACCGTTACCCCGTTCGAGAGGGCGCTGACCTTGCGCGTGCTGCTTGCGCGGCCGAAGGTTGCGGACGCCTCCGAGTTGCAGCGACTCCTGAAGCCTCTGTCGGATTCCCAGGCTGCCGATGGTGGGTGGACCAGCTCGGCCGTGCTGGCCATTCCCAATGCGGCGGGACGGGTCGTCTTGGCGCACGACCGCTTGCGACTCTTCACCACCGCAACGGTGTTGCGCACGCTCTGCCGCGTTCGAAGTTCGGAGGTCTCGAATGAACCTGTTCGATGAATGCGCTCCCGACCCGAAGTACTGTTCCGACCCTTTTCCGTACCTGGAACAGCTCAGGAAGGCGACGCCCTACTTTTTCAATGAGCAGCGTCAGGCCTGGTTCGTCAGCTCCTATCGGGAGGTCGCGAGGCTGCTTGGCGAACCGAGACTCGACGTATCCGCCACAAGCTTCGCCGATCAATCCCCTGTCTTTCGAAGCGCGGTCGTGCCGCGATTGCGGGCCTTCTTCGCGCGGCCCGACCCGACTCCCTTTGTCGAGCTCATCGAGAGAGTAGTGCAGGGGCAGTTGCAGCGCCTGCTCGAGGAGCGCCGGGCGGATCTGGCGCAGCTTTCACGAAGCGTGCCCGTGGGAGTGATGGGGGAGATGCTTGGCATTCCGCAAGCTGACTTGAAGGTCTTGCAGGAGCTCTCCTCGCACGTGCTCAGGGCCTATGACCTGTCGTGGCCAGGAGGGCCGGCTCGCTTTCCGAAGCCGACGGCCTTCCTCGACGCGTACTTCGGGGAACACCTCGCCGCCGCCCGGAAAGGCTCGGCCACGCCATTGGTCTCGGCGTTGCTGGAAGCTCAGCGCGAGCAGAAGCTGTCGGAGGCGAGCATCGTCGAAGCCCTGACCCGAATGTTCGATGCAGGACAGCTCTCGATTACGGGTTGCATTGCGAACGTACTCGAGTGGGCGCTGAGCTCGAGCGCCGCTGCTGAATCGCTCAGCCACTCATTCGCCGCCGATCCTCGGCAGACGATCGATGAGCTGATACGGCTGCACGTGCCGGTGCTGGCGAGCAGGCGACTCGCCCGGGAGCCCGTCGAGACCACAAACGGGACCATCGAAACGGGCCAGCGCGTCTATCTCCTGAACTCCTGCGCGAACCGCGATCCGCAAGCATTCAGCGAGCCGAATTCGTTTCGTCCCGGCGAAGCGCGGAAGGCTCACCTGGGCTTCGGTCTGGGCCATTACTACTGTCTGGGCGCACCCCTGGCCAGACTAGAGATTCACGCCGTACTCACCCACTTCCTTCCGCTGCTCGGGAAGATTCGCGCCTGCGGGCCAACGATCTGGCGGCAGAGCTGGCTCATACACCAGCCCGACGCTCTCGAAGTCCTCTTGAACTGAGTCGTTGGAGCGGCCGGAGTCTTACGCAGCATGCACCGAGCGGGCAATCCTCCGCCCGCCCGGTCACCTTGCGTCTGACCCGCGACTGCCGGCGCGCGCGTGCATCCAGCGCATCGCCCAAGCGTGGCGGAACGCCTGCTGCAGATCCTTCTCATCGAAATGCCAGCCTCGATTGGCCGCCACTTCGATCAGGTCCTTCGACGTGGGCTCATCGCCCCGCTGCAACAGGAGCCGCCGGACGGACTCGTCGGTGCGCACCAGGTCCAGGAAACGCATTGCGTGGTCGATGCTCATGACGGCAGAGGCGACTCTCGAAACCCGGTACAGGTAGACGCCACGGGATTTTCTTTCCTGGGCACCGCGCTCCTCAGCTCTCGAAGGTGGCCAGGGCGTCGCGGGCGGCGCGGCTGACGGCGGGGTCGGGGTCGGCGGCGCGGTCGGAGAGGGCGCGCACGGCCAAACGGTGGCGCATGCGGGCCAGCGATTCGATCGCCCCGACCCGCGCCTCGGCCGCCGGGCTCTCCAGCGCTCGCAGCAGCAGGCCGGCGACGCGCTCCAGCAGCTGGGCGAAGTGGAAGCTCTCCTGGCCCGAGGGGTTTCGCTGCTCGGCCAGATGCCGCCGCTCCTGCAGGGTGATCCCAAGATCCCCGAGCGCGCGGATGGCCGCGAGCTCCAGCGGTAGGTCGCTGCCCGTGGCCATTGCCTCGAGCACCGTCATTCCCTCGGCCTGTCCCACGCGGAAGAGCGCCAGCCCAGCCGCCGCGCGCACCGCCGGGTCCGCATCCGCGGCGGCGCTCGCCAGGAGATCTGCCGCCGCTCGCCCGCCGAGCGATTCGAGTGCGACGACGACCTCCCGCCGCACGGCCGCGGAGCTGTCGGAGCAGAGCTTGCGCAGGTACTCGAGCGCTTCGAACCCGCCCAGCGCGCCCAGAGCGGCGATCATCTCGAGCCGGATCTCCTCGTCGGTCTCGGCGTCCAGCGCGGCGATCAGATGTCTGGCCGCCCCCGCCACATGCGGGCTCTGCCCCAGGATTCGCGCCGTGAAGCACCGCACCGAGGCGTCCCGATCGGACAGAGGCGCAAACAGCCGCTCCAGCTGCTCGGGTGTCCCCAGGCGCGCCAGCCGCTCGATCGCCCGGATGCGCGTCTGGGGCTCAGGGGCCTCGAGGTTGCCGATCACGCTCTCGGCGTCGGCCAGGCTCTTCACCTCGTAGATGGGCAGCTCCTCGGTCTTGCCCTTCAGCTTCGTGCTGCCCATCGGGACGACTTCGACCAGCTTCTTCACCCGGTCGTAGGTGGACTGGCTGATGACGATGCGCAGGTAGCTGCCGCGCTTGCACTCGCCTTCGAGCCGGCTGGCGACATTGACCGTGTCGCCCAGCATCGTGTGCTCGAAGCGGTTCTTGGTGCCGACGTGGCCCTCGACGACGACGCCCGTGTTGAGCCCGACGCCGATCCGGATTTCGGGCTTGGCCTCGCGGCGGCGGCGCTCGTTCAAGGCGTGCATCTCGTTCTGCATCTGGATGGCGCAGAGCACGGCGCTCTCGGCGCTGTCCCGCTCGGGCGTCGACTTGAAGAACGCCATGATGGCGTCGCCGATGAACTTGTCGATGTCGCCGTCGTTGGCGGCGATGACGCGCCCCATCGCCTCGAAGTACTCGTTGAGCATGCCGACCACCGCTTCGGGGGACATGCCCTCGCAGAGTGTCGTGAAGCTGCGGATGTCGCTGAAGAGGACGGTCGTCTCGACCTTGCTGGAGACGTCGCTCGATTCGCCGCCGGTGGTCGCCAGCTTGCGGACCAGCTCGCTGGCCGAGCGGGAGACCATCTTCTTGTATTGCTCGCGCTCCGAGAGGCCCTGCACCATCGAGTTGAACGCGTCGGCCAGCTGAGCGACCTCCAGCGGCGTGAGGACACGCAGCCGGGACGAGAAGTCGCCCTTCATGACCTTGCTCATGGCGCCCGAGAGATCGCCCAGCGGGCGGGTGATGCTGCGGGCGACGCCGACGGCCATCAGCAGCGCCATGAAGAAGACGGCGACGGCGACGAGCTTCAGCTCGCCTTCGAGTGCCAGGAGTGGACGGAGCGCTTGAGTCCAGGATAGCGCCACGAGATAGTGGCAGTCGGTGCCGGGCAGGAGTCGCTCCACGGCACGGTACTCCTCGCCGCCAAGGTCGAAGCCGAGGGGCTCGCCGGGTCGCAGAGCCAGGGACTCTTCCTCCGACTGGGTCGCGCTGTGAGCGACGGCGCCGCCGAAGAGGGATTCCAGCTCGCGCTCGCGCCCCAGCGGGAACGAGGACGCGACCACCTTGCCGCGCACGAAGAAGACCATCTCGCTCTCGGAGGCCTTCTTGATCTCGACGGCCCAGTCGCGCCCGATGCGGTAGCCGACGATGACCGAGCCGACGGTCACGTCGTTGTCCGCGTACTTGAGCGGCGCGTAGGCGACCTGGTAGAGCTCGCCCCGGTAGACCCAGAACTCCACGGGAAGCCGGGAAGTTCCGTCGTTGCCCCCTGGGGTGGACTTGCTGCCGGGCGCGAAGGGAATGTCCGAGGGGACGCTGCCGTCGCCCGGGCGCTGCAGCTCGGGCGGCAGGGTGAGGCCGTGGTTGTCGATGGCGATCAGGCTCCCCGCGTCGAGCGAGACGACGGCGGTGACGGTCGGCGACTCCGGTCTGGAACGGTCCGCGGGGTAGGAGAGCACGACCTGCACGGGTCCGGTTCGTGTCTCGGCCCGGGGCGCTCCGAGCAGCTCGCTCTGGGCGTAGGCGCGCTCGTGAGTCCAGCTCTTCTCGGTTCCCATGATCCGGACCAGCAGCTTGTGGCGCTTGTTGAGCACCAGGAGCATGTCGCTCACCACGGTGCGCGAGATTGAGTTGGCCTGCTCGAAGAGCATCTTGTAGGCGTCGGCCTCGCTGGTCTTGTCGGCTTCGACGTTGTTGAGCATGTCCGCCGTCGCCTTGAGCCCCTGGTGCTCCGCCACGGAGCGCCCGACGGTGGTGAGCAGCCGCGCCTGGGCCGTCCGGAAGTTCTTGAACAGCAGGTTCGATTGGAGCAGCCGGTCCGTGATCTGCCCGATGGTCCGCGCCTCCATCCGATACTTGACCAGCGAATAGAAGACGACGGCCTGCAAGAGCAGGATCGCGCCCATCGCGATGAGCAGCCTGTGATAGAGCCTTAGCGTCGGCACGTTGCCCCGCCGGCGCGTCTGGTTTGGCGCTCACCGGCAGGTTCCAGTGTATCGCCTCGGGCAGCTCCGGGCCAGGCGATCAGCCCGAAGAGTCGGCGGCGTCGCTCGTGGGGTGGGCGGCCAGCCCCTTCAGCACCAGGCCGAATCCGCCTGCGACCAGGCCGAACATGAAGACCGCGTTGATAAGGGTGGTGCCGCGGAAATAGATCTCCAGGTTCGAGATCACGCCCCAGACGGTGGCGCCCGCTCCGGCCAGCAGCATCATCCAGCCCAGGAAGCTCTTGGCGTCGAAGAAGACGAAGGCGACGCCAATCAGGAAGACCGTGAAGACGGCGCCGAAGGAGTTCTGGTTGGAGCCCAACCACGGGAGGAAGAACCTGGAGCTGACCGTGACCTGGTTGAGGATCAGGTAGAGGCCACCGCAGCACATCGTGACCCCCATGACGAACTCGCCCACGCCTCCCGGGGTCCCGCCGGCTCCGACGAACTTGTCTCTCATGACGACACCATAGCACGACGAGTTTGCCGGTCTTCGAGCGGGCGGGCTTCGACGGGCTCAGCCTGAGCGGATGGGTTGGCGAGGGCGGGATGGGTTGGAAGCCGTTTGAGCGGATTGGACTCGATTGGAGGCCATTGGAGGCGGGTTGCCGGCTAGCCTTCCGCGCGCCGCGACGACGACGCGCGGCGAAGGAGAGACAGCCCGATGAGATCGATGTTCATTCCGAAACCGTGGTCCGGTCTGAGATTCCAGGTTCCCTATCCTCCGGCCTCACCCTCGCGCGCCTGCATCGCGCTCGGCATCCGCGATCGCGGCGGCACGCTGGTGTGCGGCTCGGAGCCGGCCGACGTGGTCGTGCTGCCCGAGGAGTCGGCGCCCTCGTCCCGCGCGGGCCGCTGGCTGGAGACCGGCGCGATCGTGATGTGGGAGCGGGCGTTTCTGCGCGCGCTGAATCATGGGCCGGCGGCCGGGGGCCGGTCGAACTGGTAGACTGGCGCCGTGCTGAAAAAGCTGGCTCACATCGGAATCGCAGTGAAGGATCTCGAACGCTCGCTCGCCCTCTACCGCGACGTGCTAGGTATGCACCACGAGGGGACTTCGGCGGAGCCCGACCGGCAGCTCGAGGCGGCCATGCTCGACTGCGGCGGCGCTCACATCGAGCTGCTCCGTGCCACCTCGCCGGATTCGGTCATCGCCCGGTTCATCGAGAAACGAGGGGAAGGCATCCACCACGTCTGCTTCGAGGTCGACGACATCCGCGCGACGCTGGCTGCGCTGAAAGCGGCGGGCCTGCAGCTCGTCGACGAACAGCCGCGCCCCGGCGTCGGAGGCTGGCTGGTCGCTTTCGTCCACCCCAGGTCGGCCGGTGGCGTGCTCCTGGAGGTCGCCGAGCGACCGAAAAAACAACCTTCCACAGGCTCTGACTGAAGGTGCGTGGTGGAAGGTTGTCGGAGAAGAGAGATAGTCCTGCCGGTACAGTTATCGGCGGGCTAGCGGGCGCACTTGACTGCCTCGAGCGGTCGGCAAGCTTACGGCGGCGAAGCGGCGGCGATGTTCTGGCGTGAGGAGCGCACGCCCTTTTGCGGCATCAGGGTCGTGCGCGGCTTGAAGGGCGAGCTCTCCAGGGCCGCCTCGATGTTCGTCAGGAACGACCGGCGTGCCACGTTCAGACCGGCGACCAGCAGGAACAGCGCGAGGAACCCGGCCACCGGCTGGTAGAGCGCCAGGAAGTCGTAGGCGCCGTGAATCACGACGGCCAGGGCAAACCCCTTGGCCAGCAGGCGACGCTCTTCCTGGGGTTTGAAGCGCGCCAGCCCCAGCTGCACGCCGATGATGCACGAACAGGCGACGTGCAGAAACGTCGAGAGCAACATCCGGATGGCCAGGATCGAGGCGCCGTATCCGCGCATGTAGAGAGCGTTCTCCAGCGTGGCGAACCCGACCGCCGCGCTGCCCATGTAGACGATGCCGTCCATCGGCTCATCGAACTCCGGCGACTTCCACGCCCCGGCACGCACGGCGCGGTACTTGAGGTACTCTTCCACGGGCGCCACGATGCCAAAGCAGTAGAGCACCGCTTCGTCGAAGCTGCCCGTGCCGGGCGCGTACCAGATGCCCTCCGGCCGCTGGATCAGCGCCTTGGTCAACAGCCACTGGATGACGATGGCCGGCAGCGCCATCACCATCCCGCCGAAGAAACTGCCGAGGACCAGGCTGACCGGCTCGGGGTCGTAGACGTCCTGGCGGCGCAGCCACCAGAGCCACAGACAGGCCGGCACCAGGGAGACTGCCAGGTAGACGAGCATCGGTCGTTGGGCTGTCCCGACCGGACTCCCATTACGGCACCAAGCGCCACGAGGCGCGAGCCTGGGCGAGCCCGGGTCGATTCCTCCTCAAGGTAGGCGAGAACCTCGCCATTGACAAGGGGCCCCCCGCATCGGCGTCGGCGGGTGCCATTGTCTCGGGGCGCGCTCCCGATCCTGGCTCCGGACTTGCGGCGAATCTCCGCAGGGCGGCCGGGGAGGTGAGCCTATGGGAACCTGGGGCACGGGATTCTTCGAGAACGACGAGGCGCTGGACTGGCTGCAGTGGATCGAATCGGCCGAGGACTTCGGCCGGGTCGAAAAGGTCCTGCTCGACGTCGCGGGCGACGGCCTCGATTTCCTGCCGGCTCCCCAGAGTCAGATTGCCTTGGCCGCTGCCGAGCTGGTCGCGGCGATGCACGGCAGGCCGGCCCGCGAGCTGCCCGACCATGCTCGCGACTGGCTAGCGCACTTGCCCATCCATGCCGAACCCCCGCTGGTCGATATGGCGCGCAAGGCGGTCACCGCCGTGCTCGCGGAATCCGAGCTGGCGCGCAAGGCGGTCACCGCCGTGCTCGCGGAATCCGAGCTCAACGCCGTTTGGAGCGAGACGGGCGACTTCCCGGTCTGGAAGCGGCAGCTTCTCGATCTGCACCAGCGGCTGACCTGACCGGCTCAGCGGCCCCACTCGACGGGTGAGCCAAACCTGACTCCGCTCGCCCCGGCCGCGGAAGCACGACTCTCGATGCGCTCGCGTGGCTTCGCCCGCGCCGAGGGCGTGCCGGCACCTCTCCCACCGGTGGGAGTGGTGCTCGGAAGAGGCCGGGCGTTCGGCAGCGCTGACTGGCCCGTGGGGGACGGCTGGGCGAAGCGGTTGGACCGTCCTTTCTGGCCACAGATTCTGGCCATCGCCTTGACATGGCCAGAATCAAGACGTTGAGATTCCACATGGTTACGCGGCCCTTGCGGCTGGATTATTGGCCATCGTCGTCACCGTGGCCAGAAACGCCGGGCTTGAGACTGAACCTGCGGGCCCGCGTCTCTCCGGTCGCCACGACCCGGACCGACGTGACGAGATCCTCCAGCGCACGTCGGAAGGTCCGCTCGGGGATCTCAGGCCCAACCCGTCGCCAGATGTCAGCCTTCGACGAGTTCGGGAACCTCTCCAGGTCCTCGAGGATGAGCGCGCGAAGCCTGTGCGGCTGCACCCGCGTGAGCGTCGTCAGCGCGTCGAGCCCCGCTTGACGCAAGAGCGCGGGCGGCACGAAGTAGCGCGTGGCACTCGTGCGGCCGGTCTGCTCGATGAGCCCCCAGTCAAGGAGCCGTCCGAGCCAGGGGCGCAGAGCGATCGCGTCCGCCAGCTCCAGCACCTCGGCGAGCTTGGCGGTCGAGATGCTCTCAGTCTGAGCGACGAGCGCGAAGGTGATGCGCTCGCGTTGCAGGAGCTGGTACCGCTTGTCGGCCTCGACGAGCAGCTTGATGACACCGGGCTGCACCACGCGGCGAGGAATCATGACGTGAACCGAGTCGGTCCCCTCGGTGATGGTCGGCACCTTGCGTCCGCTCGCGAGCAGGCGCTCGAAGAGCAGGTCGATGCCGCTGCCCTCTCGCTCCATCAGCTTAAGGTCATGGAAAATGTGCGCGAGCCCATCGTTTCGGCGGCGGCTCTCGTGAAGGATGTTCTGCGGGGTGACGCCGATCGGCAGCCGGCCCGGGTTCACGACCTCGAGGCGGTCTGGGTGGAGGTTCAGGTAGATGTCGCCCCGCTGGGTGTACGGGCGGTGGACGATGGCGTTGACGAGCAGCTCGCGGACGACGAGCTCGTCGTAGGCCGGCAGCTTCGTGCGTAGCAGGCCGTTGGGCAGCTCGTAGCTCTCGCGGAAGTCGGACACCTCGGACCAGATGGCGTCGACCAGCTCGATGGGCGACAGGTCGTGGTCGTCCCAGCTCCACTTCGCGACCTTCACCTCGCGCTCGTCGTACTTGATTGCCTGCACGATGGGTGCACTCCCGAGGCTAGCGCGGTCGCTCGTATCACCGACGAGCAGTATGCCCAGACTCGTCAGCACGTCGCCTTTCGCGAGCCCATAGTGTGTGAGTAGCTCGCCGTCGGTCTTCTCCTTCACTGACGGCTTCACCCGGTCCGATGCGCGCAGCCCCGCGCAGAGGCTCCCGACCTTTGCGGCGTCGGCGCTCGCCCTCGGGACGCGTTGCGAGGTCATCGCCTCCCACGGCGTGGCTGGGCGCTCGTTCGCGAGGCGCATCACGTCATCGCCGACAATGGGCCGGCATGTGTCTCCCACGCGGAGGAAGTAACGGCCGTCGCTCGTCGAGGCGACGCCCGTCGCACGCGGGATCGTGAGCGCGATGTACTCGCCGCCGTTCTCGTGACGCCTCAGCTCCGGCATCACCTGCACGTTCACGGTCAGCTCGCCGACGCGCTTGCGGATCCGGTCGAGCAGCGCGGGCTCGACGCGCTGGTTCGCGGGCGGCGCGTGAGCGTCGTCCTCGATGCCGATGAGCAGCATGCCGCCCGCGGCGTTGGCGAAGCAGACGCAGTCCTGCGCGAGCTCGCTGAAGTCGGCGATTTTGCCCGTGACCGTGCGGAGCGACTTGCGGTCGAAGTGTTGGGACTCACGGGGAGTCGTCAACGCATTCGAGTTGGCCATGGGCGGCAACCTGCGGTCACCAAACGACCTGGTCCCAGTGCTGGGCCTGCAGCGCCGCGGTTGCCTTCTGGGCTAAGGCCTGTCTGTCCGCGATGCTGACATCGATGATGTTGTTTGTGTTGGCGGGGTCCACGAGACGTGCGCCCAAGAGGTTCCCGACGAGGAAGTTGAAGACATCGTTCATGCAGGCCTCGTGGTCATTCTTTCGTCTTCCGTTCAGCGCTCGACCGACGACGATTTCGATCGCGAACGTCGGGTACGAGAGCAATTGGCGGAGCCTCCACAGCTTCATCAGCTTCACGCAGGCACGAATCGCCGTCTTCCTCACCGCGTCGATGTGGACCTTCAGGCTGGTTTGCAGCGTACTACCGCTGTCTTTGTTCTTGAAGAGGGTCGCATAATTGTACGCCGAGTCCTGGGTCTCTGTGAACGACAGCGACGCCGGCGCGGACGGGTTTCTTCGAAGAGGCGTTGTGGTGGAAGGGGTTTGCAGGGGGCACGGCGAGCTGCGGCTTCCAAGTCGAGGGGACGCCAGCCTGATCGAGGTTGTTGTCGCCGGCCAGGTACACCCGCAGGGTCCATTTCGTTTCTTCAGGGTTCAGACCTTATGCGGTCAAGGAGAACGCGGGTCATCGCTCGAATGTCCGCGGACTCCATTTCGAGATCCAAGAGTTCTTTCAGCACTTCCACGTCTTCCGGGTTGCAGAGAAAGCCGATGGCGCGGAGCAAATCGAAGCGAGCACTCGCTTCGCAGTCTGGCAGCAGGATGCGTGGAAGCTCTCGACGAGAAGGCGAAAACTCCTCCGGAGCAAGGCGTGCTCACGACATGATGACCAGAGCGGCACACCTGCGTTCGCGAGCATGGTTGCCGTTCGCCCTGGGATGTGCAGGACGGGCAGGATACCAGGCCGAGACCGCATCGTTCCCAACCTCCGTCCACAACCGTGGCGGCGGCGCCTGGTGGCGAAGCGAGTAGAGCTCGTCCTGCAGAAGCAGACGCATTGCCTTGTCGAGTTGCTCTGGATGGGCGCGCCAGTACCGCAGATCGCGTCCTTCGCCGTCATTGAGGTTCAGCATCCATGCCGAACCCCCGCTGGTCGATATGGCGCGCAAGGCGGTCACCGCCGTGCTCGCGGAATCCGAGCTGAACGCCGTTTGGAGCGAGACGGGCGACTTCCCGGTCTGGAAGCGGCAGCTTCTCGATCTGCACCAGCGTGGGCGGCTCGCCGGACAGGGGCTTTGCATCGCCGGGGAGCTCTCTGGCGGGCGGCGGCAGCATGATCGCCGCGCGGCCCACGGCCCGCGCCGCTTCCTCGGCGCGCAACCGCTCGAGCTCGGCGGCCACAGCGCGTCGCAGCGCTTCCAGCTTCGTCTTCTCGCGCTGCCGCAGCCAGTGGCGGAACACGATCGAGCCCGGCCCACCCAGCAGGTCCCAGCCGTCCACGCGCCAGCCCGAGAGCTCCGCGATGCGCCTGTCCAGGCTGGCCAGCGAAGTCTGGGCCGCGTCGATTCGGGCCGGAGGCTCGGCCGCAGCGCGCGCCGCTCGCTCGGCCCCTTTGACGTCTCCGGTGGTGTTCAGCGCCCGCAGCCCGGACCGGTGACGGTCACGGTAGACCCGCGCCAGCTCCTTCCCCAGCAACTCGTCCAGCGTCTCGTCGGAGGCTTTGAACCCGGTGTACGCGTCGAAGATTCCGGCCACCGCGAAGGCGTCGGCCGGGTGGTGGGCCACCAGCCACTTCAGAAGCTCCAGCAGAGTTCGCCCTCCGTGGTTCGTCGCGCGGAAGGCCTCGTAGATCTTCTGCTTGCCGTCGGGCACGAATCGGTAGATGTCGAACAGGATGAGCGAGTTGATGTGCTCCACCGCCGCCAGCTCCTGGAAGCTCGCGTCCTTCCAGGACTTCTCCTCGTAGCGGCCCTTCTCCTTCTCGAACCGCAAGGACTCCACCGAGGCCGCCACGCCGGGCCGCAGGCTGGGGTCGAAGACCAGCGGCGTGAAGTTGGCCCAGCCCTCCAGGAACGCCGCCCGCTGCGAGTAGTGCCCGCGGTCCCAGAACTTCCAGCCGCCCCCGTGGTCGAAGAGGATCTCGTCTGCGTAGTGGTCGCCGTCCGGACCATACGCGCCGCTCTCCCGGCCGGTGTCGTCCTGCGTGTGTGAGAGCTCGTGAATCAGGAGCTCCTCCACCGCGCCCTCCCCGTAGGACTCGAAGTAACTGTGCGAGATGTAGATCGAGCCGCCGCGGCGGTGCGGCCAGACGCCGGTCTCCTCCTGGGCCTTGGCGTCGGTGTCGGCCTTGCCGTCCTTGTCCCGGTCGACGTACTTCCGGCTGTCGTCCACGAGGTGGATCTTCGGCCGTGTGCCCTTGAGCGAGAGGAGCTCAGCCAGGTGCGCTGTGAAGGGGCCCGTGGTCGTCAACCGCTCGTAGGCTGCGACCAGCCCAGGATTGGAGCGCCGGTGGGCATCGACCCACTCCTGGGCCTCGGGGCTGCCGGGCACCAGGGCGACGGTCTTCGATTTCCAGCCCTGGCCGGTCTTGTCGTGCGGACCCTCGTAGACCTGGACTTCGATGGCGTACGGCCAGCTCGCCGCCTGCGCCGCGGATGCCGCCGCCAGCAGCGCGGCCGCCACGACCATCGTCCCGAGAAAACTCCGTCCCGACATCGAGGAACCTCCCGAGTCCACTACGCCGACGGTACCCGAAAGTTTGGTAGAGTTGCCATACCCCGATGCTCCCCAAGCCGCTCCTCGTCACCGCCGGCGGCGCCCTCTTCCGCAGCGACTGCCTTCGGCTGCTGGGCGCGGTCGCCGACGACTCGGTCGCCTGCGTCTTCGCCGATCCGCCGTTCGACCTGGGCAAGGACTACGGCGGCGGCAGCCGGGCGGACCAGCGCGGCGAGGAAGCGTACCTGGCCTGGTGCAAGAGCTGGCTCGACGAGTGCTGCCGGGTCCTGATGCCGGGCGGTGCGCTCTTCGTCTACAACCTGCCCAGGTGGCTCCTCTCCATCGGCGCGCACCTGCTCGGGCGCCTGGAGTTCCGCCACTGGATCGCGCTGACGATGAAGAGCACCTACCCTCGCGGCCAGCGCCTCTACCCGGCCCACTACGGCTTGCTCTACTTCACGAAGGGGCCGCCGCGCGCCTTCCACAAGCTGCGCGTCCCCGTGCCGGTCTGCCGCCACTGCGGCGGCGACTCGAAGGACTACGGCGGCCATCGCAGCGCGCTCAACCCCGAGGGGCTCAGCCTGACCGACTTCTGGGAAGACACCTCGCCCGTGCGGCATCGCAAGTTCAAGACCCGCGCCGCCAACGAGCTAAAGCCGATGATTCCGCGCCGCGCGATCGAGATGTCGACCGTTCCCGGCGACCTGGTGCTCGACCCCTTCGGCGGCGGGGGCAGCACCTACGAGGCCGCCGAGGAGCTCGGCCGGAACTGGATTGGCGGCGAGCTCGCAGACTGCGCACCCATCCTGGAGCGCCTCTCCCGCTTCCCCTCGCGCGCGCGCCTTCCCGCCCCGGTCCGCGCCGCGTTGCGCCGCTAAGCAAACATCCTCGGCGCATCCTTTCAGTCGAGCGACGTCCAGGACCCCTCTCAACGCCATGCCCTTCGCAGACACAACCGCAGGCAAGCTCCATTACGAGGTGACCGGCTCAGGCCCCCCAATCCTCCTCTTGCACAGCCTTTTCTGCGACAGCACCATGTGGCGCCATCAGGTCGCGGAGCTCGGAGGCGACCACCGTCTGATCCTGCTCGACGGTCCCTCCCACGGCGAGAGCGCTGTGCCCTGGGAGGCGCTCACCATCGAGCAGTGCGCGCGCGCCGCCGTCGACGTGCTCGACCACCTGGAGCTCCAGAGCGCGGTCTTCTGCGGCATCTCCTGGGGCGGGATGACCGCCATGCGGGCCGCGCTCGACGCGCCGGCGCGCGTGCGGGCGCTCCTGCTCTTCGGCACCTCCGCGGACGCGCAGCGCTGGTCGGCGCGCATCATCAACTACGCGCTGCTGCTGCTGGTCTCGCGGCTCAATCTGCTCTCGCCCATCGCCCCCGTGCTGGCCGCGGCGCTCCTGGGCGAGACCACGCGGCGCCGTCGGCCCGAGCTCGCGCGCGAGCTGGTCGCCGGCATTCGCAAGCTCGATCCCGACGGGCTGGCGCACGTCATTCGCACGGTGCTGGTGGAGCGGCTGGCGATGATCGAGGAGCTCTGGCGCGTCGAGTGCCCCACCCTGGTCGTCAGCGGCAGCGAGGACACCGCGGTCGCCCCGATCCAGTGCGAGCGCATCGCCCGCCGCATCCCGGGCGCGCGCTTTCAGATGGTCGCCGAGGCCGGGCATCTGGCGCCGCTGGAAGCGCCGGAGCCCGTCAACGCGCTCACGCGTGCCTTCCTCGACGAGCGGGGGCTCTAGGCGGGGAGCCTCACTTTGCCGTCTGCAGGGCCTCGAGTTTCTGGAAAGCGTCGCGGTAGTTGACGTTGTTGCGGCAGATGAAGTTGTAGAGCCTCAGCGCCTCGCGAGCGCGCCCCTCGGACTGGTAGAGGCCCGCCATCTCGTAGCAGAGCGCCAGCAGAAACTCGTCGGGCGGCTGGTCGAAGACGTCCATCCGCTCGAAGACGCGCAACGCGCTGCCGGTCTCGCCCAGCTTCAGGTAGCTGCGCACCATCAGGGCGCCGGCCGAGGCCGTCTCATAGCCGGCGTCGAACGCGGCCGACAGCGTTCCCAGCGCCTCCCGGAAGTGCCCCTCGGAGAAGAGCCGCATGCCTCTCTGGTAGGCGTCCTTGAGCTCGGCGTCGGAGATCGGGCCGCCGGGTCGCGGGGCCGACTCGCGCAGCCGGTTGATGGCGTCGAGCAGCGTTCGGTTGCCTGGGTGGGCGGACAGGAGCCGGCGGTACTCGCGCTCGCCCTCTTCGAGCATCTCCAGGGCCTTGTAGGAGTCGACCAGGATCTCGTGCACCCGGGCGTTGTCGAGCTCGTACTCGACCATCTGCTTGGCCTCGCGGATCGCCTCCACGAAGTGGCTGGCCGCGAAGTGGCACCGCGCCACGCCGTAGCGCGCCCGGGCGTTGGCCGGGTCCTCCGACAGGAGCTTCTGGAAGACCTTCATCGCCTCGGCGTCGAAGCTCTCGCGGCCCAGGTAGATGCCGGCCAGCTGGGTCACGTACTCGCCCTTGAGCGGCTCCAGCTCGACCAAGCGCGAGAGCACGCGCTCGACCTCTTCGTCGGAGCCTCCCTGGCCCTGGAGGATTGAGTTCATCAACTGGAGCAATTTGAGGTTGTTCGGCTCCGCGGCCAAGAGCAGCCGGTACTCCGGCATCGCCTCTGGGCTCGTATCGCCCGTCTCGAGGCGGAGCTTCGCGCGCAGGAGCTGCTTCTTCGGATCGTCGGGAAGCTGCTCGACCTCCTGGTGCGCCTGGTCCAGGCGCCCCAGCTGCACCAGCGCCAGCGCTTTCGACTGACGCACGCGGGGGTCGTTCACCTTGGCGCGGCCGCTCTGCAGCTCGTACTCCTCGACCGTGTTGAGCAGCTTCTCCCAGTCTTCGGCTTTCTGGAGCTGCGAAGCCGCGGCCAGCGTGCGCTTGAGCCGGCGCGCCTCCTGCGTCTGCTTGAGCTTGTAGCCGAAGTAGCCGAGCGAGACGAACGCCCAGATGGCGGCGAAGGCGGCCACGTATGGGAAGTAGGCCTTGATGGCCAGCTTCATCCGCATCGACTTCGCGTCGGGGAACTGGTTCAAGTAGGCGGCGTCGGTCTGGCGGATGATGGCGAGCTGATCCAGCGCCTGGCGGTGTTCCTTGAGCTCGGCCAGCGACTTGGCCAGAAGGTAGCGGAACTTGACGTCGGCGGGGTTATCCTCGCAGTACTTGGCGAGCTTGTCGGCGGCTTCCTTGTGGCGGCCGGCGTGGTGGTAGCACTCTCCGACCATGTGATCGAGCGTGGGGACGTTGCGGAACTCCCGCAGCGTGCGCAGGTCTATGCCGCGCAAGAGCTCGAGCGCCGCGGCGTAGCTGCCGCTCTGGTAGAAGTCCATCGCCTGATCGAAGTTCTTCTTGGCGCGGGCGTAGCGGCGCATGGTCTCGAGCTGCGTTCGGGAGTCCCGGTAGGTCGGATCTACCTGGATCAGCAGCTCGAAGGCCTGCAGAGCGCCGTCGAAGTCGGTCTTGGCGGCCAGGTCCTTGCCCTTCTTGTAGAGCGCGCGCACGCGGGTCGCTATCTCTGCGGCCGAGGGCGGCGGGTCCTTCGGCGGGCCGGACGGAACCACGAGCGCGGTCTGCGTCGGCAGCCGGCTCCCAGGCGCCGGCTTGGGCTTGAAGTCCTTGAGAAAGGCGTTGACGATGGCCGTGTCGTCGATCGTGATGCGCGTGAGGTCGGGGGTGGCCGCAGCGCTGGCGTCGGCGGGCGGTTCCTCCGGCGGCAGTGTGGGCTGCTGTTCGGGCTGAACGGGTTGGTCGGGCGGCTGGGTGGGCCGGGCGATGGGCGGCTCGCGGGGCTCTGCCTGGGCTGACGTGGGCGGTGGCTCTGGCCCGACGGAGTCCGCGGGTACGGGCGTTGCCTCGGGCTTCTCCTCGCCCGCGCTCGAGTAGAAGCGGTCGGGGGCGCCGGCTTCGGTCGACGACCCCAGGCGCTTCAGGTAGAAGAGCTGCTGGTAGTGGCGCGTGATCGAGGCGCGCACGGGGTCGAGCGTGAAGGCGCGTTCCGAGTACTTGAGCGCCGTGTCGAAGCGATTGGTCTGATAGTAAGCCCAGGCGAGATCGTCGTAGGCCGTGGCCAGGGATGGGTCGAACTTCAGGGCGTAGTTGAGCTGCGTGATGCCCTCGTTGGGCCGTTTCTGGTAGAGCAGCAGGAAGCCCAGGACGTTGTAGGCGCGGGCGCTGCGGGGGTTGACCTTGAGCTCGCTCTTGACCTGCTCGAGCAGCGGCGTCTGGAGCTGGCGGAAGAGCGCGGGGGTGCTCTTGTAGTCCTTCTGCAGCGCCAGCACCTCCTTGAACGACCAGAACGCCGTGTAGAGGTCCTTCTGCAGCAGTCCAATCCGGCCCAGGTAGTAGTGCGCATCCAGGGCGTCCGGCTTGAGGTTGACGGCCTTCTTGAGCTCTGCGGCGGCGGCCTTGAGGTTGCCCTCCTTGTAGGCCTTCAAGCCGCTGGCGATGAGCGATTCCGCGCTGGGCAGCGGCGCGGCCGCCACGACGCCGGCAACGGCCAGCGCGAGCAGCCCGGCGAGCGCGGCTGACCTGGGGGGGCGGTGGCTATTTATAGCGGAGCACCGCACGTACAGAAATAAGTGCCTGCGAGCACTTCGGTGCCACACTTCGGACAGCGCTGCGTGCCGCGCACCGGTCCGCCGGATGCGGCCGGAACGCGATCGCTCGTGAGCTTCTCGGCGACGGTCGGCTCGGGCTCGGAGGGGGGCACGGCGGCCGGGGGCGCCGCCACGGGGGGCGGTTGCGACGGCTTGCCGGTCAGCCGGGCCAGCTGCGACTGGATGAACGTGTTGTAGGGCTCCCCGGCGAGGATCTGCTCGTACACTTTTCCGAGCTCGGGGAGCTTGTCGAGCTTGGAGTACGCCTCGAACATCACCTGGTGCGTCTTCGGGTGGTTGAGGTTGATGTTCAGCAGCTCCTCACATTCGCTGATCGCCTTGTCGATATCGCCCTTCCTCAGATGTTCTTCGGCCAGGATGACGCGAACATCCAGGTTCTGAGGGTTGCGCTCTCGCTCGATCTTGTAGAGGGCCATCGCCGAGGCGCCTCGGTCGCCGTCCTTGAGGTAGCCGCGGAGCAGCAGGGCGCGGACCTTGTCGTTCTCGGGCTGCAGCTGCGCCAGCTGCCGCATCAGCGCCATCGTGGTCGGGTTGAGGATCTTCTTCTCGGTGCAGAAGGTGCCGACGTAGGAGAGCAGGTTCCGGTTGTCGGGATCGATCTCCAGCACGTCCAGGTAGTACTCGAGCACTTCGGGCGAGATGATCTTCGCCGCGTAGTAGGCCTTCCCCATCAGGACGCGGATCTCCTTGTTGCGGGGGGCCAGCCGCAACACCTGCTGGGACTCCGAGATGCACTTCTGGTACTGGCGGCCCTCGAAGAAGGCGCGCGCGAAGCCCGTGTGCGCCGCCAGTGCCTCCTTGGTGTCGAGCTCGAACTGCCGCATCTGCGCGTGCATGTCCATCGCGCCCGCCCAGTCGGAGCCCGCCACCCGCCGGTCCAGGTCGGTCAGGAAGAGCCGCTTCATCAGCCGCGGCCGCTGCTTCATGAAGATGTAGACGACCGCGTACCCCAGGAGCAGGATGGCGGCGACGGCGTACTCCGGCCAGTAGATCTGCCAGTGGAGCCGGTTCATCCGTTCACGTACATCGCGGTAGCCTGGGCTGACGGACTCGATCTGCTTGAAGCGCGTCATCGCCTCCTTGAGGCGGGCCGTGGACTGCTCGGCCGTCGCGGCCTGGTCGCCCAGGGTGTAGAGCAGCTCCACGTCGTCGGGTCGCTTCTCCAGGACGACGTTGGCGTACTTCTCGAACTCGTCGATCTTGTTCAGGCTCAGGTAGGCCATCGCCAGGTGGCGCTTGGACTGCCGGAAGCCGCCCTCGGTCTTGTCGTCGACCGTGCGGAGCTCGCGGATGGCGTCGGCCCACTTCTTCGACTTGAAGTGCGCCAGGCCGGCCTCGTAGTGCGTGTCGAGCTCGACCTTGGCCGTCAGCTCCTCCAGCGTCGACTTGACGGTGAGGTCGTCGGGGAAGAGCGCCAGCGCCTTGCGGTAGACCTCCTGGGCCTCGACGAACTTCTCCTGCTGCTGCAGGGCCCGGGCGGCGTCGACCAGGTTGGCGAAGTTTTCCTGCCGCTCGCGGCGGGCCTTGTCGCGGGCTGCTTCACGGGCCTCGCGCGCTTTCTCCATCGCCTCGGCCTGTGCCTGGATGTCCTTGATCTGCTGCATCAGGCCGGTGTTTTCCGGATAGAGCAGGGCCGCTTCTCTGAGGAAGTCGAGCGCCTCTGGGGCGTTCCCGTCGGCCAGGGCCTGCTGGGCGCGCCCTTCCAGGTCCTGCGACTTCACGACGTTGTCGATCTTGAGGACCATCTTGCGCGCGAAGGGGCTGTCGCGGTGGATCTGGATCGCCTTCTCGAACTGGGCGCGCGATTCGCGCATCTTGCCGGCGCGGTAGAGCGATTCGCCCTGGTCGAGGTAAGGTTTGGCCTGGGCCGCCAACGCCTGCTGGGTGCGGTCCCAGAGCTCCTTGGCGCCCGTCTCGTTGCCGACGGTGGCGATCTCCAGGTGCTCCAGCGCCTTCCTGAAGTCGCGGGTCTCGAAGCAGGCGCGGCCCACCAGGTAATGTGTGCGCTTGGTGCCCGAGCCGTCGCGCGGGAAGAGCGTGAGGTTCTCCTGGCGGCGGAAGACCTCGTTGCCGACCGCGATCGTCGACTCCCACTTGTTCATCTCGGCGTAGTGGGAGAGGAGCTGGTTCGCCAGGTCGACGCTGAAGAAGCCGCCTTTGATGGCGCCCTCGAGCTCCCCCACGGCGGCCTCGATGCCGTTGGCGGCGCGTGAACGGGCGGCGTTCTGGATGTAGGTCTCGGTCAGCTGCTTGCCCAGCTTCTCGTTGCCGGGCTGCGCGCGCCAGGCGCTGGCGAAGTACTTGAGGGCCAGCTCGGGTTTGCTGCTTTCCTGGTAGATGAGGCCCGAGTAGTAGTAGGCCTCCCAGGCCTGGGGATTCTCCTGGATGGCGAGCTTGAGCGAGGCGAGGGCGTCGGTGAAGCGGCGAAGCTCGTAGTAGTCCTTGCCGACCGTCAGGTTGTCGGCGGAAAGCGACCCGGCCGCCAGACCCGCGGCGGCCAGGGCGAGAATGGCTAGCTGGCGTGGCCCGCGCATGTGGAGCTTCGGCCCGAAAGGCCTTGCATCTGGGCGACCACGGCGTAGGAGACCGTCGTGGAGCCGACGCCGCCGTGGCGGCCGCCGTTTTCGGTGTCGGCGTCGGAGTGGAAGTCGCTGCCGCCGGTTTCGAGCAGCCCGAGCCCGATGGCGACGCGCCGGCAGTTCTTGACCTGGTTGGGCGAGTGGCTGGGGTGCTGCGTCTCCAGTCCCCGCATGCCGGCCTTGGAGAGCTCGCCGAAGAACGACTCGGGGGCCTCTTCGACCAGCTTCGCCGGGTGGGCCGCGGAGGCGACACCGCCGGAGGCCGTCACGAGCCGGACCGCGTCCAGCGGCGCCAGGCCGTTGGCGTGTGGCACATACGCGGCGCCGTCCTTGCCCAGGTAGCGCTCGAAGGCCTCGCGGAAGTTGGAGACCGCGCCGATGCGGACCAGCTCGCGCGCGACGTGAGGGCGGCCGATGGAGCCCGGGCGGCCGCGGAGGTCGTCGACGAACGCCTCGTCGAGTCGCACGCCGGCCTGGAGCAGCCGATCGACCATGCGTCCCAGGCGGCGGACCCGGTTCTGGCGCAGCTCCTCGAGCCGCTCGAGAAGAGCCGCGTGGTGCACGTCCAGGTGGTAGCCCAGGATGTGGAGCTCGCCCCACTCGGTGTCGCAGGAGAGCTCGATCCCCGGGATCACCTCGACACCGCCTGCGTCGAGCTCTCGCAGGTGGACGGCCACCGTGTCATGATCGGTGATCGAGACGGCCCGGAGCCCCGCCCGCGACGCGCGCGCGAGCAGCTCCTCGGCCTCCAGCATCCCGTCGGACGCCGTCGAGTGCATGTGCAGATCCGCCAGACCCGCCAGGTCCAGTGTCACGCGAGGATATTAGCATGGAGCAACGAGCTTGCAGGCCGGGCGATGACCGGGTAACGGGGGACGGATGGCTCCTCGAGGGCGTCGACGTGCGGCGGGTCTGGGCGGCGCTGGCGGGGCGCGTGCGGCCGGCCGTCTTCGTGCGCTCCGAGCGGCTGGAGCGCGAGGTCGGAGCCGACGTCACGCTCGTCCTCGAGGTCCACCAGCGCACGGGCAGCTTCAAGTACCGGGCAGCGCTGGGAGCGGCGCTCTTTGCGCGTGGGCGGCGGCTCGTGACGGCCTCGTCGGGGAACTTCGGCGCGGCATTGGCGCTGGCGGCCTCGGAGGCAGGGCTGCCGTGCATGGTGGTGATGCCGGCGGCCTCCGCCCGGGTCAAGATCGACGCCGTGCGCAGTCTGGGGGCCACTGTCGACCTGGTTGACACCGCCGTCGTCAGCCGGGCCGAGCGGCTGGCCCAGCTTTCGCTCGCCGACCCGGCCGCGGAGGCGATCTCGCCCTACGACGATCCCCGGGTCGTGGCCGGCAACGCCACGCTGGGCAGCGAGCTCTTCGAGGGGGAAGACCGCTTCGACTGCGTCCTGGCTCCGATCGGCGGCGGGGGACTTGCGTCCGGTATCGTCCTGGCCCGCGACCTACTGGGCGCCCGCGCTGCCGTGGTCGGCGCCGAACCGCTCCTGGCCAACGACGCCGCGCGCTCGCTCCGCGAGGGCCGGCTCTGCGCCAACCCATGCGAGCCGCCCACGCTCTGCGACGGTGCGCGCACCCCGTCACTCGGAAGACTCAATTACGCGATTCTCTCCCGAGGACTGGAGGGAATCGTGGAGGCGGAGGAGGCCACCGTCGAGCGGGCCGTGCGACTGCTCTTCACCGCCGCCAACGTGAAGGCCGAGCCGACCGGGGCGCTGGCCCTGGCCGCGCTGCTCCAGGACCCCGGTCGATTCCCCAGCCGCCGCATTGCCTGCATCGTCAGCGGCGGCAACGTCGACCCGGCGCTCTTATGCCGGATCGTCGGCGGATGACGGGGGAGTGGCACTTCACTTCTCCCAGGGGTTTCGCCCCCGGGAAATCCGTGGCGTCTACCTGTACCGGGTTTTCGGTACCGGGCTTTCGGCGTCAGCGGGAGCGGATCTTGGTGAGCGCCTGCATGACGTTTTTCTGGACCTGGCGCTGGGCCTCGGTCATGACGACGCCGGCGGCGAGGCTCTCGAGCAGCTCGGAGAGCGGGGCGACCAGCTCCACGGAGCCGATCTCGCCCAGCGCGAAGGCGGCGCTGGCCTGCTTGCGCGGGTCGTTGGAGCGCAGCATCTTCAGCAGGGTGTCTATCGCCTGCCGGCCGCCCAGGTTCCAGATCACCATCGAGGCGGTCGCCTGCACGCGCGGGTTGCCGTCTTCCAGGCACGGCATGAGCATCTCGAGCATCCCCTCGTAGGGGCAGCGGGCCAGCGCTTCGATGACGTTGGAGCGCACGCGCGCGTCGGGATCCTTCAGCCGGGTCATCAGCGCGGGGATCGCCCCGGCGTGTTCCAGGTCGCCCAGGGCGCGCGCGGCGGTGGCGCGCGTCTCGACCGACAGCTCCGCATTGCCCAGCATCGCGGCGAAGACGCCGATGGCCGACTCGGGCTCCGAGCGCCGGCAGCAGGCCATCAGGTTGCCGCGGATGACCTCGTTGACCTCCTCCATGTAGAGCAGGCAGAGCGGCCCCGGGTCGATCTGGCCCTGGCAGGTGAGCAGGCTTCGCGAGGCCAGCATGCGCACCTGGAGGCTCGGGCTCTTCAGCCGGTCTATCAGCAGGGCGACGCCTTCCTGCGGGATCGGCACCTGTCCCAGGAGATAGACCGCGGAGAGCTCCCGGCTCTCTTCCTTGCTGGCCAGCTCCTCGAGCAGGCTTTTCCAGAGGCGGTCTTGCTCGGACGGCCACAGGAGCCGCATGGCGTTGGCCCTCACACGCGGCGACGGGTCCGTCAGGAGCGGCTCCACGCGGGCCGAGTCGACCGGCCCGGGCAGCTTCTCCAGCAGCTCCACCGCGTTGGCGCGCACGCGCGAGTCCTCGGCGGCCAGGAACCGCGCGAAGCGCTCGGCCGGTAACTCCGGCGTCAGCCGTCCCACGAGCGAGAGCAGGCTGGCCACGCACCGCGGGTCGGTCTCCGCTTCGAGGAGCTCGAGAATCTTGCCTGCCTCGGCGCACGCCATGTTCTTTCCCAGCCGGTCGATGGCGCCGGCGCGGACCTCCGCAGACGGGCTCCGACTCAGTAGATGAAACAGCTCGTTACAGCCGTCGTGGTGGAGGCTCTCCAGGGTGGAGATCATCTCGCCGACGCAGGCCGGAGGGCAGTTTGCCAGGCGCTTCATCAGGCCCTCGCGAACTTCTTCGGTGTCGTACTCGCGTAGCGCCCTGGCAGCGTAAGTGACGATGCTCTCGTTATCGTCGGAGAGCAGCGCCAGGAGGTTGTCGAGGAACTCCCGGAAGCCGTACTCGTTCTTGGAGCGCGGGCCGCCGGCGGGGCGCGCAACGGGTGGGGATATGTCGGGCTTGGGCTCCGTCACGGGCGCGAAATCCATGGACAGGCGGCCGTCAGTTGCTGACCAGGTCCCTGGCTTCGAGGCTCGTGCGGATCGTCCGGTCGAAGTGGCTCTCGGAGCCGGGCGTATGCGTCACCACGAACACCTGGTCGAAGTTGCAGTGGAACTGCTTCAGCAGCTCCAGGAACGACTGGCTGCGTTTCGTGTCGAAGCTGGCGATTGGCTCGTCGAAGAACAGGTACTGCTTGTAGTCGGGCGAGAGCTTCGTGTAGATGAGCGCCTTGGAGAACGCCAGCCTGAGCGTCAGGAAGAGCTGGTCGACGGTGCCGCCGGAGAGGCTATTGATCGGGACGTAGCCGTTCTTCTCCGCGCTGAAGACTTCGACGTCGAGCTCGGGGGTCACCTTCACGTCGTGGTACCTCTGGCCGGTCAGCTGAGGCAGCACCCAGCCGATGTACTCGGCGATCTGCGGGCCGAAGCGGCCGCGCATCTGGTCCCTGAGCTGGGCGAACATCTCGAGCAGCGTCTCGTGGACGGCCACTTCGCGCGCGGTCTGCTCGAGCCGTGCTGCGATGTCGGCCAGCCGCTTCTCGAGCTCCAGGCCGCGCGCGATGTCGGGCTCGATCCGGGCCAGCTCGCGCGAGAGCTCCTCGTGGCGCAATTGCGCGCGGCCCGCCGCCAGCTTGGCCTCCTGTTGGCGGCGCGAGGCCGTCTCGAGCCGGGAACGCAGCTCGTCGGCGTGCGGTACCAGCCCCGCCAGCGTGCCCCCCTCACGGGCCAGCGTCTGCTCCAGGGCGTCTGCTCCCAGGCTGGAGGCCGTCGAGTCGAGCTCGGCCAGCACGGCCACGTCCAGGTCCTTGCCGACGCCGTCGGGCAGCTTCTCAACGGCCGGCCGGAACTGCGCGAAGTCCCGGTCCAGCGCGTCGACGGGTGCGGCCTCCAGCTCGAACTGGGCCTTGCGGCAGCGCTCGATCATCGTACGGATGCGGCCGCGCCACTCCCGCGCCTCGCCGCTCCTGTAGGTCTCTGCGGCGGCCGAGGCTCCGCGCGCCATCCGCGCGTGGCCGCCCCGGGAGAGCCGCTCCAGCTCTTCCTCCAGGTCCGCCGTCAAGAGCTCCACTTCCGCCAGCTCCCGGCGCACGCCGGCCGCCTCGTCGCGCAGCCCGTTGACCTTGCCGATCAGCTCCTCGGCGTGGCCCTCCGGCCGCTCCAGGAAGTCCGCGAACCGCTTCGTCAGTGACTTGTGGAGCTCCCGTACCAGGTCGCTGGCGATCAGCTCGACGTTTTCGGCCATCGCGCGGGCGCTGGCGCTGTCGAATCGGGCGCACGCCTGCCGGGCGTTGTCGGCCCGTCCGACTTCCTCGGCCAGCCGGTCGGCGTTCATCGCCAGCCTGAGCCGGCGTTCTCCGGTGTCCTTGCCCTTCATCCAGGTCACGATGCCCCAGATGAGGTAGAGGAGGCCGAAGATGACGAAGAAGATGAAATCGGTCTGGTGCAGGCCGAAGAGAAAGCCCAGCCCCGAGGCCCAGAGGACGAAGCCGATCGCGCCGCGGCGGAAGCCGTAGCTGCGCAGGCGCTCTTCCTCGCTAGAGGTCTCGGCCAGCTGCTTCTGGGTGACGGCCAGCTGTTCGGCCTTGCTGTTGGGGCTGATGAAGGGCGCGTCCTCGGGGCGCCAGTCGGCCTCGATGGTGTTCTTGAGCTGGGCGTCGAGCTCCTGGCGGCGCAGCTTCACGACGCTGGCCAGCTCGTCCTTCTTGGCTTCGAAGACGCGGTACTCCTCCAGCTTTGCGGCGGCGGCGGTGATCTCGCGATCCAGCGCCTGCAGGCGGCCGTTGAGCTGGCCGATGCCTTGCCGCAGCCAGCCGCCTAGCCGGCCGAAGGCGACGCCATAGCCGCGCAGGATGGCGCGCAGGCCCAGTGCCCGCGCCACGCTCACCGATTCGAGGGCGCGTCCGAGCTCGTCGACCTCGTGGGAGAGCCGGCCGACGTCGGCGTCGCGGGCGGCGCGCTCGGAATCGTGCTCCGAAAGCGCCTTCTGGATGCGGTCGCGCTCCCTGGGGTCGGCGGTGATCTGCTTGACCAGCTCCCGCTGGACCATCGCTTCGTCCTCGAGCCCTCGTTGCCGCGCGCGCAGACGGTCGAGCTCCGAGCGCACCTTGGCAGCAGCATCCTCGACGTTGTTAACGCCGATCATCTTGTCGAGCATGTTGCGGCGCGATTCGGGGCTGGAATCGTGCAGCAGCCCCAGCTCCTTCTGGCCCAGGTAGAAGGAGTAGCGGAACTCCTCGAAGGGGATGCCAAGGAGATCGGAGAGCTTGCGATTGACCTTGCCGACGCCGCGCGCAACGCTCTGACCCGAGCGCGCGTCGGTCAGCTCCGCCGAGTAGCTGCCGTCGCGGTCCAGCTCGCGCGTGACGCGGTACGCGGCGCCGTCGTCGAGCTGAAACGTGACTCGGACCAGGCAGGCGTCCTTGCCCCACTGGATGCTCTCGCGCACGTGCTCCTCGTCGAGCCTGAGCGTGCGGCCGAAGAAGGCGAAGGAGATCACCTCGCCGATGGTCGACTTGCCCGATTCATTCTCGCCGACCACGCCGACGATGCCTCGCTCGGGGAGGTTTTCGATCTGGAGACGATCGTAGCGCTGGAAGTTCTCGGCCTCGACGTTCTTGAGGATCATGAGAGACCCCCGATCTTCTTGCTCAGGAGCTTCTTGCCGAGCTCCAGCGCCTCCAGATAGAGCGCGACCTCGTCCTTGGCCCCCAGCCGCTCGGCGGTCGCAACCCGGGCGCGGACGAACTCCTCGAATTCCACGCGCGGGGACTTCAACTGCAGCTTTTCGAAGTCGAAGGAGCTCTTTCCTCCACCGTTCGTCTCACTCATCTGGGCACAGCCTCCGTGTTTCCGAGCCAGCCGGTCGATCGGCCAAAAACGCCCCCGCGGAGCGCGATTCCGGCCGGCCCCAGTGTACAGGCGCCGCCGCTCGGCTTGTCAAGGCGTCGGAGGCTTCGGGGGCCTCTCGCGCGAGCCGGCCGCCGACCGCTAAACTGGTCCCGATGAACCCGCTCGCCCCCACGGGCTGCATCACGCTGGTCTTCACCGATGTCGAGGGGTCGACGTCGCTCTGGGAGGCCGATACCGACTCGATGCGGAGCGCCATCGCGCTCCACAACGAGCTGTTCCGGGCGCGGCTGGTCTCGCACGGCGGCTACGAGGTCAAGACCGAGGGCGACGCCTTCATGGTCGCATTCGCGGCGCCGGCCGCCGCGCTGGCCTGGTGCCTCGACTGCCAGCTCGAGCTGCTGCATCTGCCCTGGCCCGACGAACTGCTGCGGCGAGCCGAGGCCGCGGTCGTGCGCCAGCATGCACGTCTGCTGTTTCGCGGCCTGCGGGTACGGATGGGTCTGCACCTGGGAACACCCGACTGTGAGCCGGACCCGACGACGGGCCGGATGGATTACTTCGGCCCGATGGTCAACCGGGCCGCGCGCGTCGGCGGCTCGGCCCACGGCGGTCAAATCCTCCTGTCGGGCGCCGCGCACGCCGCACTGTCCGCGGACTTCGGCGGCGTAAAGGTCAAATCTCTGGGCACCTACAACCTGAAGGGCCTTTCGACTCCGGAACAACTGCTGGAGGTGCTGCCGGAGTCGCTAGCCGACAGGAGCTTCCCGCCGCCCAAGGGCCAGGCGCTGCGGCGGCCGCCCATGCCGGTTCCTGCCTCTTCGTGCCTGGGCCGGGAGCGGGAGCTGTCGGAGCTGGCCGGAGCTCTCGGTGGCGGCTGCCGACTCGTGACGGTGCTCGGGCCCGGCGGGATCGGCAAGACGCGGCTGGTGGTGGAGATGACCCGGCGCCTGGCTTCGAATGCCGACCGGGAGCCGGTCGACGTGGCGTTCTGCGACCTCACGAGAGCCACTGGGGCGCGAGACGTCGCGGAGCTCGTTGCCCGCTCGGTCGGCTGTCCCCAATCGCCCTCGCCACGGGATGACGCCGTGCTGGACGCAGTCGGTGCTCACCTCGCGGAGGCGGGTGCGATCCTCGTCGTGCTGGACAACTTCGAACAGGTCGCTTCCCACGCGGCGGCCACGGTAGGCCGCTGGCTCCAGGTTGCTTCGTCGCAGGCGCGGTTCTTGGTGACCTCCCGCGAGCCGCTAGCGCTCGTCGAGGAGCTGGAGTACCGGCTGGAGCCGCTGGCTATGGAAGATGCGGTGACACTCTTCATTCAACGCGCGGGAGGGACTGCCGTCGGAAAGCCCCAGGTCGTCGAGGAAATCGTCCGCCGTCTCGATGGCATTCCCCTGGCCCTGGAGCTGGCCGCGGGCCGCGCGGGCGTTCTCTCGCTCGAACAGATCCGCGATCAGCTCTCGCGCCGATTCCGGCTGCTCGCCAGCCGCAAGCGCGACGTGCCTGTGCGTCAGGCGACGCTTCGCGGCGCCATCGACTGGTCGTGGAACCTGCTCTCCGAATCGGAGCGCTCCGTGCTTTCGCAGCTCTCGGTATTCTGCGGATTCACGCTCGAAGCGGCCGAAAAAGTGATCCGCCTCCCGGCGGACACCTGGGCGCTCGACGTGCTCCAGTCCCTGGTCGATCGCTCCATGGTCGTCGCGGAGCCCGGCGCCGGTGAAATGCGATTCCGGTTACTGGAGTCGATTCGCGATTACGCCCGGGAACGGCTTGGCGAGTCGGACGAGGCGGCTGCGGCCCGTGTGCGCCATGCCGCCTACTTCGCGAACCGGGCGAGCACGCACTTCACGGGCGCTTTCCTCGACGACGACCGCATCGATAGGGACGGCCTGGAGGCTGAACGGGACAACCTGGCTGCTGCGCTCGACTGCGAGGAGCTTCCGCCCGAGCAGCGGTGCCGCGCGGCTATCGCCCTCTGTGGCCATGCCTACGTGCGGCGCCCGCCGGAGCTCGGAGCGCTCGCCGCCCGCGCCGTCGGGCTGGCCAGGAAGTCCGGCTCGCCGGCGTTGCAGGCTCAGACCCTCGATCACATGGGCATCTGCCGCTGGCTCGAGGGCGATCACGAGGCCGCGCTGGCGGCGCTCCAGGAATCACTCGCGTTTGCCCGGCAGGCCGGGGAACCTCGGCTCATCGCGCTGACGCTGAAGGACATGTCGAACGTCCAGGTCGTCGTGGGGCGCGAAGCCGAGGGCGAGGCGTTGCTGCTCGAAGCGATGGCACCCGCGCGCGCAACCGGCGATCCTTCGATCGAAGCTCGCATCCTCGGCAACTTCGGCCAGATCCGCAATCGGCAGTGCCGCTATTCGGAGTGTCTCGAGCTTTTCACTCGTGAAAAGGAGCTGATCGACGACCGGCCCGATTCATTCGAGATGGCATTCGCCCTGTCCAACCTCGGAGGCGCCCTCATGGGCGTCTACCGGCTCGACGAGGCCCGCGAGGCTTATGCCCGGGCCCTGTCCATCTACACGCGCCACGGCCACTTCCGCTTCGAGTCGATGTCGCGCTGCAACCTGGCCTACGTCCACATGATGCGCGGCGAAGGATCGCTCTTGCTCGACGAGCTTCGGGCCAACCTGGTTGCCGCCCGGCGGTTCGCGCTCAAGTGGGCCATCGGCCATTCATTGATCACTCTGGGTTCGATCCGGCTCGAATCGGGAGAGGCCTCCGAGGCGCTGGAACTGCTCGGCGAGGCGATGATCGCGACCAGGGATTCGGGCGACCGCAACATGCTCGCCTTCGCGTTCGTCTATCGCGCAGTCGCCCATGCGCTGCTGGCTCGACCCGATCAGGCCATTGCCGACCTTGCCCAGGCACGCGCCATGCTGGGCGAGGGACAGCTCGCTTTCTTGCTGACGCTGGAAGGCTTCGTGCCGCTGGCCGAGGGGCTGGCCGCTCAGCGCGCCGGACGGCCTGCCGAGGCAGCCGCGCATCTGTCGGCGGCGCGCGCCGTGGCCGAGCGGGCGCGCGGCTGGCGCGACGGGTCATTGCCGCCGCCGGTGGATCACCCGGGTGGCCGGTTCGTGGGAGTGGCACTGCCCCTGCTCGAGCGGTCTGTCTTGGCAAGCGATCTGCCGGGCAGGTAGGCCGCCAGCCCGACGCCCCGACCGGGCCGAACTTCAGCTGAGGCTTCTCATCGACGGCGTCGAGCTGCGTTCCGTCGTGTTCACGGCTGCTGGACGAATCGATTACCGGGAGGACGTGGCTGACCGTCTCGGCATCCCCGCGGCCGACATGGCCGGTCTCGCCGACGGAGATATCCTGCTCCGCGCCTACGAGCGTCTGGGGCCACGGTGCGCCGAATTCCTCGAGGGCGACTGGAGCTTCGCCGCCCGGCATCCGGCCGAGAAAGAGCTCTTCATCGCCCGGGACCGATCGGGCAACACGTCGCTCTACTACCGCGCGGGTCCCCGCGGGATCGTGTTTGCGCCGTGCCTTCAGGCGTTGCTCTCGCCCGTGTCGGGGAACTGGTCGGCGGAGGTTCCGAGTTATCGAGTCAGAAACAGAGCTTCCATTGGGATCATGTTCATGTTGAACTCACCGGGACGGCCGTCTCGAGGAAACAGATACCTTTGCCCCCAGGACCACACCTGCAAACGGTCCTGAGGCAGTTGCGGTGGCACGAACACCCAGTGAGTTAGCTGCGGTGAGTCTTCCTCGTACGCATTCGTTGTTCCCACGAGCGCGCCGATGAAATTGGCGGCGGGCCCCCTCGTGTTGTACTCCGTCCAGAATAAGTCCCTGACGTGATCGTTGATTTCACGGAAACGGACCTTTGCCGTGACCCCGTTCACTTTCCAGCGATGGTCGCTCTCGGCCTTGTCGTAGGATTCCTGAGCAGCCCGGTAGGCTTCCTGAGCGTCCAGGTAGGCTTCCTGAGCGGCCCGCAGGGCACCAGGATCTGGCGCTCGCGCATGCCAGATCATTGCATCGTGATGGCTCTTCGTCGCATCGAGATAGTACTTCGCCGCATCGAGATCGTTCTTCGTCTTCGTCCGATTCTTGCTCACATCCCGCAGCTCTTGTCGGAGATTGTTGTACGCCATTCGCGAAGCCCCGGAATCCAGCAGATAAACAGGAGCCGAGACGGCTAGTTCGACACGCGTATCGCGTGGAACCGGCGATGAGCGCACGAACACACGAGCAAACGTGAACCTTGCCAGCTCGGATATGGCGCTAGTGGTCAGCGCAAGGTCGCCCCTCTTCCGGCTGAATCGATCGCTAGGATTGAATCTCGGCTCTTCGTGGTGGTCTTTGCTCCCTGGCGCATGTGTGCCTTCATCCAGCAGTCCGCGGAAGAACTTGTGGCTGAACTTCAGAGTCTCTTCCCAGATCGTTCGTCCCCTCTGGGAAGACTTCAGATGCTCCTTGAAGTAGATCATCAGGCCCACCGAGAGCAACACTTCCAGGTTGTCCTCGGCACCTTCGGCTCCAGCACTCCAGCCGCGCATGGCCTCCTCTCGCCACCTCAGACGCCTGTAGATGGGGACGGGGATCCCGGACGACAGCAGGCCACCCTTGACCTTGATCTCGTCCAAACTCCCCGCGCAATAGTACCCGGCATGGTCTGGATCGTCGCTGTACCGGAACATGGTCTTCGCCAGTTCGAGCAGCTTGGCGGAATTGTGATGCGTCAGCGCCATCAGGACCGCGGCAAATCCGCAACAGCCATACTTCTGAGAGAACCGCCATGGCTCTAGCTGGATGCTCGCGAGTCGATTCCCTCCGACGTCTCCCAGTGGCCGGCGTCCCGCCGGACGATGCCGGTAGTGTTCCTGGATGCCACGTTGCAAATCAAACGGCATGTCGGTCTCCTGATTCTCGTCGCTCCTCGACCATCAATACTGGCCTACCGCCGAAGTCACAACCGCCTTCGGTGTCCTGGTCACGCATCCGTCCACAGCGCGTCGTCCAGCACGTCCCACATCACGAATTCCCGGGTCCCTTTTCCCGGCTTGTTGTCGGCACCCTGCCCGTTGCTGCGCTCCAACAGATCCGCCTCACGCGTCCACGTCCAACGGCCGATCCGGGCGGTCACGCGCGCTCGGACCTGGCGCCCGGACTGCAACATCGCGAGCGCTCCGGGGTCGAACGTGTCGGCGGATTGGTAGGCAAAGTGGCCGTAGCACTTCCGCTGGAGCACGGGATTGAGCGCTCCACGGTTGGCGCTCACGCGCCCATACTTCTTGAAAGGCTTCCCGCGGTCCCCAATCTCCAAAGTCAGCTCGTCCCCTCGGGCTGGGTCCAACTCCGGGCGTACCAGGAAAAAGAAGTTGGCCCAAAGGGAGTTACCCCGACCAGTCGTCGCAATGAGCTTCAACTCCATCAGCACCGGCACGTGCACGACGAGCTCTCGCGTGGCCAGAAGAAGACCGTCCGGGTCGATCACCTGCAACTCAGCCGTCATGGGGAGGTCCACACCCTTCCATTCCTGCTCGCCGTAGAGCACGCGGCCGCCGTCGGGCATCTTCCCGGGACCTCCCAGCGGTATCACCTCGCGCTGGCCTGCGGCGGCCTTGACGATCTGGCCACGGTGGACTCGAGCGCCCTCCGCGAACCAGCTCACCCGCCAGTCTCCGGCGCTGCCGCCCTCGGCTCGCGCGACTGCGAATTCATGGATCACCGCCGCTGGCTTTCCGAACCCGACCTCGAATGGCAATACGAACGTCGCCCCCACGAAGCCGGGGAAGTCCACGAACGTCACGGCAAGCGACCAGCGGCCGGGCGCGCCTGCTGACAAGCCCCTCAACGTGACCTCGAGATGGGCGCCGGGGTTCAGGACCTCCGGAGATGCTCGCGGCGGCGTCAGCTCGACGTACAGCCCCGTGGGCGAGGAGGTCGCCGTCCAGGCAGGACCGCTCGAGCTGCGGG
This sequence comes from Candidatus Wallbacteria bacterium, assembly GCA_016213845.1. Classification (GTDB taxonomy): domain Bacteria; phylum Muiribacteriota; class UBA6191; order JACPRK01; family JACPRK01; genus JACPRK01. The sequence goes on from JACQZN010000016.1 coordinate 39,355, forward strand.
GCGTGACCTCGACACCGGCGAACGGCGCGGGCCAAACTGCGCTCTCGCCGCTGGTTCCGGGGCTGGGGGGGATGGAAAGTCGAATGCGAGGGACGAGCGAACCCTTGCTCCGGTTCGAGTCTTCGATGACCAGACCGATCGGCTGCCCGTCCTCGCCGCACCTCAGGTTGAGAATGGTGAACCGCAACGACTGCTTCGCGCTCTTCGCTCCTTGATTGCCGTCGACCGCTGGCTGGTCCTCCGGGTTCAGGCGAGGCACCGTCGCCGGGTCCCACTCGAGCGAGACAGGCGGCACGATCCCGGTGGCCGCCGATTCGACCAGGGTGACGTCGTACTCCGTCGTGCTCACGTCTCCCCCTCGGGTGGCAAGTGAGAGCCGAAGTGTTCCATTGGGCTGCGTCTCCCGGGCGTCGACCCGGGGAACCCGGACCTCGATCGGATCGCCGCACGGCCGTCTCTCTTCCGGGCTGAGCCGGATCCCCTGTGCAGGACCTTCCCCGGACGCCACGAACCCCTTGGGCACGGAGGCGGCCAGTCTCTCCAGGTCGGCCTTGCACAGCATCCCGCCGAAGTCGACGTCCAGATTGTCGCCCTTCTCCAGCGTTGCCTCGCCTCCCGCGGAAGCCGACACGACCAGGTGCAGGGTGGTCTCGCCTTCAGTGCCCAGAAACACGTGTCGATGCCGCACCGAGCTTCCTCGGAGTTCCAGGATGAATTCACTCATTGTGCTCGCAATCCTCTCCTGTCCGGCCCCGTTCGATGTCGCTCTTGCCAACTCTCGCTTGTCACGTCGTCCGTTGCGCGCTCCCTGCCGCCAGTCGCCTTCGGCCCTCCACGTCGAACGCTTGCCGGGCCGCGAGAATCCGTCGATCCTCTCCCAGCGCTTGAAGCTCGAACACCGGTGTCCTGGCGGACTCTCCCGCTTCACAGGCGAGCTCGCCGAGCGAGACCCGCACTTCGCCGGCAACCCTCGCGGCCCCTCGAAGCAGGAGCTGCTCCGCCCGGCCGCCCGCGATCCGAAGGAGGCGTATCGAACGCAGCTTCGTCCCTTCGACGAACCACGAGAGGCGGACCCTCCCGGAATCGGCCTTGCCGTCGGGAGCTGTCACGAAGTCGTGAATGGCTACATCCGGCTCATTTGGTCGAACCTCGAAAGGCAAGAGGAACGTCGCGGTCACGTGCCCCGGAAGATCGATCGGCGTCACTGCGACCGCCCACCTTCCGGGTTGCTTCGGAGTCACGCCCCGAAGGGTGATCTGCAGACACTGGGCGGGACCCAGCAAGGTCGGGTTGTCTTCCGACGGTCTGAGCATGACCACGTCACGGCGGATCGAGGGCTCCTGATGCCAGCCGTGACCGTGCGGCGCGTCGATGACGACCGACACGCCCGCGAAATCCTCGCCCGAGTCCGAAAGGTGGATCGCCCGGCCGCTCTCGACCCGTGGCGGAATCGAAATGCGAAGGCGAGGAGAGTGCGTTTTGCGGGGAGTCGTCCACGCGTCGCTCACGAGCTGCTTCCAGTTGCCGCGGCGATCACATCGGGTGTTCACGACGGCGAATGCCAGCGATGCGGGCGCGCCCAAGATCAGCCTGGGGACGGCGCCCCAGCGCCAGCTCGTCGCGATCGCGGGCAACGCACCCGGCCCCCGGTCTCGCTCCAGAGCAACGTCCCGATCGGCTGCCGCCAGTACCTGGCCGTCCCGAATCAGGCAGAGATGGAAGGTCCCGTGAGGCATGGAGGACGGTCCTGCCAGATAGGGGATCCGGAGCGGAACGCGGAGCTTGCCCGAGGCGTCGATGGAGAGCGTCGTGGGAAGCGTGAAACGGATCGATCGCCCGGTGGCCCGCGGCACGAATGGCCCCACGGCCGATCGCACTATGCCCTCCACTTCGCTCGCTGTCAGCAGGCGCCCGAAGCTGACTTCGAGGCAGTCGCCGGGCGCGACGGGCGGTCCCCCCTCCCTCGGCGGCTCGATGGTGATCGCCAGCTCGTTGGAGCTCTGGGGCCACAGGTAGAGCCTCGAATTGCGAACATCGCCGTCGACAGACTCGAGCCCCAGTTGGTACGAGTAGTTCGTCATTGTCTTTCCGGTTCACCGGGAACGTCTTTCGTGCGCAGCGTCAACCAGATCCGGCCCGCCAGCTCTTCGACCGTCGGTAGCTCCGCGCACGCCTGCAACTTCCCGGGGGCCCCGACAGAGCTCCACTTCGCGTCCTTTCCGGTCTCGCGCGTCATGAACCAGCTCTGCCCCTCTATCGCGGGCAGCGGCAAGTTCCAGCCACCTTCGGCTGGGAAGAGGATAGGGCCGCATCCGAACAGCAGTCCCAGCTTCTTGGCGGCCGTGCGATAGAGCGCTGGTGGTATCGAGACGCCCTTGACGGGAAAGATCCCCGTCGTCGCATGCACCGGAGCGTCGGGATCGACCAGCATCGTGAGCCGAACTCGATTGTCGCGCCCGTTGCTTGCCGTGAGCGTCAGGGGCGTCTGGAGCTTGCCGCCCACCGTGTTCAGCGGTCTGGCAGGCGTGCGCAAGGCCGTGGCGGTCAGCGGGTCGCCGGCGACGAAGTACCCCGCGAGACCATCGTTCTTGCGGGTCGGATCCCCGAGCAGCACCGGTATCCGGATTGCCCGGAACCCGGCGTCGCCCTCTGCCGCCTCGAGCGGGTTGCAGACGGCCAGCCGGCGGGGCGCCCAGTCACCCTTCAGGTCGACGCCGAGCTCTGCCGTGACCACTGCCAGTGGCCGCCCCATCACCGCCGAGCTCCCTCTCACTGCGGTGTCGAGCTCCGGGACGATGTCGTCTATCTCCCTGTCGAGCTTCTCGAGCAACTCTTCCAGGGGCGAACCTTCGAGACCTTCGATCATCTCCCGCAAGGGCTTGCGCAGGCCACGAAGCGCTTCCTCTCGGGATAGGCCGGGTGCCGGCTCGAAATGGGCCGTGGCTACTGCTTTCTCCGGCTCCCGCAAGAGCCCGGAAATCTCGCCGTCGTGAGTGCAGACGACAAGCGCCTTCTCGAGGCGGCTCGGGATGAGCCAACCGCTCACCGGCGAGGACGGGGCGTGGTGGTGTTGTGAGTCGAGGAACGGGCCCGGAGACGACGGGTCCGACACCTTCCATCGGAACGCGAGCCGCGCCGGCACGCCCAGTCGCGGAGGCAGCACGGCCAGGTTCGCCGGGGCGCGGGCCGGTCCGGGGCCGGCCAAGCTGGCGGCAACGGTCGCATTGGCCGCCGGCACCGCTGCGACCCGTCCGAAGACATCGATCAGCTCCACGTGTTCCAGCGAGAACGCGCCGGCTCGCAACGGGAGGAACTGCGGAAACCGGACATTGGGGCCGAGTGCATCCCCGACCTGGGCCTCCACGATCCACTTCGGCCGCCCCTGCAAGTGAAGGAGCTCTATTCGCTCGTCCAGCGCCAAGCGGATCACCGGCTGACGCATCAGCAGCAGATCGTGAAAGCCGGTCAACGGAAAGGTCACCACCGGGTTCGCAGGGTTTGGTGCTACCGATTCCGGCAGCTTGCGGGGGAGTTCCTCGAGCTTGGTGGCGAGCCTCGTCGCCATGCCGCGGACGAGAGTCGTCTCCACCAGACCCAGGCCTTCGAGGCGAAGCTCGCTCTCGAGCTTCCTGGCCGAGTCGGAATAGAGCTCGGCGAAGACTTCGTCCTCTTGGTCGCCGCCGGCATGCCAACCCTTCTCGAGGACATCGGCCTCGTACGCCCCTTTCGGTGGCAAGATCGGATGGACCGGATTCAACTTGGCGCTCCAGGACGCAAAGAACGGCAGCCAGGTCCCCCGTCCGTCCGCGAGTGCTTTCGACGGGCTCTCCTCCGATCGGCGCACCAGCTCCGCCAGGAGTGCGGTGCACGCGCCCGCATGGGGGAGGACGCGAAACTGGAGCCTGTCGGCCAGCTCGCGCGCCCGGGCCGAGTCGTCGAGCTGCGAGACGAGCTTGCAACGCAGGAAGTCGGACGGCGCTTCCTGATATCCCTCCGGAGGGACGCCCGACGGCTCGCGCTCTCCGACGCGGATCTCTTCCTGGGAGACCGCCAGCACCGGGTCGCGCGGCCGCCAGAAGCGAGGGCCGGGAACGGGCACGATTTCATGGTCCGGTGCGGTCTCGAGCGCCGCCCTGGCGGAGCGCCCGGCCAGATCCAGGCTGCGACGGAGCGCGGTCAGGTCGATCGAGTAGAGCTCCGCCAGGTCTCTGTCCAGCCGGTCGTGCAACTGGACTCGAATCGGCGACCAGCTCGTTTCGTCCGCCGTGCACGACTTCGGGTCCCACGCCATCTGCTCCAGGATCGAGACGCTGTCCAGCACGCGCCGCCTGCAAGCCGTGAATCGGCGTCGGGCGTAGTCGAGCTGGCGCTGTACCGTGCTGAGCAGAGCTGCGGCCTCGGCGAGGTTCGCTGGAAGTGGAGGAAACTCCTCGACCTGGCTTTCAGGACCGTGCTGGGTGGGCTTCCGCTTGGCGCGGGCGATCCAGTTGGTACCCCCGTCGCTCGGCAGAAACCGGAGCGCGTGCAACTCGGCGTCCACGTGCGCCTTCCCCTTATCGATGGCGGACATCGAATCGTCGAGACCCGCGATCAGGGCGTTCAACAGGCGCTCCGTCTCGTGCTTCTCGACCGCGTCTGCGACGTCCGAGGCCAGGAGGGCCGAGTAGGCCTCCGGGGCGCTGTTGCCGAGGGCCAGCCGTGTGTTCGGCGGGCGTGCAGAAAACGGAGCCGCTGTATCCTTCCACTCCACAGCCAGGGCCCATCCCCGGTAGAAGCTCCGGGTCCCCTTGGGAAGGCCCTCCAGCGAGACGTTGTTCGGTAGCGCCCACGGGACCTTGGGCAGCTGGAGGTCCGCCCAGCGGGACCCGATGCCCAGGACCACGTCGTCGTCTGCGTCGCGATGCCAGCCCACGATGAGGTATCCGTACCGGCCGTCGAGCAAGCGCTTGCCGTCGGCCCCGAGTAGGGGATCGTGGAATCCGAACACGTTGCGGCAGCTCGGATAGTAGGCGGCGAATGCCGGGTCGCCCCAGCCAGCCGCCGTGAGCTTCTTCGGGACCTCACCCGCCGCCCGATCTCCTTCCGGTTCCAGCCAGCTCCGGCTCCAGGCGGCCAGGGAGTCGGTACTGCCCCGGTCGATCCACTGCCGCAAGGGACACGAGCGGCCCATGTACGCGTGAGCGCGACCGTCTCGCGGCCGGATGGGCACGCTCACGCCTCCCCATTTCGGCTCGAAAGACAGGAAGTCGCTCTCGACGACCCAGGCCTCGGACGTGGCCGCGCTATCTGTGACCCGGACGACCAGCCAGCGGTTCGGCGCCGGCAGGAACATCGCTGGCGCCCGCGAGGAGGAAGCCCCGTCACGTTCGACACCGGGCGCTGAGTCGCCGGTCAAGCTGTTTGCCCTCGATCGGTCCACGACGATCCCCGTATCCAGAGGACGCGGCAACGCCCAGTGCAGATGGATGCCGACGTCCTCATCCGTCGCCAGGCGCCTGGGTAGACGCATCACGCGCTCGGGCCGGTACTCCAGAGCCGTGAGCCGGGAGAAGTCGACATGAGCGCCGGCCAGGACCGTGGAACCCACGTCCTTGGCACCGAGGCACATCGCCTCGACGTCGAGCGGCACGACGATGCCCTCCGGCTCTCGCCCAGCGCGCTTCATCGCGCCACCTCGAATGACACCATGGACTCCTCTTGTGACAGCTCGCTCGCGATCTCGGCACTGCCACGCTTATCCGCCGTGAGCTTCACCTTGCATCCGTAGTGCCCTGCTTCCGGCGGCAGCCCGACCTTCACACAGTTGAACCGCACCTCCGCCAGGAAGAGCAGCACGTCCGGCGCTATCTTGGCGCAGCGCAGAGTCTTCACAGGCGCCTTGTCCCTCTCTGCGAGGACGGTCAGGTTCGGGCATGCCGCGACGAGCTCCGAGCGCAGGAGTATCCCCATCGGGCCGCTCTTTCGCCAGCCGGCGATCACATTCGGAGTCCCGATGTCCTTTTCGCCCGAGGAGTGTCTCCCCGCGCTCAGGGCACCGGCGAGCCAGGCGTCCGCCCAGGCGCGGTCGAGCTCGAAAGGACAGATGTGCTCGGGAAGCAGCATCGTCGCGTCCGGGATCAGGTAGTGCAGCGGCACTCGCTCCAGACACCACAAGCCCTCGAGTCGTCGCTGGAGCTCGGGCGCCTCGAAACCCTTCGGGGCAGGTTCGGGCCTGTCGCGATCGAGAGGTCCGGAGCGTTGCCTCGCCGCGTGGCGCCGCATGTCGGAGCGCACTTTCGCGAGAGTCGACCCGAGATCCCGATCGGCCAGAGCGACCAGCCGGCCCATCTCCCACGCCGCGACGTGCGACACGTCATGGACGGCCGAGCTGGCGTTCGCGGACTTGCGGATCTCCGGGCGCCGTTGCTCCTTCGGTGCGACGTAGGCGGGTTCCTCGGGGCACGGCAGCAGCGGGCCGCGGAAGCAGTGTCGATCCTCGCCTTCGCCGAACAGGACGAAGCCCTCCCGCTCCAGAGCACTCTGCCCGGGCGTGAGCGTCCCGAACGTCAGCTCTCGGAGCTTGTCGAGCACCGCTGACGTCGAGACTTCGCCCGGGGTGTGGGTGAAAGACCAGTGGTCGAGGGACAGCAGTCGGACACGGTTCGATTTGGGGCGGGTCCAGGCCGTCCGCCTTTCGAAGCTGACCAGATGGACCTGGACCTCCACGGCTTCCGGTTTTCCCGTCGAAACGACGTCTGCGACTCGCAGCGAGTTGAGGACGACGGCGTGGATCTCCGGCGGGGTCTCCTCACCCGCAGGACCCACGGCCGGTGTCCGGCCCGACCCTTCGAGCTCGAGGGCTGCCGGCTTCTTCGAATCGACGCCGGGCAACACCTGCTGGACGTGAGCCAACCGAGAGAGGTCCTCCTGCCTCGGAGCGAGCTTCTCGAAGTCGTCCCAGTCCATTTCGAGAGTGCGGCAGGGCAGCTTCTTCTCCCAGCTCGCGACCTGGGTGTGCTCTCCTTGAAAAGCAGGAATCTGGGAGCAAACAGTCTCCGCATCGCCGGATTCCAGCTTCACCTTCGAGCAGGCGGAAAGGGCGATCAGCCCGAGCCAAGGGCTCGAACCATCCGTCCGGTCTGCATCGAGGCTGCTCCGCTCCCAGGGCCAACTGCCCTTCCGAAGCACGATGTGGGGGAAGACGTCGCCGAATGCGCCCCTCGTTCCAGGTATCGGATAGCGGAAGACCACCTCGGGCGGCTGCAGCCGATCGGCTCTCACTTCGACGATCAGCTGCTGCGGGGCAACCGAGCCGGACCTGTCCACGCTCTCGTCGGACGGCGTGTCGTCCATTCCGACGGGGTGATTCGACTTCAACCAGGGAGTCGTCCGGAGTGTCTGGCGAACGTCCAGCGTGTACGTCCCGGGCTGCGGCAGCCCGGTGAATGCGTCTGCCCTGCGAATCACGGTCATCGCTGTGCGGCTCCCTTGGACCTGGCGCGAGAAAGGGACCTGGCTCGGAGTCTCTCGCCGTCTGCCTTGCCCCACGTCGTCGTCGCGCTCAGCAACGAGAGCCGGGGCGTTGGGGCGGGAACGGTGTCTCGATCCGCGTCTCTCACTTGCTTGCCCGCAGCTCGATCTTGAACGGGCAGGGAAGGCTGGCTTGCCGGGCCGGGCCTGTTCGCCGGCAGCAACCGGAGAAGCGTCGATCGCAACGTCAACCCGGCCGGAGCCGGCGGAGCCACGGCCGCGTCGAGGCGCGGGTCCGGGCCCTCCGAGACCGACTCGGGAGCGGGCGGCCGCCGGTCGCTCCATAGAGCCGGCGGGGCCGGATTGGAGAAAGCCTCTTGCGAGAAGCCCAGGTTCTTCGCCAGGTCGGCCCAAGGCGTCTCGGGTTGCGCCGCGCCCTCAGGATCGCCGGGACTCCTCTCGTCCTCACCGGTGGCCTCCCAGCCCTCTCTCGTGATCTCCAAGTCGGACACGTCCAGCCACTCCCCGACGGGCTGCACGCCGAAGCTCGTGGTTACCGTCTTGCCCTCGATAGGAAGCGGCCCGCACCCGGCTAGAACCCGCCTGGCCGGGATCGCCGACTGCACGGAGAGCTTCCAGTGGCGGCCCAGGACAAGGACGAGTTTCCTCGTGACGCGACCGTCGGCCAGGATCGCCATTGCCTCCGGGTTCTCCTCGAATCCCTCCGCGCGGAGGGTCAGGATCTCCTCCTTCTTGGGCAGGAAGCGGACGGCAAAGTCTTCCCAGGAGATCGATTCGGGGCTTGGCTTGCCCCCGAACGAGATCAGCACCCGTACTCCGGCGACCCGGAACGCGGCATAGCCGGAGAACGGGGGCCCCTCCATGTGCAGCATCGCCTCGACGTGAAGCGACAGCTCGATCGTGGTGACCCAGGCGTCGACGTTGACCTCCGCGGCGATGGCGACCCGGATCTTCGCAACGTAGTACAGCGGTGCCCAGGCGATGAGAAAGTCCGCCTCCGCGATGAAGAAAGCCCGCACCGACCCGCTCTCGCTCCGATAGGACACTTCGAGCCGCCCCCCGGCCATCAGCGCCCGGGAGGTGATGGCCAGATACGCCGAGGCCTTGATGCTCAGCTGCTTGGTGACCTGCCAGTCCAGCGCGAGACGGGGAACGTCGGGATAGTGAGGCGGCTTCTGGAATCTCGGATGGTAGCCGCCCAGCGTGAGGGCGAAGTCTCCTCGATTCTCGTCCTGGAACCAGGCCTGGAAGGCGAAACCGCCGCTCAAGTGGCATTCGGGGTCGAACACGTACGAGCCCGGCACGATCGCGCCCCGGATCCAGAGGTCGCCGTCCTTGACGGAGTACCGGCCCCGGATGGCGATGTCGATGCTGGCGAAATGACGCGGCTCAGGAGCCACTTTCTGGTCCTGTTCTGGTCCGGTCTTCTCGGGAAGCTTCGAAGTCACGCGCAACGAGGAGATTCCGAAGAGATCGAACTCGACGCTTTCTCCGATCGAAGCAGCGATCACGACGACCGACTGGACCATCACGAACGAGGAGAACCGAACGCCCGCGGCAAACCACAGGTTGTCGGGGGCCCGTTCCAACACGGCCTCGAAGGCTGCGAGCGTGTCTTCCGGCTTCTCGAACTTCCCCCTCGCTGCCTTCACCAGGGCGAACTCGGGGACCTGTTCCACGGATGGCATCAGCAGCTTCGTATCGTGACCCATCCCGCCTGCGAGTCCCTCCACGAAGAAAGCAGGAGGACCTCCGAGGGCCTTCGTGCAGACGCAGTAGAGGAAGAACGAAGGCCGTCCGTCGCGCATGGAGAAGCTTCCGACAGCCTGCAGCGTCAGCTCCGGGAGGCGAACCAGCGCAGTGCCCGCGTAGGTGTCGGGCTGCCCGGGTCCACCGGGGCGGCGGACGAGGGCGCCGCTGATCTCGATCGGACCGTTGCGGACGCCGATCGCGAGGCCAAGGATGTACGGCGTGACCGCCAGGGAGGGCACGTCGACTCGCACGCCGAGGCCGATGACGGCCAGTCGCAGCACTCCCAGATCGAGCGCGGCGTCCAGCGCCACCTGGCCGGCCTTCCGGTCGCCGGTTAGACCGGGCACCTGGCCGTACCCGATGCGGCTGACATGGAGCGGCCCGATTGTCTTGTTCAGCGCGGACCACGTCAAGCCGGCAGAATCGGGGGGCGGATCCGGAGCACGGAGTTCCTTTACCGGTTCCTTCGCTCCAGTGGTCGAACCGGCAGTATCACCCGACAGGCGGGCATCGGGCGAATCGAGCTGCTGCGACGGGCCCTTGCCGGACAGTCTCTGTCGCTCGGGCGTGAGATCCGCGCGGACGTTGAAGCGCTCCCTGAGACGGGCGTCTTTCCATACCGGGTGGATCTCGATCCTCTCTAGCTTCTTGGAGAACAGCTCTTGCACGGCATCCGGCTCGGCAAGCTCTTCGTCCTTGGCTGCGTCGCCGGTGCGGGTCTTCAAGTACAGCGCGTGAAGGCCGATCGAGAATTCCATCTTTGCCTTCTCGATCAGGTCTCCGACCAGCGGCAAGTCCTTGCTTTGCAACGATGTATCCACCGCGAAGAGGACCTTCCAGTCCGTCTTTGCCGATTCCTCCGTCTTGTGGCTGATCGCGGCAAACAGCACCTGGACGCCGGGACCCTCCGGAGCGACCGAAAGTGAGGGCTTTCCGGTCGTGGCATTCTCCGAACGCTTCCCGGCGCCTCCCTTCGAGCCAATCACGAGCGAGCCCGTGGGAACGGGCTTCTTGTCGCGGGAGACTGTCCGGTTCCGAGCCAGCGTGAGCTCCACCGAGAGCTCCTCGACCACGAGGGCTGTCGTTTCCTCCGCGTAGGCCTCCGGCGGTTGCACGACCGGGACGCTCTTCTGACTCGATTCCTGCTTGGCCGCCGGTGCGCTCCGGGTGGCGCGCAACAGCTTGCCGAGATCGACCATTCGGGCCGTCCCGCCGAATCGAAACTCGGTCGGAGTGATCGCAACACTCAGATCGACCTTGATGTCGTCGCCAAAGGCCAATCGGGCCGTTCCCGTGCTGCCCTGCTTTTCCTCGTTCTTCCCGGCCTCGGCCTCGTCATCGTCCGAGGCCTCCTTGGAGGGTTGTTCAGCGCTCTCCTTCGGCTCTTGCGCCTGCGCGGCCTCGGGTCGTTGCTGCTTCTCGGAGCTCCCGCAGATCCGCAGCTCCAGTCCTTCCAGGCGGGTCGAGCCGAAGAGCGGGATGTTTGCGTCGCACTTGAGGACGAATGAGTCACTGGAGTCGTAGTCTATGAGGAGCCCGCAGACCTCCGCTTCCTGCAGGTTGGATGGGACGTCCCCATCCATCAGAAGCTGCAGCATTTCGCCGATCCGGAACTGATCGATCGAAAGCTTGAACCGCTTCTTCGCCACCGGGTTCGGCCCGCGCCCGCTCTCGATCTCGCCCCGGAATCGTGCGCCGCTGCCGAATGCCTTGGGCTCATCCCCCTCGAGCAGAGCGACCGTTCCCTCCAGTCCGAGACTCCAGGCGCCGCTCTCCACGCCTTCGTAGGCTCCCTCACAAGCAAGCTCGCCAATCGCCACGACGATGGACTTTCTCCTGGAGTCCCGGGGCCGCTCTACCAGGGTGAAGGTCAGGAACCCCTCGGTCTCGATGCTCACACCCAGCGATTTCTCGCGGTAGTTCGCCGAAACCTCGACGTCGACCAGGTCGAAGGGCTGGGCTAGCCGTTCCTTCAAATCCAGGACCTTCTGGTCGGCGGCCTCTCCTCTGACGTCCAGCTCCTTGCCCTTCGGCAGTGGGGTCAAACCCTTGAAGAACTGATCGCCCGCGATCTCCGAGAGTTTTTCATTGCCCGGATCGTTTCTGAGATCGAGCTTCGCGAAGAAGTCGCCCGAGCGCGTGTCCAGCGATGCCTGCATCGATAGCTTCCGCCATGACCACGAGCCGGAGATCTGGCAATCGAGGCGCGAGTCGCCATTGACCTGCTCCCAGGTGGCGGTGATGTCGGCCGTCAGCTTGCCGCCGAGCACGTCCCAGGCCGTCTCGTCCTTCGTGCCGATCGTCGCCGATAGCCGGCGCACCGAGAGCTCGGGACTCCACGGGATTTCGGCAGCAATTCGTTTCACCTGTAGCGCGGAATCAGGAGCTACGAGGGTCTTTGAATCTTTTGAGTCGGCGTCGAGGACCGGCGAAGCCCCGGCGGCGTAGTCCCTGTCGCCTGCAAGCTCTTTGAGCCAGCCGAGCCGGATGTCCCATCCCGGGTCGACTTGCAGCCGCAGCACCCCGGCCTCGAGGTCGATCTCGGAGTTGACCGCGACCTCGTGGCGGGCCAGAGTCAGGATGCCGCCGACGGAGATTCGATCGAGCTCTCGGTTCTCGTTGGACAGGAATGCCCGGACTCCGAAAGAGGTGAGCGTGAGGTTCCAGTCGGAGCCGGGACGCAGCGAGAGGCTCTCGGTTCGGCCACGGTTCCACTCCAGGCAGACGTAGGCGCTTCCGGCTTCCTCGTCCAGCCAGATGTCCCCGTTGAGCGCGACCGAGAAGCCGAAGATCTTGTCCAGGAAGGCCTTGGCTTGCGGATGGGAGGCGAGGCTTGCCAGCGCGCCGGTCTTGACGTCCTCCGGAATCGCGAGTGTGAGGCTGCCCTGGACATGGAGGCCGGGCCATCGCTCCGGGTCTTCGGAAAGCAGGTTGCCTTCCAGGATGCAGGCCGCGCTCTCGGGCAGACGCAGGGACGGCAGATCGTTAACGCCGTAGCCCACGAGCGCAACTGTCGGGTTCCTGACCGCCAGAACGCTGGCCACCAGAGACTGACGCACGTCCTTCAGGAAGGCGAGCGGGTCCGTCTCCTTCAGGTCCTCCGGAAGGTGGATGAACTCCCGGATAGCGATCGACCTGTTCGCGTTCAAGCGGGTCCACGCCAGCCCCGTGGTCAGCTCGCCCGAGCGGATCAGGCAACCCGTGAAGTCTACCCGAGTTCCGAACGACCCCACATCCTCGAGGACGAACTCGGTGAGCGCCGGCTCCTCGCCGGTCTTTGCCGGCTCCGGATTGGGCAAGGACTTCGCCTTCGGCAAGGCCGGAAGGTGCAGTCGCCAGGAATCTTGAAAATCGGAGCTGTTCAAGCCAGGCTGACCCGTCCTCGCATATCGAGTTGGCCGCCTCCGATTTAGGTCATCGGGCGAACCGCGGTCGTGGTCGATCGCGGGCGACGGCTATCTCCATGACGCGTGAATGGAGACTATGGTAACAATTTCGCACAATCAAGTTCGGTGTGCTGCAGCGGGGCGCTCGGGAGATGCGGAGAGCCGCCGAAGTTCAGGCGCACTCCCGACATCAAGTGGTGGGGTGGGCGTCTCGCCCGCACAATGTCCATGCGGGTTTCCTGGCAGGCAGTGCCAAGAGGTCTGCATCATCACCCGTAACAAACGTCGACGAATCGAGGGGATAGACCAGCTCCAATGCCTGCGGAACCGTCTTCCCCCCAGCCTCCAGCCTGACGCCTATTTCCCCCCTCGCAGCTGCGTGACGTCGAACGGAAGCTTGCGCAGGCGCTTGCCGGTGGCGGCGAAGATGGCGTTGGCGACGGCGGGGGCGATGGGCGGGGTGCCGGGCTCGCCGATGCCGCCCGGAGCGGCGGTGCTCGGGACGATGTGGACCTCGATGGCGGGCGTCTGGCTCATCCGCAGGATCTCGTACTCTTCCCAGTTCGACTGCTCGACCCGGCCGTCCTTGATCGTGATGGCGCCGAAGAGCGCGGCCGAAAGACCGAAGATGACCGCGCTCTGGAGCTGGGCCTCGATCGTGTCGGGGTTGGTGACCTGCCCGCAGTCGACCGCGCAGACGACTCGGTCCACCTTCAGCGTGCCGTCGGCGGCCACGGTCACCTCGGCGACCTCGGCGACGTAGCTGCCGAAGCAGGTGTGGACGGCCAGTCCCCGGCCGCGGCCGGGCGGCAGCTTGGTGCCCCAGCCGGCCTTTTCGGCAGCCAGCTCGAGCGCCGCCAGATGGCGCGGGGACTTCTTGGCCAGCAGCTTGCGCCTGAGCTCGAGCGGGTCCTGCTTGGCGGCGTGGGCCAGCTCGTCCACGAAGCTCTCCACCGCGAAGGCGTTCTGCGAGCTCCCGACGGAGCGCCAGAACCCGACCGGCACGTGCGTGTTCTCCATCACGTAGTCGACCCGCACGTCCTTCACCGCGTACGGCAGCTCCTTGGCTCCCTCGACGCTCACGGCGTCGAGCCCATCCTTCACGGTGAACGGCATGACGCGAGTCATGATCGAAGGCTGCACCACGCGATGATGCCAGGCCACGACGTTCCCCTGGGCGTCGAGGCCGCCCCGGATGCGCCCCAGGTAGGCCGGGCGGTAGAAGTCGTGCTGCATGTCTTCTTCGCGCGTCCAGAAGACCTTCACGGGCTTGCCAGCCTTCTTCGAGAGCGTCACGGCCTGCACCAGGAAGTCGGTCTCGAACCGCCGGCCGAACCCGCCGCCCAGGAGCGTCGTGTGGATCTTCACCTTTTCGGGAGGGAGCCCAGCGGCCTGAGCGGCCGTCGCCTGGGCGATCTCCTGGGCCTGCGTGCCCGTCCAGACCTCGCAGCTATCCGGCTTCACGTCGGCCACGCAGCTCATCGGCTCCATCGTGGCGTGCGCCAGGAACGGCAGCTCGTAGTCGGCCTCGAGCTTCGTCGCCGCCAGCTTCAGCATGGCCTCCGCGTCGCCCTCTGCGAGCGCGACCGCGGCCTTTTTCGCGAGTGCCTCGCGGAACTGGGTTGCGATGGTATCGCTCGAAACGCCGTCGGCGGCCGTCTTCGTGAACCGCACGTCCAGCCCCTCCACGCCGGTGACTGCGATGTGCCAGGTCGGAGCCAGCACGGCGACGCCTCCGGGGATCGCCTCCACGGCCAGCGCCCCTTTCGGCACCGCCAGGGCCTTGAGGTTCTCGACCTCTCCGCCGAAGACCGGCGACATCCGCACGGCAGCGTGCAGCATTCCGGGCAGCCGCACGTCGCAGGCGAAGACCGCCGTCCCGTCGGTCTTCATCGGGATATCCTTGCGCGGCACGGGCTTGCCGATCTGCTTCCATTCGGTGGGCGCCTTCAGCTTGGGTGTCTTGGGCGGCGGCAGCTTCGCGGCTTCGGCAGCCAGCTCGCCGTAACCCGCCGACTTGCCGCCCGGACCCAGCACCTGCCCGTTTTCGGCCCGGCACTCTCCCGCGGGCACTCCCCACTTCTTGGCCGCCGCGGCGATCAGCATTTCGCGCGCGGCCGCGCCGACCTGGCGCAAGCGCTCCCAGTTGCCGCTGACGCTGGAGCTGCCGCCCGTGATCATGGTGGGATCACCGGGATTCCGGTACTCCGGTCCCGGCGGCGACTGCTCCACGCGCACCTTCGACCAGTCGGCCTCCATCTCGTCGGCCACGATCATGGGCAACGCCGAGTAGATGCCCTGGCCCATCTCGGACTTGGCTAGCTGAATGGTCACGGCGCCGTCGCCCGAGATGCGGAGCCAGGCGTTCACGGTGGTCTCGGCTGCGACGGCGGGTCCGGCTTCGGCCGCGGCGGCGGCGCGGCCGTCGAAGCGCATATGGAACCCCAGCAGAAGTGCACTGCCCGAGGCGGAAACTTCCAGGAATCGGCGTCGGCTCAGGGGACTCATCGGTTACTTGCCTCCCTTCTGGCGCAGCTCGGCAGCCGCCTGGTGGATGGCCTTGCGGATGCGCAGGTAGGTCCCGCAGCGGCAGAGCACTCCGGACATGGCGTCGTCGATGTCTGGGTCCGTTGGTTCGGGCTTGGCCGCCACAAGAGCGGCAGCCGACATCAGCTGTCCCGACTGGCAGTAGCCGCACTGCGGCACTTGCAGGTCGATCCAGGCCTTCTGGAGCGGGTGGCTACGATCCGCCGACAGCCCCTCGACGGTGGTGATCTTCTTTCCCACGAATGTCGAGACCGCCAGGCTGCAGGAGCGCGCCGCGGCGCCGTCCATCAGCACCGTGCAGGCCCCGCACTGTCCCATGCCGCACCCGAACTTCGTCCCCATCAGCCCGAGTGTGTCGCGCAGCACATGCACGAGCGGCGTTTCGGGGTCGACGTCGGGGCTGTACTCCATTCCATTGATTGTCAGCTTGATCGCGGCCATCGTTCATCGCCTCCCGGTCGGCCAGTATACGCGAACACCGGGGACAGTAACTGGAGCGGCAGCGCGCTGAAATTGGGTCAACTCGACTTGCCCCATTTTCAAATGGGGCAAGTCGAGTTGACCCAATTCTTGGGATTGCGCCCGTTGCTTTGGACGGGTACCGAGGTTACATTCGCATCTGGCTCCGGCCGCGAGGGCGCGTGCCGGGGATGGGCAAGACGACTTTCGCCATCGCATGACGGTAGGTCTCCGTACGCGCGCGCTGCTCGGCCTGGTCCTGGCATGGGCGGCATGCGGCTTGCCAGTTCGCGCCGGCGAGGGGATGTTCTCCGTCGCGGGCAGCGTGCCTGCGACGCGCGGCTGGATCCAGCGCGACGCGGCGGCGCCCCCGGCCCGCGAGCTCTCTGCATCGGCCTACGACTCCGCGCGCGCCCAGACCCTGCTCTTCGGCGGTCGCGACCTCACCCTGACCTTCGACGATACCTGGCTCTGGAACGGGTTCGCCTGGAAGTCGCAGTCTCCTCCCACCAAGCCGTCCCCCCGACATGGACACGACCTGGTCGAGGATAGCGGCGGCGGCCTGGCGCTGCTCTTTGGCGGCGATGACGGCACGGGGACCCGCCTGGGGGACACCTGGCTCTGGAACGGTACGACCTGGGCCCAGCAGACGCCGCTCTCCTCGCCATCGGCCCGCAAGAGTTCTCGCCTGGTCTACGATTCCCGCAGGCAGCGCGTCGTACTCTTCGGCGGCGACACCGATTCGGGGCGCGCGGCCGACACCTGGGAATGGAACGGCACCGACTGGGCGCAACAGTCGACCGCCACGTCCCCGCCCCCGCTCGAGCTGCACGCGCTTGCCTACGACGCCAGCCGGGGCGTGACCGTGCTCTTCGGAGGCAAGGACACCGATTCCTCCGAGATCTCGCAGACCTGGGAGTACGACGGCGCCAACTGGAATTTGCGGACCCCGGCGACCGCGCCCCCGGCCCGCAAGGGCGCCCGCATGGTCTTCGACTCGCTTCGAGGCGTGACGGTCCTGTACGGCGGGTTCGAGACCGGCCCGGGACGACTCTCCGACACCTGGGAGTGGGACGGCTCGAACTGGAAGGAGCGTTTTGCTCCAGCCAGTCCGGATGCTCTCATGGACCACGCGCTGACCTACGATCGCATCCGTGGCCGGCTGGTCCTCCACGGCGGGACCGACGCCAGCGGAGCATCGCGCGGCCACACGTGGGAGTATGACGGTCTGGGCTGGACGAAGGTCGGCGAACTATTCACGAATCCTCCAGTCCGGGGCCGCCACGACCTGGCCTACGACTCCGTCCGCCGGCGGACCGTGCTCTTCGGCGGCAAGACGGGCACCACGTTCCGGGACGACACCTGGGAGTGGGACGGCGTCTCGTGGACGCAGCTCAGCCCGTCCACCCGACCGGGCCAGCGCGACTCCCACCGGATGACCTACTTCCGCCGCTCGGGCGAGACGCTCTACTTCGGCGGCGTCGACGTCGGCGATATGACCACGAGCGAAACATGGGTCTGGACCGGTTCGGACTGGGTCCAGAAGTCTCCAGCGACTTCGCCGGGCCCCCGTCGCGACCACAGTCTGACGTTCGATCCCTCGAGAGGCACCGCGCTCTTCTTCGGCGGCCACGACGGCAGCGGCTATCGGCAGGACACCTGGGAGTGGAACGGGCTCAACTGGGTCCAGCGGACTCCGTCGACCCAGCCGTCCCAGCGCCAGGGGCACGGCGTGGCCTACGACAGCTCCCGGCGCAAGGCTGTCCTCTTCGGCGGCTTCGACGACACCATCCTGGGGCAGACCTGGGAGTGGGACGGCACGGACTGGGCGCAGCTTTCGCCGGCCAATGCTCCGCCGGACCAGCTCGACCACCAGATGGTGTTCGACTCTTTCCGTAAGAAGACGTTCCTCTTCCCGGGCGATGGCGGCGTGGAGCGCTACTGGGAGTGGGACGGAACGAACTGGTCGGAGCTGACTTTTGCCGGCGGCCGGCCCACGGACCGCTACGCCGCCGGCCTGGTCTACGACGAACGCCGCCAGCGAGTGGTCCTCTTCGCCGGTCTTTCCGAGATCGACACGAACGACACCTGGGAGCTGCCCTCGGACTCGCCGCCCTCCGTGACGGCCACCTTCTCGCCTGCCTCGCCGCTCGGCTCCGAGGCCGTGACGCTGAAGGCCCACGCGACCGACACCGACGGCGACACGCTCGCCTTCCGGTGGACCCAGACCAGCGGCCCCGCGGTGACCCTCTCGAACCGCTTCTCGGCCATCGCCACGTTTGCGACGACCGTGCCGGGCGAGTACGGGTTTCTGCTCGGTGTCTGGGACGGTCACGAGGGCTGGGCCTATGCCAGCGCCAAGGTGACCGTGCTCTCTGCGGACAACGCCTTCGAGGACGCGCCGTCGGTGCCGGGCGAGCGCACCTGGGTGCGGCGCGATGCTCCGGTCCCGTTCGCGCGCGAGAACCCGTCGGCGGCCTTCGACCTGCGCCGCGGCCGCACCATCCTCTACGGCGGCGCCAACTCCTCGGCCGTCTCCACGGACGAGACCTGGAGCTGGGACGGGTTCGCCTGGAAGCCCCAGTCCCTGCCGTCCTCGCCGCCGGCCCGCAACCAGGCCGCGACCGCCTATGATGCAGCGCGTCACAAGACCGTGATCTTCGGCGGCCACGACGGGTCGCGCAGCCTGACCGAGACCTGGGAGCTCGACGCGGCCGGGTGGGTGCAGAAGATCCCGGCGACCTCTCCACCGGCCAGACGGCTGGCCGGCATGGCGTTCGACGCGTCGCGATCGAAGCTCGTGATGTTCGGCGGCCACGATGGCTCCAACTACCTGGGCGACACCTGGGAGTGGGATGGGACCTCGTGGCTGCAGCGGTTCCCCGGGAGTGCTCCGGATGCCCGCTACGAGCACGGGATGGCATACGACCCGGTACGTCGCACGGTGTTGCTCTTCGGCGGAGCCAACGCTAGCGGGCCGTTCGCCGACACCTGGGAGTGGAACGGGACCACCTGGAGCCCGATCGCGGTCGACGGCTCGCCTGCCGCTCGCTCGGCCTTCGGGCTGGCGACCGACCTGCGCCGCAGGCGGCTGGTGCTCTTCGGCGGGTACAACGGCTTCGGCGACACCTGGGAGTGGGACGGCGTGGTCTGGAGCAACAAGACGCCGGCCTCGGGACCGCCGGCCCGCACGCGTCATCCGCTCGTCTACGACGCCGTCCGGGGCAAGACCGTGCTCTTCAGCGGGAACCAGTTCGGATTCTTCGACGACGACACCTGGGAGTGGGACGGGACGGCCTGGACGAAGGTCTCCGACGGCGTGGCGGCGCCGCCGGCCCGCCGCCAGTACGCGATGGCCTACGACTCGACGCGCAAACGCGTGACGATGACCGGCGGCGACGCCGGCAGCTCTCCGCTCTCGGGCACCTTCGCCTGGGACAGCGTCGGCTGGACGAACCTGTCGACCGACCCGGTGCCCTTGCGCTCGCGCGTCAACGGCGCCTTCGATCCCGCCCGGCAGCGGATCGTCACCTTTGGCGGCGACGCGGGCGGCTCGGCATTGGGCGACACCGAGGAGTTCGACGGCACGTCCTGGATCGACAGCACGCCTGGCTCCAGTCCGACCACGCGCTGGGACGCGCCCCTGGTGCACGACTCGGCGCGCGGCCGCGTGCTGCTCTTCTCGGGCGATCCGAACGGGCCCGCGGCCAACGACACCTGGAGCTGGAGCGGCGGAGCCTGGAGTCAGCTCACCCCTCTCACGAGCCCGCCGGAGCGCCGGCTGCACCAGCTCTCTTACGATTCCGCACGCGACCGCGTCGTGCTGTTCGGCGGTATCGACCGGAGCAACGTCGAGACCACGGACACCTGGGAATTCGACGGCGCCAACTGGCTGGCCCAGACTCCGACCACCCGCCCGACGGCCAACCGGCAGTACGGGATGGCCTACGACCCCGTGCGGCAGCGGACGGTGCTCTTCGGCGGCAACGATGGCACTGGCAGCGGCCTTCAGAACGAGACCTGGGAGTGGGACGGAAGCGCCTGGGTGAAGCTGGATCTCTCAGCGTTGCCCTCGGCCCGCAGCGGCCACCGGATGGTGTACGACTCCGGGCGCAAGCGGATGGTGCTGTTCGGCGGTGAAGGAGCCGATTCCTCCTTCCTGTCGGATACCTGGGAGCTGCCCTCGAACACGCCGCCGTTGCTGGCGTCGGCCGTGTTCACTCCGGCCGCCGCTCCGCAGACGGGCGAGCTGGTGACCCTTTCGGCGACGGCGACGGACGCCGACGGAGACGTCCTGACCTACCGGTGGGTCCAGACGTTCGGCCCCGCAGGCGCGCTTTCGTCCGCCCAAAACTCCTCGGCGACGTTTTCGAGTCCTTTGCCGGGGAAGTACGGCTTCCAGGTGACGGTCGCCGACGGGCAGGGCGGGTTCGATTTCGCCACGAGGATCATCGAGATCCGGCAGAAGGAGGAGCCGTTCGAGCAGACGGGGAACGCCGGGCCGGCAGGCCGGACCTGGGTCCGGCGCGACACCGCGTTGCCGGTCGCGCGGGTCGATCACGCCGTCGCCCAGGACCTGGCGCGCGGCCGCCTCGTGCTCTTCGGCGGGGCTTCCGACGGCGGGGCCTCCACGCGGTACGGGGACACCTGGACCTGGGACGGGACGAGCTGGAGCGAGATCGTGACGGCGACGGCCCCGTCCCCGCGGCGCTTCCACTCGATGGCCTATGACGCCGCGCGTCAAAAGGTCGTCCTGTTCGGCGGTGACGACGCCACCGGGTTCAAGGGCGATACCTGGGAGTGGAACGGCTCGGGCTGGACCGAGCGCTCCGTTGCGACCTCGCCGTCCGCGCGCCAGTCGCCTGCGATGGCGTTCGACCGTGCGCGCAGCAAGATCGTGCTCTTCCGCCGACCCGGAGGCTGGTCCTCTTCGGCGGCTCCGGGGCCCTGGATCTCTTGCGCGACACCTGGACGTTCGACGGGACAGCCTGGCTCCAGAGCTTCCCCGAATCCGTGCCCACCTCTCGCGCCTTCTTCGCGATGGCGGAGGATGCCAGACGCGGCAAGGTCGTGCTCTTTGGCGGATCCGCCAGCGGATCGGTCTACTCGACGGAGACCTGGGAGTGGGACGGCGGCCTGTGGATGGACGTCTCGCCCGCGACGGGTCCCCCTGGCCGCGAACGCCACGGACTGGCCTTCGACCCCGTGCGCAACCGCACCACGCTCTTTGGCGGCTTCCCCGGCGGCGCCGATCTCCTGCAGGACACCTGGGAGTTCGACGGCTCGAGCTGGAAGGCCGCGAGCGCGCCGTTCGTCAGCCCGCCAGGCCGCGTCGGTACCGAGATGGCCTACGATCCGGTGCGCAAGCAGTCTGTCCTCTTCGGAGGCTTCACCACCGCCAACTCCGACGACACCTGGCTCTGGGACGGTACCGGCTGGGCGAACCCCAGCCCCGCCGGCAAGCCCGGCATCCGGACGAACCACCGCATGGTTTTCCGCCAAGATCTCGCCAAGCTTCTCCTGTTCGGCGGCGACCTTGGCGGGACCCGCTACCAGGACACCTGGAGCTGGGATGGAACCACCTGGGCCGATCTCCGCCCCGCGACGGACCCTCCGGCCCGCGCTTTCCACGTTCTCTCGCACGACCCGGCCACGTCACGTTCCATTCTCTTCGGCGGATCGACGACCTCCGTAGTCGCCGATACCTGGGTCTACACGGGCGGTGACTGGCGGAACGTCACGCCCGGCTCGGGGAACCCGTTCGGGCGCTCGGAAGCCGCGATGGCCCACGATCCGGACGGCGGCCGCGAGCTGCTCTTCGGCGGCGAAAACTCCGGTGCCTTCGCTCTGTCCGACACCTGGCAGTGGACCGGCACCGGCTGGAGCCAGCTCGCGCCGGCCCACGCGCCCGCAAATCGCAAGCAGCACCGCATGGTCCACGACGCCTTCCGAGGACGGCTCGTGCTCTTCGGTGGCAAGACCGACGCCGGCACCGCGCTTGGCGACACCTGGGAATTCGACGGCACCGACTGGACCGAGCTCGTGCTGGCGACCTCGCCTTCCGCGCGCGCCGACGGATTCGCGATGGCCTACGATTCCTCCCGCCGTCGCGTCCTGCTCTTCGGCGGCTCGGCGAACCTGACGGACACCTGGGAGCTGCCCTCCAACTCCCCGCCCGCCGTCTTCTCGGCCACCGCTTCACCCGCGCCGGCGCAGGTGAACCGCGTCATCCAGCTCGCTGCCTCGGCCTCCGATCCCGACGGCAAGCCGCTAGTCTACCGCTGGCTGCAAACTTACGGTTCCGCCGTCGCCATCGCCTCTTCCACTTCGGCCGCCGCCAGCTTCACGGCCACGGTTTCTGGTGAGTACGGTTTCCTGGCTGCCGTCGAGGACGGCGACGGCGGCGCTGCCTTCGCGCTCACCTCCATCACCGTGGGCCTGCCCGCGCAGCTCGCTATCGGCACCATCGACGCCGTCCCCGACTTCGTTAGCCTGGGCCAGACGGGCGCTATCGTGCGCGTGCCGATCTCCAACACGGGCGGCGCCCCGGCCCGCATCACCGCTGCCTCGCTCGCCTTCACTCCGAGCGCCACCGGATTCACCTTCCTGGGCGATCCGGGCAATGTCTCCACGCTGGCCGCCGGCGCCTCTGCCGTCCTCACGTTTTCCGTCGACATCGGCTCGGCGGCGGCCCTGGGTCTGACGACCATCGACTGCAACGTCGTGGCGGAGGATGCCGTTTCGGGCGCCGGGGCCTCGGACCCGACCGGGCCGGACGCGCTCGATGACTGGACCGTGCAGCGTCGGGCGGCCCTGGATACGCTGGTGGTCGACGCTACCGCTTCCAGCGTCGTGCGCGGCGAGTCCGGCAAGCCGGTCACGCTCTCCGTCCGCAACACCGGCGAGGCCACCGCCAACGTGACGGGTGTTGCGCTCACCTTCAACGGCGCCCAGGCTGGATACCTGGTCGTGCCCTCGGGGACCAACCCGCTCACGATCTCCGGGGGCGTGACCGAGACCTTCGTCTTCGACGTTGCGATACAGCCCGCGGCCGCTCCTGGGCCGACGACGATCGACGCCACGGTCACCGCGGTCGACGCCAACAGCGCCGCGCCCGCCGGCGACACGACGGGCGCGCTCACGACCGATTCCTGGACGGTCCTCCGGGAGGCGCGTCTGGAGCTTCGCAGAGTCTCGGTCCAGCCCAGCTCGGTCACCCGAGGCGACAGCGTCACCGGCCTCGAGCTGGTCGTCGAGAACACGGGCGAATCCGCCGCGAGCGTCACCAGCGCCACGCTGAGCTTCGGCGCGGGCGGGCCGGGGTACGCCATCGCGCGCACCGATCCGGTGAGCTCCGTGCTGCCGTCGGAGCAGGCCACCTTCGTCTTCAACGTGGACGTCGGGTTAGACGCCCCGGTCGGCCTGACCGTGATCGACGGGTTCGTGGCGGGGGTCGACTCCTCCGGCAGTGGGCTCATCACCTCCGATTCCTCGGCCGACGTGACCGACAGCTGGACAGTGGCGGCCGTTCCCGCCGCGTTGCGGGTGCTGGAGATTGACGCGGCGCCCAACGGCGTTGAGCGCGGCCAGTCGGGCGTCACGGTGAGGATGTTCGTCAAGAACACCGGTCAGAACCCGGCGTCGCTGACGACGGCCACGCTCTCCTTCAACGGCGGGACCGCGGGCTACGTCTCCGCGCCCGCCATGTCGCCCCCCTCGTCGATTGCCGGCGGCAGCACGGTGGAGCTCGACTTCTCGGTATCTGTAGACTCGAACGCTCCGTTGGGGCGAACGACTCTCGATGGAGCTGTGACCGGCGTCGATCAGGTCACCACGGCCGGTCTCTCCGACTCCGACGGGGCCGACGAGCCGGACCTCTGGACGGTCACGGGCGCGGCGGCGGCGGTTTCGGCGGGCCAGAGCCTGCCCGCCACGCGGAGCTGGGTGCGGCGCGATTCGCCCATGCCCGGGTCCAGGCAGTATGCGCGGTCGGTCTACGACGCCAAGCGCGGGCGCGTGGTGCTCTTCGGGGGCGAAAACCTGGGGACGCCGCTGGGCGACAGCTGGGAGTGGGACGGACTGGTTTGGCGCGAGCCCGTGCTGGCGGCCGGCCCTTCGGCCCGGAGCAAGATGGCCTTCGCCTTCGACGAATCCCGGAAGGTGGCCGTGCTCTTTGGAGGTACGGCCAACGGGACCACCGCGCTCGGTGAGACCTGGGAGTACGACGGCTCCGCCTGGACGCAGAAGTCGCCGGCGACCTCGCCTCAGGCGCTGGCCGGGGCTGCAATGGCCTACGATCCGGCCCGCAAGGTCGTGCTGCTGTTTGGCGGCGCGCCGCTGCCGGCTGCGCCGGTTGCCGAGACCTGGGAGTGGAACGGGACCAACTGGAGCCAGCGAACGCCCGCGAGCAGCCCGCCAGCGCGCAAGCTTCATGCGATGGCGGCCGACCCGGCGCGCAACCGGGTGGTGCTCTTCGGCGGTTCCGGCGGTTCCGGGGCGGCGCTGGGCGATACCTGGGCCTGGGACGGTACGGGCTGGAGCGATATCTCGCCCGCGACCGGGCCCTCCAACCGTCGGGGCGCCGAGCTGGTGCACGACGCGTTTGCGGGCAGGCTGGTCCTCTTCGGCGGCGAGGACGCGTCGCCCTCGGGGGAGACATGGACCTTCGACGGCACTTCCTGGCAGAACATCTCTCCGGCAAACGCCAGCCCGGCGCCTCGTGCGGGGGCCGCGCTGGCGTTCGACTTCGCGCGCGGGGCGGCCGTGATGTTCGGCGGCAGCGTCTCCGGCTCACCGGATGCCGAGACCTGGGAGCTCGACGGCGGAGCGTGGACGATGCGGTTGCGTCCGTTCGCGGGACCCTCTGCCCGCAGCTACCACGCCGTGGCCTATGACGAGGCCCGGGGCGAGACCGTCCTCTTCGGCGGCGACGACGGCGCGCTCAACGGCGAGACGTGGCGCTGGAACGGGGCGGAGTGGCTCAATTCGACGCCTGGTCTGTCGCCTTCCACGCGCAGCGAGGCCGGGATGGCCTATGACGCCGATCGCCAGCGAGTCGTTCTCTTCGGCGGCAAGACGGGCGCCTCGCAAATCACCTCCGAGACCTGGGAGTGGGATGGAAGCGCGTGGTCCAATCCCCGCCCGGCGCTGTTGCCGCCCGCGCGAAGGCTGGGGCCGCTCGCCCACGTCGCGCAGAACGGCATCGCGCTCTTCGGCGGCACCAGCGCCGACGGCTCCGCCGACCTGACGGACACCTTCAAGTGGGACGGCGCGAACTGGTTCGCGCTCTCACCGGCGAATCCGCCGAGCGGCCGCCGCGACCACGCACTGGCCTACGATGCGGGCCGCCAGCGGCTGGTGACGTACGGCGGCTCTTTCAACGGCGGCGATCGGACCGACACGCACGAGCTGGATGCCTCTTCCTGGACGCAGGTGGTGCCTGCGACGCGCCCGGCGGCGGTGCGCGGCTATTCGCTTGCGCACGATGCCTTCCGCAAGCGGACGGTGCTCTTCGGAGGCAAGGACGCGACCGCGTCGCGCAGTGATACCTTCGAGTGGGACGGCGTCAACTGGGCGGTCGTGCCGCTGGCGACCTCGCCTCCGGCCCGGTTCGGTTCGCCGATGGCCTACGACACCGCGCGCCGCCGGCTGGTGCTCTTCGGCGGGTCGACGGATGCTCCCGCCCGCTTGAGCGACACCTGGGAGCTTCCGGCCGATTCTCCGCCGACCGTCACCGCGCGCTTCTCTCCGCCCGCCCCCGTCCCCGGGCAGACCGTCTTCCTGGTCGCCGAGGCGACGGACCCGGACCCCGGAACGGACTTCTCGTTCCACTGGCGGCAACCTTCCGGGCCCAGCGTGGGGCTCTCGTTTGCGGACAGCGCCGCTGCCCAGTTCACGGCGGCCCAGACCGGCCCCGTTACCTTCCAGGTGGCGGCCTCCGACGGCGCGGGCGGCCACGGCCTGGCCTCCGTCACGGTCGACGTGCAGACGACGGCTGCAGTCCGCATCGATTCGGTGACTGCGGCGGCCGCGGTCGTGTCGACGGGCCAGGTTGGCCTGGCGGTGGAGATGCGGCTCACCAACACGGGCGGGCGGGCGGCGAACGTGACGGCGGCGTCGCTGGAGCTCGCGAGCGCGGGCCCTGTCGACCGCACGAGCCAGTACTCCCAGTCGGTGGCTCCGGCGTTGCCGCTGACGGTGGCGGCCGGCGTCACGCGGGTCGTGACGTTCACCGTCGGAGTTGGAGCTTCCGCCACGACGGGTCTCATCACTCTGAATGGACGGGTCACGGCCAGCGATGCCGCCACGGGGTCCGATGCTTCTTCGGTCGGCGCTGTCGTGACCGACTCGTGGACCGTGCAGCGTCGAGCTGCGCTGGCGTTGAGGAGCGTGGCCGCGTCGCCCGGCGCGGTGAGCCGCGGGCAGACGGTGGCAGGTGTGACCTTCACGGCGGCCAACACGGGTGAGGCCGCTGCCAGCGTGGCGGCGGCCGGTCTCACGTTCGGCGGCACCACGACGGGCTACACGCAATCGCAGGCGGGCGGGCCGGCCTCCATCGCGGGCGGGGCCACGGTGACGTTCACGTTCACGGTGACGGTTGGTGCGGGGGCGGCGCTTGGCCCACAGACGATCGATGCCACGGTGACGGCCAGCGATGCCAACGCCGCCGCCCTGGGCGCTTCCGACGCGGCGGCCGACGCGGCCGATAGCTGGACCGTGCAGACGCCGGCGGCGCTCTCGGCTGCTGCCCTGGTCGCGCCTTCGGGTGTCAGCCGCGGATCGACCGTGGCCGTCACGCTGCCCGTCGCCAACTCGGGGCAAGCGTCCGCCCAGGTGACGAGCGTGCAGCTCGTCTGGAGCGACGCCCGGCTGGTCTCGGCATTGCGGACGCCGTTACCGGTGGCGGTGGCCGGGGGGACCACGGCCAGCTTCGAGTTCGACGTGGCCGCTGCGCTCACGGCCACGGTCAGCGGTTCGGTAACGGGCGCGGCCACCGTGCGAGGCGCGGACGTGAACAGCCTCGCGCCGCTCACCGCGACCAATACGGCCGCCGGCAACCTCGCCGTGCGCAACGTCGTCCCGACGGCCCTTGCGACCGGGCCGCTTTCGGGGCCGAGCGGCGTCACGGTCAGCTTCGACGGCAGTGGCTCCTTCGACGGCCCGGCGGCGGGCAGCTCGGAGGGCGACGCGCTCGTCTACGTCTGGAGCCTCGTGTCGAAGCCATCGGGCAGTGCTCTGGGTGCGTCCAGCTTCGTCCCGAATTCAGCCGCTGGGAATCCGCTCACCGCGCTAGCTCCGGACCGCAAGGGGAGCTGGATCATCGGACTGAGTGTCTCCGATGGATTCGACAGCTCCATCGTGTCCACGACACCCTTCACCGTCCTCAATACGGCGCCCAGGGCCCGGGCCGGGGCCGACTTCTCGTCGCCAATCGGCACGCAGCTCACGCTCGACGGCCGCGCCAGCTCGGACGCCGATCCGGAGGACACGCTCGTCTACACGTGGACGGCGCCGCTGGTGCCGGCCGCAAGCACCGTGACCGCGACCAGCCTCTTGCCAAACGGCACCGCGGCAGCCGCGCGCCCCAGCGTCCTCCCCGACCGACCGGGCGTCTACGAATTCGAGCTCTCGGCTTCCGACTCCCAGGCAACCTCGACCGACCGCGTACAGGTCACGGTGACGAACCAGCCGCCCGTGGCACGCGCTTCCGTCGTCGGCGGGGTCAGCCTGACGGCGCCCGTAGCGCTCTCGGGCCAGGCCTCGACCGACGCCGAGTCGCAGCCGCTGAGCTACCGGTGGAGCTTCGCGGCGGTCCCGCCGGGGAGCCTGGTCACGGCCTTCTCCGCCAACAACGGTCCTTCAGCCGCGCAGACGAGCTTCCAGCCGGACCTTCCGGGCGAGTACTCCGTGTCCGTGCAGCTCGTCGTCAACGACGGATTCGCCGATTCGGCCGCGGCCTCGCTCGTCGTGACGGTGACGGACCGGCCGCCGGTGGCGCGCGCCTCCGTCGTCGGGACCGTCGCCGCGACGCGCCCGGTGCAGCTCACGGGCGAGGCCTCGACCGACTTCGAGGGGCAAGTGCTCAGCTACCGGTGGAGCCTGGTCTCGGCACCTGGCGGCACGGGTGCGGGCACGTTCACTCCGAACGGCAGCCCGGGCGCGTCGCGGACGTCCTTCCAGCCCGACTTCGGAGGCGTTTACACCGTCCAGCTCGTTGTCTCGGACGGCAGGAGCGACTCCGCCCCGGCCACTTTGCTGGTCACGGTCACGAACAGCCTCCCGATCGCACGCGTCACAGGCCCGGGGACGATCGCTTTCGGCAACTCCGCAGTTCTCGACGGTCGCCAGTCGAGCGACCCGGAGGGGGCACCGCTCGGGTACTCGTGGCGCATGATCGGCAAGCCCGCGACAAGCGGCCTCTCGACAGGTTCGCTCAACCCGACAGCCGGCGCCACCGCCAGCCGGACCGCCTTCCTGCCGGATCGGATCGGCACGTACACGCTCGACCTGACCGTCATCGACGGCGTCCAGCCCTCCGTCCCGGCGGTCATCCAGGTGACGGCCGCGAACTTCCCGCCCGAGGCGCGTGTGGCTGCGGCCGCCCAGTCTGGAGTCCTGGGCACGAGCTTCACGCTCGACGCGCGCGGCACCACTGATCCCAACCCGGGGGACACGCTCACCTACCGGTGGCGGGTCCGCTCCGTGCCCGCCCGCTCCACCCTCACGACCGCCTCGATCCGGCCCAACGACTCGACCACGTCCGTCGTCGCCCAACTTGCGCCTGATCTCCCAGGTCGCTACGAGCTCGAGCTCCAGGTCACCGACACGGCCGGCGCTACCGGGACGGCTTCGCTGCGAGTAGACGTGACGAACACGCCGCCCGTGGCTCGCGTCTCGGTGCCGGCGGGCACGACCGTGACGCAGTCCGTGACGCTGGATGGTTCGGGCTCCTCCGACGCGGAGACTCCGGCGGCGCTCGAGTTCCGGTGGCGGCTGACCTCCCGGCCCGCCGGCAGCTCCATCACGACGGCCGCCTTCCGGCCGAACGATTCGACCCTGGCTGCTCGCACTGTCTTCAAACCGGACCGCCGGGGCAGCTACGGAATCGAGCTCACCGTTGGCGACGGCGTGGCGACCGCCCGAGCCGCGGCGACGCTGGTCGTCGCGAATTCGCCGCCCGAAATCCGGGCGCCGCTATTGCGAGCGGGCGCCGTGCGACAGCCGGTGACGCTCGACGCGACGGCCACCTTCGATCCCGACCCGGGCGATTCCGTGACCTACGCTTGGCGGCTGGTTGCCGCGCCGAAGGCCAGCCGCCTGGGAGCTCAGACCGTGGTGCCGTTCACCACGGGGACTGCACGATTCACGCCGGATGCCGCCGGCACTTACACCGCCCGGCTGACCGTCACCGACACGCCCGGCGCCGTCTCTCGAAGGGACATCCTCATCGTGGCGAGTGCGCCCGGCGATCCGCCGATCGTGGCGCTCGCGAGCCCGTCGCGCGTCTTGAACCTGCAGCCCGCCGCCGTCAGCGTCCTCGGCAGCGCGCTGGCGCCTCTCGACTCGATTGCGCTTTTCGGTCCTCTTTCGGTGCCCGGCAGGAGCCCGTCGACGGTGCCGCTGTCATTCACGTCCGTCGACGGCTCGCGGGCCGACGTTACCGTTCCGGCCGGCACCGCGGCGGGGCAGTACGGCGTGCTGGCGATCTCGAGCGGGCGCGCCAGCCGCACCGCCACGCAGCCGCTCCTCACCGTGGTTGCTCCTGGACCGCTGCGGCTTGCAGAGGGAGAGAACCCGCTGCTGATCGTCGGTCCGGAGAACGATGCCGACGCTGTTGCGGCAGAGGTGCAGGCCGCCGTGGAGCTCGCGACGGCCCAGCCGGACGGCACGGCGCTGACGCTGGAAGCGCTCCGTTCGAGGGCGACCGGCAGTGCGCAGGAGTTGCGCCAGGCGCGCGCCGCCACGGTCAGCGCCGGGCGGGCCACCTTCGGTGCGGTGAGTCTGGGGGCGGCCGAGACCCACGTGCTGACCGTGCGAGACGCTGCTACCGGTGTTCGCCTTGCGCGGGCCGTGGCGACGGCCGGAGGGCCGCCGGCGGCCATCGCGGACACCGACATCGTCGATGGCGGCGCGCCGCAGCAGGCCGAACTCGTCGCCTCGGCCAGTCGAGGGCAGTTTGGACCGATCCGGTACCGCTGGACGCTGGTGTCGGCGCCGCTCGGCGCGGCCAGCCTCGACTCCGAGGCGCCCGTGACCAGCTTCCGTGCAGCCCGGGCCGGCCGTTACGAGCTCGACCTCGTCGTGTCGGACGCGCGAGGGGCGGCCGCCACGGCCGCAGTGCGTTTCGGCATCGTGGACTCGCCGCCCAGGGCCGACGCCGGACCCGACGTGCAGCTCATCCTCCCCGACCGGCTGGGCCGCATCCCGGCTGAGCAGACGGCCACCTCCGTGTCGCTCGACGGGCGCGGCTCGGGCGACCCGAACGACGATCCGATCTCGTATTTCTGGGAGGTCGTGGAGCAGCCTGAACGGAGCGGATTCGTGGCTTCGCGTGATCTCTCCGGCCAGCGGACGGCGCGCCCCGTGCTGCAGCTCGGCACCGCCACCGATGCCGGCGGCGCGCTGCTCGACGCTGGCCGCTACGTGCTGCGGTTGACCGTCTCGGATGCGGCCGGTGTGGCGGCGACCGACGAGGTGGAGATCCTGGCCATCGATCCTGACACGCTGGTGCCCGACGCCGACGCCGGGCTGGATCGGACGGTGCGCGCCACCATCGTCTCGACCGCGCCGCTGACGCTCGCCGGCGATATCCCGGATCCGCTCGACATCTCCGGGACCGCGCCGATCGCCTTCGTGAGACTGGACGGCCGCGAGAGCGTCGACCCGAATGTGCCGCCGCGGCCGCTAGGCTACCGCTGGGTGGTCGTATCGGTCCCGCCGGACTCGGCGGTCACGACGCTGAGCGGCGCAGCAACAGCGTTCCCCGGCTTCATACCCGACCGGCCCGGCAGCTACCGCTTCCGGCTGACCGTGTCCAACGGCCGGTTCGAGGCGACGCCGGACGAGGTCGACGTGCTGGTCCTGTTCGTTTCCCGCAACCGGCCGCCGAAGGCCGAGGCTTCGGTGGAGGCTCGAAGGCGGGGGCTCTCGTCCCGGACGCAGACGCAGCCGATTGTCTTCCGCATCGCTCAGGACCGCGTGACGCTGGACGGGCGGCTGAGTGCCGATCCTGACCCGGGCGACACGCTGCGCTACTCCTGGATCCAGACGCGGGGGCCGTCCGTTCAGTTGTCGCCGTCAGCGACAGCCCCCGTGGTGGAGTTCGTGCCGCTCGAAACGGGCCGCTACGGGTTCCGGCTTCGGGTTGTCGACCCGTCGGGTGCTCCGAACGAGTCGGCGACGCTCGAGCTGCTGGGCGTGCCGCTGGCCGATACGCCGCCGCGGTTGGCCGTGGTCGCCAGCTCTCCCACGACGGTGACGACGGGCCAGGACTTCGATCCGGAGGATGCGGCCGCCCGGCCGCGCTCACTGCGGGTCCGTGTCGGCAGCGAGGTCGTCCTGCGCGGCACGGCTGCCGACCCGGAGGCAGCGCTGGGGCTGCAACGTCTGGCGCTCCGCTTCCGGCAGGTGGCGGGGCCGACGGTGCTCCTGACGACGCGCCCCACGGAGAGCCCGCTGATCTCCGAGGTGAGCTTCGTCCCGACGACGTCGCGCGTGCACGTCTTCGACGCGCATGCCCGGCAGCTCACGGCCGAGGGTGTCGACACGGGCGTCGAGACCGTACGGCGGGTGAGGGTCGTGGTCGACTCGAGCACGAATGGCGTCCCGAATGCTCGATTGACTCTCTTTGGTTTCAAGGACGAGCTGGCGGCCTGCCAGGTGGTGACGCTCGACGGCACACCCTCGAGGGACCAGGGGCCGAACTCCAACACGGGGCTGCTCTACCGCTGGGTGCAGGTCGGAGGCCCGCCGGTGACGCTGTCGAATCCGTTCTCCTCGATCGTGACGTTCGTGACGCCGGATTTCGGGGACGACGCCTCGAGGCTCTTCCGGTTCCAGCTCTTCGTCGATGACGGCAACGACCGCAGCGAGCCGGACGCGATCAGTCTGGTGGTGGCGCCCGGCTCGCAGAACAGCGGCGCGTTGCCGCTGGCGCGGGGCGCTAGCCTGATCACGGTGCCGCTCGATCCGGGCGGCGAGAGGCCGTATCGCGTGGCCGATCTGCTGAGCACCAGCGGAGCGCCCTTCGCTGTGGCGTTGACGCGCCCGGCCGACGGCGGAGCGCCCAGGTGGCGCGTGCTGCACCCGGCGCTGGGTGGCGACGACCAACTGGTGCGCGGCGCCGAGGGCTATTTGCTGGTGCGCCCGAACCGGCCGTCCGTGGCCGTGCCGCTGGCCGGTCGGAAGTGGGCCTCTCAGACCGGCCAGCAGCGGCTATCCGTAGGCCTCAACCTGGTCGGCTACCCGCGCGGCCACCCCGAGGGCGAGGATGTCGAGACGCTGCGCGCGCGCGCCGGTGCCTCTTTCGTGGTCGACACCACCGATGCTGGCCGCTTCCGGCTCTACCTGCCCCCCCTGACCCCGCCCTACCCCGTGGAGGAGGGCAAGTCCTATCTCCTCTCTGTCCCCCGCTCCACCACCCTGACCCTTCCCGGCTGCCAGTAACGAAGAAAAACCGGGGACACACGACCTATTTTTTCAAAATAGGTCGTGTGTCCCCGGTTTTTCCTTTGGCCAGGAAGGCGAGCGGCAGGAGCAGCACCAGCAGGTCGAGCGGCCCGCGTGAGGCAGGCGTGAATCCGAGCTGGCAGCCGCCGCCGGTGCGGACCAGCGGGCCGGCCGAGGCGGGCAGCACCAGGAACTGCACCTGCTGCTGTACTGCGTCATTGCCGTTGTCGATGGCGACGGCAAAGGCGTAGGTTCCGTCGGCGCCGCTCGGCACCTGCAGGACCAGCGCGCCGCTCGAGGAGTCGAAGGAGAGGCTGGCCGGTCCCTCCAGCTGAGACCAGCTGAAGGTGAGCGGACGGGCGGCCCGGCCATAGTCCGAAGCGCGGTCGCGCGAACCCGAGGCATCGAGCGTGATTGCCGAATCGGGGGCGAAGGTCCCGACGCTATTGGAGTCCGAAGAGCCGGCGAGTCCGTTGATGGCTGGGGCGACGCCCACCCGTCCGCCGGGGCGCAGGTCGTCGACCGGTACGGCGACGTCGGCGCTGGCCGAAAGGACGCCGTCCGAGACCGTCGCGCGGAACCGGTAGGTGCCGGAGACCGTCGGGATGAAGCGGGCGCTGCTTGAATCGCTTCCGCGCAGCGTCACGCTCGGCGTACCGTCGGATAGCTGGCTCCAGGTGTAGACCAGCGCCGTCCCCGTCGTCTCGGAGTCCGAGGCCGAGGCCGTCAGGAGGACTGCCGGGAAGCCACCGGTGTCGTTCGATGCGGTCGCCGGGATCACCGCGGGGCTCGAGAAGGAAACCACGGCCGAGGAGCCCTCGGCCCTGGCTACCGGAGGCGAAACGACCGGGAAGGTGTTGCCCGCCGGCCGGACCACGACGGTCACGGCGTTGCTCCTCAGACTGGCCAGTCTCGACGCCGGGCGTGCCGGACCGTCTGCCGTGGCGCGGCCGTCGTCGAGGGCGGTGACCGCAAATCCGTAGACGCCCGGTGCCGCGATCGTCACCGTCGCGGCGCCCGAAGAAGCGGCCGCGATCTGAACGGGTGGGTTCGGGCCGAAGGGCAGGCCGAAGAGCTGCGTCCAGGAGAACTGCATCCGATCCTCCGGAGTCTCCGGGTCGAAAGCTGCCGCACTGCCTTTGTCGGCCGAGAGCCGGATGCTCACGGAGCTCGTCGCGAGAACCACCGGCAGTGATTCGACCAGGTTCCCACTCCCGGGCTCGATCAAGCGCGCTCGCACCGTCGGGGGCGTGTTGTCGCCTGCCGGGAAGCCGCGTACCGTCACGACCACGCGTGTCTCGGAGCTGGAGCAGCCGGTGTTTCCGGGGCCGGCCGAGCCTGTCTCGGTGACCGTCAGGCCGAACGTGTAGCGGCCCGCGGAGCGCAGCCGGACCGGCGGATCGACGATGAAGGCATTGCCCGAGCCCGACAAGGCCGCCGTGGTTCCCCCAAGGAAAGGCGTGCTCGAGGTCAGGAGCGCGCCCGCGTCGCTCACGGCTGCAATGAGCCGCCAGGCGAACTCCAATGTCGGCACCGAGGAGCTGGTGGTCGGCCGGTCCGGGTCTGCGGAGTCATGGCCGATCAACCGGACGGTGACGTCCACGTCGGAGCCGGTCGCCACCACCGTGCGGGCAAAACCGGCGTTGGCCGCCGGGCAGAGGTTGGCTCGCGTAACAGTCCAGTTTCCGACGGCGGAATCAGCCGCCAGCGGCCGGCCCAGCGACAGTGCCACCGTGACCGCGCCCGTGGCCGCCACGGGCGAAACGTCCACCTCGAATGGCAGCACGACCGAGCCGAGCGGGCCGATCGTCGAAGGCAGGGTCGACTGGGCGGAGACTACATAGTCCCGGGAGGCGTCGAGTCCTCCGCGTACGAACGAAAGTCCTGCGCCCGGGAGCGGCGCGCCGGCGCCGCCCAGGTTGGCTAGCCGCACGAGCACAGCGGCGCCCGTCGTCGCCTGTGCAACCGAGGCTGCAAGCTCGACGGCAGTCACGCGCAGGATTGCGACGGCCCCGACGGTCCAGACGGCCTTCGTCGTGGCCCCGTCCGGATCGGCTCCCAGGACACCGTCAACCGTCACCTCTCCGGCCGCGGCGGTGGCGCCCACGTCGACCAGGAACTGCATCAGGGTCGACTGTCCCGGGGCCAGCGACTCCGCGTTCGAGACTGCGGGGATGGCCGTGTAATCGCCATCGCGCGACTGGTTGCCCTGGCGGAGCGCCAGCGCAACGCCGGTCAGCTCGCCCGTACGGTCGCCGCTGTTGGTGACGAGAAAGCTCACCGGTACGCTCGCCTGCCCCTGGTCGACCCGAGTCGGCGCCGTGACGGCGACCACGTTCAGTAGCGCCGGCCGCTCCACGGTCCATTGCCCCTTCGTGTCGGCGCCGTCCGCGTCGGCGTCCGCGCGCGCGTCGATGGCGACGAGGCCGGTGGCGGCCGACGCTCCTACGTCCACGGTGAAGGTGAGGATGCGCGTGGCTCCCGCCGTCAAGCTCGTCGGGTTCCCGGTCGCTGCGCTCACGATGTAATCGGCGGCGGTGCGGTCGCTGCCGCCGAGCGACAGGATCAGCCGGGCCCCGACTAGCGAGCCCGATCTGCCGCCGGCGTTCTCGACGGCCACCTCGACGCGAGCGCCGCGCTCTCCGCGGGCCACGGTGGCGGGCGCGGTGACGGTGCGTATGCGGACATCCGCCGGTGGCACGGCGCGCAGCACGACGTCGCCCACGTGCGCGGCGTCGAGAGCGACGATCGGCACGTCCAGCGATCCCAGCGTCCCGCTCGAGCGGTTCTCGATCTCGACGCGCAAGGTCTGGCCAGCTGTCAGTGCTTGCGGGAAGCTCGTGAAACCCACCTGGTAGGCGCCGACCGGAGCTCCACGATAGACAACCGCGCCCGGCAGCGTGACGGCGTTGGCCGGGTCCTCGACCGGGAAGATACGGATGTCGAGCTGGGCGGTCGTCGGGATGGAGGCGTCGGCGTCGCGAATCGTCCCCGCGATCAACCCCTGGCCGTGCGCAGGCTCGGCAGACGTCAGGAGCAAGGCGAGGAAGGCCAGGCCCGTCCACGCCAGGCCAATCCGGCTATTGAATCTGCCGCTCACGTGCCTCCTGGTGGCGGACCGCCCTCGCCTGCCCCGGCGGTGGCGGTCTGATGCCGCCGATCATGTAGCATGCGCCGGGCCGGATGTCAGGGACTCGAATTGGGCAGGGGCTAGGGCAGGGGCAGGGGCCCCGGATTCCTCGCCGGGCTTGAAAAGGGGGGCTGTGAAGTGTTATCCTGCGCGCCCACTCCGAGCACCCCGGAACACTCGTTAGGAGAGAAGAAGATGCGTGCAGTCCTGTCCGGCCTCCTCGTCACGGTGTCACTGATGCTCGTCGGTTCGGCCTTTGCGGCTACGCCGGACATGGAGCTGGGGCAGTTCCGCGGGTACTGGGCCCGCCCCGTGGAGCCCGGGCAGCCGGATCGCGACCTTCTGGCCCGCTGGCAGCGCTTCGACATCACGACGCGAGGCTTCGCGCGTGCCGGGTGGCTGCAGGCCGAAAACGGCGCGTTCGGCCAGAACACGCTCGAGATCCGGGACGCCATGGGCCGCTACACGGGCGAGCTCGACAGCTTCGCCGGCCGCTACGAGATTCGCGACGCCTACGGCCACACGCTCGGCTGGTTCGACACCTGGGGCGCTTTCTCCGGCGAGATCCGCGTCCAGGACGACCGGAACCGCGAGGTTGGCCGGCTCAGGGATGTCTTTGGCGACGGCTCGATGATGCGGCTGCGTGGCACCCAGGAGTGCATCGCACTCTTTGCCAAGATGGGTATCACGCTCAATCCGGGCCTGACTGTCGCCGGCCGCGAACGCATTCGCAGCGAGATCTTCGAGCGCTTCTCGCGCTGAGCGCTTACCGGCGCGCATTGCTGCCGGTCGAGAGCTTCGCCACGAGCGCGCGTGCCGCCGCAAGTTGCGGGTTGGCGCGTAGCGCCTCGCCGGCGTGCTCGCGAGCTGCGGCGAGCAGCCCCAGGCCGTGCTCCAGCTCCGCGCACGCCAGCCCCGTCAGGTCGACCCGGCCCTTGCTGCCGAGCGCGCGTTCGAATTCGAGTGCCCGGCGCGCCACCGTGAGCGCGTCCCGGCCGTCGCCTTTGGAAGCCTCGGACCAGAGGACTGGTTTGAGCCGTTCGGTCCAGTGCTCGGCGAAGTCACGCAGGGCGTCCGAGTTGTCGGGTTCGGCCACCACGGCCATCCGCCAGGCATCGAGCTCGGCCTCCGGATTGCCCGATACGGCCAGGCGTGCTGCGGCGTCGCGCCAGAGCCGCGCCCAGGAAGGCGCGAGCGCCAGCGCCCGGTTCAGCGCCCGTCGCGATTCCTGCCAGAGCTGGGGTAGCGGCTGCGAGAGCTCGGTCGAGCCACCCGAGAAGACCCCCAGCGCCAGCGTCCGGATCTGGCCGTCCACGAAGCGGGGCTGACCCTCGGCCACCCGGAACTGCAGGTGGCTCATTGCCCGCCAGACCGCGGCGCACTCGGGAGTCCGCTTGGCCAGCTCGCGCAGCCGCTGGCTGGCGTCTCCCAGGAGACCCGAGGCGAAGCTGTCCTTGGTCTGCGCCAGTTCCGCCATCGTCTCTCCGCATCGTCCGTAAGGGTCCGAAGGCGCCAGCTGCGAGAGCCAGACCGCGTAGCCCGGCTTGCGCGCAAGCTCGAGCGTGAGGCCGGGCGGAGAGCTCTCCGCCGCGCGCGAGTCGCGCGGAGTCAATCGCAGCAGCGTCACGCCGGTCGCGAGCGCCGAGACCGGGACCGCGCGCCGGGTCAGCTGCTCCGAAGCGCCCAGCCAGACGGGCAGCCGGGTCGCCTTGTCAGTCGGCCCTGACTCGACGACGAGCTCCCAGCTCCGGGCCGGTGAGCCCGCGCCGGACACCGACCGTTCGACGCGGATCGATGCCCGCTCCAGCCACTTGGGGGCGATCATCAGAAGCTCGTAGGCGAGCTCGCCGGGCGGCCCGCGGTGGCTGCGGGCCCACGGGCGAAGTGGTGCGGCCGAGAGTTGCGTGCGTGTCGCCATGTCCTCCCTGATGCGCCGAAGCACTTCGGGGAAGCTCCGAAGACGAGTGGAAAACTCCGCCGAGTCCGAGATGTTCGGCGACCGTGATTGCTCGACGCGGGTCACGCGCCAGGGCCCGGCCAGCCAGGTCGCGGTGCCTGCGATCAGAAGAGTCGCGACGGCAGCCCACCGCCAGCGTGCGCTCGGAGCCCGGGCGGCCTGCGTTGCGGGCGAGCTCGCCCGGGCCGTTCTGTGCGCGTTCGGGTCGACCCGGGCGGCGCCCGGCGCCTCGACGCGCCTTGTCGCCGCAGCTCGCGCGCGCGGGCTCCCCACGGGGCGTGCCATCGGCGAGCCCACCAGCTCCTCGAGTGCTTTTGCCAGCTCCTCGATCGAGCCGAACCGGGCCGCGGGGTCCCTAGCCAGGCAACGCCCCAGCAGCCCGTCCCACCTGGGGTCGAGCCCGTCCGCCACGCTCGACGGGTGGGGCGCCGTTTCCCGAGCCTGCGCCCGCAGGATCTCCTCGACCGTGCGCCCCTCGAACGGCGCCTTGCCGGTGGCGAGCTCGA
Organism: Candidatus Wallbacteria bacterium; assembly: GCA_016213845.1. Classification (GTDB taxonomy): domain Bacteria; phylum Muiribacteriota; class UBA6191; order JACPRK01; family JACPRK01; genus JACPRK01. The sequence goes on from JACQZN010000016.1 coordinate 77,230, forward strand.
AAGCCACGATCCCCAGCGAGTAGATGTCGGTCCACGGGCCGATCTCTCCGCCCAGCAGCTGCTCGGGCGCCATGTAGCCGGGCGTCCCCAGGATGGTGTCGGGCGAGGTCCTCGAACGCCGCTCCAGGTCCTTGGCGATTCCCAGGTCGGTCAGTCGTAGCTGGCCCTCGGGCGTGATGAGCATATTCTCCGGTTTGAGGTCGCGATGGACGATGCCGGCGCCGTGGATTGCGTCGAGCCCGCGGGCGGCCTGCGCCATCCACCGCGCGGCGTCGGGCGGCTCCCGGCCCACGGCCAGCCGCTCGCGCAAGGTCTGGCCCGCGACCAGCTCGTAGACGATGAAGAGGCCTCCCTCGCCGCGTCCCGACTCGATCACCCGCACCACGTTCGGATGCGAGACCCGCGCCGCCAGCCGCGCCTCGGCGAGGAAGCGTTCCTCCAGCTCCTCGCTCCAGTCCCTCGTCCGGCGCATCGTCTTGATCGCCACGGGCCGGTCCAGAGAAAGCTGCACGCCGCCATAGACAGCCCCCATGCCCCCTTCACCCAGGAGCCGGTCGAGCCTGTAGCGACCGGTCAGCCCCAGTGCCCGCTGGAGCGCTGCCAGCTCCACCATGTCAGCAGCCTACCAACCCCGCTCACCGCCGGCAACCCGCAGCCTTCCCACGCTTGACGGGCAGGCCCGCCGGCGGTACGCTACCGCCCGTTCCCGTGGCCAGCCGGAGTGGCGGAATGGTATACGCAGCGGACTCAAAATCCGCCGAGGGTAACCTCATAGGGGTTCGAGTCCCCTCTCCGGCACCAGGCTTCATGCGGGTTTTCGCGAGCTGGGGATCGGGAAGCTAGCTTTCAAGCGGGAAGGCGGGCTTTCTGTACCCGAGAACGCTCTGCTGAAGCACCTCGCGGATATCGCCCAAAAAGTGGCGAAGTCGTCAGTCGTGACTGGTTTTACCCCCTCTTCACCCCAGAATCACCCCAGCGATCTACGACATTGCCGTTCTTGAAAGTGGGGATGGCGTCCCCATGATCGGCGGTCGAGAATGCCGGGGCGACGAACGCCGTCACCCCAGCGGTATCTCTTGGTTGCTAGAATTGCCCCCGTGGCCGTCGAACGTCTTTACCTCGAAACCAGCGTCTGGAACTTCCTGCTCGTCGAGGACGCCCCGGAGAGACGGGCAGCCACGGAGCGGTTCTTCCAAATTCTGCCAGCCCGCCGGTGGGAGATCGCGATCTCGGAGCTGGTGATCGACGAGATCACGGCCACCCGAGATGAGAACCGCCGGATCGGGCTGTTAGCGATCATTCATCGGGCTGTTAGCGATCATTCAAAGGTGGCGGCCTCGAACCCTGCCTGTGTCCGATGAAGCCCTCGAACTGGCAGAGAAGTACATTTTGCAGGGGACGCTCTCTCGACGGAGCGAGGTCGACGCCAAGCACGCTGCCATCGCCGTGGTCGCCGGATACGACGTGATCCTGAGCTGGAATCTCCGGCACCTGGTCAAGGTGAAGACACGCAGGGAGATCAGCGCAGCCAACCTGCTCAACGGCTACAGGATGATCGAGATCGCCACGCCCGAGGAGATGCTCTGACATGAAGGCAGAAGAGATGATGGATGAGCTTCACCAGATCCGAGAGGAGCTGATGGCGAAGTATCGCGGAAAATCCAACGAAGAGTTCCTGCGCGACCTTCATGCTCGAACAGCGAAGGTCATCGAGGAGCTGGGCCTAAAGCCAGCAGAGCCGCGAGGCGGAGCGAGCTGGTCACCGCCATCGGTGCCAGAGGTCAAGAAGGGGTAGCGGGCAAACCGTCCACCACGCCCCCCCGCCAACTCCCCCCGCTTTTCCTCTCCCCTTTCTCTTCCCTGCCGCCCCTACCCAGACCCTTCCTCGCCCGTCGATCTCGCTTCCTGAGGATTTTTTTGGGGATTTGCAGGTGGAGGGTGAAGGGAGCGATCTGGAGTGGGGCGGCACGTGAAAGGCGGGGCCTTGTTTCCTGGATCGGTAGAGGAACACGGGCCGCTCGCGCCCTCCTGAGAATGCGTCATGCGTTGTGGCACACTACTGGAACGGAGGTTTCGGTCACGTCTCAGGCTGCCCGAGAACACGAACGCCTAAGGGTTCGAGTCCCCTCTCCGGCACCAGGACTCGGATGGGAGGGGCAGCGGATGGGGCGCGAGCAGATCAAGTCTCGCGACGGAGCAGGCGTTCCGGAGAGGTCGTCGCTACCAAGACCGCAGACGGCATGATCTCTCTGCGACGCGCTTGGCACCTACGGATACTGGAGAACACTTCCATTGAATCAGCCACGCCCAAAGTGCAGATTCCTGGGAGCCGAAAGCTGGAGGCTCAGCTCCCAGCAGACATGGGATCGGGGCCGGCCAAGCTAGCGCTGCTGATGTTGCCGGAAAAAGCGCGGACCCATGGGGCTCGCTCCGCCCGTGGTAGGCTCCAGGCACGATGCGCTGGAGCAGCTGGCCGGTCTGGAAGCGGCGGGTGGCGGTCTACGGGGGACTGCTGGCGGCGTACCTCGCCCTTGGGGGCTGGATGGCCTGGTGTCCGGATCATGGCAGCGCGGGAGGACGGACGGTGGACACGGAGCTTTCAACCCGGCTGCGCGGTCACGTGGAGAGGCTGGCCGGGGAGATCGGCGAGCGCAATGTCTTCAAGCCGGGCTCGCTCGACCGGGCGGCGACGTGCATCGTCGCGTTCTGGCGTGAGCTGGGACTGAAGCCGGTCGAGCTCGAGTACCGAGCGGCCGGATTCGCCTGCAAGAACCTCGAGTGCGAGCTGCCGGGCTCGGGCCCCAAGGGCGCCATCGTCGTCGGTGCTCACTACGACTCCGTCTCGGGTTGCCCGGGTGCCGACGACAACGCCAGCGGCGTCGCGGCGATGCTGGAGCTGGGCCGGCTGCTGGCCAGACGGCCACCCGGGCGCCCCATCCGCTTCGTCGCCTTCGCGAACGAGGAGCCGCCGTTCTTCCAGACCGAGTCGATGGGCAGCCGTGTCTACGCGAAGCTGGCGCGCACCCGAGGCGATTCGATCCACGCCATGCTGAGCCTGGAGGCGATCGGCTTCTACGCCGACCGCAAGGGCTCGCAGGACTACCCGCCGCTGCTCAAACCCTTCTACCCGAGCACCGGCAACTTCATCGCCGTCGTCGGCGAGCTCTCCCAGCGCAAGCGCGTCCACCGGCTCGTGGAGCTCCTGGCACCCCAGCTCGGCCTTCCGGTCGAGTGCGCGGCCACCTTCGGCTTCTTCCCGGGTGTCACCTGGTCCGACCACGCCTCCTTCACCGCCGAGGGCTTCCCCGGCGTCATGGTCACCGACACGGCCCCGTACCGCAATCCGAACTATCACACGGCCGGCGACCTGCCCTCGACGCTGGACTACGACCGGCTCGCGCTCCTCACGGCGGGCCTGGCGCGCGCCATCCTGGCCCTGGCCGGCGAGCCGTGAAACGCCCGATCGGCTGCCCGCGTGTTACGCTGGCGCGCGGCGATGCAAACCCTCGTCTGGATAGCCGTCGGCAGCGCGCTCGGCGGCTCGGCCCGGTACGGTCTGTCCGGTGCCGTCGACCGCGTCTTCGGGGAGACGTTTCCCTGGGGCACCTGGCTCGTCAACATCTCGGGCTGCTTCGTCATCGGGCTCTTCGCTGCCCTCACGTCGCCCGACGGGCGCTGGTTCGTCCCGACGGCCGGTCGCCAGTTCGTGATGATCGGCTTCCTGGGCGGCTACACGACGTTTTCGTCCTTCGCCCTGCAGACCCTGAACCTCGCCCACGTGGGTGAAACCGGGCGCGCGGGCTTCTACGTCGTCCTCACGCTCGCCGGCTGTCTGGCTGCGGTCTTCGCCGGCGACGCCTGCGCCAGCGCGCTCAACCGGCCGGGAGGTGGTTGATCGTGCAGATTCCCCGCGAAGCCCTGCTGCTGCGCATTTTCATCGGCGAAAACGATCGCTTCGAGGGCCGCTCGCTCTTCGAGGCGATTGTCCTGCGCGCCCGCGAGCTCCACATGGCCGGAGCGACGGTGCTGCGCGGCCCGCTCGGGTTCGGTCGCTCGGCGCGTCTGCATACGACCAAGATCCTGCGGCTCTCCGAGGATCTGCCGATGGTCATCGAGCTGGTCGACTCCGAGGAGAAGATCCGCTCTTTCGTGGAGACGATCCGGCCGATGCTGGGGAGCGGCCTCGTGACTCTGGAGCGGGTCGAGGTGCTGCAGTACGGGACGCCCTAGTGTGCCGGAGGGGGCACGCCGGCGGCACGGTGGATGTGTACTGGAGTCTGCCAGTCGAGGGCTCTGCCCCCGAGCCCCCGGCAAAGGGGCAGGACCCCAGCAGGATTCAGCGCCGCGTACCAGCTTACCGACTTGCTTCCGTGCACGCTGCGCGCGGTGGCGCCGCTCTCGGGCGGCCTGCTATACTCGCGCCACGCTCCTATGGTCACGCGCGCGAAGATCCTGCTGCCGGGCTGCGAGGCGATCGCCGAGGCGGCGATCCGGGCCGGCTGCACGCACTACTTCGGCTATCCCGGGCTGGCGTTGCGGGACATCCACGAGTGCATGGCTCGGCGGCTGCCGGCCGAGAACGGCACCTACGTCCAGGCCGAGAACGAGATTGCCGCCATCAGCATGGCCTATGGCGCCGCGTGCGCCGGTGCGCGCGTCATGACGAGCGCCTCGGGGACCGGCATCGGCCAGATGCAGGAGATGCTCTCCTTCATGGCCGGGGCCGAGATCCCGTGCGTGGTGCTGAACGTGGGGCTGTCGGGCTACTCGCTGGCAGGGACGCTGCCTTCCCAGGCCGACTACTTTCAGGCGACGCGCGGCGCGGGCCAGGAGAACTACCGTCTGGTGGCGCTCTCGCCGTCGAGTGTGCAGGAGGCGGCCGATCTCACGCTCGACGCCTTCGACCTGGCCGATCGCCATCGCAACCCCGTGCTGGTGCTGGCCGACGGCATCATCAGCCAGATGATGGAGCCAGCGGCGCTTCCGGCGCGCCGCAAGAAGGCGTTGCCCGAAAAGAGCTGGGCCGTGGGGCCGCGAGAGGACCGCAAGCCGAACCTGGTGACCTCGATCTACCTGGAGCCTTCGGCGCTGGAGGCGCAGGTCTGGAAGCTCTACAAGAAGTACGGCAACGTGTCGACGCGGGAGGTACGGTTCGAGGAGTACCGCTGCGCCGACGCCTCGCTGATCCTGGTGGCCGGCGGCATCGTGGGGCGGGTGGCTCGCACGGCCGTCGACAAGGGCCGCAAGCGCGGGATGAAGCTGGGGCTGTTCCGGCCGGTCAGTCTCTGGCCGTTCCCGGCGGAGGCGCTGGCGGAGCACTCGCGGCGGGCGAAGGCGCTGTTGGTGGTGGAGCTGAACACGGGCCAGATGGTGGAGGACGTGCGGTTGGCGACTCAAAGGCCCGATCGAGTCCACTTTTACGGCCGCACGGGCGGCAGCATCCCGTCGAGCTTCGAGATCCTGCACGAGGCGTTGAAATGGATGGAGTGAAGCCAACCGCTCGCCCCAAGGTGACGCGACCGACCTTCGCGCGGCTGCACGAGTGCCCGGGCGGGCCCCATGAGCCGGTGCAGCTGGCGCTGGCGCAGGCGCTCGAGGAGCTCGGCGCGTCGCCGGCCGCGGTGGCCGTGGCGCCGTTCGGGTGCGCGCTGGTGCTGTTCGAATCGCTCGACGTCGACTGCGTGACGGTGCCGCCGGGCCGGGCACCGGCCGTGGCTGCTGGAGTGAAGAGCGTCCACCCCCAGGCCGTGGTCTTCTGCTACCAGGGCGGCTGGGACGCGGCGTCGTCCGGGGCCGGCGAGGTCCTGCACGCGGCGCGGCGCGGCGATCCGATCACCATCGTCCACACGGTGCTGGGCAGCGGCCAGACGCCCGCCTTGCCGCTGGCGGAGCTGGTCGCAGCCATCGACGGCAATCTCTACGTCGAGCGCGTGGCCTGCGCAGGCGAGGAGAGCCTGCCGCCGCTCAGGGCAGTGCTGGCCCGGGCCCTGGCGCTGCAGCGCGACGCCGGCGTTTTCGGGTTCGTCGAGGTCGTTTCGCGCGAAGCGGCCGCGTCCGGCAGGAAGCTCGGCTGCCTGAGGGAGGCCGGTCAAAAGTGAAAGCGTCGCGTCCGGCGAACCCGGGGAAGCACGCCGGGCTGCCGTTTGCTCTCGATACCAAGGCCGGCCTGGCGCCCGTCAAGAGCCAGCACGTGCCGGTCGAGATCGAGCGCGTCATCCTGGCGGGCCCGCGCGGGCTGGCGCTGCACCACGCAGGCAAGATCATCGCCGCGGCCGGTCTGCTCAAGCGGCGCAACGTGACGTGGCTGCCGCTGTTCAGCCCGACTGTACGGGGCGAGTCGGACCACTGCACCGTGCTCGTCTCCAAGGAGCAGATCGGCTCGCCTCTGGCCGGCGTTCCGGACATCGTTCTGGCGCTGGCGCTGGCCGACTACGAGCTCTTCAAGCTGCGCATCAAGGCCGGCGGGCTGATGCTCTACGACTCGAGCGCCATCGAGCTTCTGCCGGAGGCCTTCCGTGACGACATCCGCACCATCGCGGTCCCGGCTCGCGAGATGGCGCGCGACACGGGCGATGTCCGGCTGGCCGGCATGGTGATGCTGGGCGCCTACCTGGGCAGCTCGCGGCTGCTGGACGAGAAGTCCGTGCACGAGGCGCTCAAGCGCACTGCCTCGCGGGACGAGGGCGCGCCCTCGCCCGAGCTGACGCGCAAGGCCGTCGACGAGGGCCACCGCTACGTGCGCGAGCGGCGCTACATGTTCAACCGCTACGCCTACAGCATTTTCATGCGCTGAGAGGCCGAAGGTGGATCTTACTCCTCCCAGGGGCTCCGCCCCCGGACCCCGGTCAAGGGGCAACAGGCCCTCCTTCGACGAGCTCAGGACAGGCTCTGGACCCCCGATAGGATGCGGCTTTCACGTCATTCGAGCCTCGGTTTGGCTTCCAAGAGTCGCGAGGGCTTTCGAGAGATTCGATCATGTGTGAGGCCAGCGGTCCGCTGAGAGGCCGCCGATGATCCAGGCTCGCCGGGTGACGCGTCGATTCGGCCGCTTCACGGCCGTCGACGATGCCAGCTTCGAGGTGCCTGCGGGGCGCGTGGCGGGGTTCCTGGGCCCGAACGGGGCGGGCAAGACGACGACGTTGAAGATGCTGGCCGGGCTCCTGCGGCCGACGGGGGGCGAGCTCTCCGTGGCAGGTCACGATCCGTCGCGGGAACGCGAGACGGTGCTGGCGAGCGCGGGCGTGCTGATCGAGACGCCCGGCTTCTTCGAACACGCGACGGCGCTCGAGAACCTGCTCTGGCTCGGCTCCCTGGGGCGAACGGCCACGACCCGACTGCTCGAGCCGGCGGCCAAGGAGTGCCTGGAGGCGCTGGGAATGACGCGTCACGCCACGCGGCCCGTGGCGGGCTTCTCGACCGGCATGCGGATGCGACTGGCGCTGGCCACGGCGCTGGTCAACAAGCCGTCCGTCTTGCTCCTGGACGAGCCGACGGCCGGCCTCGACCCGCTGGGCCGGCGCGCCGTGCGCGAGCTGATTCTCGGAGCCAATCGCGCCAACGGATGCACCGTGTTCATCAGCTCGCACCTGCTCGAGGAGGTGGAGCTGCTCTGCGACTGGCTGGTCGTGATCGAGGCCGGCCGCATCCTGGCGCAGGGGCCGATGAGCGAGCTGCTCCCGACCACCGGGCAGTCGCATTTCAGCGCGCGGGTCGAGCCCGTCGAGCAAGCCGCGGCGCTGCTCTTGGCCCGCGCCGACGCCGGTGACGTGGAGCGGCAGGGGCCCACCGTCACGTTCCGCGCGCGCCGGGAGGACGTGCCGGCCATCGTCGCGCACATGGTTGGCCAGGGTGCAAGGCTGCACGAGCTGCGCGACCTGGGACGCTCGCTCGAGGAGTTCTACTTCAATCTGACACGCCGCCAGAAGCCGCCCGCCGCCGCATGAGCCCTTTCGTCTTCGAGCTCGCCTGTCTTGCCCGTGCCCGCGGGACCTGGATAGCGCTCGCGCTGGCCTGCGCGGCTTCCGCGGCCGTCGCGCCCGCCATGTTCCTGATGCGCCGCTGGGGCGTGCAGCCCGAGGCGCTCGTGCGGGTCTGGTGGCCGACGGGCTTCTATCTGGCCCTCACCGCGCAGGCCGCGATGCTGCCGCTGTTGCAGATGTACCTGCTGGGCGATTCGTTGGCGGGCCAGGCGGCCGACAATCGGCTCCGCTCGCTGTTGCTCTGCCCGGTCTCGCGTCTGTCGCTCTTCGCCGGCAAGCTCGGCGCGGCGGCCGTCTTCAGCTTGGCGACGGTCCTCGTTTCCTTCGTGCTCGCGGCGGCGGCGGCGATCCCGGCGGCCGCCGGCTCCGACGCCTTCGAGCAGCTCACCGGGCGTGGCCTGGAGAAGACCCTGCCGCTCGGGTTCGCCATCTATGTCGCCGCGCAGCTGGCGCTGGTCGCCTATCAGGGGCTGGTCTTCTCGCTGGCCGGCAGCCTCAAGACGGGCCTGCTGGGCGTGGCCGCCCTGACCGGGTTCCTTTTCGCCGTGCAGCTGGGCGCCTACCAGTCCGAGAACTTCAAGTGGGTCGGCGAGCTCACCTTCACCCAGCACTACTTCCATGGGCTGGGCTTCGACATCCTGGCCGGAGCCACCACGGGCCGGCTCGAGGCCGGGGCAGCCTACGGCAAGGCGCTCGGCCTGCTCGTGGCCGACGCAGCGCTCTTCGCCCTGCTCGGCTACTGGGCCTTCCGGCGACGTGAGGTCTGACGGCGGCGCTGCTATACTGTTGCCCGCCAGCGGACGGACTTCTGGGAGGTCTCAGATGAGCGATTGTATCTTTTGCAAGATCGTCGCGGGGCAGATCCCCAGCGACAAAGTGCTCGAAACCGACGACCTGATCGCCTTTCGCGACATCAACCCCCAGGCGCCGGTCCACGTGCTGATCATCCCCAAGAGGCACGTCGCCAGCGTCATGGACCTGGCTGAACAGGACGCCGCGCTCCTGGCCCGGCTCGTCGACGGCGCCCAGCAGGTGGCCCGCCAGCACCGCCTGGACGCCACCGGGTTCCGGCTCCTCACCAACCACGGTGCCCAGGCGGGCCAGAGCGTCTTCCACCTGCACTTTCACCTGCTCGGCGGGCGGGCGATGCGATGGCCGCCGGGGTAGCCGCCCGAGGGCAGACGCTGGCTGGCTCCTCCACGATCCTGGCGCTGCACAGCACGAGCGACTTCACGCTGGCCGCGCTTCTCCGCAACGACCGGGTCGTAGCTCGAGCCGGTCTGGAGAGCGGTCGGGCGTCCATCCGGCTCGCCGGGGCGATCGAACAGATGCTGGCCGAGGGGCGGATCGGCGCGCGGGAGGTGGGGGTGATCGCGGTCTGCGTCGGACCCGGAAGCTTCACGGGCATCAAGGTCGGTCTCGCCACCGCCTACGGCCTGGCGGCTGCGACCGGCGCCGTCGTCTTCGGAGCCGATTCGCTCGAGATCCTGGCCGAACAGGCCCCGGCCTCCGAGGCCGTCGCCGCCGTGTTCCCGGCCGGCCGAGGAGACTTCTACCTGGCTGTCTTCGAGGCGCGGGGCGGCGCTGCGCGCCGGCAAGCAATCGTGACGCCGAGGCTGGCAACGGCGGCGGAGCTGGTTGGCTTCGTCGGCGGGCAGCAGGTCCTGACGCTGGGGGCGGACGTCCGCGCGGCGGGGCTTTCGAACGCGCGGGCGGCCCAGCCCGAGCGGCTGGCGCTGGACCTGGCGGCCCTGGCGGCGCGGTGCGCTTTTTTCGATGCGGGGACGCTCCCGGCGCCCGTATACTTGCGCCGGACCTGGGCCGAAGAGGTCCGGTCGAAGAGAGCGCCATGAAGCGAACCGTCTCCCTCGAAGATCTGAATCGTGCGCGGATGTCGCACCTCAAGGAGCTGCGGTTGCTGGAGCGCATGACCGACGCCCAGTTCGAGGCCTTTCGCAAAAACTTCAGCCTGCCGCTGGTCGATCCCGAGATCACGCGCACCAAGGCGATCGAGACGCTGCGCTCCATGCTGGCGACCAACATCGCGCTGCAGAAGGCTCCGGGCCCTTGATCGCGCCTTTGGCGCATGCTAACTTGAGGGCGGCCTTTTCGAGGCCGACCGAGCGGGAATAGCTCAGCTGGTAGAGCGCCAGCTTCCCAAGCTGGATGTCGCGGGTTCGAATCCCGTTTCCCGCTCCATTTTCTTGCCCGGGCATTCGAGCGAACCGGCGGCCGGCCATGGACGTCATCCAGCCCACCCAGTACTCCACCGACGCTCCCCCGCCTTCCGAGTGGCGCGTCAAGCTGGAACGTGGCGCCAAGATCGCAGGCGCCGTCCTCGGGGTCGTGCTGCTGGGCATCCCGATCGTCCTGATCGGCTCGGCCTACTTCTTCTGGCCAGACATAGACCGACAGCTCCGGGCCACGGCTTCCTCTGCCGCCGTCATCGAGCCCCCGGTCCTCGAGGGCCGCGCGCTGACCATGCTCCAGCGCAAGTTCGCCGCCGTCGAGGCGACCTCGGAGGCCACCCCCTTCTTCACGCTCTCGCTGGCCGAGCTGAACAGCGCCATCGGCAACATGGTCAACCTGGGGCAGCTCCCTCAGGCGTTGCCGATCCTGCGGCTCGAGGCCGAGCGCCAGCAGCTCAAGCCTCGCGTGCTCTGGCGCGGCCCTCAGTTCGCCGGACTGATGGTCGCCTGCGGATTCTCCCAGAAGAGCCAGCTCTACGGCCCTGTGATCGACTATCTGCGACAGCTCGAGCACTTCCAGCTCGACATCTGGCTCACACCGCGCGCCGAGCAGGGCCGGTTCACCTGGGACGTGTCGAGCGCCCAGATGGACGGCGTCTGGATACCCGTCTCCTTCGTGCACTGGCTGCAGACCAAGGTGCTGCCCGCCGGCAACTGGCTCGTCATCGGTCCCGCCCATCGCCCGCTGGTCGAGTGCCGCATGACGGACCAGGGGCTCTACCTGAAGTGGGGACCGCAGGGGGGGAGGTAGTAGTCAGTAGCCAGTAGTGAGTAGTGAGTAGTGAGTAGGGGGAAGGGGATGCAACTTCGCGGGGGGGGACGGGCAGATCGCCAGGGACGAGGTGGCCTCGCGGGTCTTCAGGCTCGCAGCCATTGAGTGGTTCAGGCGCTCTGGTTGGGCCCCCGCGGCCTCCGGCCTACAGCCTGCACTCCGGACGCTGTATCCTGGCCGGACCGAATGCACGACATCATCCCTCATCTGATTGGCTGGCTGCAGAACTTCTCGTATGTCGGGATCTTCTTCATCCTGCTGCTCTGCGGGCTGGGGGTACCGCTGCCGGAAGAGCCGGTGCTCATCGCCAGCGGCTATGTCGCTTACCAGAAGTTCACCGACCTCAACCTGACCATCCTGGTGGCGATGGTCGGCATCCTCCTGGGCGATCTCATCGCCTATCTGCTGGGGCGCCGCTACGGAAGCCACCCCGAGCTGCTCAGCTTCTCGCGCCGTTTCGTCACCTCGCGGCAGCTGGCCAAGGCGCGGCGGTTCCTGCACGATCACGGCAACCGCACCATCTTCATCGTGCGCTTCATGCCCGGGCTTCGGATGCCGACCTACTTCCTGGCAGGCTCGATGGGCGTGCGGATGTCGGTCTTCATCGGCTACGACTTCCTGGCTGCGCTCATCTCGGTGCCGGTTTCGATCGTCGCGGCCTGGTACTTCGGTCCTCAGATCGACCAGGCCTTGCGATTCACGGGCCGGTTCCACAAGGTCATCCTGGGCGCGATCGGGCTCTTCCTGGTCTACTGGGGCTACCGGGCCTTCCAGCACTTCCGCCGGCCCGCCGCCGGGCGCCGCTCAAAGCCTGCCCAGCCGCGCTAGCACCAGGGTTGCGGCCGCCAGCGCCGCGGTCTCCGCTCGCAGGATGTTGCCGTCGAAGCGGGCCCTCGCGGCCCCCTCGGAGTCGAGCCGCGCCAGCTCCTCGGCCGCCAGACCGCCCTCCGGCCCGATGACGAGGGCGACCGGTCCGGCCTCGCCCAGGTCTAGCTCTCTCAGCGCGGGCGCCGCCGGGTCGGGGTGGAGAGCCACGAGCCGGCCGCCTTCGCTTCTCGTCCGCTCGAGTGCCTGGTCCAGCGTCGCCGTCCCTCCCAGCTCCGGGAGCCGGTAGCGGCCGCACTGCTGGCAGGCGTTCTCGGCGATGGATAGCTCGCGTTGTTGCGCAGAGCGTCCGGGTACCTTGACGCAGTGGCGCGTCGCAAGCGGCTGGAAGGAGTCGACGCCCAGCTCCACGGCCTTCTGCAGCGCCCACTCCATCCGGTCGGACTTGAGCGACGCCAGGTAGAGCCGCACGGCACGCCCGGCAGGCGGGGGCACCGTCCGCTCGTCCACGATCGTCGCCTCCGAGGGCCCCCCCTTGCCGGCGCCGAGCCGCGCGCCCCAGACGGCCGTCGCATCTCGCGTGACCAGCACGAGCTCGTCGCCGGCCTCCAGGCGCAGCACGCGCCCCAGGTAGTGGCTCTGCGCGGGCAAGAACCGCACGGAGCCCTCCGAGCGTTGCTCTCGATCGACGAACAGGAAGCGCACTGCGTCTCAGGCCCGGGCCGCGCCGCGCCGGCGCTTCAGGGCGCTGGTCGCCCCTGAGCCGGCCCGCGGGTGAGTGCGCATCAGCCGGTCCATCTGCGATTCGACGGATGAAACGGCTCCCTTCGACTTCGGGCCTTCGCCCCAGATCTCCTCGAGCTTGTAGAAGGCGCGCGTCTCCTCCAGGAAGATGTGCAGCACCACGTCGCCGTAGTCGAGGATTTTCCATGACGGATTCGCGTCGCCCTCGAGCCGTCCCAGCGGCCAGCCCTTTCCCTTGCATTTGAGGTAGACCTCGTCGGCCAGCGCCGAGGTGTGCGTGCTCGAGCCGCCTGTGCAGACCAAGAAGTAGTCGGCCAGGATCGTCTTCTCGACCACGTGGTAGACCTCCACGTCGAGCGCCTTCATGTTGTCGAGGACTTCGAGGATGAAACGGACCTTTTCAGGATACTCGCCCGGCGCCGCCGGTTCGGCCAGCGCCGCAGCCCCGACGACGTCGTCGATCTCGGAGTTGTAGACGACGGCCCTGGCCGGCTGCGGGCGAGCCTTCGGCTTCGGCTTCGTCACGAGCTTCGCCGCCGGCTTCGCGCCCGGGGCCTTGCCGCTCTTACGGGCCGGCGGCTTCGGCGCAGCGCGCTTGCGCGCAGGCTTCGCGGTCGACTTGGGCTTGGCAGGTCTCTTCGACTTCATCGGCATTCGGGTTCCTCCAGGTCTGGTTACAGCCGCGTCTTCAATCCTCCGGCAGTTCGCCGGCCCCCTTGTCGAGCTCGTCCAGCGTCGCGCGGACGACCTCCCAAGAAAATCCCCTGGCCGCCAGCCGCGCCGCCAGCCGCTGTGGCGCCAGCGCGGGCGAGCGGCGCATCATCTCTTTGGCCAGCGCCAGAGCCTCATCCCGTTCGGTGTCGCGATCGCGCCCCTCGGCCAGCACCGCAGCAATCACGTCGCGAGGCACTCCCTGCGACGCGAGCTCCCGCTCCAGCCATGCGCGCCCGTGCCCCTTGCGCGCGCGAGCGCTCGCCAGGAAGCGCTCCGCGAAGCGCCGGTCGTCCAGATAGCTGCTCTCCGTCAGGTACTCCACCGCGTCAGCCGCGGCCTCCGAGGCGTAACCGTCGGCCAGCAACCGCTGGAGCATCCCGCGCCGCGTGAAATCGCGCCGCCCCAGGAGCTCCAACCCGTGCTCTCGCCCGCCCGTCTGGAGCGGCGCCGCGGTGTCGTCACCGCCGCCGGGACGAAGCGAGCGCCCCCGGCGCCCGATCCTCGTCCCGGCCGCGGATGAACGGATCATCGGCTGCTCCGTCTCAGTGCAGCTCGGCCTTCTTCTCCTCACCGTTTTCGGCGTCGGCGCCGTTGGCGGCGGGGCGCTTGGCGGCCTTCTCGAGCACCTTCGCCTCGATCTCGCGCGCCAGGTCCTTGTTCTCGCGCAAGAGCGCCTTGGCGTTCTCGCGGCCCTGGCCCAGCTTCGTGTCGCCGTAGGTCAGCCACGATCCGGACTTGTCGACTACCTTGTACGTCACGCCCTCGTCGATGATGCCGCCCTCGCGACTGATGCCCTCGCCGTACATGATGTCGAATTCGGTCTGGCGGAAGGGCGGCGCCACCTTGTTCTTCGCCACCTTCACGCGGACCCGGTTGCCGGTGATCTCCGTGCCGGTCTCGATGTTGCCAGTGCGCCGGATCTCCAGTCGGCAGGTGGCGTAAAACTTGAGCGCCTTGCCGCCGGTGGTGGTCTCCGGGTTGCCGAACATCACGCCGATCATCATGCGGATCTGGTTGATGAAGATGAGCGCCGTGCGCGACTTCGAGAGCGAACCGGTCAGCTTCCGCATCGCCTGTGACATCAACCGAGCCTGCAGGCCGACGTGGCTGTCGCCCATCTCGCCCTCGATCTCCGCGCGCGGCACCAGCGCTGCCACCGAGTCGACGATGATGATGTCGACGGCGTTGCTCCGCACCAGCGTGTCGACGATCTCCAGCGCCTCTTCACCCGTCGACGGCTGGCTCACCAGGAGCTCGTCGATGTTGACGCCGAGCGCACGCGCGTAGACCGGGTCGAGCGCGTGCTCCACGTCGATGAACGCCGCGTTGCCGCCCAGCCGCTGCGCCTCGGCTACCACGTGCAGCGCCAGAGTCGTCTTGCCCGAGGACTCCGGGCCGTAGATCTCGGTGATGCGCCCGCGAGGGATGCCGCCGATGCCCAGCGCGATGTCCAGCCCCAGCGCCCCGGTCGGGATCGACTGCACCGACATGTCGGCGTAGGCCTTCCCCAGCCGCATGATGCTGCCCTTGCCGAACTGCTTGACGATCTGCGTCAGCGCGGCTTCCAGCACCTGGCTCTTCTGCTTGCGGTTCTCGTCGGCCGGCTGCGCCACCGGCGTCTTCTCGGATGCCCGGTCCTTCTTGCTCAGTTCTGTTGCCACGACAGTGCCTCCTGTTCCTCGTTGCCCTCCGAGGTGTTGCCGGACCGCCAGCGATGTCTTTTGCAGACGGCCCCCGGCGAGGCACGGACGGCCCCGCCGGATCGGTCCCCGGGACCGACGGCCCGGGATGCTACCCGGCGAGGACCCTCACGTCTGCTTAAATCGGATAAAATCTGCTCAAATCCGGTTGGATCTGGCCGCAAAGCATACCAGCCGCCGGCCTCTGGCGCAAGATGGGAACCTCGGTTACGATGGTCTGGAGGGCACCTGGAGAGAAGCCCCTGAGGGGGGCGAGGGAGGGACGTCATGGGCTATCCACTTTCGAAGGGCCGGCGCGTCTGGCACCTGGCCGTGCTGGCTGTCGTGCTGCTGGCGGCCGCGGCCGCCGTCTGGCGAACACCGGAGCTCAGAGAGTTCGTCCTCGCGACGCTGGGAGTGCCCGCGGCTTACCGGCCTGTGGAGCCGTATCGCGGCGACTCCGCGGGGCCCTGGCTCGGAACTCCCTGCTATCCGGCGCCGCTGGCGCCTGCCGTCGCTCCCGACGCCTGGGCTGTTCTCCCCGCCCGCTTTCCGAAAGGCACCGGCTGCGACGGCTACGCCTGGCGTGTCTTCACGGACACGCTGGCCCTCGGGCTCACCACGCTCGCACGAAAGCCGTGCCTCGACCCAGTGGTCATCGAGGACACGCTTCCGGTCAAGGAACACCTGCCCACGGACGGCCTGCTGCCGACCGACAAGGCGCTCGCCGGCTGGGCCAAGATCCTCGGAGCCGCCCACTGGATCGTCCCCGTTGTTCGGCTGGAGCCGGGCAAGGGGGCTACGCTCACCCTGCACCGGATCGATTTGCCGGCTGCGGGCCGCCCGGGCGCTCGCCAGGAACTGGCCGCCGCAACGCTCTCCCCGGCCGACCCGGTCGCGACCGCCGTGGCGCTCGCCGCCGCCGCGCGCGAGGCGCTGACGAAGCTGGGCGCGACGGCGCCGGCCAGCACCCCGGGCGTCTACTCGCTGCTTCCCCCGGCCCCCGAGGAGCTGCTCGAGCGGCTGCAAACCAGGGCGAGCGCACTCGTTGCGAACCCGCCTGGCACGGGCGTGCTCTCCGACCTGGCGCTCGACTGCTCGGTCCTGGGCTACTACCTCTCGCAGGGCCAGTCGGTCGCCGGCCTTCGCATGCTGATCCGCGGTGCGGCGCTGGCCGCCCTGGCAACAGGGGCCGCCCCCGCGCAACGCGAGTGCCGCCTGACGCTGGCCACGGCGCTGCTCTTTGCGCGCCACACGGCCCTCGCGATCCGCGTGCTGGAAGGCCTTTCGGCGTCCGACGTCGACGCCGGGGCGATCGCGTCGGCCTGCCGCACCGACCCGGACGCCCTGCTGGCCTTGCCGGATCACGCGCTGCTCTACCGAGTGGCGATGGAGCGGGCCAGCATCCTTGGCGACCTCGGAGACCGCATGCAGTCGCTGGCTGGCGGCAAGCTGCCGATGGCTTACCTGCTGGCAGGCGCCGGCAAGGAGTTCGATGTCGGCACGGCCCGCACGTACTGCTCTCTGTGGGCCACGGTCGGCGACGAGCTTGCCCGCTCGTCAAAGGACCCGTTCGCTGCGTTGAGGACATTCACCTCGGGCGCGTTCGAGGACCCCGAGGCGCGCGCCGGCAAGCGCGGCCAGGAGCTGCTGAAGTCGCGCGGCAAGCTCCGCATGCAGACGACCTACTCGCCGATCGAGCCCGGCCTGCGCCCCCTGGACGACTACCGGGTCCGCTCCGACCTGATCGCCATCCCGGCGCTGGAGTACTGGCACGTCTGTCGCTTCAAGTGGGGCGTCTACGATGTCGCCCAGAAGCTCCTCGACACCGTCCGGCGCGCTCTCCCGTGGTCTGCGGCCGGCGAGATCGCCGTGGCCGACAACGCCCACGGCAACAATAGCCATGACGCCGAGACCTGGGCCGAGGACTTCGTGCGGCGCTCGCCAGCGAACCCGTTCGCCGTCTACGAGCACTATGTGCGGAAGCTGGTCCACAAGCGCTTCGCCAGTCCCGCGGAGGCTGTCGGGTGGGAGTACGATCTGGCCTCCGCCAGCAGCGTCGCCGCGCGCTACTGGTTCGACGCCTACCTCGACCGCGGCTCCGACCCGGCCGCTGCGGTCGACGCCCTGAGGTTCGAGCTGGCAGTGGACCCGTGGGCGGTCGATCTCTGGCCCCAGCTCTTCCGGGGGCTCTACGTGAGCGCGCCCGCCGACGAGGTGCGCCGCGAGCTGATCCAGGTGAAGCGCGAGCTGCCGCACTCCAAGTACATCCTCAACGTCGAGGCCGACCTGCACTGCCGCAGCGGCAACCCGGTCGCCGCCACGCAGGTCTATCGCGAGATGGCGACGCGCTTCCCCGACGACCAGGGCCCCCAAGACGAGCAGGTGCGGCTCCTGCTGCGCGGCCACCACATGGGCAAGGCGGCCGCGCTCGCGACCCAAATCGCCGATCGCTGGCAGACCTTGAGCAGCTGCGACGACCTCAACGACACCGCCGAGCGGCTGCTCACCTTCGGCCGGCCCGCCGAGGCGCGACGGCTGGCCGAACGTGCCGCTGCGATCGACAACTGGAAGGCCAGCTCGATCCTGGTTTCGGCCCGCTTGAACATCCACGAGGGCCGCATCCAGGAGGGGCTGGCCGAATACGCGCGCGAGGCCGAGCGTTACGGCGAGGACCGGGGCAATCATTTCCAGCCTGTCCGTTCGCTGATCGAGGCCGGGCGCGAACAGGAGGCGCTGGCGCGAGTCGAGACGATTCCCCCCGAGGTCCGGAAGACGCCCTGGTCGAAGCTCGACATCGGTCGGACGCTCCTGATGATGAAGGACAAGTCGAAGGGGCTGGCACTGCTGCGCGAGCTCTCCACCTCCAGCCCCGACACGCTGGAGGAGCGCGACCGGATGATGCTGGCCGACCCGGCGACGGCCGATCACCCGCGCACCACGCGCAACGCCGCGGCGGTCCGCCACTGGCTTACTCGCGGGACACCCGCCGCCGCGCACCAGATGCTCGACCGGCTTGGTGAGAACCCTTTTCCGGAGGTGCTCGAAGTGTTGATCGAGTGCATCCGGGTTCCCGCGGTGGGCGCCCGGTGCGCGGGGATGGCGGGGCTGGCCGCCTGGATCGACCTGGAGTTGCCGAGCGCGCCCGGGCCCGCGGACCTGGAGCGCGCCCACGCGACGCTCTCGGCCTGGTGGGCGGGCGCCAAGGCCGGCTACATGACTTCTCGGATGCGTTGAGTTGTCTGGGCGAGGCGCGCCGTGCCGCGGACGGAACCCCGCGGTGGCGGCGCTGTCTCATCCGGGCGTGACTGCGGGCGTCGTATCGGATCCGGAGCTGGGGGCCGAGCTGCTCTCGGAGAAGTGGATCTCCCGGGAAGGGCTGATGAAAGCCCTTGCCCGGATGCGGAGGTGCCGGTGCGGGCTCGTCGAGGCGCTCCACGAGGAGGGTGCGCTGGACCTGCGGCGGTGGCGCGAGTTCGTCTGCCAGAAGATGCGCCTGCCGGCGGTCGAGCTCGACCAGGTGAACGTCGACTACGCCGCCGGGATTCGGCTGCCTGCGGAGCTGGCGTTGCGGCTGGGGGTCCTGGCGTACGAGCAGACGCCGCTGACGCTGAAGATGGCGCTCTGCGAGCCGCTCGAAGAAGGCACGTTGCGGGAGCTGGAGCGGGTAGTCGGAGGCAAGCTCAGCCCGGCTGTGGCGCGCGTCGATCAGCTGCGGCGCGCCCAGCTGGCGGTCTACGGCAAGCCGCTCGGGAGCAGCGGGAAGCCGGCGGCGAGGCCCTGTGCAGGCAGCGGACAGCCGGAGCCCAGGGAGCCCCAGATGCCGTCCTTCGACGCGGCGGGCTGCCTGGAGCGGGTCCTGCGCGAGGCTGTCCGGCGCGGGGCAGACGCCATTCACCTGGAGCCGGGCCGCATCCGGTTGAGGCTCGGTGCGAGGCTCGAGGAGCTCCAGAGCCCTGGGGAGCCCGAGCTGGCGCTGGTCCGCGACCTGGTCCTCGAGCAGTTCGCGATTGAGCCCGATCTGGTCGCCTTCCCGCACGAAAGAGACGGAGTGCTCCAGGTCGAGGGCGAGCCGATCGCCTTCCGCCTGGGCACTGTCCCCTGTCTTGCGGGCCGCCGTGTGTCGCTCGAGCGGCGGCGCAAACCTTCGGCTCTCGAGCTGGACGCGCTGCGCGCGACGCCGCGCGCCTACGAGAACCTGGCCGCGGCGCTGAACCAGAGCAGTGGCACCGTGCTGCTGGCCGGGCCGCGGAGCTCGGGGCGCAGCGCGCTGCTCTTCGCCGCGATGCGGCACCTCCAGGACCCGGCGCTCAGCCTGATGAGCGTCGAGGACGCGGCCGTGCCCGAGCTGGACGGGGTCGTTCAACTGCTCAGGAGGCCTGAGCTCGGGCTAACGACGCCTGTGCTCTTGCGCAAGTGCGCGGCGCACCAGCCCGACGTCCTGCTGGCCAGGAACCTGGACGACCGGCACGACCGCGAGGCGGTCTTCCGGCTGGCGCTGGGCAGTACGTTGACGCTGGCCTCGATGATCTGGGGCGACGCGGCCAGCACGCTGGCGATCGCCGCCTACACGGCGACGGACCCGTGGCTGCCGATCCAGGCGCTGTCGCTGGTGCAGTCGCAGCGTCTGTTGAAACGCCTTTGTCGCGCGTGCCGCCGGCCCTGGCAGCCGGGCGTCGAGGAATCGGCCAGGTTCCGCTCAGCCCTGGCCGGCAGCCGGGAGGGCGCGGCGTCACGAGACTTGAAGGCTCCGCTCACTCTCTGGGAGCCGGCCGGCTGCCCCGAGTGCAGGTTCACCGGGTACCGCGGCGTCGCGCTCGCCGCCGAGTCGGTGCTCCTCTGCGAGCGCGTCCGCGAGGCGCTTGCCCGCCGCGTGTCCATCGCCGGACTGCGCGCGCTGCTGCGAGAAGTCGGCATCCCCAGCCTGCGGCAATCGGCCCTTCACCTGGTGCTGGCGGGCGACGTATCGCTGGCGGAGGCGCTGGCCGCGACTCCGGCGGACCAGGCGCCCGATCCTGTATCCTGAGTGGCGAGTTTCTGGACCGTGGAGGAGCGCGCTTGAGCACCATTCTGCTGCTGATCGCCAGCAACCTGTTCATGACGGCCGCCTGGTACGGCCACTTGAGGTACAAGCATGTCGAGCTCTGGCAAGTGATCCTGATCAGCTGGCTCATTGCGCTGCCCGAGTACTGCCTGCAGGTGCCGGCCAACCGCTGGGGGCACGGCCGGTTCAGCGCCTTCCAGCTCAAGATCCTTCAGGAGGTCATCACGCTCGCCGTCTTCACGGCCTTCGCGATCGCCTTCCTGCGAGAGGCGCCGCGCTGGAACCACGCCGTAGCCGGGGCGATGGTGCTGGGGGCGGTCTACTTCGCGTTTCTGCCCGAGCGGGTGACGGCGCCCAGGCTGGCGCATGCGCCCGCTGCGGACGCTGCCCCTGAACCCGAGCCATCCGAATCGCCGTGACCTTCGTTCGCACGCTACCGCTGCTGCTGCTGGCGATGCCGACACTTCTGGCTGCCGCCGACTTCGACCGCTCGCACGCGCTCTTCGCGAAGGTGCTGAAGGCGCACGTCCGTGACGGACTGGTCGACTACTCGGCGCTGAAGGCCTCGCGCCGCACGCTCGACGACTACGTCGCCGCCCTGGGGACGCTCGACCCGAAGACCCTGGAAGGCTGGAAGCGGGAAGATCGATTCGCGTACTGGATCAACGCTTACAACGCGTTCACGCTGCGGGCCGTCGTCGACCATTACCCGATCGAGGGCAGCTGGTTCTCGCTCTATCCCAGAAAGAGCATCCGGCAGATCTCCGGCGTCTGGGACAAGCTACAGTTCACGGCCGCCGGCGCGCCCGTCACGCTGGACGCCATCGAGCACCAGATCTTGCGCAAGCAGTTCGCAGATCCCAGGCTCCACGCCGCGATCAACTGTGCATCGATGAGCTGCCCCGAGCTCCGGGACGAGCCCTACACGGGCGAGAAGCTGGATGCGCAGCTCACCGACGCGGCCCGCCGGTTCGCCGGCAGCCCTGCCCGCAACGCCTTCGATCCGGCTGCCCGGACGCTGTCGGCCTCGTCCATCTTCGACTGGTTCGCCGCCGACTTCCTGGCCGCCTACGTTCCGGGCGGCAGCTTCGGCGGCTTTACCGGCAAGCGCGCTGCCGCCGCCGCGTTCTTCGCCCGCTTCGGCCCCGCCGGCGCGTCGAAGGCCCTCGGAGCCGGCGGCTTCACGGTCGGCTTCCTCTCCTACGACTGGACCCTCAACGACACCGCGCCGTGAGCGGTACGTTGCGTCGAAAAAGCTTGGCGTCTACCTGTACCGGGTTTTCCAGAAAACCCGGTACAGGTAGACGCCACGCTATTTCGCCACGGCCTTTCGCGCTGTGAGCCAGTGGCCTCCGAGTCGTCAGCGCGCTTCTTTCTCGTAGGGCTTGCCCAGGGCGCCGGGAGGGGCGGCCTGGCCGATGAAGCCGGCGAGGGTCACCATCGTGACCAGGTAGGGGATCATCTGGGCGAACTGGCTCGGCAGCCAGGTCCCCTGGACGAAATCCTGGACGGCGCTGGCCAGGCCGAAGAGCAGGCACGCCACGAAGGCGCCGCCGGGTTGCCACTTGCCGAAGATGAGCGCGGCCAGCGCGATGTAGCCGCGCCCGCCCGACATGTTCTTCACGAAGCTGCCGGCGTAGAACGGCAGGTAGGCCCCGCCCAGCCCTGCCAATGCCCCACTCAGCAGCACGCCGGCATAGCGGTAGAAGCTCACGTCGACGCCCGCGGTGTCGGCCGCGTGCGGGTTCTCCCCGACCGCTCGCAGGCGCAGCCCGAACCGCGTCCGGAAGACAGCCAGCCAGGCCAGCGGCGCCGCCACGAACGCGACGAACACGATCGGCGAGAGCGCCCCCACGATGGGAATCGGACCCAAAAGGTCCGCCAACACCGGCAGCCGGGCCTCCTCCGGGATCGTGAACGACCGCTGCCGATCGCAGAACACCTGCGCCAGGAAGAGCGTCAGCCCGC
>JACQZN010000028.1 GCA_016213845.1 Candidatus Wallbacteria bacterium
TACTCGAGACACAGAAGAGCCGCCGACTCCGCGAGGGGTCGGCGGCTTGTATCTCGGACCGACTCCGCTAGACGTCAACGGCCGCAGTGCCTACCGGAACCGCTTTGGCGGGAGCCGCCGTGAAGCGTCACACGGCATACCTGAGCCGGACAGCCCCTCATGAAATCGCTGCGAGGAAGCGAGGAGTTTGGCGTCTGAGGGAGTCGTGGTCATGGCCGTGGGCTGCTCGTAGCGGTTAGTCCGGGCCGTCGCGTAGGCATCTCTTGCGGTGTCAAATGCGGCGCGCGCTGTTGTCTGCGCCGAGACGTCGCCGCTGCGCAGTGAAGCCTCCTTCCATGTCGGGTTTCGACGACACGGCGTTGGGTGTCACCAAGGCCGCCCAGGAGGGGATGACGAACCCGAGTCGACGCCGCGCATGACACGTGTACCTGGAGAGCGCGACCGCGTCTGGGGCGCATCCCTCCGGTCGAAGCGCTAAAACGTGTACCGGACGCCGGCGGAGACGCCGTGGCTGCTGTAGCTTGCACCCGAGACATTGGAGTCATTGCCCAGGTAGCGGTACTGTAGCTCCAGGGTCGTGTGGCGATCGGCCATTGGTTGCACCAGCAGCAGCGAGGACGTCAGGCGCGCATCGGAGCGCGCGAGTCCGTTGGCGGACACCTGGATGGGGTTCGTGAAATCGATGCCGCGGTGTCCCAGCGTGAGCAGCAGGGTTGCATCGCGTTCCTCGAAGAGCCGCACCGGTGCGAATGCGCTCGCGTCGAGGCCGAACGAGTCGCTGTCGTAGTAGCCGCCCTCGGTGCGGTCACGATGGAGCGAGCCGCCCAGCTCGAGGCGAACCCAGCGCAGCAGGTAGTTCTCGAGCTCCCAGGCGCTCGAGAGCCTCAGCGTGTCGACGGGACCGCTGCGCCGCATCTCGGGCGGGGAGACGACCATGGCGAACTCGTAGTCGGTCCGCTCGGCCGACAACCGGACGTCCCGACCGCGGCCGCGAGAGTACGTCGTCGACAGCTCGCCGATCAGCGCGTCGAGACTGCCCTCCGCGCCGGAGTCGGCGACCGTGAAGGCCCCGATGGCGCCACCGGCCGTGAAGCGACCGCGAGTGACTGCGCCCGAGAGGCGGCCCTCGCCGGTCCACGCGTCATAGGTGCTGTCGGCGAAGCTCGTCTGGCGAGCCAGCCCGCCGCTGGCCGTGAAGAACCGGCTCAGGTCCCAGGTGGGCGCGTAGTGCACCTGCAGACCGTTAGAGTTCACCAGCGAGAGCTTCGAGACCGGCCCGATCGCCTCTTCGCGGGCCTGTTCCAAAGGACTCAAACTACCCGCAAACTCAAATGCTGTGCGCAGGCTCAGCGAGAGCGGTTTCGCCGCCGGTGCTCCCGGTGCCACTGCCCGCAGGGCGCCGAGCCGGAAGTCGATCTCCTGCTGCAGCGCCGTCCCGGTGGTCAGACTCCGGGCCACCTCGAGCTCGGCGATCGAGTCCGCGATCCGGCCCTGAAGCTGCAGCACGTGGGCGCGTGACATCGCCACCAGGGAGGCCAGCGCGGGCGAGGCATTCTCGGCAGCCTCGAAGTCGCGCAGTGCCGCCGGGAAGTTGCGCATGTCCTTGCGGTTCTCGCCGCGTCGATGCGAGTCTTGTCTCCGGAGGACTGCGCTTCGCGGAGGTCGGCACGGGCCTTGTCGAGCGACGCCTTCTGCTCGGCAGTCAGCTGCTGACCGCCGCCCTGGAGTCCTCGGTGACCGCGCGGGTGGTGGGGCCGGTCCGGGTGCAACTCCTCGCGGCTGATGGTGCCATCGCCATCGGTATCGGCCTGGTTCACCCACTCGGCCTGCGCGGCAGCGAGTTCCTCGGCGCCGATGCTGCCGTTGCCGTCCTTGTCGAAGTATGCCAGGAACGCCTGGCGCCCGGCCTCGAGCTTCTCAGCCGTGATGCCTCCATAGTCGGGAGCGGATGGGCGCAGCCAGGGCATCCAGATCATCGCGCCCACGGCGGCCGGCCTGGGCGGCTGAAACATCCGCTCGTCCGGCGGCGGGGCCGGCGGCCCCTCCATCTCCTGCGCAGGGGCGCACGGCGCCAGCAACGACACGAGCGACATCGCCAAGAGGATTCGCTTCATCGAAAGACTCCTTCCTTCGGTTGGGCCCGGCTGGGCCCAGTGCCACAAGAACCATGACGTCGAGATGTTGCGAGGCAGTTTCCACGACGTGAGGGGATCGTGGATTCGCCGGTTGCTTCCTGACCTGAATCCAGGCGGCCGATCGACCGAAGCCTGGCCGGGAGCTAGAGTGATTCTCGTTGCCGATCCGGCCAATTAGACTCGCTCCGGAATGGCGTAGTTTCGCTACCCATCGGGCTCAGTTGCCGCGGAACCTCTCCTGGCCGCCGCCACGCGAGCCTCGACGCTGTTGCATCTTCTCGCGGAAGGCTTCGCGTTCCTCGGCTGTCATTGCCTGGAACTTGGCTTTCATGGCCTCGCGGTCCGGGCCCTTGCCGTTCTTCCGAAATTGCTTCATTCCCTCCCGTTGCTTTGGCGTGAGCGATTCCATCCGCTTCCTCTGCCCGGCCATCCTCTGCTCGGCCTTGGCGCGTTCCTCCGGGCTCAGGGTGGCCAGCCAGGCTTGTTGCTTCTGCTGTATGAATGCGTGGCGCTGCTCGGATGTCATCGCGTGGAGCTTCTCCCGATCCTCGGCCGAGAGCTCCCCCCAGGGCGGCGTCATCCGGCGATGGCCGCGCATGTCCGCTGCGGGGTGCGCCCCATCCGGACCCCGGTCGTCGAATCGCGCCGGGTCGCTTCGAACAACTTCTGCTTCGCTAGTCTGGGCCATGACTGCCGCAGTGAAGGAAAGCCCCATGGCGAGTAGTAGTGCGAGAACTCCCATTGAACCCAACCTCCTGTGTACGGGGTGACAACGGTGCGAGGGCCGCGCAGTCACCGTGCCGCAACGCGGCGTTGACTCGAGTATGAACCGCGAGTGTTTCTCAAACGTCTCCAACTTATAGAAGAGATGTGACGACTCCAGTCCTTCGGCCCGGACACGCGTCCAAGAAGAGTCAATGGATGAACGGACCGATGTTGGTGGTGGGTCGCGGCGCCGACTGGAACCGACCCGGTCCCGGTGGTCCGTCCGCCTTCGACACGGTTCCCACGGTCCGGCTGCCCAGCTTCGCGCCAGACAGACCAAGGAAGACAGCCGCCCCCGATGGAAGCGAGAGCTCCGAGTAGACCATCCCGAGCCCCACGGCCCCAATAGCCCTCAGCGAGGAGCTGGAGCTGTCGGTCGAACTGGTCAGTTTCATGCTGAAGGCGGCCTTCACGACATCCGTGAAGGTCCCGGCCCCGACGGTGCCGGACGCAGCCTGGCTCATGGTCACGGTGCCCGTGAACCGGCCCAGCGTGGTGGAAGTGGCGCAGTCATAGACGTCGCTCGCGAACGACCGGGCCGTGCCCAGAAGCGTCGATGGGTCCACTGTCAGCGGTAACAGCAAGCAGTAGCCGCTGCCCTGCAGCATCAACGGCAGGTTCAGGCTCTGACGGCGCGGGTAGCGGGCCGAGTGTGTGAAGAAAGCGTTTCCTTCGCTGCTGCCCGAGGTCTCGACGTTCACCCAATCGTCGTCGACACTGACGATCGTCACGGAAATCGTGCCGGTGCCGACGCCCCCGGTCGAGTCCCTCATCTGGTACTCGTAGACGTAAACATCACCGGCGGCGGCGTCCGGGAAGTAGGCCAACAACGGGCGCGTGCCGTCGTGAACCGTGAACTTCAATTCGGAGAAGAGCCCTTGCGCGTCCACGCCGCGCATTGTCACCACCGCCGAGCCGCTGGAGCTCGACAGGTCGAGCTGAAAGGCCGCCGTCCCCTGCGTTGTCGGCAGGCTCTGCTCTGCGCCCGTGTTCACGCTGTAGGTGAGCCGGCTGAGGCTGCCCGCCAACGTCACCGTGACGGTCGGCGTCCGCGTGGAGGCAACGAAGTCATCCTGCCCGTTCGCCGAGACCACGGAAAAGTAGGCGGTCGAGGTACCGGAGGAAGAGATGCTGTGCGCGGTGATCGAGCTAGCGGTCGCCTCGCTGGTGGAAGCGGCGGTCCCGCAGCCTCCTGGGCCGAACGGCAAGGCGAGCAGGACCAGTCCAAGGCAACCGGTGACCAACGGATGGGCAAATCGGGAATCCATGAGACCTCCTCGAGCCGTGCAGGAGCAGGCGGCGAATGCCTACCTCGTCTTCGCCGACTCATTGGCGCGGCGGGCCGACCAGTAAGCCCGTCGGGCCTGTGCGATCGCCGTGCGGTCGCCGCCGGACATCGCATCTCGCAAGTCCTGCCGGGCTTTGGCAAACGCGTCTTGGGCCCTCGCCCGGGCCAGCTGCTGGTCCGTGTTGTCCGCGTCTCCTGGCGTGCCGTCGCGGGTTCCGCCCGTGAGACCGGAGCCGGGCATTCCGCGGATGCCGGCCGCTGCCAGCTCGTCGGAGGTGATCAGGCCGTCGCCGCTCGTATCCAGCGCGCGGAACCACTCGGCTTGTCGGTCGGTGAACTCGTTTCCGGTCACGTGCCCGTCACCGTTTGCGTCCAGGTAGCGCTGAAGCGCTCGCCCGGCATTCGTCAGATCGTCCTCGGAGATTCCGGCGTTGCTCGAGGTCGGCCCGAGCCAGGCGAGCCACATCATCGTCACGGGCGGTGGAACAGCAGTCTCTGGCTGCGAGACTGCGCTGGTGTCTACTTCCTGCGAATAGGATGACCGGGACTGCATCTGCGACAGCCAGGCAAGGTAGGCCGCCTGGGCCACGTCGGGGCCCGTCGTGCCGCCGGTCTGCCACGGGGTCCCGCCAGCGCTTTGCCACGGGGGCAGAAGCCCCGGCATGCTGGTAGGACCCGTGCGTCCCTGCGAGCAGGAGGAGAGGCCCATTTGACCCTGTCCTCCCGGCTGCCATGACGTCCCCTGTTGACCCGACTGTATTGCGATCTGCCGGTCGAAGCCCGGGTGAACCATCCGGGCCTGGCCGGCGGCGGAGAGCGCGGTGGTTGCGCAGAGTACCAGCAGCATTATGGAGTCCCTGGTGCGAGTCATCGACATCGACCTCCTGAAGCCCATCACGGTGAAGAGTGCGGACCGTTCCCCCTTTGGTTCTTACTGCACCGGCTGTTTTCAGGTATTGGCCGGAATGTCGACAATTTGTGAACGCGCGGGTGATTCGTGCAGGGGCCCCCTCCCGGACGCTACTCTTGGCACGGCGCCGGCCGTGGCATGGTTCGAGGCGCGGTCTGTTGTCGAAGTCGGAGGCTCCAAAAGATGACGCGAATCCTGATTGTCGAGGACGACCCCCAGATCGCCGGAGGGCTGATCAAGTCGCTGGCGCGGGAGGGCTATGAGTGCCTCTCGGCCTCCGACGGCCCGACGGCGCTCGAAATGGCCCGCCGCGAGAAGCCGGATGCGATGCTGCTTGACCTGATGATCCCGGGGCTCCACGGAATCGCGGTCTGCAAGCAGCTCCGCAAGGAGTCTCGAGTGCCGATCCTCATCCTGACGGCACGCGACGCAGAGGCCGAGAAGTTGCTCGGTCTCGACAGCGGAGCTGACGATTACATCACGAAGCCGTTCTCGCTGGTCGAGCTCTTGGCCCGGATCCGCTCGGTGTTGAGGCGGTCTCGCGACCGGGAGAAGCCGACCGCCGTGATCCGTTGCGGGGCCCTCGAAATCGACAAGGAGAAGCGCAGGGTAACCCTCGACGGCCAGGAGATCCGGCTGAAGCCGACCGAGTTCGCTCTTCTCGCGTTCCTGGCGTCTACCCCGGGGAAGGTCTTCACACGGGCCGCCCTGCTAGACGCCATTTGGAAGACCGCCTTCGAGGGCTACCAGAGGACCGTCGATACTCACGTCACGCGCATCCGTAAGAAGATCGAGCGCGACCAGGCAAACCCCGAATACGTCCTCACGGTCCACGGCATCGGTTACAAGTTCCAGGAATTCGAGTGATCCGTTCCCTCTCGCTCTCCTGGAAGCTCAGTGGGCTGATCTTGCTCACGCTGGTCTGCGGCGTCGGCCTGCAGTGGGGCCTGTTGCGGTTATCGCATCCCTGGGAGCAGCCCGAGGGGCCGCGCGCCTGGAACTCGATGCAGGGAGAACTCGCGGCGCTGATCCTCGACGGCCGGTTGAAGGCTGGTGCGCCGGATAGCGCGCTCCAGGAGACGGTTCGCTCGAGCTTCGAGCGCGCGCCCCACTGCTGCATCATCCTCTTCGACGACAGCGGCCGCATCCGGGCCTCTCTGCGCCGACCCAGCATCGTCGAGCTCACGCCGGAGATACTCCGCGAAGCTGCGATGGGGCTGCACCAAGGGAAAGACGTCGTCCTGCAAGCATCACCGGGAAAGTTGCCGGTGGCCTTCATTCGCGCGTCCGCGGGGCGCCCGGCCCTGTACGCTGCATGCATTCCGGCCCGCGGCCCCGATCGGCCGGTGCCTCCGAGCCGGCTGTACTTTCTCCTCGTCCCGATCGTCACCTTCCTGCTCGTATCAGGCATCGCCGGGGTCCTCGGCCTCCGGCTCTTCTTGAGGCGCATCCGGGGCCTGGAGGAGGGGGTCGCGCTGCTGAGCAAGGGAGAGCTGGCCGCTCGCATCGACCCGGGGCCCGACGACGAAATCGGCCGCCTCGGGCGGGCGTTCAATGCGATGGCCGACAACCTCTGCAAGGCGGTCACGGAGCTCGAGGCGCAGGACCGGATCCGCCGTGAGATCCTGGCCGACGTCGCCCACGAGCTACGTACGCCGTTGACCTCGCTTACCATCCAGGTCGACCTCTTTCGCCAGCGTCCCGAAGAGGTCACCGAAGAACAGGCCGAGCAGATTGAGATCATTGCGGACAACGCTGCCACGATGGGCCGGCGAATCCGCGATATCCTCGTGCTGTCGCGAAGCGAGGCCGGCGAGATCGTCCTCAAGATAGGCGATGCCGACCTTGTCGACCTCCTGAGAGACCTCGTGCGTGATTTTACGCCAGTGGCCGACAAGCGGTCCGTGCGGCTGCTTGCTCCGCCGGAGGAAGGGCCGCTGGTCATCCCGATGGACAAGGAGAGGCTGCGGCACGTCTTCGAGAACCTCCTGCAGAACGCAATCCAGTACAGCCAAGGCGGCGGAAGGGTCGCCATTGGCCTTCGCGTGGAAGGGATCGATGTGGTCGTCGAGTTCGAGGACAGCGGGCCCGGGATCGCACCGGAAGACCTGTCGAACATCTTTGAGCGTTTTCGCCGCGGTCACGGCAGCCTCGGGGCCGGCACGGGTCTGGGTCTAGCGATCGTCAAGAAGTTCGTCGAGTTGCACGGGGGCCGATGCTCGGCAACGAGCATCCTGGGCAAGGGCTCCCGCTTCACGGTTCGGCTGCCGATCATGCGTCGGAAGCGATGACGAGCTCGGGGAGCTTCATGCCTCTCGCGAGAGCTCCCGGATCGCCTGCAGTGCGGCCCTCACGTCCGGAGGCGGACACAGGAACAGAGTTCGGACCCTGTCCCGTTGGGGGTACTCAAGAGTTAAAAGAGCACCCGGCTCCAGATGGGGCCGGCTGTTCGCCTACTCTGCTCCATCGTGGCAGGCTGGTTGCGCGCTAGATGCATTTTCAGCGAAGGCTTCGGCTCTGCCCGTCGAGCGCCGCCAACTCGACCCTGGAAACGACGGCAATCCGAGGATCTGGTCGCGGCTCCTGCCGCGAGGGTTCTCGACCGTGCACGAACGCCCTGCCTCCGAAGCTCGAGGTCCAATGGGACACCCGGCCCACGACCGTGAAGCACCGGCGCCGCGCGCACCCTCCCCGCAAGGACTGAGTGACATCGACGCATCAAAGGTGGTATGTTTTGATGCATGAGGACGACTCTCTCTCTTGACGACGATGTGGCAGCCCTGCTCGAGCGCGCCCGCAAGCGGCGCCAGAGCGGACTGAAGGAGACAGTCAACGAGGCGCTCCGCCGGGGACTTCGCGAAATGACCGCTCCCGCTCCCCGAGTCGAGCCCTACCGCACGCCATCGGTCAGTCTAGGGCGCTGCCTGGTGGGGAGTCTCGACGACGTCGAAGAGGTCCTGGCCATTGCGGAAGAGGAGTCGGTCCCGTGATCTTGGTGGACGCCAACCTTCTGGTCTACGCTCATATCTCCTCGTTCTCGCAACACGAGGCCGCACACCGATGGCTGGATGAACGATTAAACGGGACCGCTCAGGTGGGAATTCCGTGGCCCAGTGTGCTGGCATTCGTGAGAATCGTTTCGAACCCGCGCGTTTTCGAACGAGCCTTGAGCGTTCGTGAGGCGTGGAGGCAGGCAAGCGCCTGGCTGGATTGTCCGTCCGTCTGGACCCCGGCTCCCACCGATCGACACCGCGAGGTCCTTCATCCACTGCTAGAAGATGTCGGACGAGCGACGCTGATTCCAGATGCCCATCTGGCTGCGCTCGCTGTCGAACATGGCCTCACGCTCTGCTCGACCGATGGCGACTTCGCCCGCTTCCGCGGACTTCGCTGGGTGAATCCGCTGGCCTGAAGCGGAATCGGTGCTGAGCCAGCAATCGGCGATCGGTTCCAACGGATTCCTCGCCGGCCTCACAGGAGTTTCATGCCGACGGGAGCATCTGTCCCTGAGTTTCACCTCCGCGCGAACGCGGAGGCGTCCAGGGTGCAGACGGAGGCGTTGTAGCGGGTGGTGACCTCGAGCCGTCCGCCGGCGGCGTCGGGGCCGGTCAGCTCGCAGAAGTACTCGGTGGGCTCATGGCCCCACGGGTCTGTCGCGAGGTGGCCCGTCGTCAGGAGCTTGCCGGAGCTGCCGATGACGCGGATGGTGCAGAACACTCCGGGAGCGGGAGCCAGGAAGACCGGCTTCTGCACACGCAGTCGCAGCTCGAAGCGCTCGCCGGTGGCGGGTAGCGCGAATCGGGCCGTGGCGCCGGCTGCGACATCCTGTACGGAGTAGACGCGAGCGGTGGTCACGAACGGATCGAGCGAGCTGGGGGGAGCGGCCTCGCCGGGCGCGGGCGAGACGCCCTGGGGCGAATAGAATCCGATTCGGTGGTCCCTCAGGCCCCACTTGGACTTCATTGCGACGATCACGAACCGCTTCTCGGAGTCGGCGTTGCGGAAGACGACGACGTCGGCCTCCTTGCCGGCTCTCACATAGGTGTCGCGCACTCCCAGGCTGCGATGTCCGAGGTCCCAGATGCCGAAGCCAAAATGGGCATAGGCGTGCGGCCGAAGAACGCCCGGCTGCAGACGCGCCCGCAGCTCCTGACCCGACTGCAGGCCGAAGAGCATGAAGCGGTGGTACTCGGTGCGCAGCACCACGTCGCCGCAGACGAAGTTGGGGGCCGAGGGCGAACCGATCGCCATGTACTCGGGGGCCCCGCGGCGAGCTCCGCCGGGATTGGCGCCGATGACGGGCCTCGCCGTCAGCCGGGCCGTGAACGCGAACGGAAAGGTGTGCGGCTGAGAGAACGTGAAGCGGAGCCGGTGCGGCCGGGCCTCCTCGGACTCCTCGCCGTGGAAGCTGACCGTTCCCGTAACGGTGCCCTTGAACGAACGCGACCAGACGCGCCCCAGGGTCTCGCCGTCGGCCGAGAGCACGTCGATGCGGGCGTAGGCGGCCCACCACGGCCACTCTTCGCGAGTGCGGACCATGCTGTACTCGACGTCCCACCGGTAGCCAGCGCCCGTGAACGCCGGATTCAGCAGGTGGAGCGACTCGTTACTCCCCTCGCGCGCCAGCGAGCCGGAGAGCGTCTCCGAAACGAAGGCCTCGCCGGCCTCGCCACAGTCCGCGGCGGCGACGAAGGTCTGGGCGCCGGCGGGGAGTGCGGCTGCCAGCGCCAGCAGTGCGAGGGTTGCCGCCAAACGCAGGGTCCGGGCCGAGGTCAAGTTTGGTCTTCTCATCATTTAAGTCTCCGCAGTCTCCCTCTGGGTGGTGTCACATACCTAGAAAGAGACGGGCCAACTTCGAAGAACCCCGTCAGAGAAAGGATTCACGGGCTCTCCGGCACGGTACGGGCCCGTAACTTCCGACGGGCGAAGTTACAGGGCGGATACGTCTGGTCGGCCTTCGCCATCCTCTGAGTGGACAGCCGGGTGTCCCAGGCGACGCTGCGCTGCCTGGGGGTGGCGTTACCGGCGGCGCGGCTTCGTCCGGTGCGTGGCCGGCGCGGTCCAGGGGTCCTCGGGCCAGGGGTGCTTGGGATATCGGCCGCGGAGCTCTTTGCGGACTTCCGGATAGCCGCTGTCCCAGAAGCTCTTGAGGTCGCGGGTGGTCTGGACGGGGCGGCCGCTGGGCGCCAGCAGCACGAGCGTCACGGGCACTCGCGCGGGCCCGATCCGCGGCGTCTCGGCCAGGCCGAAGAGTTCCTGGAGCTTGACGGAAGCCGAGACCGTGCCGTCCTCCCGGTACTCCAGCCGTGCTTCGCGGCCGCTCGGGATCGGGATGGCCTCGGGCGCCAGCCGATCCAACGTCCGCAGGAGTTCCCTCGGAACAGCGCCCGTGAGGTCGACGTCGGACAGGGAGGTGCGGCCCTCGCAGGCCGCCGCGATCCAGGCGTCTTCGTCGAAGGCGAGCCCCGCGAAGCGGATGCGGCGGCGCAACGAGAGCACTGGCTCAGGGAACCCGCGGGATTGCAGCGCTTCGCCGAGCAGCCGCGCGGCTTCCTCCCCATTTGGAGTCACCGGATGTTCCGAGAGCACGATCGCTCCGTACCGCGCGCGCTCCAGGGCGCGTACCTTGCCGGTGGCGGAATCGAACAGGTGCTCGGTGCCGCGAGTGGTCGGGCAGAGCCAGGCCCGGTCGATCCGGCTGGCCGTGCGCACGAGCGCCTCTGCGCCGGCGCCGCGTGGCGCGGCCATCACGTCGAGCGCCAGCAGCCAATCGCCGTCGCGGACACCGCTTTCGCGTCCCAGCACCGCGCCTTGCCCGCCCGAGAGCAGCAGGCGGGGGGAGCCTGGCTCTCGCCGGCGGGCGACCCGGTCCGGGAATCCCGCAAGGAGCGCTCTGAGCAAACTCTCTTCGGAAGACGGACCGGCGGAGCGCACGCCTTCTTCCGAGTCGAGAACCCGGCCTGCGACGGCGGCCAGCTCGTCTGCAGCGCGCCGGACCGCCCAGGGAGCGCTGCCCATCCGCTCGACTCGCAGGAGCACGTCGGAGTCCGTGGCCACGTCGCCAGCACCGGCGGGGATCCAGCCCTCTGCCAGGACAGCGCAGGCTGAAGCGGCCAGTCGCGCGCCGCGGGCCTCGAGCAGGACGCGCGCCAGCCGCGGGTGCAGCGGAAAGCGGCGAAGCGCCCGGCCCAGCGGTGTGATGCGTGCGCCGGCAAGGGTGCCCAGCGCCTCGAGAAGCTCGAGTGCCGCGCGTGCCCGCTCGGGTTCTGGCGCCTGGTACCACGGAAATCGCAGCGGGTCGCCCCCCCAGGCCAGGACTTCGAGAAAGGGCTCGGCCAGGTCGACACGGGCGATCTCGGGCTCGCGGTGCTCGCGTACGGTCAGGCGCGAGTCCCATAGCCGCAGCACGCGGCCGGGCCCGGTACGCCCCGCCCGGCCGGCCCGCTGCTCGGCCGAATCGAGGGAGATGCGCTCGGTTTCGAGCCGGTCGAGCCCCGAGGCCGGGTCGTAGCGGAGAACCTTGTGGAAACCGGAGTCGATGACGTCGGTGACTCCATCGATCGTCAGCGAGGTCTCCGCGAGATTCGTAGCGAGGATCACCTTGCGCACGGGCGAGGGTGCGAGCGCCGCGTCCTGGGCGGCCGCGTCGAGCGAGCCGTGAAGGGGCAACACGGCGAACGGGCGGGTCGTTCGCGGGTCTAGCCCAGGCCCCGCCGCCGACGGCTCGGCCAGCTCGCCGGCTGCCCGCCGGATCTCCGGTGCGCCGGGCAGAAACACCAGCACGTGCCCGCTGCCTGGGCCCTGCCCGGAAGACTCCCGGGCGAGCAGCTCGCGCACCGCAGCGACGGGCGACTGCCCGGGCGCGTAGCGGACCTCGACAGGATGGGGGCGGCCCGGGATCTGAACGATCGGGCAGCTGCCCAGGAACTCCGCGACGGGGGCCGCGTCGAGCGTGGCCGACATCACGACCAGCCGGAGGTCGTCTCTGGCGGCAGCAGCCTCCCGGGCCATTGCCAGCGCCAGATCGGCGTGGAGGCTGCGCTCGTGGAACTCGTCGATCACCGCCACCTCGAACTCCGACAGGAGCGGGTCGGCCTGAAGCCTGGCTGTCAGGATGCCCTCCGTCGCCACCAGCAGCCGCGTGGCGGGGCCGAAGCGGCGCTCGAAGCGGACCTGCCAGCCGACGTCTTCACCGAGCGACCAGCCGCGTTCGGTGGCGATCCGCCTGGCGAGCGACCGTGCCGCGACGCGCCTGGGCTGCAGCAGGATCACGCGGCCGAAACAGAGCAGCGCGGGCGGCACGCGGGTGGTCTTGCCCGACCCGGGCGGCGCCACGATCACGGCGTGGCGGCTCTCCCTGAGGGTACGCACGATCTCGGGGAGGTATCCGTCGATGGGAAGCGGCTGCAGGTGCACGCGGCCATCATCGGCGAGAATGGGCTGCTTGCCAAGACGCTCCCACGAAGGGCCGAGCCTGCGCTTTGCGCCGAGGCAGGAAAGCTCCCCCGCAGGGGCCGAATCCGCTCCCGCGGGGAAGGCGCCGGCGTCAGAAGCCGCTCCGCAAGTCGATCTTCGCGTTGGAGCGCCGCTTGCTTGGGGTGAGGCGACGGAGGTCGAAGCGATGCCCATCCACTCGAAGCTTGTCCGTGCCGCACTGGCGATCGTGTTGGTCTGCGCCGCGAGCGTGACGCTCGCCGGATGCCGGCGGTTCGGGCCGCCGCCGGGCCGGCTGCCAGCGGGGCTCGCCGGCGGAATCGGCGCGACGCCCGGATTCGGCCCCCGGGCACCATCCGGCGGCGGGCTGACCCGGACGGCCAACCTACCTGCTTCGGGGACGGTCCCGTGGTCGGGCGGCACGGGCGCTGGCGTCACGCTCTCCGGTACCGACGGAAGCGGTGGCACCGGCCCGGGCGCCACGGCAGTCGTGAAGAGTCTTCCGCCCGTGGAGCCCGGGCAGGTCGATGTCCGGGACGGCGGCCGCAGCCTCGAGAGCCAGGCCTACTCGTGGGCCGCCGGCGCCGTGCAGCCCAGGACCGACGATCCCACCGTACTGCGTCACGAGGCGGTCCACTGGATCGACGGCGAGCTGAGCGGCAACGCGAGCTGGCAGGATCTCTCCCCCAACGGGGCGCGCGCCTTCTACATCTGGGGGACCAACAAGTACTACGTCGTGCCGAACACGCGGGTGCGCAAGCGGGACGTTCTCCCGTTCGTGCCGACGCACCTCACCAGCTCCTACGAGAACTACTTCTACAACTTCGACTTCGGCTCGCGCGACGCGCTCCACCTGCTCGAGGACTTCTGCGCCGAGATCGGCTCGGGGGAGAAATCGTCGCTGCTCTTCGACATGCTCGTCTACTCGGCGGCGCTGGGCCTTCATCTCGAGCAGCTTGCGGCCAACGGCAAGAGCGACTACTGGACTCAAAGGGGCGGTACGATCTTTCGAGGAACGGTCAAGGCCTTCATGGAGATGGCCGCGCCCGGACTCGAAGGACGGCTTCAGTCGTTTGCTCAGGACCCGAGCGCGAAGTCCAGGGCGCTGCGCGAGTTCCTCGATCGGACCTACGGCAAGGACTGGACGCGGCAGGTGCTGGGCTTCCAGGGCGCGGCGAGTTGATACGGGTCCGGGGCGTGCAGAACCGCGCCACGCCACCCCGGGGTCGTGATAAGCTCGCCGCATCGATAGACGCAAGACCGCTCCCGAGCCCGAAGATCGCCACGCCTGGCTCGAGGAGGTCACCGGTGACAGGGCGCTGGCGTGGACGCGGCTTCAGAACGCGGAATGCACGCGCGTCCTCGACACGGCTGATTCGCGCTCGCTCGAGGCGCGGATCCGAGGGTTTCTCGACTCCGACGCGCAGATCCCGTACGTGCAGAAGCTGGGCCGCTGGTACTACAACTTCTGGCGCGACGCACGGCACCCTCGCGGCCTCTGGCGGCGAACGACTCTCGAGCAGTACCGCCGGGACGAGCCAGACTGGGAGCTGGTACTGGACCTGGATCTGCTCGCCGCTACCGAGGGAGAGAACTGGGTCTGGCACGGCGTGACGTGCCTGGAGCCCGAGTGCGAGCGCGGGCTGGTGAAGCTCTCCCGCGGGGGCGCCGACGCGGACGTCGTCCGGGAGATGGACCTCGTGGCGAAGGCGTTCGTGCCGGACGGCTTCTTCCTGCCCGAGGCCAAGAGCCGCGTCAGCTGGATCGACCTCGACCACCTGTACGTGGGCACCGATTTCGGCCTCGGTTCATCGACCGAGTCGGGTTACCCGCGCATCGCCAAGATCTGGACGCGCGGCACGCCGCTCGAGTCGGCCGAGACCCTCTTCGAGGGCCAATCGACCGACGTCGCCGTCGTCGCCGCCCGCGACCGGACTCCCGGCTACGAGCGGGACTTCGTCGTGCGGAGCCCGACGTTCTACACCAACGAGATGTTCGTGGTCCGTGGCGGCAAGCTCGTGAAGCTGGAGAAGCCCGACAGCGCCTCGGCCGATGTCCACAGGGAGCTCCTGCTCCTGACGCTGCGGGAGGACTGGACCGTCGGAGGGCGGACCTACGCGGCCGGCTCGCTGCTGGCCTGCGACTTCGACGAGCACCTGTCGGGCCGCGCGCGCTTCGATGTCCTCTTCGAACCCTCGGCGCGACGGTCGCTGGCCGGCGTCAGCCCCACGCGTCACCACATCCTCGTCAACGAGCTCGACAACGTGCGGAACCGGCTCTATGTCCTGACCCGCCGCGACGGCGCCTGGACGCGCCAGGCTCTGCCCGGCATGCCGGAGCTGGGCACCGTGAGCGCCAGCGCCGTCGACAGCACCGAGTCGGACGACTTCTTCCTGACCGTCACCGACTTCCTGACGCCCACGCGTCTTTTCCTGGGCACGGTGGGCGGGCCGCCTGCGGAGAAGCTCAAGGAGCTGCCGGGCTATTTCGAGGCCAGCGAGCTCGCCGTGACCCAGCTCGAGGCGGTCTCGGCGGACGGCACGCGCGTTCCGTACTTCCAGGTCGCGCGGCGCGAGCTGGCGCTGGACGGAGAGAACCCGACATTGCTCTACGGCTACGGCGGCTTCGAGGTCTCCCAGGTGCCGGTCTACAGCCCAGGTCAGGGCGTGGGCTGGCTCGAGAGGGGCGGCGTGTACGTCGTCGCCAACATCAGGGGCGGAGGCGAATTCGGCCCGAAGTGGCACCAGGCTGCGTTGCGGGCAAACCGGCACAAGGCCTTCGACGACTTCATCGCGGTCGCCGAGGACCTGGTGCGGCGCGGCGTCACGCGGCCGGCTCGGCTGGGCATCCGGGGCGGCAGTAACGGGGGGCTGCTGGTCGGGAACATGCTCACGCGCCGCCCGGAGCTCTTCGGGGCCGTCGTCTGTCAGGTGCCGCTGCTCGACATGCGGCGCTATCACCGGCTGCTGGCCGGTTCGAGCTGGATGCAGGAGTACGGAAATCCCGACGACCCCCAGGACTGGGATTTCATCCGGACCTTCTCGCCCTACCACAACGTGAAGCCCGGCGTCCGCTACCCGCCGGCTTTCTTCATGACCTCCACTCGAGACGACCGCGTTCACCCGGGCCACGCGCGCAAGATGGTGGCGCGCCTGATGGAGCTCGGGCAAGACGTCCTCTACTACGAGAACATCGAGGGCGGTCATGGCGGTGCCGCCAACAACCAGCAGCTGGCCCACATGGCCGCGCTGGCCTACAGCTTTCTCTGGCAGAAGCTGGGCTGAGCGCCGCGTCACCGGGCGCGCAAGCGGCCTGCATCACTTTTGGAAGGGCCGGCGGGTCGGAAGTTGCACCCCGGCGACTTTCTCAGGTGCCTCCCGGGGCCAAATGTGTTACCTTTGCAGCGGTCGAAACGAGGCGATGCCGTCTCGGCGCGACGCTGGCTCACGCGAGCGACTCCGCGCGACGGCGGCATCCAGGACTTGGGGGCTTTCCCCGGTCTCAGCGTCGGGACCCGAGCGTCTCCAGGTAGGAGACCCTCCGGCGCAGGGGAAGCCCACTCGCTCGATCAAAGGACGATCATCGTGTGGAACGGAACGGACTTCGAATTCGCGGTGGATTCGGCGGATGCCGCCAAGATCAAGTACCCGGCAGTCATGCTCCCGGCTTTCCAGGAGGATGGCGCCGATGACGCCGTGGCCCGCAAGATTGCCGGTGCGGCCGGCATCGACCTGGCCGGACTGCGCAAGAGCGGTGAGGTCAGCGGCGCGCTGAAGGAGTTCACGATCCTGCACGCGCGGGACGGCGCGCCGTATCGCCACGTCCTCGTCATGGGCTGCGGCAACGCTGCGAAGTTCCGGATCGACGACATGCGAACCATCGTCGCCAAGGCCGTCCGCACGCTCCGCAAGATCGGCGTCGACCGCATGCTGCTGGCCACCGCCACGGTCCCTCAGCTCTCGGGCGAGGAGGTGGCCGAGGCCGCCATCGAAGGGGCGCTGCTGGGACTGCACAAGTTCAAGCGCTACAAGAAGAAGGCGGACTCGATCCGGCCGTTCCGGCAGCTAAAGCTGGTTGTGGGGACCGCGCGCGAAGTGGCGCCGGCCCGCGAGGCGGCAGCGCGCGCCAGCGCCTTCGCGCTGGCCACCATCCGGGCGCGTGAGCTCGCCTTCGAGCCGGCCAACCTGCTCGGGCCCGACGAGATCGTCGCCGCGGCCCGGAAGGTGTCCGACGACCACGGCCTGGCGCTGAAGGTGCTGGGGCCCAAGGAGCTCGCGGCACGCGGGATGGGCGGAATCCTGGCCGTCGGCTCGGGCTCGCGCAGGCCCTGCTATCTGGCGGATCTGCTCTACCGCCCCGCCAAGCGGACGGGGCTGCCCCGGCTGACGCTCGTGGGCAAGGGGATCACGTTCGACACCGGCGGCATCTCGATCAAGCCCTCCGAGCGTATGCACCACATGAAGTACGACATGGCCGGCGCGGCGGTCGTCATGCAGACCGTGCGTGCGGTGGCGAGCTTGGAGCTGCCGGTGGAGCTTCGCGCCATCATCGCGACGGCGGAGAACATGCCCGACGGCAACGCCTATCGCCCCTCCGACGTCATCCGGATGTACAACGGCAGCTACGTGGAGGTCACGAACACGGACGCCGAGGGGCGGATGCTCCTGGCCGACGGGCTCGCGTACGCCTGCGAGCAGGACCCCGACATGGTGATCGACGTCGCCACGCTGACCGGCGCGTGTCTGGTGGCGCTGGGGACGTCGGTGGCCGGGCTGATGGGGACGAACCCCTGGCTCGTCGGCGCCATCCGCGACGTGGGCGAGCACTACTCGGAGCGATTCTGGGAGCTGCCGCTCTACGAGGAGTACCAGGTCCACATGCGGAGCAGCATCGCCGACATCTGCAACTCCGGCCCTCGCTACGCGGGCGCCATCACCGCCGGCAAGTTCCTCGAGACGTTCGTGGACGGCCGCCCGTGGGCGCACCTCGACATCGCAGGCACGGCCTGGTCGGATGAAGACTCGACGATGTACCTCCACAAGCCGTACCTGCCGCAGCGCGGGCCCACGGGATTCGGGGTCCGGACGCTGGCGGGACTGGCCCTCAAGGTCTCGCGCGAGTCGAGCGGTTCCTCCAAGAAGATGCGGGAGCTGATGCGATGGGCTGGCGCAGCGCCGGTAGCGGCCAAGCGGAAGGTCTCGAGCAAGCGCGGCTGACGGGTCGACGGCTGCCGGGGAAGGGGACTCGGCTTCAAAGGCGGCGAAACATCACGAGCGCATCCACGGGGCCGCGGTCCTTGTGCTGGAAGGCTTCCGGGAGCACTCCCACGACCTCGAAGTCGAGCTTCTTCCAGAGGGCGACTGCGCGAACGTTCGTGCTCACGACGAAGTTGAACTGCATGGCCTTGTAGCTTTCGGTCCGGGCCTGCGCGATGGAGTGCTCTCCGAGTTTTCGTCCCAGGCCGAGACCTTGCCGGGCGGGGGAGACGATGTAGGACGCCGTCGCGACGTGCGATCCGCGGCCCGGGTGGTTGGCGCGAAGCGTGTAGCCGCCGACGACTTCGCCTTGCAGTTCAGCCACCCACTGCTGCCCGCCGCGCCCCGTCCAGTACTCGACGAACTCTGCCTCCGAGATCGATTCTGACTGGACGTAGGTTTGTCCCTCGGCGGCAATCTGACGGAAGATGGCCCAGAGCGGGGACATGTCCTGGCTCGTGGCCTTACGAATCACGATGGGAAACGTGGTCGACTCCGGCATGGTCAAAGCTCCTTGAGGTAGTGGACATCGCTCTGGAAGTGTCCGGTACTTCCCAGCCGCCTGGAGAGCCGGGTGCAGCCTGCGGCCTCGTAGAGGCGTCGAGCGCCCGTCATTTCGCGGGTGGTCTCGATGTAACAGCGCGAGTACCCGTAAGCCTTCGCGGTCTCGAAGCAGCGCTCCAGCAGGGTGCGTCCGATGCCGAGCCCGCGGGCGTTGGGAGAGAGGTACATCTTTCTGAGCTCGCAGGTGTCCGGCGGGGCGCCGGCCAGGGGGGCTATCCCGGCGCCGCCGAGGAGCATGCGATCTCGCTCCGCGACGAAGTAGGCGTGTCTGGGGCGCCCGTAAGCTGCGCGGAGATTCCCGAGCTCCGCGTCCTCGGCTGGCCCGCCGCGGCCCCCGTGACCGAACTCCTTCACGACGGTGCGGATCAACTTCGCCAGGGGCCGGTTGTCGGCGGCGCGAATCGTCCGGATGAGGATCTCCTGAGCCATCCTGGAGCGGGCGAGAGCCTCGGCGTACAGCTCGAGCCCTCGGATGACGGCCTGGGTCTCCGGCTCCTCGAGGAACCCGAGTGCCTGTGAGACCTGCGTGGACGCGACCCGGTCGATCTCCTTCACCTTGGCCTTGCCCGGGGGCGTCAGCCTCGAGAGTCTGCGACGTGCGTCGGCGTCGTCGTCGACGACCTCGGACCAACCCTTGGACCGCAGGTCCGCGCAGATCCTGCTGGTCGTCGACTTGTCGAGCCGCAGCAGCGCGGCAAGCTCGCCGACCGTCAACGGGCCCCGGGCGGCCAGTTCGAGCATTGCATGTCCGGCGGCGTAGGAGACGCCGGTTGCTGCGTGCTCGCCGGCCAGCAGGCCGAGCTCACGCACGAGAGTGCGGGAGGACTTTCGTATCCTTTGAATGGGGTCGAAGTTCTCCGGTTTCACGACTCCTCCAGGCCAGCCCCGCCGGCCATCCATATAGATGGTTGTCACACACAACTATATATCACGCTGCTGGAACGTGGGTCAAGCGCCGGGTTCGTGCGCGGCCGCCGGCGCCCGGGGAAGCGAAGAGCCGGGCTTCAGATCCGCTTGCCGGGCAGCAGCTTCAGGCGCAGCTCCAGAACCAGGCTCAGCAGGGCCGGGATCAGGAAGAGGGTGAAGACGGTGGAGACGAGCAGGCCGCCGACGACGACCGACCCGATGCCGCGATAGAGCTCCGAGCCGGGGCCGGTCATCAGGATGAGCGGAGCCATCCCGGCCACGGACGTGAGCGTGGTCATGAAGATGGGGCGAATCCGGGCGCCCACCGATTCGGTGACGGCGTCGCGCGGGGCGAGGCCTTCCTCCCGGATGCTGCGAAGGGCCCGGTCGACGAGCAGGATTGCGTTGTTCACCACGACGCCCACGAGGATGATGAACCCGAGCATCGCCAGGACGTCCAGGGACTGGTGCGTGACCGCCACGTTCACCAGCTTCAGGGCGGCAAAGCCGCCGAGGCTGGCGAGGGGAACCGAGAACATGATGATGAGCGGATAGAGGAACGACTCGAAGCAGCTGGCCATCAGCAGGTAGGTGATGACGAGAGCTGTCAGGAACTGGCCGCCGAGGGCCTCCTTGGTGGCCGTGAGCTTGTCGGCGGTGCCGGCGAGGCGCCACTTGTAGGGCGCGTCGAGCAGTCCCTCGGCCCGCAAGGGCGCGACGATCTTCGTGCGGACTATCTCCATGGCCTCTTCCATCGCGATTCCCGGCGGCAGGGTCACGCGGACGGTGTAGGCGCGCTCGCGCTCGTGGTGGTGGATCACGTCGGGTCCCATCGTGAGATCGATGGTCGAGAGCGCCTCGAGAGGCATCGTCCCGCCGGACGGGACGAACACCGGCAGCTGCGCGAGGTCCTGGGTGTGGGCGAGCGCGTCCCTTCGCCCTCGCAGGACGAGATCGACCTTTCTGCCATCGCCGGTCCGGATCTCCGACACGCGGGCCCCGTCGGCCATCACATCGACGATGAAGCCTAGCTCGGAGGCGTCTAGGCCGACCTCGGCTAGGCGCTGGCGGTCGGGACGGACCTGGAGCTCCGGCTGTCCGAGCTCCAGGCCCGGGATGGGCTGCGGCTGCGCGCCTGGTAGGTGCTGGAGCACGCCGAAGAAGGACCGCTGGGCCAGCTTCACGAGGCGGGACAGGTCCGGCCCCTGGAGCTTCAGGTCGATGGACCGTCCGCCGGCTAGCCCCTGCTCGAAGATGCTGGGCTGGATGACGATGGCGATCATCCCGGGGATCTTCGCCAGGGCGGCCTGGACAGGCGCGCGAAGCTCGGCGATCTTCTTCTGGTCGGTGGCGCCGATACCCATGATCACCTGGCGGCCGAAGGCGACGTAGAAGAAGTTGGAGATCTGCGGTTTCTCTCCGGACCAGAGCGGCGCGAGCTCGGCTTCGATGGCGTCGCCGATCCGATTGAACTCCTGGAGGTTGTACCCGGAGGGCGGAATCAGGAGGCCGAAGAGCAGGTTCTGATTTCCCTCGGGGAGATACTCCGCGGGAGGCATCATCATCCAGGAGCCGCCCAGCGAGAGGCCGGTCATTGCCGTCACGACCGCGAGCCTTCGCGGGACCGTGCCGCAGATCCACCAGACGGAGCCAGTGAGCCAGCGGAGTATCCGACTCGCAAGAGCCGGCGCCTCCTTTGTATGAAAGCCCTCCCGCATCCAGCCCACGGCCATCGTCGGGATGGCGAAAACGCTCACGACCAGGGACAGGCTCACGGCGCAGGCTATGGCGATGGCGATGTCCCGGAAGAGCTGCGCGACCTCGGCATGGAGGAAGAAGATCGGCAGGAAGACGGCGACGGTCGTGGCGGTGGAGGCGAAGACGGCTCCCCAGACGTCTCTCGTGCCGCCCACGGCCGCGGCGAAGATCGTCTCGCCCTTCTCGACGCGGCTGAAGATGCTCTCCAGCACGACGATCGAGTTGTCGACGAGCATTCCGACCGCGAAGGAGAGGCCTGCCAGGGAGACGACGTTGATGTTGCGCCCGAGCAGGAACATCGCCAGGAAGGTCCCGACGGCAGATACGGGGATGGAGACGCCGATGATCGCCGTGGGAGCCGGCGAGCGCAGGAAGACGAAGAGCACCAGGACGGCGAGCAGGCTGCCGACCACGATGTTGTTCTGCACCAGGTCGAGCGCGCCCCGGATGTAGTCGGAGGCGTCGTAGGCACCAACGACCTTCAGTCCACGCTGGCTCAGGATGCCGGCGTTGAGCTCCGACAAGGTCTTCTCCACCCCGTCCATGACGGCCAGCACGTTGCTTCCCGTACGTTTCTGGATGTTGAAGGCGATGCTCTTGACGCCTTTGTACCGGACGACGATCTCCGGCTCCTTGTACGAGACTGCCGCCGTGCCGACATCCCGGAGAAAGACCCGGTCGCGCACGTCGTCGCGCAGGACGATGCCGCCGATCTCGGCCGGGTCGTCGAAGGCGCCGACGGCGCGCAGCGTGTAGCGGCGCTTGGCCTCGTCGAGGTGTCCCGCGGAGACGTCACGGTCCTCGGCAGAGAGCCTGGCGGCGATCTGTCGCATGGTGAGCCCGTGTTGCGCCACGGCAACGGGATCGAGCGTCACCTCGATCTGGCGTTCCCGGCCGCCGAAGAAGTTCATGGCGGCGACGCCGGGTACGCGCTCCAGGCGTGCCTGCAGCTCGTCCTCGACGAACTCGCGCTGCGTATCGATGTCGACTCCGGACTTCGGATCGGCCGGCAGCAGGATGAACCACCCGATCGCGCCTTCCCGATCTCCGGCGGTCGTGAGGATCGGCTTGTCGACCTCCGCAGGATAGGCGGGAACCTCGTTGAGGGCGTTGCCCACTCGCAAGAGGGCCGTATCGAGATCCGTGCCCTGCGCAAACTCGAGCGTGACCCTGCCAAGGTTCGGCGCGCACTCCGCCTCCATTTTCAGCAGGCCTTCCAGGGA
The DNA here is from genome assembly GCA_016213845.1 of Candidatus Wallbacteria bacterium. GTDB lineage: Bacteria > Muiribacteriota > UBA6191 > JACPRK01 > JACPRK01 > JACPRK01. Next base: position 22,239 of record JACQZN010000028.1, read on the forward strand.
CTTCAGGGCCTTCTCCTGGCGCTCCACGACCTCCCGCTCGACCTCCTGAGGATTGGCCCCGGGCCAGAGCGTCTCCACGGAGACGACCGGGCGTGTGACGTCGGGCGTGAGCTGAATCGGCACCAGGAAGAGCGCCTGCAGTCCGAACATTGCGACGAGAAGCACGAGCACGGCCACCGTCACGGGGCTTCGCACGGCCCAGGTGATGGGGCCGTCGTGGATCGATTGCTCCGGGGAAGCGGTCATGGCTGTCCGCGGCCGTCCTGTGCCGGGCCCGTCGTCACCTGCACGGCCGCGCCTGGGCGCAACCGCTCGTTGCCTCGCACCACCACCAGTTCGCCGGCCGCAACTCCCGAGAGCACGGTCACTTTCTCCCCGGCCTCCAGCCCCAGGCGGACCGTGCGCGGCGCAGCCTTTCCGCCCTCGACGACGTAGACGGAGGGCGGCGCGGAGGCCGATCTCACGATCGCGTCCTTCGAGATGACGAGCCTGGTCTCGCGAGGGCCGACCGGCAAGCGCACCTGGGCGCTTGCACCCGAGCGGAGGTTCTCTCCCGGGTTGCGCATCCGCACGACCACCGGCACGGTGCGCCCCTTGAGCGTGGCCTGCGGACCGACGGCGGCGACGATGCCAGTGACGGTGCGCGTGGCGCCGCCGGAAGAGAAGTCGAGCTGCACGACCTGGCGCCGCGGAACCTGTGCCGCGCGGGCCTCGGGTACCAGCACGACCACATCCAGATACGAAAGGTCCACCAACTCCAATATCGCGCCCCCTTCGCTCACGTGGTCGCCGACCTCCACGAGGACCTCGGCCACCCAGCCGTCGAACGGCGCGCGCAGCATCGTCTCGTCGAGCTCCTTTTCGGCCTCGGCAAGCTGCGCGGTGGAGCGCTCCCAGGCCGCCTTCTGGGCTGCGATCTCCTCCGTCCGGCTGCCTCTCTCGGAGAGCCGCAGGTTGGCCTGGGCGACCTCCAGTCCGGCCTTTTCGGCTTCGAGCCGGGCCTGGGCGCGGTCCCGCTCGTGCTCGCTGACGGCCCGCCTGGCGAAGAGTCCGCGGATGCGCTCCCAGTCCCTGGCGGCGTCACCGTGGTTGGAACGGCTGCGGGCCAGCTCGGCGCGGCGGGCCTCGATCGTCTCGGGCCGCTCCCCGGCGGCGAGCAGGTCCAGGCGGGCCTTGGCTTCCTGCGCTTGCGCGCGGGCCGCCGCGACGCGCGCCTGCGCCTTCACGGAGTCGAGCCGCACGAGCAAGTCGCCCTTCTTCTTCTTCTGGCCGAAGAACGCCTGGCGCTCCACGACGATCCCGCCTCCCGTCGAGGCGACTCGCGAGCGCTGAATCGGGGCCGCCGTTCCTGGCAGCTCCAGCTCCGGGGCGACCTGCTCCAGGGTCGCGCGGACCGCCTCGACGGGCGAGGGCCCCCCGCCCGGCTGGGCGGCCGCGGAGCTGGCCATGAGGCCGGCAAGCAAAAGGATGGCGGCGCGTCGGGCGATGGAGTTCATGTCCGTGCATTCAATCACCAATCCCACCGCCCGGGGAGTCCGACGTGAGGTCGGGCGGGCACCGGACAAGGTCGGCGGAAAACGGGTACAGGCACCTGAAGCCCGGCCAGCCGACGGAACGACTGCCAGACCTCCGCGGGCTTCCGGAGCCAGTGCCCTCAGTCATTGACAGATCGTTGAGAGCCAGCATCAATGCTCACTCAAGGCATTCCACTCAGAGGCTCCGCCTCCGAACCTCCGCCAAGGGGCCGAAGGCCCCCTGGACCCCCATTTTATGCGGCTTTTGGGTGTTTCGGAGACGTAGACGCCGTCGGCGGTGCCGGCGGAGACGAACTGCTCGTAGACCCGGCCGGTCGTCTCGTCGCGGCAGGTCTCGGCCAGGAGGAAGGATTCCTGGTTCAGCCCGACGCACGGTCCCGAGGAGAAGCGGTGGGCCAGGTAGGAGAGGTTGTCGGCGTCGTCGGTCTGGATGCGGTCCTGGCAGTGGGGGAAGAGCGCCACGCGCGTGACGAGCCCGACGCCGTTGTCGAAGAACTCGAACTCCTTGCGGGGCCGCTGGTGGCCGTCGCCCCAGAAGTCGTCGAAGACGATGATCTTGTCGGCGAGCACCATGGAGCCGGCCGAGACCGAGTAGAAGTTGGTGCCGCGCCAGAGGGCCTCGTGGAAGACGTCGCGGAGCCGGAAGAATTGCAGGCGGTTCTGCAGGACGGCGACGTTGCCGCCGAAGAGGAAGATGGAGTTGGCCGAGAGGATGCGCTGGCGGAGCACGTCGCGGATCTGAATGAAGCGGGGGCATTCGTCGACCATAGAGCGGCTCCGGAAGTAGCGCTCGATCTCGCTGCAGATGGCGATCATCCGCGCGTCGTTGGTGACGATCGACTTCATCGTGTCCTGGGCTTCCTGGCAGCAGTAGTGGAAGAGTAGCTCCGTCTCGGTGAGCTCGCGCAGGCCGGCCTGGTGGTGTTCGACGTCGTAGGCCAGGAGCTGGGCCAGCGTGACGCCCGGGTACATTCGCCGGACGTACTCGAGCTGGCGGCGCAGGATCCGCAGGAACTCGTTGTTCTTGAGGCGGTAGAACTCCTTGGTCTCCTGGATGACCTGCTGTTTCTCGTGGTACTGGCGGTAGATCTCGGGCTCGGCTTCCTTGAAGCGGTCGAACTCGTGATAGACGGCCAGGTTCTGGAGGTTTTGGTCGAAGCCGCGCTCGAAGCGGCTGGGGACGCCGATCTCCGAGAACGCGCGCTTCAGGTGCGCCTCATCGAACTCGCCGCGCCGCCAGCCGGCCGTGATGAGCAGCACCTTTCGCGAGTCGCGGACGTCGCGGTCGACGTGGTGGCTCTCGAGGATGCGGTCGGCGTGCCGGTAGACGAAGTCGACGTCGAGCACGATGTTGCCGTTGAGCAGAATCCATCCCTTCACGGAGCCTCCTGGCCGGACGCCGCCGGCGGCGGGTTACCCAGCGCGCGGGGGCGAGGGGCCCCGCGGTCGGGCGCGCGCGTTTGCGACAGGGTACCGAATTCTCTCGGAGGGGCGCTTGTGCCGTGCGAGACTGTCGAGAAGGCCGAACGTTCGTGCAGGCCGGGGAGGGATGCGTATGACGGGCAGAGATCCTCGAATCACGGAGCTGCTCTGGAGGCTCGTGGCGAGCGCCGCGATGCTCAGTCTGTTGCCGGTGGCATGGTTCGTCCTGGCCGGGCTGGTGCGGGTCGACCGGGGGCAGGTCGCGCTCCTGATCAAGAAGACGGGCCAGAGTTTGCCCGACGGTGAGATCGCGGCCCCGAACGCCGACTTCAAGGGCATCCAGCGGGACGGGCTCTCGGAGGGCTGGCATTTTCTGAACCCCTACACGTGGGAGACGATCGTGGTGGATCAGATGGAGGTGCCGGTCGGCCAGGTGGGTGTGAAGACCCGTCTCTTCGGCAAGCCGCCGCCGGCCGGGAGGGCGCTGGTCGGCAAGGAGGACGGCACGGGCGAAGTGATGAAGGGGATCGAGCGCGAGATCCTGACGCCGGGCCGTTACGCGATCAACACGCTGCTCTACCGGGTTGAGCTCTCCGACGCCGTGACGATTGCGCCCGGCTACGTCGGGGTGGTGACTCGCGTGACGGGTGAGGAGCCGAAGGAGCCGAACGTCTTCGTGGTCCGTGAGAACGAGCGCGGCGTGCTCGAAAAGACGCTGGACGCCGGCACGCACTACCTCAACCCGTACGACTTGCGGGTCTGTCCGGTGGACCTGCGCTCGCACCGCTTCGACATGATGGACAAGAACGTGGTGTCGTTCCTGTCCAAGGACGGGTTCCAGATCACGATGGAGGCGTCCGTGGAGTGGAAGATCGATCCGGAGCGGGTGGCGACGGTCTATGTGGAGTACGTCGACTCGCGCATCATGGGGCAGGGCTCCAACCCGGGCGACATGGTGATCCAGTGCATCGTGGAGAAGGTGCTGCTGCCGAACGCGCGGGCGCTGTCTCGCATCGAGGGTTCGCGGCACCAGGCGCGGGACTTCATCTCGGGGGAGACGCGCCAGCAGTTCCAGAAGCAGATGTTCGAGGGGCTGCGGTCGGTCTGTGCCAGCCAGGGCATCCAGATCCTCTCCGCGCTCGTGCGCAAGACGGAGCCGCCCAAGGCGATCGCCGATCCGATCCGCGAGCGCGAGATCGCGATCCGCCAGCGCGAGAAGCTGCAGCAGGAGATGGAGCGTGAGAAGCAGCAAAAGCAGCTGGCGATGACGATGAAGCTGCAAGAGCGCGTCAAGGCGATCAACATGGCCCAGGCCGACGTCTCGGTCTCCATCTTCGAGGCCAAGCGCAAGAAGGACGTCGCGCTCATCGGAGCGAGCAGGAAGCTGGACGTGGCGCGGCTGGAGCTGGAGGCCGCCCGCAACCAGGCCGCGGCGAAGCTCTCGGCCGGCAAGGCCGCCGCCGATGTCGTTCGACTCAAAAACTCCGCCGAGGCTAGTGGGATCAGGGCGGCCCGAGCGGCGTTCGGGGATGGCGAGCAGTACGCGCGATTCCTGTTCCTCTCCAAGGTCGCGCCCGCCATCCAGCAGGTGATCTCCAACACGGAGGGTCCGTTCGTCGACGTCTTCCGGGCGTTCACAGCGGCCAAGCCGGCGCCTGCTGCGCCGGCGCGTTGAAAGGAAGGCGAACCGTGAACAAGTACAGCCTCTTCGCGATCGTCTTCCTGGCGCTCTTCGGGTACCTGGGAGTCTGGCAGTGGACGGTCTGCCGGGTCTACGTGCCGCCGGGCGAGATGCTCGTCCTCACGTCGCGCTTCGGCGACGAGAACCCGGACACGGAGAACCTCCGCGTGGTCGACGAGGGGAAGCGGGGCATCCAGAAGAAGGTGCTGGGTGAGGGCCGCTACTTCGTGAACCCGCTGCTCTACGAGTACCGGCGCGCGCCGGTCATCTCCATCGGCAACGACGAGATCGGTGTCATCCGGTCGCAGACGGGCCAGCCGCCCGAAGACCGCCTGCAGTTCCTGGTAGAGCCCTCCGAGGACATCTACGCCAGGAAGGGCGTCTGGCGCCACGTGCTGACACCCGGCCTGTGGCGCTACAACCCCGACGCCTTCCAGGTCGAGGTCTTGAAAGCCGTCAAGATCCTCCCCGGTTTCGTGGGCTGCGTGACGGCGATGTCGGGCCAGCCGCCGGCCCCCGGCAAGCTGGCCCGGCGCGGGCAGAGCGGCGTGCAGGAGCACGTCCTGCAGCCCGGCGTTTACTACGCCAACCCGAAGGCCGTCCGCATCGACTCCGTGGAGATCGGCTACCGTGAGTTCTCCCCGACCGAGGCCGTGACCTTCTTCTCGAAGGACGGATTCAACATCCAGCTCGAGGTGACCGTGGTGTGGGGCCTGAAGCCCGGCAGCGTGCCGAGCGTGATCATGCACTTCGGCAACGTCGACGAGATCGTCCACAAGGTCATCGTGCCGCAGGTGGAGTCGATCTGCCGCATCGAGGGCTCCAAGTACGGGGCCAAGGAGCTCCTGGAGGGCGACAGCCGGGAGCAGTTCCAGGAGAAGTTCCGCCAGCTGCTGACGAAGGTCTGCGAGGAGAAGCAGATCACGGTGCGTCTCGGACTCGTTCGCTCCATCGACGTGCCGATGGACATCCGGCAGCCCATCCAGATGGCCCGGATCGCGGTCGAGGAGCGCAGGACCAAGGAGGAGCAGCAGGCGACCCAGGCAAGCGTGAACCAGCTCGCGGAGCTGCAATCCGACGTCGAAAAGGGCGTGCGCGAGGTGGCCGCCGGCACCGAGAAAGCGGTCGCGGAGGTGCGGGCAGACGGAGAGAAGCAGGTTGCGACGCTGCAGGCCGAGCAGCTCGTGGCCGTGGCCGCCATCGAGAAGCAGGTTGCCGAGCTCGAGGCGCAGCGGACGCTGCTTCTCGGGCAGGCAGAGGCGACGGTCACGCAGCTTGCGAGGGAGGCCGCGGCCGATGCGCTCAAGCAGAACGTGGACGCCATCGGCGGGGCGGCGGCCTACTCCAACTACCAGTTCGCCAACAAGCTCTCGAGCTCGTTCAACGTCTTCATCCGGTACGCCGGGCCCGGGACGTTCTGGACGGATCTTCCAGCCGGAGCGAAGAACTTGAGCGGGATGGCCGACCTGAAGGTGCTGGACGCAGCCAAGTAGCGGGGACGTAGGGCCCGGAGAGAGGAGCGGAAGATGCGCGTGGGGAAGATGGTTCTCGTGGCGATCGTGGCGCTGGGTATGGCGCCGGCCGCTCTGGTGGCGGCAGAACCCGCAGGGCTCAGTCCCGCACTGGCCCTTGCGCATCTCCTGGAGGGGAACCAGCGGTTTGCCCAGGGGACACCGCAATCGCCCAGGCGCAGCGTGGAGCGCCGGCTGGAGGTGGCGCACCACCAGGCGCCGTTCGCGGCGGTGCTCTGCTGCGCGGATTCTCGCGTGGCGCCCGAGCTCATCTTCGACCAGGGGCTGGGCGATCTCTTCGTCGTGCGGGTGGCCGGCAACATCGAGCAGGAAGACCTTGCGGCGAGCGTCAAGTACGCGGTGCACCATCTCCACGCCAGGCTGGTCGTCGTCGTCGGGCACCAGCGGTGCGGCGCCGTCACGGCGGCGCTCGACGACAACGAGGCGCCGTACTACGTGGAGCACGTGGTGCGGTCGATCCGGCCGGTGGTGCGCGAAAGCCGCGGCCAGCCCGGGGACCCGCTGGTCAACGCCGTCCACGCCAACATCCGGTCGGTCGTGCAACGTCTGCTCGACCGCCCACTCATCCACCTTCTGGCCAAGGCCGGCAAGGTGCGCGTGGTCGGGGCCTACTACGACATGGACAGCGGGCTGGTCGATCTGGTGGACGACGACTCGCCTCACGCCAGGGCGCCGCGGGAAGAGCGATAAGTCGCGCTTCAGTCCTTCTGGCGCGCCAGGTGCCACGCAAGGAGCTGCTCGACGGCCAGTCGCACGCCGAACAGGCTGAGCGCCATCAGCAAGAGAGTCGTAAAGCTGAGGGAGCGGTCGACCACGGCGCGTGCCGGATCGGCTGGGTCGTACCAGCAGCTGGCTTTGGCGCCATGCTCGAGCGACGCGTGCGCCCGCGCGGCCGTGAAGTGCCACCAGAAGCGCCACTCCTCCAGGTCGTAGCCCCAGCGATCGTATACGCGCCCGCCGACCTCATAGCGGAAGCGGAACGAAACGCTGTAGCTGCGGTGGCCCTTGGAGCTGACGTGCTCGGTGAGACGGCTGTCGAGGATCTCGCACGGCGCGCGCTCGAAGTAGAGCAGGGCGCGGACGTGCTCGAAGTTCTGGTGCGCAAGCCACGGCAGGCTGGCGAAACAGAGGAGGGCGACAAGGACGCCGCCGGCCCTGTCGTCCTTTTTCCTCTTCGCCAGCACTGCGGGTTCCGCCAGCTTCCTCGGCAGCGGCACCAGCCACCAGTAGAGCACCGCGGCCAGGACAAGCGCGGCGGGCGCCAGGAGCGGCAGCGCCACGACGGTCCTCCAGGTCGAGACGTCCCACGCGAAGGCGGCGGCCGTCGAGATGCAAGCCATCCAGAGGAGCGATCGAGTCGAAATGCGGAGGCGCTCAGCCGCCCACCAGGCGCGTTCGGCCTTCAGGTCGAGCTGGACCGGCAGCCCAGTGGCCGAGCCGATGCGGGTGGCGATCCGCTCGAGATCGGCGGGGGCGTATCGGGCGCTGCCGCCCGCGGCGTCGCCGAGCGGCATGAGGGCGCCGCCCTTGCGGCGCAGCACCAGCCACACCGGCTCGTAGCGAGCCGTATGGTTGCCGGCCGAGGGCTGCTCCAGCACGGTCGTGGCGGTGCCGACGTGGGTGAAGTCCGAGAGCTCGGCGACCGGGCGCCGCCAGACGAGGCCGGGCAGACGGCGTTGGGCCAGGAGGAGTCGCTTTCCGGGATCGAAGACGTACAAGTCCTCCAGTAGCAGTCCGATGGCGGTCCCCGCGGCGGCCACGAGCAGACAGAGGACTGCCGCCAGGCTCGAGAGCTCCACGACGTGGGGGTGGGGGCCGACCAGCGCCACCGCGCCCAGTCCGACCAGGCCGGCCGAGACCATCCAGTCGGCGGCTATCTCGAGACCGGAGTGGTAATCGAGCTCGATGGCGCTGCCGGCGCCAGGACCGACCACCCTCCCGGCGCCGAGCCCGATGCGGGCGGCGAGGCGATCGGCCGCACCGAGCGCGCTCGACGCCGCGGCTCGCGTCCGGGCGCGCCATCGCGTGCCACCGCAGCCGTAGAGCGGACAGGCCCCGGCGTAGCGGAAGCAGTCCCGGTGAGTCGGCGTCTCGCACTGCACGCAACTCACCACCGAGGGGCCAGTCAGCGCCTCGCCGCAAACGCGGCAGAGCCCGGTGCCAGTAGAGGGGTCCATGCCGGATCATTATGACCCGGCCGGGTGCCCGGCGGCCTACAGATAGCTGTAGTGCGTGCCGAGGGGGCTCTTCACGAACCAGGTGCACTCCAGGCCGACCGGGAAGGTGACCATGTCGCCGGGCTCGATGCGGACGACGCCCAGGGGCGAGTGGACGGTCGCTTCACCCTCCAGGACGTAGCAGACCAGTCCTCGGTCGTAGCGCTTCTGGAAGGTCGAGACCGTCTCCGTCGCGACGTGCCAGTCGAGGACTCCCAGCGCCTGCATCCGCTCCAGGTCCGGCTGCTCCTTGACGATCCGGGCAGCGGTGTCAGCGGTCGGGCTCGAGGTCACTCGGGTGGCTTCGGCGCAGAGCGTCATCTGGGTCTCCTTCCTCGTCGGGCCGCCGGTCGGGTTCCCGGCGCGGCAACACTCAATCAAGCACCGTGCCAGCCGCCGGGGCCCGTGGCAAAGCCATGTGCCCAGACAAGGGAGGCGTCCGACTGTCCGGATGCAGGACTGGGGGGTGTCCGGGAAGCGGACTCCTGTCAGCTCCCGGGCCGTGTCGTGTCGCGTGCCAGCTGCTCCCACAGCCGGTCGCGCCAGGCGAGCATCCGAGCGGCCCCGGGGGCGATGCGCGTCAGGGCGCCGAGCAGCCGGCACGCGCCCAGACGATCTCCGCGAGACTCCAGGTCGCGGGCGGCTGCAATCGCACGGTTTGCCACGGCCATTCGCGCCGCGGCGGCGGGCTCATCCCAGCGCGCCGCCAGGAGGCAGCACTCGATCGCCTCGACGACGCTCTCCACGGGACCCTCGAGCTCCCGGATAGCCTGCCTGGCCAGAGCAGCGCCCGCAGCCCGGCGAGCGGACTCGAGTTGAGCGCCATCCAGAGCGCCTGCAGCCTCCAATTCTTCGATGTCTCGCAGAAGCTTGGGACGCGGGACGCCGCCCGCTGCATCGAAGGTGGCCACGAGCTCCCGGGCGCGCGCGAGCGCAGCCTCTCGCGACACCAGCAACTCCAGCCCCGGAACGGAGACCGTGGGGCTTTCACGGCCTGAGGCGAGCTCCACGCCGTAACGTCCCTCGGGAAGGGCCGCGGGCAGGGGTAGTGTCAGCCGATCGCGCATCGCCGGGCCGGTCGGAATCGTCTCGGGGGTCAGCCAGCCGAGCGCCAACCGGTGCTCGGCGCTGATCGGAGGGGTGCCGGCGAGACTCAGCCGCACGCGCGGCTCGGCCCGGGCGGCCATCGTCCAGTAGAAGCGCGCCATGAAACGCCCGCCAGGAGCCAGGGTTCGGGCGACAGGAGTCAGCCCCGTCCAGCCGATGCCGGGGCCGTGATGCCGTGGAAGTGGGAGCTCAGGCGTCTCGCCGTCCTGGGCCGCGAGCAGTTCGCGGCGCACGAAGTTGTAGTCACCAGGGTAGTCGCCGGGCAGGGGGGCGAGCGGCAGGTACTCTGCCGCCAGCCGGCTGGAGCGGCCCAGCCCGGAGGCTTCGGTCCAGACCCCCGAGAGCCGGATGAAATCGGGACGGCGCTGGCCGAAGAGGTACTCCTCGCGCAGGACGGGGTTGGACAGGTGACGGGAGAGGATGCGGTCGGTAAGGCCGGTGATGTCGAGCAGGTCGAGCCCGGAGGCCCACGACGTCCCTCCGGCATCGGCGTCGGCCAGGAGCGCGGACCTGAGGCCGGCCTCGTGGGCCATCCGTCTGAAAACCTCGCCTCGGGCCAGGCGCGAAGAGAAGGTCACCCGGTAGCGTCCTCGGGTGGCGTGGAGGGCGCCGAGCTGCACGGCACCATAGGCGGTGAGCAGCAGAAGGCAGGCGATAGGAGCGGCCTTTGCGCGGGGGGCGGGGAGGGACGCCAGCAGGTGGTGCAGGCCCTCGCCAGCGGCCCAGCACAGGAATGGCAGGGCAGGGACCAGGAAGCGGTGGTGCTGCATCCAGTCGCCGCCGGTGACGGCGGCGAAGGCGGCGGTGGCCGCGAGGGAACCTCCAAGCCAGAGTCCTCCGCGCGCGGCGGGCAGCCGAAAGAGCCCAAAGGCTGCCAGGGCCGTCAAGCCGGCGGCGGACGGGGCTGCGAGCCAGTCCGCCAGATAGCGCCAGCCGGCACCGCCCAGGCTGAGAGACTCGAGCGAGTCGCCGGGCAGCTTGGTGTGAAAGACGGTCGGCCACCAGCTGCCGAAATAGAGCTGCCGCCAGGCGAAGGAGGCGGCCAGGGGCAGTGCGAAGCAGAGGAGCCAGCGGATGAAGTGACGCCAGGCGCTGGCGTGATTCGGCGTCGCGAACGTGCGCGCGGCCACGGCGGGTAGGGCGGCCAGAGCGTAGATCGGGCCCTCGGGGCGAGTGAGGGAGGCGAGGAAGAGCGCGAGCGCGGAGAGCGGGAACGTGCGGGGAGGGGTTCGCAGCTCGAGCGCGAAGGCGGTTGCGGCGGCGAGGAGCAAGAGCGCGAAGAAGACGGTCTCGAGGCCGCCGGCCGTCCAGAAGGCGAAGGGAGCGGATGTGGCCAGCAGCAGCGGTGGCACCGCGTCCGACGGGCGGAGCGTCCGGCCGGCCATGCGGGCAGGTGCCAGCAGCAGCAGGCAGAGCGAGGCCGAGCCTGCCGCGAAGGCGAGAGCCTTGGCGAGGAGAGCGGGGTCCAGGCCCAGGCCGATTCCTGGGGTCAGCAGCAGCACCCACAAGAGGTTCGAGAAGCCCTCGGCGCGCTCGGAGCCGGCAGTGAGCACGAGGCCGCGGCCGGCGGCGAGGTTCCTGGCGTAGCAGAAGCTGATGCCGGCGTCGTCGCAGGTGAAATCGGCCACGAGCGCGAAGGCGATGGCGTAGGCGAGCAGGGCGGCGACGAAGGCCCAGGCGAGAGAGCGGTTCACGGAGGGTGGAGGGATTGTAGTGCCGGGTGGGGGATGGGCAAGGGAGCGGCTCCGAAGCCTGGAAAGCATCATCAGCGCGAAGGGCTCCGCAAGGAAGAGAAATGGCGCAGGCGTCTCGCCTGCCCAGTAGTCATGCGGTCTTTGAGGGCAGGCAAGATGCGTGCTCCAGCTGCTGGTTCATGATCCATAGACTCTCCCGATGGGCAAGGAGTTCATGTCATGCCGGGGGCCGTTCGGATACCCTCGTGGCCGAGCATCATTGTCGCGACCAGCATTCGGGCGGGGGCGGGGGCAGGGGCACGGGCTCGGGCAAGGGCAGGGGCGGGGGCACGAAAGCGAGGTCGGCCCTCGACGCCTTTCGGGAGGGGACCCCCTACGGGACACACGTGGGCAAGGGCTGGCTTGCGCGGGGGCTTCGAGTGGCGCGATACTTCGGGCCGATGAACGTCGAGGTTCGAAGGCTGGAGGTTGCGCTCGAGGCGGATTTTTGGCGGCTGATGAAGAGCGAGCCGTTTGGCTGGTGCTACTGCAGTGCCTGGACAGTCCCGAGCTGGGACGGATGGGGCGACCGCACTTCCGAGGAGAACATGGCTGTGCGCGAGCGTATCTTCCGGGAGGGCGGTCACGACGGCTATCTGCTCTTCGTGGACGGGAGCGTCGCGGGGTGGTGCCAGTGCAGGCCTAGGGCGGGGATGGCGAAACTGGAGCGGCAGCTGGTGCGCGAAGGGGCGCCGCCTGCGCACGCGATTTCCTGTCTGATGATTCGACCCGAGCATCGAGGTCGCGGGTTGGCCCACCTGTTCCTGGGTGGCATCCTCGACGACCTGCGGGCGCGTGGCGTGCGGCGGGTCGAGGCGTATCCCAAGCCTGGCCGTCATGAGGACGTGAACGAAGTCTGGACGGGTCCGGAGCCGCTCTTCGCGAAGGCGGGGTTTCGCGAGGAGAGCCGCGTGTCCGGCCGGGTCGTGATGGTGCTGGAGCTTGGCTGATATGGAGGCCGTTGACTCCGTGGCGTCTACCTGTACCGGGTTTTCCTTGGAAAACCCGGTACAGGTAGACGCCACCGGTTTCCCGGCGGGCTGCTCCGTTGACGGGCTGGAGCGGCGGCTGGGGGAGCTGGCGGGGCTGGCGGATGCCGAGTGGCTTGCGGGGTTGCCGGAGCGCAAGCGCGAGGAGAGCGCGTTCCACGATCGCCGCAGGGCGCAGGAACAGGCGGGCGCTCCGGGGCGGGTCGGGGCCGGACTCTACGAGGCGGCGGCGATGTCGAGCCGGCACGTGGTCGAGTGGATCGAGCGTGAGGCCCCCGGCGCGGTGTTTCTCGACTACGGATGCGGGCGCGGTGGGGACGCGCTGTCGGCTGCGCGAGCCGGCGCCCGGCTGGCGGTCGGGATCGATCTGAGCGGCGAATCGATCGCCCTGGCCCGTGAGGCGGCCCGCGAGGCCGGTCTGGAGTCGCGCGCTCGATTCCTCCAGTGTGACGCCGAAGAGACGAGGCTCCCCTCGGAGTCGATCGATCGTGTCGTCTGCCGTGGGGTGCTGCACCACCTCGACCTCGAGGCGTGCTTGAGGGAGCTGTACCGGATCTTGGCCCCGGGAGGTCGGGTCCTTGCGCTCGAGGCCCTGGGCTACAACCCGGCGCTGCGGTTGTTTCGCGAGTTGACGCCCGCGCGGCGGACGCGCTGGGAGCGCTCCCACGTCCTGACGCCGGCCCGGCTGCGCGCGGCGCGCGGGCAGTTCGAGGTCGAGGACCTCCGATTCTGGCATCTGGCGAGCCTTCTCTCGATCTTCACGCCCCCCTTGCGGCCGGCGCTGGACCGGCTCGATCGGGTGCTGACAAGGGTCCCTCTGGTGCAACTGGCAGCCTGGATGTTCAGCTTCGAGCTGGTCAAGGCGCCCAAGTCGTCATGCTTGACCGGGCCACGCTCCGAAGACTAGGATCGGCCCCGTCCAGGCGGTCCCAGAACACCTGATTGGAGAACTCCGTGAACGCTCGCAGTCTGCTCGCCTCGCTCTTGTTTCTCGGGCTTTCGGCCCCGCTCTTCGCCGGCGCTCCGGCCGTGACGGTCGAGTATGCCGGGAACTTCAGCCGCAGCCACTACTTCCGGGTGGAAAAGATCGACGAGAAGCAGTTCGTCATCCTCAGCAAGTTCAGCGAGATCGAGGAGACTCGTCTACCCGTCTTCGAGAACAAGTGGATCCAGCAGATGCCGCCCATCGTGCGGCTGAGCGCCAAGGCGGGCGAGCTGACTGCCAAGGTCGACATCCGGATGCTGATCAGCGATATGGGAGGCGCCTCATTGACGATCGAGCTGGATGACGAGGCGATCCGTCCGATTCATTTGCAGCCCCGCCCCGAGATCACGATCGAAGGCCGCGGGTACTACAATCGTTCCAACTACGTTCGGCTGGAGACCTGGAAGGAAAAGGAAGGTTCGCGGCAGTTCGTGGTGCTCTACGACTTCGCGAGCCCCGTGGAGATCCGTCTTCCCGTCGTGCAGAACTCGGGCGAAGCGGCCGGGGACTCCACCAAGGTCATCCTGGCCGAAGCGCGTGGCCGGAAGGTCCGGCTGGAGATGGGCGGGGGCCGGCTGGCGCGCGTCGAGGTCGATGGTGCCGGCTTCCGGCCCTTGATCCTCCTGGATAACTGAGTGGGCGACGCCGTATGAGCCGCCTGGAGATCGAGGCGCTCTACAGGGCGTTCGTTCTATTCGAGGAGGTTCAGCTCGCGGCGCAATCCGTGCCGGCGCTTTCGCGTGCCGCGCGGGTGGTCGAGCTGGAAGCGCGCCAGATGGCTCTGGCTGGCTGGGATGCGCTGTTCGGGGCCGAGGAGCTGAAGTCGGCGGCGCACCGAGGGTACCTGCTGCGCTGGTGCTTGAAGGGGCTGTCAGCGCTGGCCGAGAGCGGCGTGCTGTCGAAGCAGGACTGGCTGGCCACCAGCCGCAAGCTCGCGAGTGATTGGGAGTCGCTGGGTCGGCCGCAGGCCGCGCACGAGTTCGACAAGCTGGGCGGTACGGGGCCCGGCATCGACGCGTGCCGGCGGCTTTACCTGCTGCACCGGATGTACCTCGAGCTCGACGACATGGCGGTCGACGGGCTCATCCCGGAGCAGGCGCGCGAGGCGTCCCTGGAGAACCTGCGGCTGCGCACTCCCCGCTACTGGCAGGCACTGATCCCCGAGGTCGAGCGGGAACGGGCGCGCGCCGCGGGCCTGGCGGCCGCCTGCGAGACGGTGCGCGATCTCGGCGCGGCGGGCAAGCTCGACGGGGGCGACGTGACGTCTCTGCTGCTCCTGCTCGGTGCCGAGGCACGCGAGCAGGGTGCAGGCGAAGCGGGCCCTGCGGGCGGCGAGGCGCCGGCTTCCCGTGCCGCGCCGCGCGAGAACGCAGAGGCGCCCGGCGCCTCCGAGGCCGGCGCGGCCCGCGAGTCGATCGCCGCCGGGCCTGCCTCCATCGGCACCGGGGATGGCCAGCCGGGGCCGGTGCCGGGCGACGCCACGGAGGGGACCGGGCGGCCGGGGAGCGGTGACGGGCCCGAGGGGGCTGCGCTGCTGGGCCTGGCACGGGAGATCCGGTTGCTGGAGCGGGTCGAGCTGCCGCTCAGGCGGGCGGCGACGTCGCTGCCGCCGCGGCTGAGGTCGGTCTTGTTGACCTCCGTGACCGAGACGCGCGAGAAGCGGTGGCGGGAGCTTCTGGGTGGGGAAGGTGCCTCGGAGGATGCGTTGACACCGGAGCTGGCGCAGGCGGTGCGCGAGGTGCTCGAGCGCCGGGTGAGGGGAGCCGATCTGGAGCTGGCGATGGGCAGCCTGCGCGGCCTGGGGCAGGATGCGGGACCGGCAGCCGAGGCTGCCGTTGGGGGCCCGTCGATGGCGCCCGGGCCGGACCCGTCGAGCTTCGACCCGGCCTTCGCTCCCGACCTGCGGGCCTTCGCAGCCTTCCAGGAGCAGGTCGAGCGCGCCCGGCGCGCGGAGGCGCCGGCAGTCCGTCGCGTGCGCGTGGCGCTCCCGCAGCCGCCGCAGAAGGCCCGAAGCTACTCGCTCGACCCGGGCGGCGCAATCCCGGCGCTGCTGGGAGAGCTCTCCATCCACTGGCTGCTCTTCCTGGGCGCCTTCCTCGTGCTGGGGGGCGGCCTCATCCTGACGTTCAGCCTCTGGTCGGACGCCTCCGGGGCTGGCCGGTACATGCCGCTGCTGCTGACGACGGCCTTCTTCCACGGCCTGGCGATGCTCGTGGAGCAAGTATTCGGACTGAAACGGTCCGCCGGGGCGCTATCGGGGATCGCGCTGCTCTTCCTGCCTTTGAACGCGCTGGCGATCCGGTGGCTCGGGCTCTGGTCGGAGGCCTCCGGCGTCGCAGCGGGCGCCATGGGCGGACTCCTGCTCCTGGCGCTGTCGGTCCCGGCAGCGCGGCGGACGCTGGCTCCGGCCGCGGGCGCCGGCGAGCTCGGCGCGCGGCTCTGGCTTGCCTCTGCGCTGACGGCCATCTGGCCCCCCGGGCTGACGAACGGGCTGCCGGCCGCCGTGGCCGGCCTGGCCTGTGTGATGCTCCTGCTGGTCCCCGGGCTGGGGCGGCTCGGGGGGGAGGGAGGCCGCCCTGCGCCTTCGAGCATCGGCTTCGCCGGGCTCTTGGCGCTCGCCGCCCACTCCGCCTTCTGTCTCGCCAGCTACACCTCGGCGGGTCCTTTGGGTCTTTTGCTGATCGGGGCGATGCACGTCGCGGACGCCGCGGCGGTCGCGCTGAGGCAGCTGCGCTCGGGAGAGGACCCGGGAGACTTGCCGGCGCTCTTCGGGGGAGCGGCCCGAGTCTTCATGGCGGCTGCGGCGCTCTGCCTGATCATTCCCGGGATTCCCGGGAACCGCTGGCTGATCGCCGGGCTCCTCTACGCGGCTTACTCGTCCGGGCGCGCCTATCATGCCGAGCGGGGGGACCAGCAGCTGGCGGAGACATTTGCGCTGGGACTGGCGGCAGAGCTGCTCTTCGTCTACGCGGATCCGGCGGTCTTCGGCCTCTGGCACCCGGTGGCCGAGGCGCTGCTGGGAGTCGGAGGACCCGGATGGATCGTGCCGCAGCTGGCGGTCGGGGCCGCGTGCACCGTCGCGGGCGCGCTGACCGCCGGCCGAGACCGGCGTGTGAGCGTGGCTTTCCATGGGCTTGGCGCCCTGACCGCTCTGCTCGGCGCGGTGCTCGCGGTGCCCGCAGGCGGGCGCGGACTGGTGATCGGGGGTGCCATCCTGGCGTTCCACGGTGCGATGGCCGTCGCCAGCCGCCACGCGTACATGGCGGTGGTCGCCGTCTGGGCGGCGCTGACGGTCGTGGCCGAGGCGCTGGTGCTGACCGGGGCGACGGCGCCGGTGTGGGGGATGACCGGTGTCGCGTGCTGCTGGGCGCTGGCCGCCCTGGGCCGCATGGGCGGAGACGATGCCCTCTCGCGGATGGACCCGCTGCTGGTCCCG
This sequence comes from Candidatus Wallbacteria bacterium, assembly GCA_016213845.1. Classification (GTDB taxonomy): domain Bacteria; phylum Muiribacteriota; class UBA6191; order JACPRK01; family JACPRK01; genus JACPRK01. The sequence continues at coordinate 38,875 of JACQZN010000028.1, forward strand.
GGCGTGACGCTGACGGGTTGCGCCACGCCGCTGGCCTGGGTCGCGGGGTTCGCCATGCTGGTCGGGCTTACGCAAGGGGAGGGGCCCTGGAGCAGCCTGGCGTCCTTCGTCTTGCTTGTGGCCTTCTTTGCGCACTCGGAGCTGCTCGCCGGGAGCTCGGGCGGACCACTGGCCAGCCAGTTCTGGCTGGTCGTGACGTTTCTTCACTGCTTCGGGATGGTCGCCGGCCAGAAGAGCGGCGTAAACGTGTCGGTGGCGCTTTCGGGTCTCTTTGCAGTGGCGCTGGCTGCCGTCGGATTTGCGGCGGCGCTCGAGGGGAGGAATGCCAGCGTGGCGTTCGGGTTCCACGCGTTCGGCGCCGCGCTGGGTGCGACGCTGGCCGGGGCCGGCGCTGCCGAGCGGGCGCACTGGGCGCCGTGCCTGGTGATGGCGTCGTACGGCGTGCTGGCGTTCGTGCTCCAGTTCGCCTACCCGGCGTTCGTGGCTACGTGGGCCGGCCTGGCGCTGACTGGCGGTCTGCTAGGAGCCGCCCAGGCCCACCGCTCGACCTGGTACATCGCCTGGATCGCCTGGCTCTACGCGCTGGCCATCGGGGGGGAAGCGGGTGTCGACGCGCGCCTGGCTCGCATGCGCCGCCTGCTGGTCGGGGAGCTGACTCTCTCTGGCGCGGCGATGCCGTTGGCCTGGCTGACGGCCGTGTCGCTTGCTCCGCAGTCGTTCGGCAGAAGCGATCAGCCCTGGACCACGGCGGCCTCGATCGGCTTCCTGTCCCTCTTCTTCGCCTATCGCGCCGTGCGGGGGGCCGACGAGCCCGCGGCCTGGGCCAGCGTGCTGGGCCCGTTCCTGGCTTATGGGCATCTGAAGGTGAACGGCATCTTGCCCGATTCACCGCTGGTGCAGCTACTGGCGATCGTCTCGAGCTACCCGCTGCTGGTACTGGCGCGCGCTCTCTCCGGGCCTCTGGCCGTCTTCCGCTCACCGCTCAGGCACACGGCGCTGGCGCTGCCGATGCTGGTGGCGGGGGCCGGGCTCTACCTCTGGGAGGGAACCTGGCAGGCAACGATGGTCGGGGCCGCGGCGGTCTTCTACAACCTGGTGCCGATGGCGGGTGAGGCACGCGCCTGGTTCTACGCCGCCGGGCTGCTCTACAACCTGGCCAACTTCCTCTTCTGGCGGCCGTACCACCTCTCGACTGCGCTGCTCTGGACGCTCCCGGCGGGCCTCACCTTGATCGCCTTCACCCACGCCAATCGAGACGAGCTCTCGAGCGAGACCCGCAGCAACCTGCGCGCGGCGGGGACGCTCCTGATCTCGGGCGAGTCGCTCTGGGGGGCCGTGGCCCACGCCCAGCCGTCGCACGCGCTGGTGCTGGCGTTTCTGGCCGTGGTCGGAGTGCTGGCGGGGCTCCACTTCCGCGTGAAGGACTACTTGATCTACTCGACGCTGCTGCTCGTCATCGACGTGGGCTCGTTCGTGGTGCGGCAGGTGCTGGCGTTCTCGGGCTACGGTGTCGGCTCGCTGATCGCCGGCGGGCTCGCGCTGATCGCGCTGGCGGCGGTGTTCGAACGCGGGCGCACGACGCTGATGGCGAAGCTGGAGACTTGGCGCCGTCGGATGGAAGGCTGGGATTGAAGGGCGACGCCGTCACTGGCTCGGTCCTCGACGCCTCGAGTCCGGCACGCCGCTCCTCCCGCGTGCTCTCGGCCGCAATGGTCGCGGCGACCCTGGCGGCGCTGGCGGGGCGGGTCGCTGGCGGGTTGCCCGAGCTGGCCGAGGCCGGGGCGCTGGCCGAAGCATGCCTGCCGGCCATCTTCGCCGGCTGGCTGGCCGCCACGCTGCTGGCCGCGCGCGGGGCGCTGGCCGACCTGGGCGTCTTGCTCATCGATGTCGCCATCGCCGCGGCGCTCTTGGCCGCCCCCGGCGAGACCTCCGTCGCGCTGCCCCTTGTCCTGATGCACTACGCCCTCGGCTGGCTCGCCCCGGCGCTGGCAGCGACCCGAGAGGGAACCGAACAGCCCGCCGTCCAGGCGCCCCTCCACCCGGCTCGGCTGGTCGCAGGCAGCTTTGCCTCCGTCATCCTGCTGGGGACTCTGCTGCTCACCATCCCGGCCGCGACCCGGGCCGGGAGTACCACTTCCTTCGTCGACGCGCTCTTCACCGCCACGAGCGCCGTTTGCGTGACAGGCCTGATTGTCGTGGATACAGCGGAGCACTTCACTCTCTTCGGCCAGGTCATCATCATCACGCTCATCCAGATCGGGGGCCTGGGCATCATGACGATGTCCGCTGCCAGCACGCTCTTCCTGGGTCATAGCATCGGCCTCCGCGGCCGCACCGTGATGGCCGAGCTGCTCGACTCCTCCGACATCACCCAGCTCAAGCGGCTGACGCTCTCCATTGTCCAGGCGACCCTGCTGGTCGAGCTCGCCGGCGGCCTGCTCCTCTTCTCCAGGTTCCACGCCCTGGGACGTCCCGTCGCCGAGGCTCTCTGGCTAGGGCTCTTCCACTCTGTCAGCGCCTTCTGCAACGCCGGCTTCGCACTCTTCAGCGACAGTCTGATGGGCTTCCGATCGGATGGCCTCCTCGTCGTCTGCGTCTCGGCTCTGATCATCCTGGGAGGGCTGGGGTTCAGCGTGCTCCGGGAGCTCTCCCTGGTCGCGACCGGCCGCTCCCGCGAGCTCAGCGTCCACTCCCGGCTGGTCCTGCTCGTGACCGCGCTTCTCCTCGGGGCGGGAGCGGCCGGCTTCTACATCCTCGAGGCGGAGGCCTCGATGCGCGGGCTCACGCAGGGAGAACGGCTCCTCTCGTCGTGGTTCGCCTCCGTCACGCCGCGGACGGCCGGGTTCAACACGCTTCCGATGGGGCAGCTCTCCCAGGCGGGAGTCTTCCTGACGCTCGTCATGATGTTCATTGGCGCCTCACCCGGCTCCACCGGCGGCGGCATCAAGACCTCCACGCTCGGGGTCATCGTGCTGGCCGTGCGGCAGGCGTTGACCGGACGGGCGGTGGTCGTCTTCGGCCGCAGCCTGGCTCGCGCCACGGTCGACAAGGCCTATGCCATGGCCTTCCTCGCCCTGGCCGTCGTCATGGTCTTCGCCGGCGTGCTCTGCGTGACCGAGGACGCGCCGCTCGTCACGGTGCTCTTCGAGGCGACCAGCGCCTTCGGGACCGTCGGCCTGTCGCTCGACTTCACCGCGAAGCTGACCACGGCCGGCCGGCTCCTGATCTCGGCTTTGATGTTCACAGGGCGCGTAGGGCCGCTTACACTGATGCTGGCGCTGGGCGCCGTCGCCAGGCGGCAACCCCTCGAGTACCCCGAGGGGCGTGTGATGATCGGATAGGAGGACCAGAGGGATGCAGGTGGCCGTGATCGGACTGGGGCGCTTCGGAGCGAAGGTCGCCGAGGTGCTCGCCGCGCGCGGCGCCGAGGTCCTGGCGATCGACCGGGACACCGAGATCTGCGAGGAGCTCAAGGACCGGGTGACGCAATCTGTAGCCCTCGACTCGACGGATGAAAAAAGTCTCCGGGCGGCCGGCGTCCAGGAGATGGACCTGGCGGTCGTGGCGATCGGCGCGAACGTGGAGGCCTCGATCATGACGACGGCCCTGTTGCGAAGGTTGGGGCTCGAGCGGGTGATCGCGCGGGCCGTGACTGCGCTTCAGGGGGCCATCCTGCGGGAGGTTGGCGCCAGCGAGGTCGTCTTCCTCGAGGACCAGATGGGCGAGCAAGTGGCGCTCAGGATCGTGGCGCCGCAGCTGCTGGAGCGGATCACGCTCGGCTCCGGGCACAGCCTCGCGGAGCTCCGGCCGCTCAGAGAGTTCGTCGGCAAGACCATCCGGGAGCTCGACCTGCGGAACCGCCACGGAGTGAACGTCATCGCGGTGAAACGCCGACGCCCGGTCCTGACCGAGGACGGCCGCAGCGCCTACGAGGTGCGCGTCAACGACCTGCCGATGCCCGACGACCGCATCGAGACCGACGACGTGCTCGTGGTCGTCGGCAGCCGCGAGAAGGTCGACGCCCTGACGAAGCTCCCGGGTGCCGGGGACTGAGCACGCCGCCGTCATGAAGCTCACGCTGCAAGGACGAATCCAGCTGACGCTGCTGGGCGCGGGCGTACTGGTCGCCTTCATCGGCGTGATGGCCTTCCACTACTTGAATGACCTCTCGGCCGACCTGCAGCGCCTGCTGGCCGGCGAAATTGCGGCAGCCCACGCGACCGTGCAGCCGCGGGCGGCGGTCGCCGACAGGCAGGCAGAGGCTCGACGCGTGGCCTCGAGGGCCCAGCAGCACATGGTGCTCGTCATGGGTGTCACGCTGCTGGCGATGGTGATCCTGGCGGTCCTCGCGCCGCCCAGGGTGGTGGTGCCGCTCCGGAGAATCGTGTCGGCGCTGAGGCAGGCCCGGGAGGGACGGTTCGACACCGAGATCTCGCTCTCGGGGACCGCGGAGCTCTCCGCCATCGGCGAGGCAGTCAACAGCCTCATCCGGGAGGCGAAGCTGTTCGATGCCCTGAAGACCGACCGCATCCAGCTCGAGATGCGCAAGTTGGACGGTCTCGCGAACCTGCTGGACCGGCCGGTGTTCGTGAGCGATGCGGAGGGGCGGGTGCTCCAGGCGAGCAATGCGTTCTACAGTCTCTTCGACATCGCCTCCAACGAGGTCCTGGGTCAACGGTTGGCCGAGACGCGCCTGCCGGCCGAGCTGGCCGAGCTGGTGAGCGGCTCGCTCGCGCGGGAAGAGCGGCTGGCGCGGGAGACGTTTTTCGCGCTGGCCCCGGGGAGGCAGACGACGCTGGAGAAGACGCTCCAGATCTCGTCGGCGCTGGTGCGGGACCATAGGAAGCAGGTTGCCTGCGGCATCTTCGTGCTGGAGGAGCGGGTCCGCGCCGACCGGGAGGAGTAGTCCGCCCCGCCGCTGGAACGGCGGCGGCTGGCGCGGGTCTTGATGTATGATCCGGATGCCGGAAGGAGGAACCGCCATGCCATGCTGTGCTTCGAGCCTGTCTTGCCCCCACTGCCGTGAGCCGCTGGCCCCGAAGGGGGTCGAGCTCGGATGCGGCTCCTGTGGTCAGAAGGTCCCGGTCGACTTGCACGGGTTCGCGCGCCGGCGGGCAGCGCGCGCCGCCCTGCTGGTTGCACTGGCGCTGGTGCCGATCGGCTTCTGCTGGACCGAGGCGGTGCGCGAGTCCGCGGGCCTGGCGGCTGCCGAGCGCGCGCGGGACTCCGAGATGCGGATCGTGCGCGCCAGGTGCGAGACGGACCAGCTCAGGCGCAAGCTGCGCGATGCGCATGGCGAGCTGTCCGCCGCCCGTGAGGAAGTGGCGCGCCTGGAGTGCCGCAAGGTGTCGCCGGCCGCGGGGCCCGACGGCAACGATGTTCTGGCCGAGGCCGATGATTCCGAGCTGCGCGGCGAGATCGAGTTCCTCGAGGGCGTGGCCCAGAAGCTCCCAGATGCACCCGAGGTCCACTTCCGGCTCGCGATGGCCTACGACCGGCTGTCGAGCGACCCCGAGGCCTCCTCCAAGTGTTTCCTGCACGCCAAGAAGGCGATCAAGCTGGACCCCGCCTACAAGCGCAAGTTCCAGCCGATGCTCAAGAGCAGCCGTCTGGCCCGGCGGGTAGCCGAGATCATCCACGAGATCATCCAGAAGAGCGAGGACAGCCGTATCCCCGACGATGAGGCCGAGCGCTACGCCGAGGAGATCGGAAAGCTGCTGGGCGACAGGGCCGATCGCGGGCCCGGCTCGGGCCCCCTCGAGACCCCCGACCCGGAGTCGATCCGCCGGATGATCCAGGACCCCCAGCGGCGCGACCAGCTACGCCGGCTCTGGGACAGACCTGGGGCGGCAGAGCCGGACAGCCTCGGCCTGGGCAGCTCGAGGGACTGAACGGTCCGTCCGGAGAACGCCACGTGAGCACGCGATCGTGAAGGGGCCGGCTTGAAGATTCTCATCCTCACGATCGTGCTCCTGGCGACGCTTTTCGGCGCGTTCGTCATGGACCGCGTGCGCTGGGTCCAGGCCGGGCACGGCACGCGCGGCGCTGCGGATGACGACACGGCCCAGCTCTTCACGGCACCCGGGTACTCGACGCGATTCGATCGCGTGCTGGTGGTGGTGGTGCTGCCGCTGTTGGGCACGTACCTGGTCAGTGTCATCAAGTGCCTGGCGCCGCCCGGCGAGTGGCAGTTCTACCTGGGGTTGATGCATTCGGTCGTCCTGGCCGTGTCCGTCTGGAAATGCGTCTGGAGCGCGGCGGACATGCCATCGGACATCTCGCCCAGGACCCGGGCGCTGGCTATCGACTGGTACCGCGCCACCTGGGCCTGGACCGTGGCCGGCATTCTTGGTTTCTCACTCACGCAGCTCTTCATGTCGCCGCCCTCGGAGATCATCGCCGGCGCGGGAAAGTGCGTCGGCCTGCTGATCGCACACTGGTGTTTCCGATACTTCGTGGACCTGTCGTTTCCGGCCAACGAGGAGAACGAGACGCTGGAGCGCGAGGCCGAGCGTGTCGCCGACACCCTGACGTTGCCGATGCGGCTGGTGATCGGCTTCACGCTGCTGGTGGCGGAGGTGCTCACGGGGTGGTTCTCGGGTCACGACAAGGTGATCACGGCGGATTTGTACCCCAAGTACTTCGTGGCCGTGGCGTGGCTTCTCTGGTGGCGAGTGGGACTGGCATCCAGACGGATGGCGAAGGCGCTGCCGGGTTACCGGCTCTGGAGCGTGCGTAAGGGGCTGGAGTTGGTGAGGCCGATGTGCTTCGTCGACCGCGAGGTGCGGATCGGGATGCCGCAAGGGTGGACGCCCGAGCTGCTCTACCGGCGTTCCAGGGACCCGGCGCACGGTGTCTGGGACCTGGTGCTCCAGGCGATGGTGCTGTTCTCGGCCTACTCGACGCCGGTCCTGGCGCTGGTGCCGCAGGCCGGGATGGGGCCTGGGCTCCCGTTCTTCTGGGTCGCGGCAGCCGTGGCGGCGGTGGGGACCTGCGCGCTGGCTGGCGAGAGGTGGTTCGTTCTGACGGCGGCCCCGCTGGTGACAGTGACGCTGGCGCTGGCGTGGCTGCTGAGCCCGGAAGTGGCCTACGGCTTCCCGGTGGCGAGCGCGATCGCCATCATGTGGATGTGGGTGCGGGTGGCGGAGCTGGCCAATCCCTCGCCGATGGTAGCGGCCGGGCGGCCGGGGAGATGGTGGATCGCGACGTTGCCGGTGGGGGCCGGTGCGGTCCGGCGCTTCGAGAGGCCGGTCGCGGAGTTGCCGTGGTCGGGCTGGATCGCGATCGGGGCGGCCGACGACGTCCCGTGGTCGAAGCTCTGGCGGCCTCGCGTGCCTCGGGGGAGCGTGCGGGTCGGGGTGGTCCTGGCTGTGCTGGTGGTGCTGGGGCTCTTCGCGCAGCCGTTCCACCAGTTTGCGCGGGAGGTGGCCCCGCTCGCGCCGCTCTGGTCCAGGGACCAGCTGCCGGTTGCGGCGCTGCTGGCAAGAGGCCGGACGACCGAGGCGCTCTTTCACGCGCGGGCGGCATCGCAGCTGGCCCCGGAGTCGGCGTTCGGGCAGCTGGTGGTGGCCCAGGCCGCGCACGACGAGGGGCTGGCGGACGAGGCAGCGAGGGCACTGGAGACTGCGCGGCGAAGGCTGGGGCGGTGGGCGCCGGAGAGGCTTCTGAGGCTGGAGGCTGGAATGGCGCGGGAGAAGCGGCTGGCGGCTCAGGCCGGACAGCTGCGAGTCTTGGCTTCGATTGGCGGGGAGCCGCTGGAGGCGCTGCGGAAGATGGAGCATGCGCGGCTGCTGAGGACGGTTTCGCACAGCTGGCTGGGTTACGCCTCGGAGAAGGCCGCAGCGCGGCGCGCGTGGGTGATCGCGGGCGAGGCGGCGGGCCAGATGCCGGCCAACGAGACGGCCCGGCTCGACTGGCTTCTGAGGACCATAGACTTCGAGCGCGCCCGGCTCGAGGACTCGTTGGCTCCGGATCATCCCGCGGGGCGATGGACTCTCTTTGAAGCCATCGCCGGCCACCGGGTCCACTGACCCCGCGCCCCGCTCACCCTGAGCCTGTCGAAGGGGCATCCAGAGCAGACCGCGGAGCGGTCGTGTCGAAGGAGCCTCTCGCGCCGGCCGGCGCACGCTCGCGCAGTCACCGAGTTTCCGTCAACCTTTGATGCAGCCGACGGGGCGAAGGCGCACGACCTTGCGGCTCACGCCGGCCTCGTGCATCACGTCGACGACGGATGCGACGTCCTTGTAGGCCTCGGGCATCTCCTCGGCCAGCGTCTTGTAGCCGCGCGCCATCACGGTGACGCCGCGTTCGGCCAGCTCCCGCACGATGTTGCGGCCGCGAGAATCCCTTGTCGCCTGGTGGCGGCTCTTGAGCCGGCCCGCCCCGTGGCAGCTGGAGCCGAACGTGAGATCGAGTGCCTTGTCGGAACCGACGCAGACGAAGCTATAGCGCCCCATGTCTCCCGGGATCAGCACGGGCTGGCCGATGTCCCGGTAGAGCGGCGGCACCAGGGGATGGCCCGGCGGCAGGCAGCGCGTGGCGCCCTTCCTGTGGACGCAGAGCTCGCGGATCTGGCCGTCGACGTCGTGCGTCTCGAGCTTGGCCACATTGTGGCAGACGTCGTAGACGAGCCGGAAGTTGAGCTCGCGGGGCGAAACTCCGAGCGAGCGGAGCAGCGCCCCTTCGGCCAGGTGCATCATCGCCTGGCGGTTGGCCCAGGCGAAGTTGGCGGCGGCCGACATCGCGCCCAGATACCCACGCCCCTCCGGGGAGTCGACGGGTGCGCAGGCGAGTTGCCGGTCGGGCACGGGGATGTTGTACTTGCGCAGCGCCACGTCCATCGTCTGCAGGAAGTCCTCGCAAACCTGGTACCCCAGGCCGCGCGAGCCGCTGTGGATGAAGAGGGCGAGGATGCCGATATCGAGGCCCAGCCGCCGCGCGACGTCGGGATCGAAGACCTGATCGACCACCTGCAGCTCGACGAAGTGGTTGCCGCTGCCGAGCGTGCCGAGCTGATCAGCGCCGCGATCCTTGGCGCGGTCACTGACGCGGTCTGGATCGGCGGCCGGGAGGCGGCCGTTCTCTTCGGTGCAGGCCAGGTCGTGCTCGGTGGCCATCCCGCGCGCCACCAGCGCGTGCGCGCCGCCGGCCAGCACCTCGTCCAGCTCGCGGCGCGAGAGCTTTTTGACCGCGCCGGAGCTTCCGACGCCGCACGGGATGGTCTGGTAGAGCGCCGTCACCATGTCCTTGAGCCGGTGGGCGACGTCATGGAAGTGGATGTCGGTGGCCGCCAGCCGTACGCCGCAATTGATGTCGTAGCCGACGCCTCCGGGAGAGATCACGCCTCCCTCGCGGGGATCGGTCGCAGCCACGCCGCCGATGGGGAAGCCGTAGCCCCAGTGAATGTCGGGCATCGCCAGCGAGTACTTCACGATCCCTTTCAGGTGCGCCACGTTGGCGACCTGCAAGAGGCTCTGGTCCTGGGCCAGCGTCGACATCATCGCCTCGTCGGCGAAAACCCGGCCTGGCACCAGCATGCCGGCTGTCTCCTCGATCTCCCAGAGCCAGGGAGCCAGACGCTTCAGCCGCAGATCGGTCAGCTCCATCGAACGCTCCTTCGGATTGGGTCGATTCTCATAGGTCCACGATGAAGAACGCCCGCCAGCCGCGCGCCGTCGACTCGACACGCAGCTTGTGACGCGTGACGGCCTTCACCTCGCAGCGGAACCGGTGGCGCTCCCAGTCGAGCTCCTCGCCGCCGATTTGCGCCGATAGCCGCGAGCCCCCGGCCGTCCGGACCTGGAAGCGGCGGCCCAGGAAGTGGCGCGTCTCGAAGAGGAAGAGCACCTCCGAGAGCCAGCGCACCAGGAGCTCGGAGGTGCCCGCGGCCTCCAGCTCCAGGGCCAGCTCGCGGCGGTCCTGCACGGCTCCGGGCTCTACCAGCAGTTCCGTGACCGCCTGGGCCGCCGATGCAAGCAGGCCGTCCAGGTCGGGAGCCTTGACGAACACGCCCATGTCCGCAGTGTGGGCCAAGAGCCGGTAGCGCGCCGGGGTCGCAGTCTCCATCAGCCGCATCCTACTGCCTCCGCCGTGCGAGGGCCAACCGGCCGTTGAGCTAGAATCAGGAGTCGCCAGCGCCATGACCGACTCCATCGCCGACCGGCTGCCCAGAGACTTTCCGGCGGAGCTCGCGGACCGGTACCGGCCCGTGCGGCTGCTCGGTGAAGGTGCGATGGGGCAGGTGTTCGAGGCGGTGCAGACCTCGCTGTCGAGGCGCGTGGCGGTCAAGCTGGTCCGCGCCGACGCGTTTCGCGACATGCAGACGGCCCGCCGCTTCCAGGAAGAGGCGCGCATTCTCTCCAGGCTTTCGCATCCGAACATCGTCCGGCTGTTCGACGCCGGCTTCGCGGGACAGGGGCCCTACATCGCCACGGAGCTGGTGGAAGGCGTGACCTGGACCCTCCACCAGGGCCCCCGGCGCATGCCGTGGGAAGAGGCGCTCCTCCTGATGGCGCAGCTTCTCGACGGCCTGGAGTACTTGCAGAAGAATGGCGTCATTCACCGCGACCTCAAGCCGGACAACATCTTCGTCGTCGGCGGCAGGGTCGTGAAGCTCATCGACTTCGGCCTCGCCAAGCACCTGGCGCACCGGGTCGACTTGACGCAGGAGGGGTTTGCCGTCGGGACGCCGGTCTACATGTCGCCCGAGCAGATCCTGGGGGAGGAGGTGTCGCCCGCCTGGGACGTGTACGCAGCGGGGGTGATCCTCTATCGGGCGTTGTCGGGGCGCTTTCCCTTTCCGACGGGATCGACGCAGGAGCTCGTGGCTGCGAAAGTCGAGAGCGAGCCCGATCCGCTGGCGCGATTTCTGCCGGCGGCGCCGGGCTGGCTGCAGGCCGCGGTGGATGGCAGCTTGACGGTCGAGGCAGGCCGGAGGATTCAAACGGTGAAGCAGATGCGAGAGGCTCTGGCGCCAGGGCTGGCAACGCTCGATGCGTCGCAGCTCGTGGCGCGGCCGGCGAGCACGCCCGCCTCCCGCGCGGCGCGGACTGCCAGGCCCGCCCCCGCCGTGGCGAGGCGGGGCAGGCCGATGGCTGCTGCGGCGGCGGTGGGAGTGGCCGTCGTGTGCGCGGCGCTCTGGTTTCTGTTGCCCACGAGGGAGCGAGGGTCCGTGACGGAGCCTGCGGCCGGGCGTCTGCCGGCGAGCCTGAGGAGCGCGGCGGCCGCGACCGGGGCGGAGCGGCTCGGCGCCACCGGGAGCCCGGGCAGCGCGTCCGGGGCGCGGCAACAGGGCGGCGCCGGGAGCTTCGAAGGCGCTGTCCGGCGGCTGGAGGAGCTGCGACGCGCGGTGAAGGCGTGCGGCTTCGATCAGGCGCGGGACGCCGTCTTCCACACGGCGGGCCGAGGGATGACGGTCGGGCAGAAGGCGGCGAAGCTCGAGGCCTGCGCGGCCGCCGCGCGGCTGAGGGAGAGGCTGGATGCGACCGTCGAGCTCGTGGCGCGGGACGGATTCCACGAGGCGGTGCCGCTCGCGTCGGTTCAGCCGTTCTACGACTCGCTCAAGGACCTGCGGCGCACCGATCACTTCTGCGCGGTCCTCGGCATCCCCTGGAAGAGCGGGGTGGAGCGGCTGGAGAGCCCGCGCTGGAAGCTCCGCACCGAGACGACGCTTTCCGCCGGGCCGGGACTGACGATCGCGGAGCGGGAGGTGGCGCTCGAGGGGCGGGTCGACTTCGAGTCGAAGGCGCTGGCGGCCTGGGACCCGCTGGGGAAGAAGCCGGTCTTTCGCCAGCTCTACATGGTGACGTTCGACGCGCCCACGACGGGGGAGGCGGCCGAGCTCGTACTGTGCTCTCGAGACCTGCCGCCGGGCGGCGCCTACGAGGTCTGGATCGCCGGGGGCGAGGCGCCGGCGGCGCTTTGGTTCCATCGAGAGCCGATGGCGAAGGAGCCCTGCCTGTTTCACGCCTTCGATGCGCGATGCCTGAAGCGGGGACAGCTGGCGGTAACCGTCCGGTACTCGACGCCCGTGGCCGAGCTGCGCCGGATGAAGTCGAGATTGGACCGGCTGGCGATCCGGTACGTGACTCCCGCGGCCAGCCGGTGAAAGGCGGTCCCTAGCGGCGCGAGGCGGAGAGCTGCTGGCGCTGGCGCTCCGCAAGCTTCTCCATCTCGTTGCGATAGGCGGCGACGGCCGCCGCAGATGGCAGGGTCTGTTTCGGCGGCTTGCCGGTGCGGCCGTAAGTCCAGTTCTCGCCCGTGACGACGGTCTTCGAGGGCGCGAAGATGGAGGTACGGGCAGGCTTCACGGGCCGGGTTGCGATCGTCGGAATCACCTCGGCGGGTCCGGCGGATGATTTGAGGTAGAGGACCACGGCCGCCGCGAGGACGACGAGCCCGCCGGCGGCGGCGGGCCAGACGGCACGGCGTCCGGGAGCGCCCTGGGCGACCGGCAGCAGCACGGTCGTGCGGGCGGTTCCGGGCGAGACGGCCGCGGCGCGGTCCGGAGCTTCCCCCGGCTCGAGGACTGCGAAGACGCGAGTGGGCCTGGGTCGGCCCGAGTTGTGGAAGTAGGCCACCGGCTCTGAAGATAGGGCCGCCGGGGGTCGCTGTCAACGTGAGCCGGCGCGAGCGTAGCTCCGCGCCATGGCGATGCGCTCGGAGGTCGGCGGATGCGTGAAGAGGAGCCAGACGGCCAGCGGCGGCGGGTCGGGGTCCGAGAGGTTCTGGCGCGCCAGCTGCTCCTCGGCGCGGATGAAGGCCTCGGCCTTGTTCGTGTAGCGGAGCGACAGAAAGTCGGCCTGCGCCTCGATGGCGCGCGAGACGGCGTTCTCGACCGGCAGGCAGGCGACTCGCAGGATGAAGACCGTCAGCAGGATCGCCGGTACGTCGCGCGGGGTGGGAACCGGGAACAGTGCCGAGAAGAGCATCATCGCGGCAGCCAGTCCGACCAGGGCGAGCGCGGTACCGAGGGCCACGTGGCCGGCGCGCCAGTGGCCCAGCTCGTGGGCCAGGACCAGCTCGGCCTCGTCAGCGCGGGAAGCTTCCAGGAAGGTGTCCCAGAGCGCGATCCGCTCGGTCGGCCCCAGACCGTTGACGAAGGCGTTGCCCTTGGTCGTGCGATGGCTGACGAGCGCCACCGACAGCCGGGCGGGATCGAACCCCGCGCGGCGCGCAAGCTCGATGAGCCGCTCGGAGCCGGGTGTTCCTTTCAGCGGGACATAGCGGTCGAAGAGCGGATCGATGAGGAGCGGCTGCGCGGTGACCAGGGCGAGGGTGCCGGCGGAAAGCACGGCGGTGGACACCAGCCACCAGCGCCGGCCGAAGCGGCCGGCAGCCCAGATGACGGCCGCCGCCGCGGCGATGGTCACACACCCCGCGAGCGCGTGCTCCAGCAGCTGCTCGGAGAGCCAGGCCCAGGTCGACTGGCGCGTCAGGCCGTAGGCTCGGTCCAGCAGATGCCCCGAGGCGAAGCCGAAGGTCAGGGAGAGACTGCGCGCCAGGGCGGTACAGGCCAGGGCGATTGCCGCGGCTCGCCTCACCGGCGACAGTCGCGCCACGGCCGTCTCGAGGGCCCGGCTGACGGGCGGGGAGGCCAGCGCCAGCCAGAGAGCCAGCTGCGCCCCGCAGGCCAGCGCGAACCAGCCATACCGCGTCCTGCAATAGGCCGACGCCGCCGTGTAGGGCCCGGCGCCGAGCCGCGCCAGCATCTCGGATGCGCCCTGCGGGTGAGGCCAGAAGCAGAGCTCGATGATGAGCCATGCGGGAAGCACGGTGAGCAGAGCGAGCGCCATCCGCCGGTTCATGCCGGCGATTCTACGACGCCGATGCCGCGTGGCGCTTGAACTGGGCGCCATTTCCTGATATAATGCGGCTCCCGTTGCCTCCGGAGCCGGTGGGCCCGGGTTGTTCTGCTGCGGAGAAGGAGCGGCATTCCGATGATGAATCGCGACGAGATTTATGGCAAGGTCAAGCGCTGTCTGAATCAGGCCCTCGGAGTCGAGGAGGAGCGCATGAAGCCGGACACGTCGCTCACGCGCGATCTCGAAGCCGAGTCGATCGACTTCGTCGACATCATCTTCCGTATGGAGAAGGCCTTCGGCCTCAAGATTCCACAGGGAGAGCTCTTCCCGCAGGAGATCTTCAGCAACAAGCAGTACGTCAGCGCCGGCAAGCTGACCGGCGAGGGTCTGAACGTCCTGCGCACGCGCTACCCCTACATCGACCTGAGCGACGTCAACGGCGATCTCCCCGTCTCCGATCTCGCCAAGTACTACACGGTCGACATGCTCGTGAAGTACGTCGAGCACAAGCTCAGCGTCCAGTAGCCGTCCCTAAGCGAGAATCGAGAATTGAGAATCGAGAATCGGGAACCCTTCTCACCTCTCACTTCTCAAGCCTCAAGCCTGATCCCTGACGCCTGATCCCTGACGCCCGCCGTGACCGGCGTCATTGACACCGGGCGCCTCCGGGTCCAACCTGTAGCGTCGATGGCACGCGCAGAAGGCAAACCCGACGTCGACCGCCGCCGGCGAGAGCTGGCCGCGCGGGTCCGCGCCTGGTCGCTCGAGGAGTTCCGGCGGATGCTGGAGGACGCGGGCGTGACGCGCGCCTTCGTCACCTACGAGAACGGCGAGTTTTCGGTCTCCCACCCGGCGCTCCTGGAGCCGGTGCGGGCGTTCCTGGAGCTGTCGGGCGACTTCGCGCGTCATGAGGCGGTCTTCATCGGTCGTGAGCATGGCCTGGCATCCGTCTTTTTTGCCTTCGTCCATGACACGCGCCGCGGGCTGGCGCAGGGCGGCCTGCGCTTCAAGCCGTACCCCAACGTCGCGGAGCTCCTGGTCGACGGGCTGAGGCTGGCGCAAGGCATGACGCGCAAGAACGCCCTGGCGGGACTCTGGTGGGGCGGCGGGAAAGGCATCCTATCGTGGCCTGCCGACTGCGCCTCGCCCGACGAGCTTCCGCCGGGAAGCGCTCGCCGCGCGGAGATTTTCCGCGCCTACGGCCGATTCATCGCCAGCCTGGGCGGCGTCTACTACACGGCCGAGGACATCGGCACCAAGACTGCCGACATGGACGCCATCCTGTCGGAGAATCGCTTCATCACGTGCATCTCGCGATCGCGCGGCGGCAGTGGAAACCCGTCGCCCTACACGGCCCGCGGCGTCTTCCGTGGCATGCAAGCCGCCTGGCTCTTCCTGACGGGCACCGACCGTCTGCAGGGCGTGCGCGTCGCGGTCCAGGGCGCGGGTAACGTCGGCGCCCCGCTGGTCGAGCTGCTCGACGATGCCGGGGCTTCCGTCTGGGTCGGGGACGTCAACCAGCGCGCCGTGGCCGAGCTGATCGCGCGCCGCCCCAGGGTCCAGGCGGTCGGCGGGGCCGACCTCTTTGCGCTCGACGTGGACGTGGTGGCCCCTTGCGCCATCGGCGCCGTCATCAACAGCGAGACCATCCCGCGCCTGAAGGCCCGGCTCATCTGCGGCGCCGCCAACAACATTCTGCGGGCCCCCGAGGACGCCGAGCGGCTCCGCGAGCGGGGTATCGCGTTCGTGCCCGACTACGTCTGCAACCGCATGGGGATCGTGAACTGCGCCGACGAGTGGCACGGCTACCTGGACGAGGACATCCAGTTCGCGGCCGAGCGCGTCTACCCGGACACGCTCCGCGTCCTGCGACACGCGCGAGAGCTTGGCATCACCACACGCGAAGCCGCCGACAAGCTGGCCGACGTCGCTGCGGCCGAGCTGCACCCCTTGCTGGGGCACCGCGGCCGCCGCATCATCGACCACCTGATCGACAGCGGCTGGCACACCCCGGGTGAACGCAAGGTTCGCCGCCGCGCTCCGCCGGCCTTCGTGCCGGCCCTGGACGAGCCCGAGCTGCGCGTTGCCTGGCAGCGCGACGCGCGCTTTGCCGGCGCCGGCCATTCCGTGGCAGCTTCGCCCGTATCAGCCGCCTGCCGACCGAGCCTTGCCACCTTCTTCTCACCGGTGCTGCTCGACGTCCGCGCCCGGGCGCTCGAATGGCTCTCGGGCAAGAACCCCCGCCGCATCCTGGGAAGCGAGCACGGGGGGCTGGAGCTGCAGCTCTCGGTGGAGCGATCGCTGCCGCACGAACGGCTGGAGATCGGACGGCCGAAGTTCGTCGAGCTCTGCCGAGACTTCCACGGCCGAAACGACGCCGCCATCCGGGAGCAGCTCCACCAGCTGGGCGTCGGATTCGACCCGGTCACCTGGCTGGACCCGATGAGCCCGCAGGGGCGCGACGCCGTGCGGCGACTCTACTTCGCGCTGGCCGACGCGAAGCTCATCGCGCAGGACAACCCGCTCACCTATCGCTGTCCGCGCTGCCGCACCGTTTGCGTCGCGCTCGACATCGTCCGGCGCGAGGTCGAAGTCACCGAGCGCTACGCGATCCGCGTCACCACGGATGCCGGCGCCGCCATCGAGACGATGGAGTTCTTCCCGGAGCTGCTGCTCGGTGCCGTGGCGGTCGCGGTAAATCCCCGAGGCCGCTATCGCGAGCTGGCCGGACAGGCGGTCCGCATCCCCGTGCGCCAGGGCGCGCTGCCGGTCGTCACCGTCGAGGCGCTTGCCACCGACGCCGAGTTCCTTGTGCCGGCCTGGCGTCACCTCGACGCGGCGGCCGCCGCGGCGCACGGCATCCTCGACTGCCCCGAGCTCTTCGACGAGCGGGGTGAGATCCGCGCGGCGGAGGGGCGTGCAGCTTCGTCACGAGACTCCGCGCGCAAGGCCGTACTGGCCTCGCTGGCAGGCGGGGCGGTTTGCGAAACGGGCCGCTGGTCGGTCGAGGCGCGGCGGTGCCGGCGATGTGAGACCGTGGTCCTGCCGGACCGCTCCGCCCAGTCCTACGTCCGCTTCGACTCGGCCGCCGGCCACCTCGAAAGAGCCATCGAGTCCGGGGCCGTCACCCTGGAGCCAGCCCGCTGGAAGGAACGGGTGCTCGAGCACCTGCATGGGCTGGAGCCCTGGTGCATCTCGCGCCAGTACTGGTGGGGTAACGACAACCCCGAACGCCCTGAGGAGCGGCTCAGCACCTGGTTCTCGATGGCCGCCCTGGCGCTCGAGGCAGCGGGCTGGCCTTCGACGGCCACGCCGGCGCCCATCGACGAGGTGTTCGTCGACCCCGACTTCCTGGTGCGCTGGGTGGTACCGGCCCAGCTCGCCTCGTTTGCCGTGACGGGCAGGCCGCTGTTCAGGACCATCCACGTGCACGGCTCCATCCACGTCGTCGAAGGCTCCCTGAGCGTGGACGCGCCCAGGGAGAGCGACGATCGGCCCGACGAGCAGCGCTTCGTGCGGCGCGTCTATCCCCGCCCCATGCGAAGCGGTCGGGGAAACGTGGTGGAGCCCTCGACCCTGATTCGCCGCTTCGGGGCCGACGCCTTGCGGCTGGGTTACCTGCTTTGCCTCGATGTGGACGGCGGGCGGGTCGTGACGCTCTCGGAGGGCCGGCTGCGCGGCGCGCGGCGGGCCGTCCAGAGCTTCGCCGGCAAGGTGGCCGGCCTGTTCCGGCTCTTCCAGCCGCCGATGGTCGCGGGAGCCGCGCACCTGTCCGACCATTGGATCGTGGCGCGTGCGCGTGCGGCCCGGGAGGCCGCGCGAGATGCCTACGAGAGGCACTCGCTGCGCGAAGTCGCCGATATCTTCCTGGACGTGACGGACGACTTCTCGCTCTACGCGGGTCTGGCCGCCGCCCGGCGCCGGGAGGGGACCGACCTGGGCGCGGTGCGTTCTGCGACCGTGCGCGTGCTCGAGGAGCTGGGGCCCGCCTTCGGGCCGCTCTGTCCTTACGTCTTCGAGAAGCTCGCCGTCTGGACGCGCGAGCGTCGGCCGGTCTCCGACTTCGATGTATCTGCGGACGTCTGGCAACACGCGCTCGTCGTCGAGTTGCGCCGGGCGCCGGCCGCCGGCTCCAAGCTGGCAACCTCCGACCCCGCCGTGGCCGCCCTGCTGGCCGCCGGTCTTGCGGAGCTCGCCCGGATCACGGGTCGCCCGCTCGAGCTGGTCCAGGGCCCGATCGCGGGTGCGACCGTCACCGTCGGACCCGTTGTCGTGCTTCGTTCGGGCGCTCGAGAGGGCTCACTTCGCACTGGCGTTTCGGGCCGGCATGGTGTAGAATCCGCCTCCGCCGTGGGCGGTTAGCTCAGCTGGTTAGAGCGCCTGCTCGACACGCAGGAGGTCGATGGTTCGAGTCCATTACCGCCCACCACTGCCTCCTTGGTTCGACGAGGCCGCGGCCCCGACAGGGTCCGCCCAGGCCGCTCCGAGAACCCAGTAACGGCCCGGTTACTCTAGTGACCGGGCTGTTACGTTTGCGGAGGCCGTCGCTCGGGCTTCGATGGTGCGAGATCTTTCGCGCGAGGCCGGCTGCTCCCGACCGTCCCAAAACCCGCAAGCAATGGGGGTTCAGGGGGTTCTTGACCCCCTGGTCGGGGTTCGGGGGCGACGCCCCCGACAGGCTCTACTCAGTACCCCTTCTCCCCCCTGGCATCATGCCTGCATCCTTCGCCGCCAACGCTAACGCGCTGGCCGCTTGCGGCCGGCCCAAGACGAGGAGGTTCGCATGGGCAGGCTTCTGCCCCGCTCGGGGCTGCTCCTGTTGACGGTGGCGACGATCGGGCTGACCGGCTGCGGAGGGCGGCCGGTGGACCTGTCGATCTCGCCTTTCACGGGCCTGCAACTGCACGTCGGAGGCGGCTCGGGTGGCTCCGGCGGGCAGCCGGGTGTGGTGGCGCTCGCGCCGGGCGGCGGCCAGCCTCCGGCGGCGCCGATCGACCCGGGCCAGACACCGCTGCCGGTAGAGCCCGGCCCCGCCGCGCCGTCGGAAGACTCGCAGGCTCCGGCGGCTCCATCGGGTCGAGACGACGCCGGAGCGCCCCTTCCCGAGCTGCGCGAGGACGGCACGGTGGCGGCCGCGCCAGAGGATGCGCCCGCGAACGGCTCGGCGCCCGAGGTTCCAGGCGGCGCCGAGCCTGCTGGTGAGGTCGCCGGTGACACTCCGGCTGCTCCCGAGACCCCGGCCCCCGAACCGGTGGAGAAGGCCTCTGCACCCGACGAGGACCCCGACACGCGCAGCCTGCGCGTCGCAGGCGTCCCCTTCGCCAATCTCGTCTCCCGCCAGACCGGCTCCACCGAGGCTCAGCGAACCCTCCAGGCGCAGCGCGCCCTCGACGCCATGGACCCCACCGCCAACTGATCTCCTGCGCCTCGCCCGCGCCCCGCGCGGGCGAGGCCCCTCGGAGGCACCGTTGGGGGGGGCATGTCGGTAAGCTCGTAAGTGGTACTGATTCCTGCTGGGGCCATGCCCCAGGCCCTGGCAAGGGGCCGTCGGCCCCCTGCACCCCCATTTCCTTGCAGAAGCGTTCGATTGGTCCGCGCAGCCTTCGAGGACAAAGGAGAGTCTCTCGGCCGAAGGGGTTCCAAGGGGCACTGCCCTTTGGCGGGGGCTCGGGGGCAGAGCCCTCGATGGGTAGACTCCAGTACAGATCTACCAGCCTACCGACGTGCCCCCCTCCGTTCTGGACCGGGTCTTTCGCAGGACGCTATACTCCGGTGCCATGCCGCGTGCGAAGACCGTCGTTCGAACCTCCTGCAACCGCGACTGCCCCGACGCCTGCGTCATCCTGGCTGAGGTGTCGGAGGGTCGCGTCACGGCTCTCAGGGGCGAGCCCGAGCACCCCGTGACGCAGGGCTTTCTCTGCAGCCGGACCAGCCGGTTCCTGGAACGTCAGTATGACCCCGAGCGTCTGACGACCCCGCTCCTGCGCCGCGGAGAGCGGTTAGAGCCCGCGAGCTGGGATGAGGCGCTCGACTTCGTGGCCGAGAGGCTCTTGTCGATCCGGGCCGAAAGCGGCCCGGCGTCGATCTTCCACTACCGCTCCGGAGGGTCGCTCGGGATTCTGAAGGCACTCTGCGATCGGTTCTTCGAGCTCTTCGGCCCGGTGACGACCAAGCGCGGCGACATCTGCAGCGGCGCCGGCGAGGCCGCGCAGCTCGCGGATTTCGGCGAGTCGGACTCCAGCGATCTGCACGACCTGTTGAACGCTCGCCACATCTTGCTTTGGGGCAAAAACCCATACGTCTCGAACGTGCACCTCTTGCCGGTGCTGATGGAAGCGCGCAGGCGCGGCGCGCGGCTGGTGCTGATCGATCCCGTCTGGCACCGGACGGCGGGGCTCTGCGAGCGTCATGTCCAGCCCAGGCCGGGGGGAGACTTCGCCCTGGCGATGGGGGTGGCGCGGGCTCTCGAAGAGGCGGGCGGGATCGACGACGAGGCCACGGGCTACTGCTCGGGGCTGGAGGAGTTCGCGGCATTGTACGGACGCCGCCCGGTGCGCGACTGGGCGCGCGCGGCCGATGTGACCGAAGAAGAGGTCCGCGACTTGGCGAGGCGGCTGGCCGAAAGGCCCTGCGCGATCCAGGTCGGCTGGGGGATGCAGCGCAGGGCCAATGGAAGCGCCATTGTCCGGGCGTTGGACGCGCTCGGGGCTGTGTCGGGCAACCTGGGGATATCCGGCGGCGGCGTCTCGTTCTACTTCAAGCGGCGGGGTGCCTTCGACTTCGGGCCGGCTCACGGGGGCAACGCAGAGCCGCCCCCTCGGACCGTCTGTGAGCCGCGGCTGGGGCAGGAGCTGCTGGAGCTCGACCGGCCGCCCATCCGGGCCTGCTGGATCACTGCGGGAAATCCCGTCGTGATGTTGCCCGATTCGGAGACGACCGTGCGGGCCCTCTCACGGCTCGACCTGCTGGTGGTGGTCGACTCGTTCGTGACCGACACGGCCCGGTTGGCGCACGTGGTGCTGCCGGCGGCGACGATGCTCGAGGACGAGGACCTGGTCGGCGCCTATGGGAATCACTACCTGGGCTCGGTGGTGCCTGCCGTCCGGCCTCCGCCGGGAGTGGCGACCGACTTCGAAATCTTGCGGCGGCTGGCGCCTCGCGTGGGCCTGGGCGCCGAGTTCGGCGGTACTGCGCGGGAGTGGAAGCGGAAGCTGCTCGGCAAGATCGCGCCGCTCGGCGTCACGCTGGAGCGGCTGGAGACCGAGGCGGTCCGCAACCCTCTGGCGCCGGTTGTGCTCTTTGCCGACCGCAAGTTCCCGACCTCCGACGGCCGCGTCCATCTGGTGTCGGAGGAGCCGGTGGAGCTTTCGGGTGAAGACGGCTATCCGCTCTATCTGATGTCGCTCTCGACGGAGAAGTCGCAGTCGTCGCAATGGGCGGGGCCGCCGCGCCGCCCCCAGGGGCCCGCGGTCGTGCGCGTGCATCCGGAGGCGTCAAACGGCCTGCCCGACGGGTCGACGGCGCGCATCGAGAGCCGCATCGGCTGGCTCCTGGTGCGCGTGGAGCACGATTCTCGGCAGCGCACCGACGTGGCCGTGATGGACAAGGGCGGCTCGCGCGCGCTCGGCCGGTGCGCCAATTCGCTCGTCCGGGCCCGTCTGACCGACGGCGGCGAGGGCGGCGCCCTCTACGACGAGCGGGTCCGGCTCGTGCCGGTGTGAAGCCCCGCATCCGGCAGTGGCGTCCGCAGCAGGGTTGCGGTACCCTCTCGGTGCCCGATCCGGGCACCGAGTGACGTCGCGAGCCGGCGTAGCTCAGTTGGTAGAGCAGCTGATTTGTAATCAGCTGGTCGCGGGTTCAAATCCTGTCGCCGGCTCCAGCTCGCTCCTCCGGGTCAGCGCAGGAAGCGGCCGGCGAAGCCGTCGCAGCCGACGCCCACCCGGCCCGGGAGGTGGCGGGCGGCCACGGCCACCATGCGATCCCGGTAGTCGAGGGTCAGGGCCTCCGGGTCGATGGCGGCGATGGCGGCGGGGAGTTGCGTCCTGAGAGTGCGACTTCCGTTTGCGGAGCCGTCCCCGCCGATGAAGTGGTCGACCACGACGGCGTCGGCCGCGGCGCGGACCCACGCGAAGAAGCGCTCGGGGTCGGCGATCGGCAGGAGCGGCGAGACCGTGATCCAGGTCGTGATCCCCGCCGCCTTGAGCCTCTCGGTGGCCTCGAAGCGTTGGGCCACGCGGCTGGCGTGCGGGGCCAGCCCAGGGAGCTCCTCGCGGTCGGTCTCGATCGACACGTGCACCCGAAACGCGCAGCGGGCCGCCAGCTCGCGATAGAGCTCCAGGTACTCGGTGACGCGGTGCGAATGGGTCTGCAAGACCAGCGCGTCCGGCGGATCGTCGCGCATCGCCTCGAGCAGTCGTCGCGTCACGCCCAGCCGAGGCTCGATCGGCTGGAACGGCTCCGTCGAGCTCGACACGTAGACGGCAAACGCGCCGCGATTGGCCCGCGCCCAGCGCCGCTCCCGGGCCGCCGACCGGCGATACGAGTCGGCCGCGCCGGTCCGCACTTCCAGGAAGCTGCCCCAGGCGCGCCCGCGAGTGACGTACCTGTTGTGCTGCACGTAGCAGCCCGCCCCGCAAAGCGAGTTGCCGAGCGCGCACCCTCGGTACGGCTGGGCCGAGTGCGAGCAGACGGTGCGCAGATACCCGCAGGCCCGCGTCAGGATCTCACCGATCGACGACTCGACGATCTCCACGAGGCTCTCTTAGACCTCCCGGCCGCTCGGGCCGCTTGATTGTCCGGCGCGGGCGCCTCACGATGTTCGAAGCACCGGCCGCCGGAGCTCACTCCATGATACGAACGCCTCCGAACGACGTCACGCGCCATCGCACCGCCGCTTCCGGGGTGGCGGCCGACGCGCTGCCAGGCCCGTTGCGCCCATGAGCCGTCCCGCCGGCCTGAGGGCCCAGATCACGAAGTTTTTCCTGGCCAGCGTTGGCCTTGCTTCGCTGCTGGCTTTGCTGGTGCTCTACGCGGGCGGCCGCGCCGTGATGGAGGCCTGGGTCATCCGCTCCAATCGCTACCTTGCGCGGGCCGTCAGCCGCCACCTGGACCACGCCCTGACGCGCGGCGTGGATGCGGCCCAATCACTGGCGCGAAAGCTGGAGGCCAGCCGCGGAGACGAAGCTCGACAGGCGCAGCTGCTGGAGGCTTTCCTCGACTTCGGCGAGTTCTTCTCCAACGCCTTCGTCTTCGACGCCGGCGCCAAGCTCCGCCTGCTCAGGTACGCGCCCGGCATCCGCTCGGGTCATGCGCGCGTGGGCGAGAGCTACAAGAGCTACACCGGCCCCTTCGTCGCCGTCGCCGACCGCGTCATGGCGACCGGCACGCCGGAGTTCACGCCCATCTTCTTCACCCCGTCGGATCGCGCGCAGCTGGTCTACGTCGTTGCCCTGCGGGGCAAGGGCGGCAAGCCCGAGGGATTGCTGTCGCTGGCGCTGTTTGCGGCCACGGAGCAGGTCAACGTCTGGATCGACGGCCTGGCACCCGGCCGGCAGGGCTACATCGCAGTGCTCGACGACCGCGGCCGGATGGTGGCGCTGACTGGCAACCCGCCGCCGCGGCTGCTCCGGGCCCGCAAGGAGCAGCCCTTCGTCTTGCCCGCGGACGGCCTCGAGCGGATCTCCAACGTCGACTTCGACGGCCGCGAGCATCTGTTGATCGAGGAGCCGTCCCGCACCCGGGCCCACTGGGTGGTGGTCGGTCTGCCGAAGGACGTGGCGCTGGCGCCACTGGCGAGCCTGCGGCTGCCCGCTGCCTTCGCCATGGGCGCGGCGCTGCTGCTGGGATTGACTGCCGCGTGGATGCTGGGGCGCCGCATCCTGGGCCCCGTTCACGAGCTGGTTGCCGGCATCCGGAAAGTGGGTGACGGAGCGGTCTCGCACCGCATCCCGGAGCGTGGCTCCGACGAGCTCGGCGAGGCCGCGCGCGCCTTCAATGGCATGGCCGAGCGGCTGCAGCGCGACCAGCTGATCGAGGACGTCTGGCGTGACGCGGCGCCCCCGCCGGAGGGTTGACCCGTGGGCCGCATCGCCAGGCTCCTCGGCATCCAGGCGGCCGCCTTCCCCCGCTTCGCTGCCATCACGGCCGCCTTCGCGCTGACGCAGTGCGTTGCGCTGATGGTGTACCTCGTCTCGACGACTCTCTTCCTGCACCGCTGCGGAGCCGCGTACCTGCCCTGGACTTCTCTCTCGGGGTACGTTCTGGCGCTGGCCCTGAGCGCCGTTTTCCGCTCACTGCGGGCCGCGCGGCCATTTGCGCTCCTCACGGGCTACTTCATCGCTTACTCCATCTTTCTCGGACTGGCTCGCGCCAACGGCTCCTCCGGGTCGTTTTACGCCCAGGCAGCGATCCAGTCGATCGTCGTCCCGTTCCCGATTCTCTGCTGGATGCTCTTCTGGAATACCCTGGAGGGTGTCCTCGTGATCCAGGAGGTCAAGACCTGGACCCCGCTCGTCACGGCCGGCGCCTTCCTCTGCCAGATCCTCACCGGCCTCGCCACCGGACCGCTGGGCAGGGTGGCCGGGCTCGAGAACCTGTTCCTCGCGGGAATCCTGGGGCTGGCGCTGGCGCTGGCAATCCTCGGGGGTGTCGTGTCGGAGGCGCGCGGCCCTGTCGGCGCGCCCGGCCCGGAGCAGGCCCCGGCCGCCCTGGAGCTCGGCAAGGAGCCGCTGCTGGCCGGCATCGCGCGCCTCGTGGCGGCCTTCGCCATCTTCAAGTACCTGGTCGACTACCAGCTCAATCGCGCCGTCTCCGAACAGTTCACCTCGGCGGCCGACGTCGCGGCCTTCCTGGGCCGCTTCGACTCCGTCATCAAGACGACCATCTTCCTGCTCCAGACGACCCTGACCGGCCGGCTCCTCGCCTGGTTCACGCCCGGCAAAGTCCTGTCGGCCATGCCGGTGCTGCTGGCGGTCGCCTGCGGCGCAGTCCTGGCCGGCGGCGGCTTCCCCGCGATCCTGGCCGCCAACCTCGCCTTCACGGTCTTCGACAAGGGCGTCAACCGCTCCTGCCTGGCGCTCTTGCTGGCGCCCTTCCCGCCGGACAAGGCCCGGCAGGCCCGGCTGCGGCTGGATGGGCAGATCTATGGCGCCGGCGTCGTCTCGATCTCGGTGGCGATGATCGCTCTTCCAGCACTCCTGGAGCCCCGGGTGACCTTCGCGGTGCTGCTGGCGCTCGCGGCGGGTTACCTGGCCGCCAGTCTCCGTATCGACGTTCGCTACGTTGCGGCGCTGGAGGCAAACCTGCTCGCAGGAGCCGACGCGGATCGCGCGAGCGCCCTGTCCAGACTGCGCGCTTTCTCCGGACGCCGCCGCGTGGAGGCCCTGAAGGCGCTGCTCGCCTCCGGGGACCCTGAGCACCGCCGTCAGGCCGCCGCCGAGCTCGGCCGCGCGGGCGGGGCGGAAGCCGGCGCTGCGCTGGCCGCGGCGATCTCGGGTGAAAAGGACCCGATGGTGCTGTCGAGTCTCATTTCGCACTTGCCTCCGACCGCCGGCGCCGCGGCGGCCCTCAGTCGCTGCGCTACTTCCCCGGACTCGCGCGTCCGCGCCAACGCGGCCGAAGGTCTCGGCCGGCTCGGCGGGGAGCAGGGGGGCGCGCCGCTCTCCGCGCTACTTTCGGACTCCCACCCCCGCGTTCGCGCCAGCGCCGCGGCGTCCCTGGCAAGAGTGGCGCGCACCCGTGACGAGGTCGTCGCGGGGCTCGGCACCCTGCGACGGATGGTGACGGCTCCGTCCGCCAGCGACCGCGCGGCCGCGTGCTGGGCGCTCGGCAAGATCGGCCACCGGGCGCTGGTCCCAGCCCTGGCCGAACGGCTTGCCGACGAGTCGCAGCTCGTGCGCCGGCAGGCCGCGCTGGGGCTGGAGCGGGCGTGGGCGCCCGGCGCGCTGCCGGCGCTTCACGCGGCGGCCGAGCGGGCCGACAACGCCCCGATCCTCAACGTGCTGCGACGGACCATTGCCCGGTTGGAAGACCGCACCGAGTCCGAGGTGCTCTGGGCGATGGGAAGGCTCGACCGCCTGGAGCGGCAGACGCTGGCCACGCAGCTTTCCGGCCTGGGACGCCGCGGGCCGGGGATGCTGGCGCGCGTGCTGGCGGTCGAGGACCCCGCCTATCGCACCAGGCTGGGCCAGGCCGTACGCGAGGTCCGCTCCGCCGAAGCTCGGGATGCCCTGGCCGAGGCGCTCGGCCCCGCGGACGCCGGTCCGGCAGGCGCTGGCGCCGTCACGCTGGCGCCCTTGCTCGAGGCCGCACGTCGTCCCGGTGCGCCCGCAGACGTCTGGCGGCTGCTGGCCAAGCTGCGAAGCCGCCGCAATGCCCCGGATGTCGTCCGGTTTGCGCAGGAGTCCGTGGCCGAGGCTTGCCGGCTCCTGGCAGCCGGTGCCTTGCCGAGCTCCGTGCTCGTCAGGCGTGCCGTCGTCCGCTCCGCCCGTCTGGTTGCCGTCGCTTCGGGAGACGGGGCGCTGGCGCCGGCGCTCTTGAGCGCGGCCGCCGCGCGTGAGCGCCGCCGCTCGGGGCTCACCATCGAGCTGCTGGAGAAACGGCTCGACGAAGGGCCGCTGCGTCGAGACGTGCGCGCGCTCCTGGAGGCCTGCGCTGACCCTGCCCGGCTCCGTGCCGTCGCCGCGCAGATCGCCGGAGCGTCAGGCTGAAGTCTCGGACCGCTTGCGGCTTGCCAGCAGCCTCGGCGCGCCGACTGCGGCGCCAATCGCCAGCGCAACAGCAGCGCCCACCAGGTAACTCCGGTGACTCGTCGAAAGCAGCAGCAGACAGACTGCGAGCGCAGTCACCGGGATCAGATTTCCGTAGGGGATTCGCACCGGGCGCGGCAAGTCGGGTCGCGTGCGACGCAGGACCAGCACGCCCAAAATGGTCGGCAGGTACTGGAGCAAGCTGGCGAGCACCGAGAGCACGGCCAGCGTTTCGAAGGTTCCGCTCGCACAGAGCGCCAGCGTCAGGCCGCTGGTGACGAACACGGCCGCGCGCGGCGCCCCCGTGCCAGCGGAGAGCCGGGCTAGCGCCGCCGGCATCCATCCGTCCGCCGCCAGGACCCAGAGCGAGCGCGGCCCCGTGAAGGCTATGCTGGCATTGACGCTGGCCAACGCCGCCAAGGACGACGCGGCCACCACCAGCGAAAGCAGGCGGCTGCCGCTCGCGGCATCCTCCAGAGGCGTCGCCGAGCCCGCGCCCCCCAGCGAGACCACGGCTGCCTGGATCACCACGTAGAAGCCCGTCGCCAACACGAGCACCGCTCCCAGCGCCTGCGGCACGTTTTGCTCCGCGTCACGGGTCTCCCCGGCCGGCACCGGGATCTCCTCGAACCCCGAGAATGTGTAGAGCACCAGCAGCAAGCCCCCGAGGAGGTCGACGCCCGGCGTGCCCAGCCCGGGAATGGCCTTCTCGTCGATCTCGGGCAGCGCCCAGAGCGCGAAGAACGAGAGCGGCGCCAGCTTGAGCAGCGCCAGCCCGTTGTTGCTGGCCGCGCCGTGACGCGCGCCGCGCAGGTTGACCATCGCCAGGATCACGATGACCGCGCACGCCAGCGTGGTGGCCATCGCGGGCGTCGCGTCGAGCGGCAGCCCCACCGCCGCCGCCAGGCCGGACAGCCGCCGGGCCAGCATCTCGCCGAAGGAGACCGCCACCGCGGCCCCGCCCACCAGGCAAGACAGCCACATGACCCAGCCGACCAGGAACCCCGTGAAGGGCCCGAAGGCCTCCCGGGCGTACGCGCAAGCGCCGCCGTTGCGCGGGAACATCGAGGCCATCTCCGCGAAGCAGTAGGCGATGGCCAGGCAGAGCACCCCTCCCGCGGCGAACGCGGCCGCCGCCAGCGAACCGAGCTTGCCTGCGATGAGTCCCGGCGAGAGGAAGATTCCGGACCCGATGACGGAATTGAGTCCCAGGCAGATCAGGTCGAAAAGCCCCAGGCGCCGCTGGAGTCCGTGGGTCTGCCGCTCGGCTCCGGCACCTCTCGTGTCCTCGGTCACGGACTGGGATTGTACAGGAGTCGCCGTGCGAGAGTCGCCTGCGCCACGGCCCGCCGGCATTCCCGATGCCTACCGGGACCCGGCGAGCAGGTGGTACGGCTTCGGCGGCCGGGCGCGGGGACCCTCGAGACAATGAGAGTTCGGTTCGAGGCCGTCGAGGCAGCCAGGACCTCGAGGCGCTGGAGCCACTCCGACACCGCTTCGGAAGCCTCCCCGAGCGTCAACGGAGAAGCAAAGACCCTGGCGCTCGTGACGAGGCGGACGAAGGCGAACATCACCGCGCACGCTCTGCAGCTAGGCGCCTGCGAGTAACTCGTGAGCATCGCCCTGCAAGCCGCAAAGGACGGTCGCGAGGCCCCGCCTATCGCTCGCAAGACGAGTTACGTGGCCATGCGCCGCAAGAGCTACGTCGTCTGGCAGATGAACATCTCGCAGGTGCAGCGCCAGATCATGCTCCTGCTGGCTGACGGAATGGACCTGGTCACGGCCCTGTCCAAGCTGGCGCGCTTCAGCGAAGCCGAGTCCCTGACCGCTAACATTCGCGCCTGGTTCAAGGACTGGATCGAGGAAGGGCTGTTCCGCGGAGTCGAAGTCCGGTAATCCCGCATCGAGACCCTCGGGTGGGTGCGGGTCCCACCTCGAGCTCCTGGAATCTCACGGCCCGCTAGTACGTTGCCGGCCGCCTCCAGCCGACTGGCCTGCGTTGTCTCCTGACGCCTTCTTCTGCTGACCCAGCTTGCCGCGCTGCCGCATCCGATAGATTGAACTCTGGCCAACGTCCAGGTGATCTGCGCACTCGACCACCCACGCGTCTTCCTTTACCTTGAGCTCTCGGTAGATCAGCATCTTCTGGTCGTGGAGCGCCTGTATCTGGGGCATCAGCCCCTGGATCGCCTCCATCAACTGAGCTCGTCGCTCCTCGAGCCCGATCGTGCCTCCGGTCGCCGAGGAGGGATCGGAGTGCCCGGTCTTTTGCTGCTCGGACGTCAGTTGCTTCAGCTGGGTCTCGAGCGCCTTCCTCTGAGCCTCCAGCGGCGCCAGCTGGGCGAAGATAGGCATCGTGCGCTGCTTGCGTTCCTCACGAATTGCCAGCTTCTTCTGCAAACAGGCGGCCCTGGCCGCCGCGACGGCTTCCCTGGTTTCGGCATTGGCAAGTGAGACGGCCGTCAGGCAGAGCGCCAGGATGATTGCAAAACTGCGGTGCATGAATCTCCCTCCGAGTCCTCCGTCAACCGATCTCTTTGGCAGGCCAGTATAAGCGCCGGGAGGTTGGCTGGAGCTCATCCTGGGGCCTGGGTGCCCGCAGATGTCACTCATCTTGTCCTACCTTCTCAGGATTGCACTCTCGCTGAATCTCCTCGCGGCGTCAGACGGAAGCGGCGAGCGACGCCTCGATCGCTTCGCAGTGTCCGAGCGGGCGAAGCTCGATGCCCCATCCCAGCTCTTCTCCGATACGCGCCGCGGGGTGCAGCGACGCGAGCCGCACGGCCTCCTCGAACGTGTCCGCCTCCAGGAGAACAAAGCCGCCAACGACCTCTTTCGTATCGACGAACGGACCGTCGGTGACTGTCAACTTGCCCGAACGCAGCCGCATCGCCTTCGAGCCCCAGTCGAGACTCGCCGACCCCACGAGCTTGCCCGTCGCCTTCAGCTCGGCGTCGAACGCCTGGCACTTCTCGCCGAGTGCGGCGAGATCGCTCTTGGAGAGCTGATTGAACTTGTCCTCGTTGCCGTAAGCCAGGAGCAGGTACTTCATTTCGAGACCTCCGATTCGTTGCGGCGATCGACGTTGTTCGATAGCCTCACACCTTGGTCGATTGGCTTGAGAGCCCTTCGACAGAAATCGTGAAAGATTTTTTCGACGAATTGTACCGGGCAGAATCGCGGGGCGTGCTCGCAACACTCGTCCGGCTGCTGCGAGACATCGATCTCGCCGAGGAGGCTCTCTCGGAAGCGTTCGCTGCTGCCGTCGAGCGCTGGCCCGCACAAGGTGTGCCCGAGAACCCGCGCGCCTGGCTCGTATCGGCCGGGCGCTTCAAGGCCATCGACTCGTTGCGGCGGCGGGCTCGCGTGAACGCGAACCTCGAAGTGCTCGCCAATGTGCTGGTTGCGCCGGCCGCCGATCCCGCGGGCAGGACCGATGAAGTGCGCGACGACCAGTTGCGTCTGGTGTTCACGTGCTGTCATCCCGACCTGCCGCTCGAGGGTCAGGTTGCGCTCACGCTGCGCGAGGTCTGCGGCTTGACTACCGACGAGATCGCGCGCGCGTTCCTGACGACATCTCCCACGATTGGGCAGAGGATCGTGCGGGCCAAGGCGAAGATCAGGGACGGTTGCATCCCTTACGAGCTTCCCGCGCCTTCCGAGCTCGGCGAACGACTCGATGCCGTGCTGACCATCGTGTACCTCGTCTTCAACGAGGGGTACCGCGCGTCGTCGGGCCCGTCACTTACGCGGGGCGATCTGTCCGGTGAGGCGATTCGACTCGGCCGGCTGCTGGCGCGACTGCTGCCGGAGCCGGAAGTCCTCGGGCTGCTGGCGCTGATGATTCTGAACGAGTCGCGCCGGCGCGCCCGCACAGGCCCTGACGGCGAGCTCGTGCTCATTGCGGACCAGGATCGCGCGCTCTGGGCTGGAGCGCTCATCGCCGAAGGCTGCTCGCTCGTGGAACGTTCCCTGCGCTCGCTCAGGTTCGGCCGGTACACGCTGGAAGCCGCGATTGCCGCTGTCCACTCAGAGTCTCCCTCCTTGGCAGCGACCGATTGGGCACAGATTGTCGGGCTCTACGACGTGCTTTATCGGCTATCCCCTTCTCCTGTCGTGGCGCTCAATCGTGCGGTCGCGCTCTCCATGCGAAGCGGACCCGAAGTGGCGCTTCCCGAGGTGCGCGCGCTGGCCACAACGGAGCTCGAGGCCTACCAGCCGGCGCACGCGGCCCTGGCCGATCTCTCCGGCCGCGCGGGTCGCCTCGACGACGCTCGCGCCGCCTACCGGCGCGCTCTCGAGTTGACGTGCTCCGAGCCCGAGCGGCGCTTCCTCGAACGCCGGCTACGGGAGCTGGGCAGGGCATAGAGTCTTCGTCTGTAACTTCTCCGCGAGAGAGCAAGTAGATCGAGCTGCGCGAGCTAGGTGGTCCGGGAAGCTGAGCTCGCGGATTCGAATCGCCGTCGCTATCAGGCGGTGGCCTCGACCTGTCGTACTCCAGTGCGTTGAACGCCCTGGCCATCCGGCCGTTCGAAGAGCGCGCACGGCGGGTCAAGCCGTCAAGCTGGCGTACTTCAGCAGTGGCGTCTGCCGCTCGGCTCCGGCACCTCTCGTGTCCTCGGTCACGGACTGGGATTGTACCGGAGTCGCCGTGCTAGAGTCGCCCGCGCCGAGGGCCCCCGGGCCGTCCGTCCACAAGGAGTCGTGATCATGTCTCAGGCGACTGTCATCCGGAGTGTCGTGTTCGCTCTGGCGCTGGCGCTCTGCCCCCATGCGCTGGCGCGTCCCAGCGTGGTGGTCTACACGTCGCTCGACCAGCCTTTCTCCGAGCCGGTGCTCCGGCGCTTCGAGAAGCAGACGGGCATTCGCGTCAAGGCACTCTACGACCTGGAGGCGAACAAGACGGTAGGGCTCGCCAACCGCCTGCTGGCCGAGATGAAGCGGCCGCGCGCGGACGTCTACTGGAACAACGAGCCGATGCACACCGTGATGCTGGCTCGCCGCGGCGTGTTCGAGACCTTCGAGACGACGCGCGCCGCCGGCATCCCCGATGCCTACAGGGACCCGGCGAGCAGGTGGTACGGTTTCGGAGGCCGGGCGCGCGTGCTGCTCGTGGACAGCTCGCGCGTGACGGAGGCCGAGATGCCGAAGGCGGTCTCGGAGCTGGCGCACCCCCGATGGAAGGGCAAGGCGGCGATGGCCAAGCCGCTCTTCGGCACAACGGCCACGCACGTCGCTGCGCTCTTTGCCGTGCAGGGCGCCGCCAAGGGCCGGACCTTCCTCGAGGCGCTGCGCGCCAACGGCATCCGGCTGGCCGACGGCAACTCGGGCGTGCGCGACCAGGTCGTGCGCGGTCAGGCGCTGGTCGGGCTCACGGACACCGACGACGCGCTCTCGGCGGTGCGCGCCGGGAAGCCGGTCCGGATGATCTTCCCCGACCAGGGCTCGGGCGGAGCGTTGCTGCTCCCGAACACGGTGTCGATCGTCAAGGGCGCCCCGCACCCCGCGGAGGCCCGGCGGCTGGCGGAGTACCTGCTCAGCCCGGAGGTGGAAGAGGCCCTGGCGCGCGGGCCCTCGCAGCAGATCCCCCTGCGTCCCGGGCTGGCCGGCCCCGAGGGGATGGGCGACGTGCGGACCCTCGAAACGATGCGGGTCCGGTTCGAGGCCGTCGAGGCAGCCATGCCCGAGGCCACGCGAGCGGTGCAGGAAATCCTGCTGAATGACTGACGCGCTCGATCGACTCCGATTGGTTCCGCGGGTCCTCCGCCAGGCCTGGGGGCGGCTCACGGTCCTCACGATTCTGGCCTTCTGGATCGCCTGGCCCCTGGCCGGTTTCCTCGGACAAGCGACCGGCGGGGCCGGCGGGTTCAGCCTCGGGGCGTTCGAGCGGG
Organism: Candidatus Wallbacteria bacterium; assembly: GCA_016213845.1. Lineage (GTDB taxonomy): Bacteria > Muiribacteriota > UBA6191 > JACPRK01 > JACPRK01 > JACPRK01. The sequence goes on from JACQZN010000028.1 coordinate 71,314, forward strand.
TGTTCGGGGAGGGCCGGCCGTTTCTGGTGCTGAAGAACACGGTGGCCGTGGCGTTGTCGGCGAGCTTGATGGCGCTTGCGGCGGGCGGGCTGGCCGGCGGACTGCTGGCGCGCGCGCGCGTTCCCTGGCCCAGGGTCTGGCTGGCGGGACTGGCGGCCGGCGCGGCGCTTCCGCCGTATCTCGTGGGCGTCGCCTGGCAGGCGGTGTCGGCGCCCGGGGCGCCGCTCGAGGGGGCGCTCGCGGTCGAGGGGACGTGGGGCGCGGCGCGCGTCCTGGCGAGCTGGCTGGCGCCCGTGGTCGCGCTGGTGGCAGTGGCGACCTTCTCGGCTGCCGACGCCGACGCCGAGGAGGCCGCGCTCCTGGCCCGCGGCCCGTGGGGTGCGCTGGGTGCGGTGACGCTGCCGCTTGCAGCGCCCGGGCTGGCCTCCGCCTGGGCGCTCGCCTTCGTGCTCGCAGCAGTGAACTATTCGGTAGCGGATCTGGCGTGCGTGCACGTCTACCCGGTCGAGATCTTCACGCGCTTTTCTGCCTACCACGACGTCGCCGCGGCGGCCGTCGCGACGCTGCCACTGGCGGGCTTGCTCGCTGCCGCGTGGGTACTGGCGCGGCTGGCCAGGCCTCGCGGAGCGCCCTCGGGTCTCAGGCTAGGCTCGGCGCTCGGCAGGCGCCTGCAGGCCCGCACGCCCGGGTGGGTCGACGCGCTGGCGCTGGCGGTGCTTGCTTTGCTGGTCGGCTGGAACCCGGGCCTTCCCCTGGCCGCCTTCGTCTGGAAGGCCGGCGGCCCCGCCCGGTACGCCGACGCGCTCGGCGCCGCCGGGGAGGACATGGTCTTCTCGGGAGGGACTGCCGTCCTGACGGCAGCCGTGGTGACGGTCAGCGCCTTGGCCGTGGTGGCGGCGCGGCTGCGGCATCGGCGTGGACTCCTCGGAGAGCTGTGCGGATGGCTAGCGTACCTGAGCTTCTTCGTGCCGCCGTGCGTGCTGGGGATCGCGCTCGTGGAGCAGTGGAGCGGTTGGAGCTGGGCGGAGCCGCTCTACGGCACGGCGCTCGGGCTGGCGGTCGGCCTGGCAGCACGCGTGCTGCCCGTCGGGGTCAAGGTGTTGGAGACCGTCTTCGAGCGGCTCGATCCCGAGCTCGAGGAGGCTGCGTGGGCGTGCGGGGTCTCGCCCGTCCGGAGCCTGTACGGCATCCTGTTGCCGCTGCTGGTTCCGGCGATGGGGGCAGTCGCCGTTCTCGGGGCGCTGCTCTCGCTCGGCGAAGTGGACCTGGCGGTACTGTTGACTCCACCGGGCCAGGCGCCGGTGATGGTGCGGATCTTCAACTTCCTCCACTACGGCATGGACGAGACGCTGGCTGCCTGTTGCGCCCTGATGGTGCTGGCCGTGGGGGCCGGTGCGCTCGGTCTGGTGGCGGTCTCATCCGTCGTAGTCCGGCGCTTGTCGACCCAAGGAACGACACCGTGAACGCGCTCGAGCTCAAGCGAGTTTCCATTTCCCACGGGGGGCTGCCCGTGCTCAAAGCCGTAGAGCTGCGAGTGGCTGCCGGAGAAGCGCTCACGCTGACCGGCCCGTCGGGCGGGGGGAAGACCACGCTGTTGCGCGTTGCCGCCGGGCTGGCGCGGCCCGACGATGGCGAGGTCTGGCTGCACGGCAAGCTCGCCAGCGGTCCGGGCGCCTCCACTGCGGCGCACCTCCGCGGAGTCTCGATGGTCTTTCAGGGGCTTGCGCTCTGGCCCCACATGACTGCGCTCGCCCACTTGACCTTCGTGATGACCGGCGGGCCGCGCTCCGAGCGGCTCGAACGGGCGCGCGCCGGCCTGGAGGCCGTCGGACTTGCGGACCGCAGCGGCGCCTACCCGCACGAGCTGTCCGGCGGGCAGCGCCAGCGGCTGGCGGTCGCGCGGGCGCTTGCGGCGCAGATGCCTCTGTTGATGCTGGACGAGCCCTTTGCCAACGTCGAGCGCGCGCTTGCCGGCAGGCTGGTCGAGCTGGTCGCGCGCGAGCGCGCCGAACGAGGGGTCGCCGTGATCCTGGTGACCCATCAAGATGAAAATGGCCTCCGTCTGCCCGGCTCGCGCCGAGTCCGGCTGGTCGCAGGCGTGCTCTCCGAGGAGGAGGAACCGGCATGAACTCGAGAATCGCCACGATCGCCCTCTGTCTCATCGCGCATCCCCTGGCGCTCGGCGCCGCCGAGCCCGCGCTCTACACGACCTGGGCCGGCGGGATGGAACCCGACAAGTGCGCCACAGCCTGGCTCTTGACGCGGCGCGTCAGCCCGGGCGCCCGATTCAAGTTCTTCCCGCGCGGAAAGAAGATCGCCGAGGGCACGACCTTCGAAGTCCCGTTCGCCAAGCTCACCCGCGCCGGAAACCTCTCCGGCTTCGAGTGCGCCCTGGCGGCCCACAAGCTCGACGAACCGGCCCTGCTCGAGATGGGCCGCATCATGCACGACATCGAAATCAACACCTGGCAGCCGAAAGCCACCGCCGAAGCCGCGGGCCTCACCGCCGTGATCCGGGGACTGGCCCGGACCAGCAAGGACGACCACGAGGTGCTCGAGCGCAGCTTCGTCGTGCTGGACGCCCTGCACGCGGAGCTGGCCGCCAGATACAAATGACGCGAAAGAGCGTTTGACTCCTGACAACCGCCCGGCCCTCCAGGTCGCCAGATTTCCACCGAGCTTCGGTTACCAGGGCTACCGAAGGTTCACTCATCTCCCGGGCACGCCTTGCGCGGTTGCCTGTGCCCGGCGTAGCGTGGCTCGTGGTCGCGGTCAGCCGCTTCGGACGGCTCCACCGGATGCCCTCGAACCCGCCGCCGCGGACCGTGTGTCGCGACCGTAGTGGTGAAAATTTACCAGCTCGACGAGACGACCACCGGGGCGGTCTTGGTGTTCATGGCCGCCGGATTCACCGCCGCCTGGGTCTGGTTCGCATTCTTCGACCGGCGCGCCGCAAAGCTGCCGACCCTGAAGGCCTTCCTGCTCCTGCTGCTGTTCCTGCCGGCCGTATTCGACTACTACGCCGCCAAGATAGCCTGGGCGGAGTTCGTGAGCGTTGGCCTGGGCGAAGACCGGCTCGAGCTCGCCTTCGTCTGGCCGAGGAAGCCTTCGCGCGTCGAGCTCTCGGCAGTCAAGTCCATCCGGCTCCTCGAGATGTGGCACGGCAGAGGCGATGAGAAGCGCAGCAACTTCAGTCTGATTCTGGAGGGGGACTCGGGCGAGCTCGGCCGCTCGGTGCCCACCAAGCGGGTGGCCGTGCTCGAGGAAGCGGCCCGGCAGGTCGCGTCGGCGACCCGCGCCACGGTGAGCCGCTGGTCGATGAAGGGCCGGCTCGGCACAGCCGAGCAGGTCCAGGAGTTCGTGGGCCGCCCCTGAGGCGGCAACTCTTCCACATCTTTCGCAAACGGGGGGGCGCCCGGCGGGCGCACGGGAAACGCCAGCAGCGTCACTCGGCGGCGGTCGGCCGCCCGGCGCGGCGGGAGGAGGAGGCGTGATGAACAGTCAGACGGGAACGACCGAAAGGTCGCGCAATGGCGCGTCCGGCGGGACCGGGGTGCTCTCGCGCGCGCCCCGGATCGCCGCGCTTGCGGCTCTCCTGGCATTCGCCGCCGTTTCCCCGGCCTGGGCGCTTCTCGGCGACCTCGACGGCTCGGGTCGCGTCGACGGCCTGGATCTCATTCTCCTCTCCCGGGCCCTCGGCGCCGTTCGCGGCGAGCCCTCCTTTGCCGACGCCGGTGACCTCGACGGCGACGGCCGCATCACCGACCGCGACTTGGCCGTCCTGCGCGCCAACTTTGCCCGGACCGGCAGGGACCAGAACCTCTGGGTGGCCGACACGGGCGCAGGCCGCCTCGTCAAGGTCAACGTGCAGACCGGCCACACGCTCCTGGCCGTGCCGCTGGCCGATCCTCGTCACGTCGCAGCCGACCCCGCTTCGGGTGACTGCTGGGCCACCGAGTCGACCTCCGCCGTCGTGCGTGTCACGGCCGCGGGCCGTGTAGTCGCTCGTGTCGGCGGTTTCGTCCGGATCGAGGACCTGGCAGTCGACGGCGCGACCGGCGCCTGCTGGCTCGTCGACTCCTCGCTGCAGAAAGCCTTCCGCGTGCCTCGCTCGCCGGCCGCCGGCGCCACGGTGGCGATCGACTCCTCAGCCGCGGCCTCCGGGATCACCTCGGTCGGGGGATTCAACTCGCCGAAGTCGCTGGCCCTCGACGGCCTTCGCGACGCCGTCTGGGTCCTCGATTCCCCGAGCGGCCTCTACCGCCTCTCCGGTTCGGCCCCACCCGGATACAGCGTCCGGTCCAGCATCGGCTACCACCTGCCGAACACCAACGTCCGCGGCCGCTCCACGGCCCTCAACAAGCTCGACGGCAGTCTCTACATCAGCGGCAGCCAGGTGCAGATCTACCAGGGTACTCGCACCCTCGTCCTCGACAACCGCCTGATCCGCGTTCCCGCGTCCAACGCCGGCGAGCTCTTCAGTGGCGATCGAGGCGTCGGGAACCTCGCGGGACCCGGTGATGTGGCCGTCAACTCGATGGACGGCTCCGCCTGGATCGCCGACGCAAGCGCGGGCGGCGTCACGCTCGTGGCGATCGCCGCCGACGGCGGCGAGATCGTGCGCGTGGGCGGCTTCCGCGGCCCGGTCACGCTCTCCGTCGATCCGCTCTCAGGCGCCCTCTGGGCTGCTGACGCCGGGGCCGATCGCATCGCCAAGATCTCGCCCGCCGGCTCCGTGCTGTTCAGCCTCTCGGGCTTTTCCAGGCCCGGCGGCCTGGCCGTGCTCCCCGGCGACTCCGTGCGCGGCGCCCCGCTCGTCAACGCCCTGGTCTCCCCCGCCATCGTCCAGCCGGGTGACCCCGTCGGATTCAGTGCCGTCGCCGGCTCCTCCGTGTCCACTCTGACTCGCTTCGAGTGGGACTTCGACGGCAACGGCAGCTTCGATTTCGCAAGCGACACCTCCGCCGTCACCTCGCGTGCCTACTCCGCGGAGGGTGTCTACCGGCCGGTCTTGAAAGTTACGGATACCGAGTCACTCGTCGCCGTCGACTACTCCCCCATCGTCCGCGTCGGCCGGTTGAGGGCCTTCGCCTCGGCCACGCCGGTTCGCGGAGAGGCCCCGCTTCGCGTAGACTTCACTGCGCGCGCCGTCAACCCGCTCACCGGCCGCATCGACAACGTCCAATGGGACTTCGATGGCGACGGCAGCTTCGAGAGCTTCCAGCAGGCCATCACGACCACCGTCACGGCCTCCCAGACGTACGCCACGGCCGGCGTCCGCCAGGCGGTCCTCAAGGTTACCGACGAGGCCGGCCGGACGGCCCAGGATACGGTTCGGATCGAGGCCCTCCCGGCGCAACCCCGCGTCAACGTCTCGGGATCGCCTTCGAGCGGCCTGACGCCGCTGCGCGTCAGCTTCTCGGCGTATGGAAACGTCGGCGATGCCCAGATCGCGTTGCACCGCTGGGACTTCCAGGGGGACGGCACCTACGACTTCGCCAGCCTCTCCGGGGGACAGGCCGAGCACTACTTCACCAGCCCGGGCAGCTACCCGGTTCGCGTGGAGGTCACCGACACCAAGGGCCTCACCGCCACCGCCGTCACCACCATCACCGTCACCGGCCAGCCCGCCGTCAGCCCCGCGCCGCCGGTGGTGCTTGCGGAGGCCTCCGCGCTCGAAGGCTCGGCCCCCTTCAGCGTCGACCTGGGCGGCCGCGCCAAGGACCCCGACGGCCGCATCGTCCTCTACGAATGGCGCTTCGACGATCCTCCCGGCGCCTCCTTTGCGGACTCCCCGGATGGCCCGTACACCGGCAACACCAACGCCACCCTGACGTCCCGCTCCATCGCGCTGGGCGGAGCCTCGTCCGCGGTTCTCACCTACTGGCAGTCCTACAGCACCGAAACGAGTTACGACCGCGGCGTCATCGAGATTTCGCTCGATGGCGGTGCGTTCTCACCCGTCGCGGGCACGACAGCCACCGGCTTTCAGGAGGAGTTCGTCCGCGTGCAGGTCGGCATCCCGGATCTGGCAGGCAAGTCGAACCTGGTGTTGCGGCTCAAGTTCACCTCGGATACGAGCGTCAACCGCGAGGGTTGGTTCGTCGACGACCTGGTTCTGCGCTCCTCCACCGACACGCTTCTGTTTTCCGACGACGCCCAGCAGGGGCTGGCCAACTTCACAGCGGCCGGCGGGTTTGGTGTCACCACCAGCCGTGGCCTGTCCAGCCTGGGCTCCAGCTCCGCCACCACGGCCGCCGCGCGCCACACCTACGCGAGCGGCGGCATCTACCGGCCCCGCCTCACCGTTCACGATGACGGAGGTCACATCGCGTCTTCCTCCGTGACGCTCCGCGTCGCAGCGGCCGGCCTGCCGCGTGCGGCCGCGATCGCGACGCCCCAGTCCGGCCGGGCGCCGATCTCCGTCCTGCTCGACGGCAGCGGCTCCAGCGACCCGGGCGGCTCGGTGACGCGATACCAGTGGTCCTTCTATTCCGCGGCCTTCATCGACGACCTCGAAGGCGGCGCGTCCAAGTGGACCAACACAGGCGGCTGGCAGATCTCACCAGAGCTCACACTCTCGGGGAGCGGCGCCTGGAACGACTCCCCGGGCGGGATGATGCCGCCCAACCGGGAGGTCTCGCTCGTCACCGTCCCCTTCGACCTCCCCACGACCGGCACGGCCACACTCTCCTTCTGGCACCGCGTGCACATCGACGACTGGGACGATTACGCGCGCCTGGAGTTTTCCGGCGACGGCGGTACCACGTGGACCACCCTTTCCCAGTGGAGCGGCACGCGCTTCGAGGGGCTCCAGGAGTTCACGCTCACCCCCTATCAGCAGAGCCAGTTCAACAACGCTACCGGCCGGCGCGGCGTGCTGGTCCGCTTCCGGCTCACCACCGACGCCGACACGACGACCGGTGACGGCTGGGTCGTCGACGACATCGTCATCCGCAATGCCGGCGCGCTCACCTTCGATCAGGACTCTGCCAGTCCCACCGCCCAGTACACCTATCGCATTCCCGGTGCCCACCCCGCCACGTTGCGTGTCTCCGACTCTGCCGGAGGCTCGTCCCAGACCACCGTCACCGTTTTCATCTCCTCCCCGGCAACCTCCAACGCCACGCCGGTCGTGCAGTCGTTCTCGATCACTCCGCGGGAAGGCTCGGCGCCGTTCCACCCGAGCTTCTACGTCTACGGCCGAGACCCCGACGGCAGCCTCGTGCTCTACGAGCTCGACCTGAACGGCGACGGCGTCTACGACTACGCCGAGAACTACTCCTTCAACAGGACCTTCCTCTATTCGACGCCCGGACGCTACGCGCCTCGGCTGCGCGTGACGGACAACCGCGGCATGAAGGCCGAGTCGACCGCTCTCGTCATCGTGACGGGCCCTGCGCCCGACGCGGCCGTGACCGTTTCGCCCAGGCGAGGAAGAGCGCCCTTGCAGGTTGACCTCGCCGTGACGGCGTCGAGCCCCGCGGGCAGTCCCGTCACGAACGTCCTCTTCGACTTCGACGGCTACGCCCCGGCGGAGTACAGCGACACGTCGGCCCCCTTCACCACGTCGGCGATCTTCCCGGTTGCCACGACCCGCCGTCCGAAAGTGACGGTGCTGACGGCCGACGGCGGCAAGAAGGAGCTCGACTGCGGCGACATCGTCATCCGCGACGCCACCCAGGTCCTGGCGCAAGCCTCGGCTTCGACCCGCACAGGCCCAGCGCCGCTCTCCGTGCAGTTCTCGGGGTCGGCGTCGGTTGCGCGCGTGGACGACGCGGTGAAGGTCTATCGGTGGGACTTCGAAAACGACGGCCGCGACGACTACGAGTCCGCGACCAACCCCAACGCCTCGTGCGTCTACGGCTCCCCCGGAAGCCGAGACGCCCGGTTCTCCGTCGAAACCCAGTCGGGCGACCGCGACACGGTCCTGCTGCGGATGGGGGTCGGCGCCCCGCCGGTTTCCACGCCCCGCGCCGCCCCGCTCACTGGCACGGCCCCGCTGACGGTGATGTTCTTCTGCGATGGCGTCGACCCGGACGGCACGATCGACAACTTCGAGTGGGACTTCGACGGCGACGGCAGTTTCGACACCTCCACGCGGATCTCGCGCAACTTCAAGCGCGTGCTCGACTCGCCCGGAACCTACGACGCGCGCTTGCGCGTGACGGACCAGGAGGGTTTCGTCGACACGAAGTCGGTCCGCATCGTCGTTCTTCCCGCGGAGGGCGCCGGCGAGGCCAGCGTCACGGTCGATGCGGAGCCGGAAGAGGCGTTGGCTCCGATGGTCGTCAGGTTCTGGGCACGGCTCGACAGGGCGGGCAGTCGCGCTGCGCGATACCGCTGGGACTTCGACAGCAACGGCACGATCGATCTCGACACCACCGCGGCCGGCGCCGAACACCTATACCTCTCTCCGGGCGAGTACGATGCCCGCGTCACGGTCACGGACTCGGAGGGCCGCTCCGGCACCAAGTCCGTCCTGGTCCGGGCCAAGTTTCCAGACCAGCCTTCCCTCACCGCCTACGCCAATCCCTCATCCGGCGCCGCGCCGCTGCGGGTCAGCTTCTCGAGCTACCTGAGTGCGTCGTCAAGCGGGTACAGCTACGAGTGGGACTTCGACGGGGACGGTTCCCCCGATTACCTGTCTGCCAGCACGGGCGCTGCTTCGTATCTCTTCGAGCGGCCCGGGCGCTACCTGGCCAGGGTCCGCGCAACCGACCCGAGCGGGCGCACCATCTCAGGCCGGATCACCGTCGACGTCAAGTTCGGACTGAGTGCAACCCGGCAGCCGACCGTCTTCGATCCCGATATCGGCCAGAAGGTGGCCATCCGGACGGTGCTCTCCTCACCGGCGCGCGTGACCCTGCGATTGCAGGACGACGCCGGACGGACCGTGCGGCACCTGGTACGAGCCCAGCAGCGGCCGGCGGGGATGAGCACCGACGTGTGGGACGGAACCGACGAGCTCGGACGCCCGGCGCCCGCCGGCGTCTACTCGTACGCCGTCGACTACGAAGCCGGCTCCGTGCGCGGCGTCTTCGATCCCACGGGCGAGGTGTCGGAGAACCAGCTCAGCATCACGCCCGACTACGACCGCCTCTTCAACCCGCTGCAGAACAAGTTCCTCTCCGTCCGCTTCACCCTCGACCGGCTGGCCGAGGCGACGTTGTACGTCGTCGACTTCCCGGGCTATGCGAAGCGCCGCGTCAAGACCATCCTGCTCCGCGAGCCTCTCGCGGCCGGCTCGTATGTCGTCCCCTGGGACGGCACCGACGATTCGGGTAACCCTGCGCCCGTCACCGACTACATCATGCCGGTCTTCTTCTGGGAGCTGCCGCCCAACGCCGTGGTCGTGGCGGGCCGCCCCATCCTGAGCGACCCGGGCGCCACTTCCAACGTGATCAACCCGGTCGACAACCCCTACTCCGACGCAGGCGTCACGCCCGCGGAGATCACGTACTCGGTCTCCAAACGTTCGCGCGTGGACGTGGCCATCTACGACGAGACGAACCGGGTCGTCCAGACGATGCGCTTCGACGACGTGCCCGCCGGCAAGAACGCGTTCACCTGGGACTGCCGCTCGGGCGGGCAGCTCGTCGACGAGGGAACCTACCGCGTGCGGGTTCTGGCGACGGATGGGCGCGGGAACACCTCTCCGCCGCTGTTCGTGCCGGTCAAGGTCGTCTACTGAGAGGAGAAGCGGTGATGAAGCGATCGAGCCAAGTGAATCGATGGTTGGCGCTCACGCTCGCGGCCGCCGTCCTGTTGCAGTCGGCGCCGGGCTTGCTGCTGGCGTTCGACGCCGAGTTCGACACCGGCCACCAGGTGACCCAGCCCGTGGCCAATCCCCCCGAACGGCCGGATTCAAATCCGGGCAACGAAGACAATCCGCCCGGAAACCAGCCGGGCACGAAGGACCCCGAGGGCCCCGACACCTCCAAGGGCGACGACCCCGAGAAGCCCGACAAGGGCGACAAGAACCCGGGTCAGGGAAACGACTACGGAGAGCCGGTCAACCTCTACTCCGGCGACTTCGAGTACGACTACCAGGATCTCTATGTCCCCGCTCCCGGCTTTCCCCTCAAGATCCAGCGCACCTTCCACACGCACAACCGGACTCCCGGCGCCTTCGGCAACGGCTGGTCGACCATATTCGACCAGCGCCTGGATGTGGTGAAGGGCGAGGACGACGCCGTCGTCCTGATCCAGCGCCGCACGGACGGCGTCCGGCTGCGATTCCTTGGCGCATCGCTGGCCAGCGGAACCCTCTACGCGCCGCCCTCGGGGGTGCGCGACACGCTGGAGCGCGCCGGCAGCAGCTTCGCGCTGAAGCGCCCCTGGAAGAACACGTATCTCTTCGATGGCTCGGGCCGGCTGATCTCGATGTCGGACCTGAATGGCAATACGATGACTGTGACGCGCGATGTCCGGGGGCGCGTCACGCGCGTCACCGATGCGGTCGGCCGTGCCCTCACGTTCACCTACACCCCCCTCAACAAGGTCGCAGCCGTCACCGATCCAGCGGGCCGGACCTTCCGGTACGCCTACGACGTGAAGGGCAACTTGATCCAGGTCGCCGACCCCGCCGGCCGCTCCATCCGTTACTCCTACGACCTGAAAAACCGGATTGCCTCGATCACGGACGGCTCGGGGAACACCTGGCTCACCAACACGTACGATGACCAGGACCGCGTCATTGCTCAGGTCGTCAACGGCGGCAACTTCACCTACAGCTACTCCAACGGCGGCACGACGGTCACCGATCCACTGGGCAACCGAACTTCCCACTTCTTCGACTCGGAGGGCCGGATGATTCGCGCCGACGATCCGAGCTCCTCCTTCCAGACCTGGGACGTGGCTGGCAGGATGGTGCGCGCGCGCAACCGTCTGGGCCGCGAGACGGCCTACGAGTACGACGCCGCCGGCAACGTCGTCGCGGTCAGCGACCCCGCCAGCCGCCGGACGACCACGACCTACGACCTGCGCTTCAACAAGCCGACTCGGATCACCGACCGGCTGGGGGCCGTTCGCCAGTTCACCTATGACGATCGAGGCAACCGGCTCACTGAGACGACTCCCGACGGGACCATCGTCAACACGTACAACGCTCGCGGGCTGATTGCCACGCGAACCGATGCTGCCGGCCACCAGACAACCTACACCTACGACTCGCACGGGAACCTCGCTCGCGTGACCGACGCGCTGGGCGGGTCCCGGAGCTGGACTTACGACGTGCTCGGTAGGATGTCGAGCGCCACCGACGAGCTCGGTGCCACGACCTCCTTGGCTTACGACGATGCCGGCAACCTCATCGCCCGCACCGACGCCCTGGGCAATCTCGAGCGCTTCACCTACGACCCGGCCGGCAACTTGACCTCCCGGGTAGACCCGATCGGCGCCACCTGGCGCTATGAGTACGACGTCTTCAACCGCAAGACCGCCGAGATCGATCCCCTGGGCAACACCCGGCGCTACACCCACGACGCTCTCGGACGTGTCCTGACCGTAACCGACGAGCGCGGGTTCGTGAGCCGTCTGCAGTACGACCCCCGCGGGCGGCTCACACGCGTCACCAACAACCTGGGCAACTCCCGCACGCTCGGCTACGACGCCGAGGGAAACCTGACCAGCAAGACCGACTTCCGAGGCAACACCACGCGCTTCGAGTACGACATCCTGGGCCGGATGAGCGCGACCTTCGATGCGCTCGGGGCAGCGGACCGCTTCGAGTACGACGCCGAGGGGCAGTTGACCAAGATCACCAACCGCCGCGGGGGCATCGCAACCTTCACGCGCGGGTTCGGCGGGCGGTTGCTCGCGGATGTGGACCCGGCCGGGAACTCGAAGAGCTACGCCTATGAGCCGCGAGGGTTGCTGGCCTCCTCGACCAGCGGGCGGCGGACCACGACTACCTATGCCTATGACGCCCGGGGTCTGCGGACGACGGTGACCGACCCGCTGGGCCGGCAGAACCGCGTGGACTACGACGCCGCCGGCAACCCCGTGGCGGTCCGTGACGCGGCTGGCCCGTCTCTGATCACGACCTATGACGCGCTTGGCCGGCCGCTGGCCGTACGCGACGGAGCCGGAAACGTCTCGCGCACGACCTATGACGCGCGCGGCAAGGCCGTCAAGCTACTCAACCCGTCCGGCGGGGAGCTGGTCTACGGCTTCGACCTGGCTGGGCGCATGGTCTCGATGACGGACCCGTCGAAGCGCAGGACTTTCATCACGCATGACCCGTGCGGCAACCGGACCAGCGTGACGGCGCCCGACGGGAGCGTGACCCGCTTCGAGTATGACGCCCAGGGCCGGATGACGCGCCGGATCGACCCGGGAGACCGGGCCACGAGCTTCACGTACGACGCGGATGGGAACATCCTGACGCGCACCGATCCCGGTGGGGGAGTCACCTCATGGACCCACGATGCGGCCGGCCGGATAACGAGCAAGACACTGCCCGGCGGCAGCCGCATCGACACTTCCTATGACGCCCAGGGGAATCCCCAACAGCTCTCGGCTGTCGATGCCGCGAGCACCGCCGTATCGGCTCTCTCCCTGACGCATGATCCCAACGCGCGTGTCACGCGTGCAGTGACCGCGGCCACCACGCACCAGCCCGCGACCACCATCGACTTCACCTATGACGCCAACGGCAATCGCACACGCGTCAGCGGGCCCGGCAGCCGGGTGGTCACGTACGCCTTCGACGCCGGAGACCGACTCGTCGGCGTCGATGCACCCGGGGCCGACGCCGACGTCACGATCTCCTACACGGCCGACGGCCAGCCAGCTCTCGTTCGAGCTGGAGCGAACCTGGCATCGAGCTACGGCTACGACGCCGCGGGCCGGATGACTTCCGCAGTCCACCGGACCGGAGCCACCACTCTCGCAAGCTTCGTCTACTCGCTCGACAAGGAGGACCGCGTCGTATCCGAGACGCTCGGCAACGGCCAGAAGAGTACTTTCGCTTACTCTCCCAGCGGGGAGCTGCTCACGGCCACCCACCCGGCTGCCGAGCTTCCTGAAAATCCCTCGGAGAGCTATGCCTACGACGCCGCCGGCAACCGGCTCGGCGGGGGCGCGACCTATGCCGCGGGCAACCGCCTGTCTGAAGACGATCGCTTCACCTACGTCCACGACGCAGCCGGGCGACTGACCTCCCGCTCTCCGAAGGCCGGCGGATCGGCGACGACGTTCGAGTACGACGGAGAGGGCCGCCTGACGCGGACTGTGACGGGTTCGACCCAGACCACGTACGCGTACGACGCGCTGAACCGACGGATCGAGAAGGTCTCCGGTGGCGTGGTGACGCGCTGGATCTACGACGTCGAAGGGAATCTCCTGGCCGAATACGACGGCGTGGGCACGCTCGTCGCCAGCTACGTCAACGGCACGCGTCGCGATGAGCCCGTCGTGATGGAACGAGGCGGTGCGCGCTACTACTACGTGCTGGACCGGTTGTTCAGCGTGCGAGCGCTCGCCGACGCGAGCGGGGCCGTGCAACGCGCGCTGGTCCATGCCGCCTTCGGCCGGCTGGCTAGAGGAACGGGCAGCGTCTCCTCTGCCTTCGGGTTCACGGGCCGCGAGTACGACGAGGAGACCGGCCTCTACTACTACCGCGCCCGCTACTACGATCCGGCCGCGGGCCGCTTCATCAGCCCCGATCCCGTCTGGGCTCCGAACCTCTACGCCTACGTCGGTAACGATCCCGCCAACCAGCGCGACCCCGAGGGAGAGTTCTTCTTCACCATCATCGGCGCCGTGGTCGGTGGAGTGGTGGGTGCTGCCTCCGCGGCGCTAGACGGCAAGAGCGGCCGCGAGATCATCGCGGCAGCCGCGGGCGGCGCGGTCTCGGGTGCCATCACGGGCGCCGTCGCCGACGCCACCGTAGCCACGGGCGGCGCTGCGGCGATCGTGGCCGGAATCGCGGCCGGCACGGCCGGAGGAGTCGTGGGCAAGGGCGTCGAGAACGGCATCAACGGCGATCCGCTCACCAAGGACACGGGCAAGGCGGCTCTCGGCGGTGCGCTCGGAGGCGCTCTAGGGGCCGGCGCCGGGAAGCTGATCGGCGCAGGCGCCGGCAAGGTCCTGGGGCAGGAAGTGATCGAGGGCGCTACGGGCCAGGCTGTGAAGGCGACCGCCAAGAAGGCGCTGGACGAGGTCATCGGCGACGTGACCGGCGGAGTGGTCGGCGACAAGCTCGGCGGCAAGATCGCCGATGCGTTGCTCCCCGACGAGAAGGGCGGCAAGAAGGACACGAACAAGGACGGCAAGCCGGACGGGACCAAGGACGGCGCCAAGGAACCCAAGCCGGGCGAGAAGAAGCCCGACAACGACCGGGCCAAGCCGCCGAAGGCCGGGAAGTGAAAGGGCCGCAAGGGGAGTCACGGGAGCCAATGAAGTCACGAGAAGGTGAAGCGATGATTCACAGCAGATGGCGCCGAGTACTCTGGCTCGCGCTCGCGCTTTCCGGCGCCGGGGCCGCGTCTCTGCCGGCCGATGCGCCGGCCGGGGTCGTTCCCGACCGGTTCGCGATGAGCCTGGGGGCCGGCGATAAGGTCAACTTGCGCTTTGTTCTCCAGGAGCCGGCGTCGGTGCGCATCACCGCCCACGACGCCGATCACGCACCGGTTTGCACGGTGCTGGCGGACTCGCCCAGGCCCGCGGGCGAAAATGCTGTGACCTTCGACGGGCGTGCCTCCGACGGCAGCCAGTTGCCCCGCGGCGTCTATTACTTCGTTCTCCGGGCAGAATCGCGCTCGGGTGTGATGGAGCACGACCCCGGCGCGCTCTCCGGGGGCGAATCGGTGCCCGTCGAGTTCGGCGAGTACGGCTACAATCGAGCCGCCCGGAGGCTGGAGTTCCGGCTGGCCAAGGACGCGGCGGTCCGTGTCCGCGCCGGAATCCACGGCGGGCCCTTGCTGGCTACTCCCCTCGACTGGCAGCCGACGGCCGCGGGCCCGCACTCCATCCCGTGGGACGGCAAGGACGAGGACGGTCTCGTCGATCTCGCCGCCCACCCGAAGTTCTCGCTCGTCTTTCAAGCCTTCGCGCTTCCTGCCGGCTCGGTCACCATCACCGACGGGCCTCAGCCCCAGCCCACGACCGCCAAGGCCTCGGAGCTCCTGCAGCGGCGTGCCGCGCTGCGCAAGGCCGCCCTGGCGCGTGGACGGATCGACCCTCAGTACCTGTCCCGCGCCGGCTACCGCACCTCACCCCGCTTCACGCTCACCTCGTCGTCCGCCAAGGGCGAAGCGGGCCCGCTGGAAGCGACGGGTGCTGTTCCGCTCACCGTCAAGCTCGACGAGTCGAGTCTGCAGCGCATGCTAGAGCAGCGCTTCGAGATCGTGACCTTCGTCGACTTCCAGCGGGTCGCCGAAGAGGAGCAAGGATACTCGCCGTACACCGTCGAAGTCCCGATGGCGGGGCTCTCGGAGGGAGAGCACGTCGTCTCGGTCAGCGTCGTGACGCTCACCGACCAGTCGGCTACCAAATCCATCCGCGTCAACGTGAAGCTCCCCGCGCGCGCGCCATGACGCGCCGGGAAGTTACGGGGTGATCGCCATGTCGAACCCGCACCGAAGATTCCCGGCCGCCTGGCGCCTGGCGCTGAGCCTTCCGGTCGCACTGGTCGCCTCGCTCGCTGTCGCGCCCGGCGCCGAGCTGGCCGTCACCGCGCCGAACGTCGCAGTCGACAGGACCTTTCAGATCGACGTGACCGTCCGGGGCGCCCAGGATCTCTACGGGGCAGCCCTCGACCTGTCCTACGACCCGACCGTCGTGTCGGTGGTCGATCGCGACGCCAATCCCCGCAACGGCATCCAGCCGAGCGTCTGGGAGGGCGCGTTTCTCGGCGCCGGCGGCTCCAGGCCGACCGTACTGGCGTCGGCGCTCGAAAACGATCGCCAGGGCCGCCTGGTGCTAGGGCTGGTCCGCAAGGGGCCCGTCCTCGGAGTCAGCTTCGACGAGTCCCGCGTCCTGCTCTCCGTGCTGATGCGCGCTCGCGCGGAAGGCACTGCCCAGCTCAGGGTCGAGGCCGTGGCTCTGCGCGACTCCGGCAACGGTGCCGTGCCGCTCACCACCCCGTCCGTCGCCTCGCTCGTCGTGGCCTCCACCGTCGTCAACACGGCTCCCGTCGCCCGCGCAGGGGCGGACCGCAGCGCGCGCCCCGGCACCCTCATGCTCGACGGCAGCCTCTCCGGCGACGCAGAGGGCGATCGCCTCACCTATGCCTGGACCAGAGTCTCCGGTCCGACCGCCACCATCGATAGAGCCAACGCATCCATCGCATCGTTCGACGCGTCGTCCGAAGGCGTGTACGTGATGAGGTTGACGGTGAGTGACGGAACGCTCTCGGCCGCCGACGACGTCTCCATCACCGTCGCTGCGGCTGCCAACACTCGCCCGACCGCGGCCGTCCGCACGCCTGGGCCCGGAGACCTGGTCGGCGCCGTGCCGATCTCCTACGTGCTGTTCGACGCAGAGTCGGATGCAGCCTCGGTCACCGCCGAGTACTCCCTCGACGGCGGCACCAACTGGAGCACGGCGCGCGCCGCCGGCGGGGACGGCACCTCGTCGCTCGCGGCGGCCGCTGCGGGCAGTCCTCATCTCTTCCTCTGGAACTCGCTGGCTGACGCGGGAGCCCGCCGCGTCGCCGGCGCGCGCTTCCGCATCCGCCCGCGCGACGCTGGCGGGGAGGGGAGCGCGGGCGCTTCGGGCGGCTTCGACGTCGACAATTCGGCGGCCCCAGTGCTGGTCTCCATCCGCGCTCCGCTCGCCGGGAGCCTCTTCTTCGAGGGACAGATCATCCGCTTCGAGGGGCTGGCCACCGACGGCGCCGGCACGGCCCTCTCGGGCTCGAGCCTCGCCTGGTCCTCCAGCCTCTCGGGCCAGTTCGGGACCGGCGCTACCCCCGCCACCACGCTCACCACCGGCGAGCATGTCATCCGCTTCACGGCCCAGGACAGCCAATCAAGGACCGGCGCCGCCACGATGGCTCTGCGCGTGCTGAGGCGTCCGGAGGCTGCCGGTTCGCTCACCGTGACCGGGCGGGTGACGCTGGCGGGGACCGGCGCGAACGCGCCGGACGGGACGCTCGTGACCTTCTTCAACCTGATGCGCCGCGTCTCCACCGGCGCGCGGCTGGAGAGCGGTGACGGCGTCTTCAGCGCCGTGCTCTCCAGGTCCGATCAGATCGCCGCGGCCCCCGGAGACCCGGTGCTGATCAGCGTCCACGACTCCGACCGCATGCTGCTCACGGCCCAACCGGCCAGCCTGGTCTTGACCCTGGCCGACTTCCTCGAGCGCATCCGGGTCCAGAACATCGCGGTCGAGCCCCGCACCACGCTCGACCTGGAGGCCGGCCTGAACCTGGTCGCTCTCCCCTCCGATCCCGGCACGACGGCCGCCCCCTTCACCTCGGAGCATCTCTTGAGTCGAACGGGCGCGCGCTTCGTGGTGCGAACCGTGTCCCCGGACGCCGCCGCGCGGGGCCGCTTCCAGGTCTACCTGGGCGCGGGCCTCACCGAGGCCTTCCCCATTTCGGGCGACCAGGGCTATCTGGTGCACGTGCCTTCGGCCTTCCGCTTCACCTTCACTGGACGCGCCTGGCCCCAGGCTGCGCTCTCCCGCAGGCTCCACGCGGGCGTCAACATGCTCGCCTTTGCCCGGGGCGTGCCGGCGGGCTTCTCCCTGGCCGACCTTGCCGTGCAGGCGGGCAGCACCGTGGTCTCCCGCTACGATCGCGCCCCCGAGGAGACCTCCGCGGCAAGACGGTTCCGCGCCTACCTGCCGCGCCTGGGAGTCGACCCCGAACCGGTCGAGAACGGTAAGGCCTACCTGGTCGTCGCCCCGGGCCCCAGGGACATCGTGCTGCCTGCCCGCTAGCCGCCCGGGGGCCGGATTCTGGCCCTGGAGTGGAGAAAACCTCTTAGCGCCCCCGCCCCCGAGCGGCTCTGGGGCTGCGATCTCCAACTGGCATCCCGCGTGCTTGCCAGGTTCCGACGATGAAGGAGGTCGAAACCATGAGTAAACGCTGGGCGCGCTGGAGCGCGGCGCTCTTGCTGGGAGCTGCGATGCTGGCCGACGTGGGATGTCAGCCGGGCGCAGCCGCGGGGATAGCCCCGAACACCGTCGGACCGCTGTCGCAAGGAGGCCAGGTGGCCGTGGGCGTGCTCGACAGGGTCGCGGGCGCCACCGGGCTTCCCGGAGTGCCGTTGGCCCGTAACATCACGGCCGTATCGACGGACGCCGGCGGCGACAAGGCCACGCGGATTCTGGATACCATCTACCAGGCCACGGGCATCCCCGGCGTGGGGCTCGCCCGGGACATCACGGGCATGGCGACCGCCCAGGCCCGCGCGCAGCTCCCGGCCCAGGGCGGCTTGAACGGCGGCGCGCTCGCCCAGGGCGGCGGCGCTGTTCCCCTGCGCTGACTTTGCGACTGCCACATGCTCGATCAGGGCGCCGCCGGCGAGACACTTTCAAGCTCACCCGGTTCTGAGGCGCAAGAGCGCAGGTAGCTCGGTTTCAGCCCGGTCTCTCTTGAGGCCGGGCTGCTCCTCGTCCGCGCGGGGGCCAGGCGCGATGGATTTGAGCAGCAAAGCGCCGGGTCGTATCGAGGTCGAGCGGCTCCCGCTGAGGCGACGGGACGGCCGGCCGCGCAGCCTTTCCAATCCGTGTCGAGGGCCAGCCACGCGGCGTGCTCGAGGCCCACGCGTCGAATCTCTTCGTGCCCTTCCACCGGCTGCACTCTCCTACCCAGTTTCCCGGAAGCGGCATCGGACTGGTCAGCGTGAAGCGGCTGATCTCCCGGCACGGGGGCCGGGCCTGGGCCGAGTCCGAGCCGGATCGCGGGGCGACCTTCTGGTTCACCCTGGCCACCGAGGCGTGAGCCGCAGGCGGCCTCTGGGGCGCGATCACGCCGCCGCCGAGATCGGCAGCGCGAAACCGAAAGTGGCGCCGGCGCCGCTGGCCCCTTGTGCCCAGACACGGCCGCCGTGGCGATGGATGACGCGCTGCACGATGGAGAGGCCGACGCCGTTTCCGGGAAACTGCGGCGAGGAGTGGAGGCGTTCGAACGGCTTGAAGAGCTTCGCCGAGTGCCGCATGTCGAAACCCGCGCCGTTGTCGGTGACCGTGCAGACGACCTCGCCGCCCTCTAGCCCTCCCCGCACTTCGATGACACCTTCGGGTCGCGCACTCGTGAACTTGATGGCGTTGGAGATCAGATTCAGCATCACCTGACGCATCATCGCGCGGTCGGCCTCCACGAGCGGCAGATCATCGGCAAGAAGCTTCAGGCGCCGCCCGGGAGTCAGCCTCGAGAGCGACTCGAAGGCGTCGCGCGCAAGCTCGCCCAGGTCGATCGGCTGGCGCTCCAGGCTGCAGCGGCTCATCCGCGAGAACTCGAGCAGATCGCGGATCAGCCCCTGCGCGTCCCGGGCCGTCTTGCGGATCAACTCGAGCATCTGCCGGCCCTCGTCGTCCATAGGCTCCGCGTGGAAGGTGGCCAGCAGCCCCGCCAGCGATTCGACGGCCGCTAGCGGCGATCTCAGGTCGTGCGAGACCGATCGCGTGAAAGCGTCCAGCTCATGGTTGGTGAACTCGAGTTCGCCTGCCCGTTCGGCGAGCGAGCGGTTGAGCGCGAGGATCTCGAGCTCGGCCCTGCGGCGGCCGACCAGATTGCCGACGCGTGCTCGCAGCTCCTCGGCCGAGAACGGTTTGGTCAGGTAATCGCTCGCGCCGCTGCGCAGAAGACGCACGCGAAGCAGGTCGTCGCCGCGGGCGGTCAAGAGCACGACTGGCACGCCGTCCATCTCCCGGTTCGAGCGCAGCGCCCTCAAAAGGTCCTCGCCGCTCATCCGCGGCATCATGATGTCGCTCAGCACCAGGTCGGGAACCCGCTCGAGCGCCAGCTCCAGAGCTTGGGAACCGTCTTCTGCTGCGACCGTATCGAACTCCGGTGCCAGGCACGAACAGATGTAGCGGTTGAGGTCGGGGTTGTCCTCCGCCACTAGCACCACCCCTCGGTGCGCAGCCCTGTTACCGCCGTCGCCCGTGCCAGGCGGCTCCTCAGAGATGGCGCGCGGAACGAGCTCGCAGGGCACCTCGACCGGCGGCAGGGCCAGGTCCTCGCCGACCGGAGCCCCTGCCGGCGCGGTCAGGGGCATGGTCACCTGGAACAGGGCCCCGCCCTCCGGGGCATCGAGGATGGAGATCCTCCCGCCATGCAGGACGACCAGGTCCCGGGCGATGGCCAGTCCCAGCCCCGTCCCGCCGGCTCTCCGCGTCATGCTCCCGTCGAGCTGCCGGAACCGCTCGAAGACGGCTTCCCGGTCTTGGGCGCGAATGCCCGGGCCGCTGTCGGCAACTTCAAGGTTCAGCTCCCCGCGGTTGGGGCCGGTCTCGACCGAGCAGCGTACCGAGCCTCCGTCCGGCGTGAACTTGAAGGCGTTGGAGAGCAGGTTGAGCAGCACCCGCTGCAGCCGATCCGGGTCGACCTCGGCCTCGAGCCGGTCCGGCACCTGCGTCAGCATCCGGATACCTCGGTCACGGGCCGCGGAGTCGAACTGTCCGGCGACTCTTCTACAAAGCGAAGCGACGTCTGTCACGGCGTACCGGAGGCTCATCTTGGACGCCTCGAGCTTCGAAGCGTCGAGCAGGTCGTTGACGTGCGCCAGCAGCGAGCGCGCATTGGCGGAGATGACCTCGAGCTGTCGCAGGTCGTCTGCGCCCAGCCGCGAAGAGCTCGAGAGAGCTTCTGCCGGTCCCAAGATCAGCGTGAGCGGCGTACGCAGCTCGTGGCTGACATTGGTGAAGAACTCCGTCTTCAGCCGGTCCAGCTCCCGGAGACGTTCATAGAGCACCGTGACCTCGCGCTCCTTGCGCGCCAGGTCCTCGTTCGCCAGCACCAGCTTGCGGTTTGCCTCGGACACCTCCTGCGCGCGAAGGTAGACTTCCGTTGCCATCCGCTCGTTCTTGGCGCGCAGCTCCTCGGCCAACTGGTGGCTGGCCGTGCCGAGGCGCTGGATGCGGACGAACTCCGTGACGTCCTCGACTCGATGGATGATGTAGGTCAGCTTGCCTGTCGAGTCCAGGACAGGGGAATTGCGCGGGCTCCAGAACCGCTCTTCGAAGCCGCCGCCCTCCGATTCCGGACGCCGGATGTCGTACTTCTGGACCGCCATCGTGTCGGCGATCTTCTCGGCCAGGACCCGCGCCAGCGACGCCCGCAAGTTGCGCGTCCCCGTGGCCGCGGGATCGTCCGGGTTATCCGGGAAGACCTCGAAGAGCCCGCGCCCCAGGATCGCTTCCCGGCGCGTCATCGTCGCCGCAAGGTACGCGTCGCTGACCGCCACGATCGTCAGGTCCGGCGCCAGCACCAGGTACAGCCCCGGCGCCGACTCGAACAGCGCCCTGAAGTCCGGAAGCCCCGAAGACTCTTGCATCTTCTGAATCACACCACGTCCCCGCGGCGCTTCCGGCACTTTCGGCCCGGCCGGTTGGCGCCTGGTTGTCAGACTACTCCTGCCGTGACGGATTCGCCAGGGTGGGATAGGAATCAAGTGCCGCGCCAGCGTCGCAGCTCCTTGGTCGCTCGAGCAGTAGCTCACATTCAGAGTGCCTGTTGGAAGCCCGTCGGTGCCATTGCCGGCGATCCTGTTGTTCTGAAAGGACAGAATCGTGCCGCTGAGTGAGTTGATGACGCCATTGTTGGTGTTACTCAACACATTGACGCCGGAAAGCCGCACCGTTGTGTTCGGCCCCTGGGCAAGAACGCCGAGGCCGTTGGTACCCACGAGGGTGTTCTCGAGGTTCAACACCGCTTTCCTGGGAGATGCCGGGGCCGGGTTTACCGTCAGCGCCGCGAACCCGACGCCCGTGCTGCCGGTGGCTGAGGAGGCCACGACATTCACTGTGCTCCCATCCTCGGCGCGCAGACCCGCAGTGTTCTTCTCCAGATCGGTCCGGTAGATGCTGCCGGAACACGTTGAGCCGGTGGCCGAGGGCTTCAGCAGAATTCCTCCGCCACCCAAGGAGTTCCCACAGTTGCGGATCACGGTGTTCTTGACGAACAGCTTGGCCTTATCCGTCGCGTTGACGAACTCGATGCCGAAGTTCGTGAAACGGTTGATGGTGCAATCCTCGACGTAAAGGGCCGCGCAGTCGACGACTTTGATGCCGCTCAGTCCGGTGCCGAATCCTTCGATGTCCAGCCCCCGGAGCGTCACGATCGCGGATGAAGAATTGATGACAATCCCGTTCGTTCCGCTGGCGAGGACGCCAGCGATGTTCCCGTCGGACAGGATCGTGATCGATTTCGTGATCGTCACGGTCCCGTACGCACCCGGGTCAATAACGTTGATCTCGCCCTTGTCGGCGGCCTTGTTGAGGGCCCCCGCAAACGTTTTGCAGGGCGCCGTCCTGCTGCAGGGGTTGGCGTCGTCGCCCACCCCGGAAACCCACGTGCGCGAGGCCTGAGCGCTAGCGATCGAGCTATTGCCGAGCAGGACCAGCGCTGCTACCAAGTACGGGATGATGCGTGCTCTCGAGTAAATGACGAACCTCCGGCGCATAAGATGTTGCCGACTGAGTTGCCCTCGCTTCCATCCTACCACGCTCCCACCAGGAATGCCCTGAACCCGCTCCACACCGCCCCCCGGGCCGATGGGCCGATAGTCCACGTGGACATGGGAGGTCGCATGAGGTAACATCCGATGTGCAACATAGGATACGGTTACAGGAGGTCTGGAGGATGGAGTCGATTTTGAAGATGGACCAGGATTACCGGGAGGAGCAGCCAGGGATCTCTGAGAGTTCCCGCCCCACGTGGCATCGCCCCCGGATGACGAAGATCGGCGTCGAGGAGACGATGGGCGGCACGGGCACCGTTTTCGACGGTGTATCTCTGTCCTGATCCCAATCCAGCCTTACTTCGCCCCCATCTCTGACGCGCAAGTAACTGCCTGGCGAGGGCTTGCGCCCCGGGCGCTTCCGACCGGGCCCCCCGCGCCTGCAGGCGATCGTGGGGAACGCGCAATCCTCGTGGCCCTTCGCACAATCTCCGGGAAGCTCCCCCTCTCGCTCAGGACCCGGCTCGAAGCGCGCTCCAACGCTGCCTCCTGAGTTCGACTTGGTCCGAGCCTGAATTCTCCTGCACCACGACTATCGCATCTGCGACCTCAAGTGGCGCGTGCCGTTCCCGTGCCCGCCGCTGGAACCGGACTCCGCTCCCGGAGAGCCGGACGTTGTCGTGGCGCTCGGCGAAGTGCCGCCGACTCTGCTGGAGGAATGTTCGGCCACTAGAGCCCTCGAGGTTCGCCAGGGCCGCATTCTCGTTCAATCAGCCCCTGGCGCGGGCCGCTTCTTGGTCGAGGATGGCCGCCGGGTGAAGGTCGACCCCGGGTCGCTTCCCGAGGCCGGGACGCTCGCGTTCCAGCTCCTAGGCCTCGTCGTGGCTGCGGTCTTACGCCAACGTGGTCACCTGATCATTCACGGCGCGGCTGCGGCGGCCCAGGGGCGCGCCCTCCTCGTCATGGGAGATTCGGGCGCCGGCAAATCGACCACCCTCCACACGTTGCTCGCACGCGGCTATGCCATGCTGAGCGACAACTTCACAGCGTTGCGGCGCCGGCCCGACGGAGCGCTCGAGGTCTTGCCGGGGGTTCCCAGGATGAGCCTCACGCGCGATTCCGCCAGACGACTCGGTACGGACCTGTCCCACCATCCTAAGCATCCGAACGCGCCACAAAAGAACATGCTCCCGACAGGCACCCGGATGGCCCCCGAGCCAGTCGAGCTTGCCCTTGTCTGCCAGCTCCGCAGCGGCCAGGGCGACCGGCTGCTGGTCCGTGCTGTCGAAGGCAGCGACAAGTTCGTAGCGTTGACTCGCTGCCTCTACGTCGGTGGAGTCCAGCACGACCCGCGGGTGACGATGGACATGCTCGCGGCCGCGGCCGGGCAGTCTTCCTTCATCCAGATCGAACGGCCCTCGGGCCGATGGTGCCCCGACGATATCGTGGAAGTGTTGCTCAGGGAGATGGCGAAACCCGGAGCCGGAGCCGCCCGCCCTGCGGGAGAAAAGTCGACGCCTCCCGGGAACTCCGGATGAGCGGCATGTTCGGGTACGCGCGCCTCGACGGAGCGCCGGCCGAAGCGGAGGCTCTGGAGAAGATGCGCCAGGCCATGCTGGCGTGGGGGCCGGATGGCGCGTCGCTCTGGCGGCAAGGCCCGGCGGGGCTGGGCCAGGCTCGACTCTTCGATACTCCCGAAGCCCGGCTCGAAGCCCTGCCCTGGCTCGACGAGCCGTCCGGCGTCGCCTTCACAGCCGCCGCCCGCATCGACAACCGAACGGAGCTGGCGGATGCTCTCGGTCTGAATCGAACCGAGGCCTTGGCAATGGCCGACGGTGAGCTGCTGCGAAGAGCCTATCTCGTGTGGGGAACTCAGACCCCGCGGCATGTGCTTGGCGACTGGGCATTCGCCGCCTGGCATGTGGCCGAGCAGCGTCTCTTCCTGGCCCGCGACCACTTCGGAATCACGTCGCTCTACTACCATGCGAGCTCCCAGGTCTTCGCCTTCGCCTCCGATGTCCGCGCGCTCCTGGCGCTCGGGCTCGCTCCGGTCGAGCTCGACGAGCTCTATCTGGCCCAGTTGATCGTCGTCTGGCCTGCCTACCTAGGGAACCGTACAATCCGAAAGTCGATCTCCAGGCTTCCTCCGGCACATCATCTGGAGATCGCCGCCGGCCGGCTCGTGGCCGACTGCTACTGGCACATGGAGGACGTCTCCGAGGCTCGGCTCGCGCGGCGCCAGGATTATGTCGAGACCTTTCGGGACCTGTTCGACGAAGCTGTTCGCGACCGCCTGAGGTCGGCGTCTCCAATCGCCTCGACCCTGAGCGGGGGCCTCGATTCCGGTTCGATCACTGCGACGGCGGCCCGGATGCTCGGTGCCGGCGGGAAGCGTCTGCTCGCACTCACGTCGGCGCCCGAGTGGCCCGCGGAGCACTTTGCCCCCGGATACCACGCTGACGAACTGCCGCAGGCGCGCGCGGTCGCGGAGCTGTCGGGCAATGTCGACCTCTGCATCATCCGCGGCCGGACGCTCACTCCGATGGCAGCCATGCGCAGCGGTCTGGCGATTCATTCCGAGCCTCAGCACGCCGCGGGGAACCTCTTCTGGCTGCACGAGCTGGAGCGGACTGCGAGGGACCTGGGCCACCACGTGTTGCTTACCGGTCAGGCCGGCAACGGAGGGTACTCCTGGAGTGGATGGCTCGATTCGCAGCCGCTTTCGGCCGTCCGGCGTGCTTACGGCATGGCAAGGATGATGAGGCAGACCGTGAAGAGGGCCATCCCCGGAGCCCTCCGGGCATGGTGGATGAACCGGAATCACGGGCCCAAGGCCCATCTGGCCGGTTCCTCCATTCACTCCGACTTCGCCAAGCGACTGGATCTCGTCGAGGCCATGGCGGACGACCCGGGGCTCCGAGAGGCAGCGACTCCGCTCGAGGCCCGATTTCGACACCTCCATCCAGGCCGGGCGGTTTCCGGAGCCATCCACGCTGAGCTGGGAGCCGCCCATGAGCTGTCCGTGCGCGACCCCACGTGCGACATCCGGCTCCTGAGTTTCTCCCTTTCGATTCCCGACCGGTTCTTCATTGACCATGCAACGGGCGCCGATCGATGGCTTGCCCGCGGGGCAATGCGAGAGCGGCTTCCGGAGGTCGTACGGCTCGGAAAGCGCCGCGGCCGCCAGGCGGCCGACCTCGTACCGCGGCTGCGGGCGTGTGCCGGCGAAGTGGAAGCGGCTCTGACCGAGGTCGAAAGGGGGCCGGCCAGTTCCTACGTCGACTGCCGCCGGATGCGTGAAGTTTGGGTACGGATTCAGCGGGAGGACTCGCCCAGGGCCTTCCTGGAGGCGGCTGCAATCCTCACCCGGGGACTGATGGCCGGTCTGTTCGTGAATTCGATCCTATCCGGTTCCACGGCGTAGCCCGACCCCGCCAGGTCGGCCCCGCAGACTCCCCCAAAACGCACAAAAGCCCGCCTCGCGGCGGGCCCTTCGCACCCACGAGCACGCGCTCGTGGCCTGAAAGCTGGCGGAGAGACTGGGATTTGAACCCAGGAGGGACGGATTAGGCCCCTACACGATTTCGAGTAGTGCGCATTCGACCACTCTGCCATCTCTCCGCATCGTCAACTTCTCCAAAGTCTCGGGCATGGATGGCGGAGAGGGTGGGATTTGAACCCACGATCGAGCTTGTGACCCGATACCCGCTCTCCAGGCGAGCGCTTTCGACCACTCAGCCACCTCTCCGCGCGCCTGTCCGAAGACTTCAATTGCTCCAGCTATTGGACTGTCAAAGAACCCGGATCGTGCTAGCGGAAAAGCCGCTTCGGCTTGCCCTCGAGGCCGTCCATGACGGCTCCCGCTTGATACGCACCTTCCGGGCCGGCCAAGGCCACGAAAACGTACCCGGCCAGCTTCCCCGTGATGACCGAGCTGGTGTACCTCAGCCCGCCCGGCTCCGCTATCAGCGGCGCCTCCTGCCCCTCGGGGCCGAAGACGGCTCCCGAAAACGGCTGGACCGGCGGTTGCTTCAGCACGACCGTCGCGACGAGACCGCCGCTCCGGGCCACCAGCTCGACTTCCCCCAGCTTTTCCGCCAGACGCCCCTCCAGCGCGGGCTTCCAGCTCACCGGTGGCCCATACAGGAAAAGCGCCGTCGACGTCCCGGCTCCGCCGGACTCGCCAAGGGCCGTCAGCACGACGACGCCGTTGTATACCATCGAGTAACTTCGGCTGTCAATCGGCATGAGAAGCGTGAAGACGCCATCTCCGGCCTTCCCGTCGCCGCTACCCTGATGCCCCGGAAGCGATGGCTCCAGGTCCCTCCCGCTCCCGTCGTCGGCCAGCTCCGCCAGCCGCTTGCTTCCCTCTGGCGAAAAGAAACTGGCCAGCACGCTCACCGGCCGCTCCTGGCCCTCGAGGTCGATCTTCGCAGTAATCCCGACCAGGCCATGCCCCGCTTGGCTCCCCGGGTCCACAAGCGCGTGGATCTCACCCTCCAGAAGCTGCGGCCGCGCGCGCACCGGCCCGGGACGAGCCGGCGTCCTTTCTTCCTTGGTGCCGTCCGCGTTGAACACTCGCACGGTCTCTCCGGGGGCGCCGTACTCCACCGTGCCCTCCGGATAGCTGGTCTTCACCAGTCCCCCGGGCTCTATGGTTCTGGTGTACTCAATCCCCGGCGCCCGGTAGTCGATCGCCGCCCGCACGACCGCTTCATGGCGATTGCCGTCGTCGTCCAGGTCGGCTAGGTCCTGGCCCGCCAGCACCAGCCGCGCCCGCGCCCGCGCCCGTCGCTCCAGCGGCAGCGGTATCGTCGTCAGTGCCCGGAACTCCGCCCCCCGGCTCGACGTGCTCACCTGCAGACGATAGTTCCCGGGCCGCAACCGCCCCAGCTCGAAGCCGCCGTCGGCTCTCACCGCCGTCCGCGCCGGCGTCGGCCCGCCGGACAGCGTCACCGTCAGACCTGAGAGCGCCGAACGCTCCCAGTCCTCCCAGGTCGGCCCGGATGCCACGAACGCCGCCGGCGGCGCTTGCTCGAATCGCGACGACAGATGCTTGCGCCACCCCGCGTCGAACGCTACCCGCCCCTCCACGGCCGCATCGTCGCCCTTTGCCTGGACCCGCGCTCTGCCCCCCGCAGCGCCCGCTCGGCCGCCGCAGCCCACGGCCGCCGCGCTCGCCCCGATCACGACCCAGGCCAGCAGCTTGACCTGCCACCGAATGTTCGAGTCCTCTGCTCTCATTTCCCTCTAGGCGGCAGGCCGCTGGACGGCTCGAGGGCTCGCGGTTTCGCGTGAGCTCGCCAGCCTTGAAGCCCAGAGCCCCCCTGCCTGCGAAAGAAACGGGCCGAGGCGCCTGGCCTCGGCCCGTCGTTGAAAGTACGTTGCGTCGCCTGCGACGCCCGAGACTAGGGAATCACCAGACGCTGTCCGACCTTGAGCTTGCGGGGGTCGGTGATGTGATTCGCGGCCATCAGCTTCTTGGCAGCCACGTTGTGCGTCTTGGCGATCCGGTAGATGCTGTCGCCGGGCACTACCGTGTAGGCCTGACCGCCCGCGGAGGCCTCCTCTTCGCCGCCTTCGGGGCCGGCCGGAGCCGTCTCCTCGGGGGCCGAAGCAACGGCCGGCCGATAGGCCTTGGCTCGAGACCGGCGCGAGCGGCGGACCGGCGCCGGTGCCTCTTCGGCGGGAGCCTCTGCCTCACTCACTTCGGGCTGTGGGGCTGCATCCTCGAACCGCTGCGGAGCAGTGGCTTCGTCGTATGCGCCGGAACCCTGGGGAGCCGCAGCGGTGTCCTGCGCATCGGCTGACGACGTCTCGGGAGCGGCCTCGGCGGGAGCGGCTTCCTCGGCGGGGGCCGCAGCGGCCTCGCCGGCAGCCTGCTCGGCGGCGACCTCGTCGGACGACTTCGCCGTCACGGTCGGCGCCTTGTCGACCTTCGCCTCCTTCTTCTTGCTGCGGCCTGCGCATCCAGGCAGGGCGATCAACGAAGCAGCCAGCAGCACGCACAAGCCGGCCGGCAGCAATTGAGTTCGGGTCAACATCGAGGACTCCTTTCCGTGGCTCTGGAAGCCGAAAAAAGCAGATACACTAAGACGGCGGGAGGGTAGCCCAAGTTCCTACATTTGTCAAGTTCTTTGGCTATTTTTTGGGCGATCTCCGGCGAACGCCCGGTTAGAGTGCTCCGAGCTTGACGGTTGACTCGGAACCACCCGCGTGATACCATCGCTGCCCCGGAAACTCCGGCGTTGAGTGGGCCATTAGCTCAACTGGCAGAGCGACGGACTCTTAATCCGCAGGTTATAGGTTCGATTCCTATATGGCCCACCATTTTTTCATTCCAGCGATCGAGAATTCCCTCGTAGACCGTGGAAGACGTCCAGGAAGTCGCAGCAGGCTCGCTCGAGAACTTCGAGACCCCTCTACTCATTCCTCATGACCGCATCGACCCCGATGCGCTCAAGGTCATCCATCGGCTCACGAGACACGGGTTTTTAGCCTATCTGGTCGGCGGCTGCGTCCGCGACCTGCTCCTGAGCTTCACCCCGAAGGACTTCGACGTGGCGACCTCGGCCTGGCCCGGCGAGGTCCGCGACCTCTTCCGCAACTGCCGCATCATCGGCCGCCGCTTCCGGCTCGCCCACATCCTCTTCAGCGGCAAGTTCATCGAGGTCTCCACCTTCCGCGGCAGCGCCGCCGAGCCCGACGCCGCCGAGGGTGAGGACCTGCTCATCCGCGAAGACAATGTCTTCGGCTCTCCGGAAGAAGATGCGCGTCGGCGCGACTTCACCCTCAACGCCCTGTTCTATGACGTCGAAAACCACGAGATCATCGACTACGTGGGCGGCCTCGACGATATCGAGGGCCGGATTGTCCGCTGCATCGGCGATCCGCAGATCCGCTTCCGCGAGGACCCGGTACGCATCATGAGAGCGCTCAGGTTCGCCACCCGACTCGGGTTCGACCTGGAGCCGGAGATCCAGACGGCCATGGCCGACGTGAAGGCGGACCTCACCAAGAGCGCCCCCCCGCGCGTCCACGAAGAGCTGCTCAAGACCATCGCATGCGGAGCCTCCGCCAGCGCCATCGAGATGCTCCACGCGACGGGCGTCCTCCAGGTGCTGATGCCCGGTATCTCGGAGGCGATCCCGGATACCCGGGAGCTTCTCTTCGGCTACCTCGCGGCGCTCGATCGCCTGGCCGGCGGCCGCCGCACGATCTCCGACGCCGTTCTGCAGGCTGCGCTGCTCTATCCCATCTATCACCGGCAGACCGGCGGCGACACCGATCCCTACCTTTGGCTCGACGGCGAGCGCGGGCGTTCCCCGCTCCTGATGTCCACTCGCAAGCGTGACATGGAGCGAATGCTCCAGATGTTCCGGGCCCAGCGCCGATTCGTGAAGGAGGGGAGGGGAAGGCGATTCTCCACGGCTGCCTTCGTACGCAAGGACTACTTCGAGGACGCCTGGGCGCTCTTCCGGATCGGCAACGAGGCGACGGGCGAGCACTCCGACATCGTCGCCGAGTGGGAGTCTCGCCTGGCCGCGCTCGAGGGCGGCCGGCCGCATCAGCCTAGGCCAGGCAACGAAGGCCGGACCGAAGGGGCACACGAGCCTGGCGAGGGCGATTCTCCGGCGGCCGCGGGCGGTGCTCCCGGCGGCGAGCCGGCCGGCGGCACGCGGCCTGCCTCCGGAAGCCACGGGCGAGCTCACGGCCGCAGGCGCCGCCAACGGCATCGCTTCCGCGGGCGGGAGCGACAGGGCCCGCAGCCCGACTGAGCAGCGTCCGGGACAAATCTCGCCGCTTTTCGGCTCGCCTTGTCACTGGCGGCGGCCGGAATGCCGATGGAAAGGGGTGTGCGGGCGCTTCTCCACATCGCCCTGGGTTGTCTTCTCCTGGCGACGGGTGCGGCAGCCTCGGATGCCTTCAAGAACCTCCCGGCCGGGCACTGGGCGCGGCGGCTGGCCTGCAAGCTGGATGCGTCCGGCGTGCGGCTTGCAGTAGCTGCCGAGGGAACCATCACGCGCTACCGCTTTGCGCAGGCGCTAGAGAAGGCAGTCGCGTCGCTCGACTCCGAGGGAGCTCCGCGGATTACCGCCGGAGACGTCGGGGAGCTCGGCCGGCTGGTTGGGGAGTTTCAGGAGGAACTGAGTCTTCTGGGCGGCTCGGCGAAGGTCCTGCAGGGTGCGCTCGCGGCCTATCGCCCACGCAAGGAGGCCGTCTCCGAGAGGGTAGATCGGCTCATCCGGTGCGATCGGCGAAAGGTGCGGTTCGCCGGCGGGCTGGTGCGCGCGGCCGGATACACCAATGACGCCGGCTCCTCGCGCGGCAACTTGGTCCTGGGGGCCGAGCTTCACGCCAGCCCGCATCTGGCGGGCCGACTCGACGCGCAGTTCGTGGCCCGCCCCGACGCACGCGAGGAGGACGGGCTCGGCCTCTACCAGGCCTACCTGGAGCTGGGGCGGCTCGGCTCTCCCGTCGAACGGGCGCGGCTGGGCCGCTTCAACACCTTCGTCGGCGCCGGACAGGTGCTGGTCGACCGGGTGCAGGGGCTCGACCTGGCGGGCGCCTATCGCCGCAATCGCTACGAGGCGCTCCTGGGCGACGACCTCGTACTCCAGATGATCGTCCCCGGGTTGGCTGGCGGCGAGCTGGGCTACTACTACATCAAGCGCGAGGCCGACGCCGGCGGCTACCGTCCCTTTCACGTCGGGCTGTTCGCGCGCGGAGCGCTGGGCGATCGCCTCCGGTACGGCTTCGAGTTCAGCGACTACGACAACCGGGTTCCCACCGGCTTCAACAACAACAGCCGGACCCGCGGTTATCTGACAACGCTCGACTTCAAGATGGGGCGTCGCCTGGGCATCTCGGGCGCCGCGATCTTCCAGGAGGAGGACTTTCGCGGATTCTCCATCGACCATGACCTCCAGTTCCGGGGAGCCCAGGCCAGCCCGCTCGAGGACGTGCTCCAGGCGCTCGACAGCTTCTCCGGCGGCATCACCGCGCAGAAGAACGAGATCAACGGCCTCCGCGACTGGAAGCTGGGCCTCTGGGCGAAGCCGTTCGACGATCGCACCACTCTCGCCCTAGGTATGGACGACGTCGGGAGCCACTCGTCGTTGTTCGACACGAGTCGCGACCGGTTCACGGTCTGGACGGCCGGAGTCAGCCGCGCCCTGGACGATGCGAGCGACCTGTCGCTTAGGCTGCGTGCGATCGACTTCGCTTTCGAGAACCCCACACGCCTGGCTGGCACCGTACCCATCCTCCGCCAGGACGCCTCCGAGCTTCGCGCGCAGTACGTGCGCAGGTTCTAGGGCTAGCAGCGAGTAGCGAGTAGGGGGTTCGCCCCAGGTCTCGGCAAAGCCGCGAGCCCGGAGGCAAAAAACGGGGACTGGCTCCGGAAGTCCGCTTGAAATCTGGCAGTCGTCCGGTCGGTTGGCCGGGCGTCCGGTGACTGTACCCGCTGTTCGCCGACCTTGTCCGTCCCCCTGGGGGCTCGCCAACGGCTCCTTCTGAATCGTCGCCGGGAGTCGTAGCATGGCGGTCATGTCCTCTCAGCTCGAGCTGGCGGGCACGTCTGACGAGATGATCGAGGGCGTGCTGGAGGCGCTGACCTACACCCACGATGTCACCAACTTCCTCGTGGGGAAGCTCCTGCCCGACGGCGCTGAGGAGCGGGTCACGATCGTGGGCCGAGTGGCCGTGCCGCGGCTGGGGCAGCACATGCGGCTCTGGGGACGCTGGGTTCTCGACCCCAGGTACGGACGTCAGTTCCGGTTCGATCGCTACCACGTCACGCCCCCCAGCACGGTGGACGGGCTGCGCCGGTACCTGGCCAGCGGCGCGGTTCCCGGCATCCGCGAGCGCATGGCCGAGCGGATCATCGACCACTTCGGCGACCGAGCCCTCGAGGTCCTCGAGCGAGAGCCCGCTCGGCTCCTGGAAGTGCAGGGGCTGGGCCGCCGGCGCGCCGAGGAGCTGCGGCGCCTCTGGGACTCCAACCGCGAGGATCGGGAGATCATGCTCTTCCTGGCCTCCAACGGGATCATGGGTGCGCTCGCCAACAACATCCGGGAGTTCTACGGCCCCGAGACTGTCTCGGTCGTTCAGGCCGATCCGTTTCGCATGGTGCGGGAAGTCTCAGGGATTGGCTTCCGCACGGCCGACGCCATCGCCCAGAAGATGGGGATGCCTCTGGACGCCCCCGCGCGGGCCCAGGCCGCGCACAAGCACCTGCTGGACGAGGCCTCCAAGCACGGGCACCTGTTCCGCCCGGGCGGGGAGCTGATCACGGAAGCCGGTTCACTCTACGGAATCCCACCGGACGCAGCCGAGTCCGCGTTGCGCGCCCTCGTCGACCGGGCCGAGCTGATCGCGGAAGGCGATCTGGACGCCCCCGACATCTACCTGCCCCTGTACCACGAGGCCGAGCGCGAGACTGCCCGGCTTCTCCAGGGGATGGGCTTGCGGCCTTCCGAGTTCCGTCGCGAGGAGATCGTCGATGCCGCGAGCGCCTTCGAGCGGGAGCAGGGCTTCGAGCTCCACCCGCTGCAGCTCGAAGGGCTTTGCCAGCTGGCCACCAGCCGCATCCTCATCATCACCGGCGGCCCGGGCACCGGCAAGACGACCCTTCTCAAGGCGCTGATGAAGCTGGTCGACACGAAAGGTCTGTCGACACTTCTGGCGGCGCCGACGGGCCGCGCCGCCAAGCGCATGGAGGAAGCCTCCGGCCGCCCGGCGGCCACCATCCACCGGATGCTCAAGTTCGATCCGAAGAACCAGGAGTTCGTGCACGGCAAAGACAACCCGCTCGAGGCCCGCTGCGTGGTGGTCGACGAGGCCTCGATGCTCGACATGTTGCTGGCCTACGCCTTGGTGCAAGCGCTCAAGCCCGACACCTACCTCGTCCTGATGGGGGACGTCGATCAGCTGCCCGCCGTTGGCCCCGGCAGCGTACTGCGCGACCTGATCGCAAGCTGCGCGATCCCGACGGTCACCCTGCGGCAGGTCTTCCGCCAGCAGGAGACCAGCGCCATCCACGTCAATGCCCACATGATCAACGAGGGCAAGATCCCGGTCCTGCAGCGCGCCAAGAACGCCGAGGGCGGCCAGGACTTCTTCATGATCGAGCGCCAGGCCCCCGACGAGATCGCCAAGACCGTCATCGACCTCTACTGCTACCAGATCCCGCGCGCCTACGGCTTCGACCCGCTCCGCGAGATCCAGATCCTCACCCCGATGCACAAGGGCGACGCTGGCACCGCCAGCTTGAACAGGATGGTTCAGCAGGAGCTCAAGATGCCCGTCCACGGCCAGCCTTCGCCGGGCGACCGCGTGATGCAGATCGTCAACAACTACAACAAGGAAGTCTTCAACGGGGACGCCGGCGTCGTCACGGCGCGGGATCAGCGGACCGACGAGCTGGAGGTCGATTTCGACGGCAGGCTCATCCGCTACTCCGCCCTGGAGCGCGGGCAGCTGCAGCTGGCGTACGCCGTCACCGTCCACAAGAGCCAGGGCAGCGAGTACCCCGCCGTCATCCTGCCTCTCACCGAGCAGCACTACGTGATGCTCCAGCGAAACCTGCTCTACACCGCCGTCACGCGCGCCCGCAAGCTCGTGGTTCTCGTCGGCACGCGCCGTGCCCTCACGCTGGCCGTCCGCAACAACCGCATCCAGCGCCGCAACTCCCGCCTCGCCGACCTGATGCGCCGCGTAACCTGAGGCTTGAGGCTTGAGGCTTGAGGCTTGAGGCTTGAGGGCCATCCGCCCCATCTCACTTCTCGAGCCTCACTTCTCGAGCCTCACTTCTCGAGCCTCACTTCTCGAGCCTCACTTCTCGAGCCTCAAGCCTCACCTCAGGTATCCGAGCGACTTCAGCTCCTTCATCCGCTCTGGGTTGGCGGGCGCAACGGCAGGGGCGGGGGGCTTGGGTCCGCCCATCGTCTTGACGTAGGCCTCCAGCTGCCGCTTGAGCGAGGCGTGCTCGGCGTTCTTCTCGTCCCACAGACTCTTCTGTTCGGTCGGATCGCGCTCCATGTCGAAGAGCTGGATGCCGCGCAGGCTGCCATCCTGCCGCGCATACTGCAGGATCAGGTGCCACGGCTGCCGCACCAGCGAATAGACACTCAAAAAGTCCGACGACTCCATTTGCTCGGCGTATGCCACCGCGTCGTCCGTTCGTTCTGCGCCCCCAAGCAGGCCTGTCAACGATCGGCCGTCCATCTTGCCGTCATGTCCAACCCCGGCCAGCTCGAGCAGCGTCGGCATGACGTCGATCTGCTGCACCGTTCTGCGGACCCTCACCCCCACGGTGTCGATTCCCGGCCCGGCCAGGATCAGCGGCACATGGATCAGCTCCCGGTTCAGGTTCAGCCCGTGGCCGATGTTGCCCCGCTCCTTGAGCTCCTCCCCGTGATCCGACGTGACGCAGACCAGCGTCGTGGACGCAGTGAAGGCCTCCAGCAACCCGCCGATCGCCTGGTCCGTGTAGGCGACCTCGCTGTCATAGAGCGCGTTGAGATGCGCCTGGTCCGCCTCCGAGATGGCCACACCCGGTGCCACCACGGTGTTCGGGTCCATCGACGAGCTGAAGTCGAGCTTGCCCTCGTATCGGCCGGGGTGGAACTTCCCGTACCAGGGTTGACGCGCCAGGTACGGTGCATGCGGATCGAAGTAGTGAACCCAGAGGAAGAACGGCCGCTTCGTGTTCGACGCCATCCACCTCAGCGCCCGCGCCGTCAGCTCCTGCGGATCGCTCGAGGCCGGCTCCACGGATTCGTAGGTCGCAAACCCACGCCCAAGCCCGTGCTTCTCGTCGTGAAAGTAGCTCGCCGTGAACGCCGCCGTCACGTACCCGGCATCGCCCAGAACCTGCGCCAAGGTCGGCACGTCAGGCTTCAGAATCCACAGCGGCGTCACCGCTCCATGTCGCGCCGGATATCGGCTCGTCACCAGGCTGCCCAGCGACGCCAGCGTCCAGTCGGAATGCGCGTACGCGTCCTCGAACAGCGCCCCGCCCGCCGCAAGCCTGTCCAGCCTGGGCGTCGTCAGCCGCCGGCAACCGTACGAGGAGAAGTGATCCGCCCGCGCCGCATCCAGCGTCACCAGCACGATGTCCGGTCGCTGCCGCGGCACCCCGCACGCCGTCGCCCCAACAATCGCCAGCCACGCCAACGCCCACCTCATGCGCCGATCCTAACCCACCCCACCCCCTCTCGCCACCCGCCCCCGCCCTTGCCCCCGCCCTTGCCCTTGCCCCCGCCCCCGCCCCAGCCCCCGCCCCCGCCCCGGTACAGGGCCCAGCCCTTTCCCGTGCTATCCTGTTGCCCGCCTGCGAAGGAGGTCCGTCGCCATGGAATTCAAAGTCTACGCGAAACCCGAGCCCGCGAGCTTCCGGAAGCATCCGAACCTGCCCGACCTGGAGAAGGCGCGCGCCCACTTCAGCTGGGACGACGTCGGCCGCGAGCTGTCATGGCTCCCGGGCGGCAATCTCAACATGGCCCACGAGTGCATCGACCGTCACGCTACCGGCACAAGGCGCGGCAAGATCGCACTCTACTGGGAGGGGCGCGACGGTCACACGGAGACCTACACCTTCGCCGAGCTCAAGAACCTCTCCGACCGCTTCGCAAACGTCCTCAAGGTCCTGGGAGTCCGAAAGGGCGACCGCGTCTTCTTCTTCCTGGAGCGCATCCCGGAGATCTTCGTCGCTCTCTTCGGAACCCTCAAGCTCGGTGCAGTCGCCGGCCCGCTCTTCAGCGCCTTCGGCCCCGACGCCATCCGCGATCGCCTGGCCGACTGCAACGCCAAGATCCTGATCACCAGCCCCGAGCTCCGTGGCCGCGTCGAGGAGGTCAAGTCCGACCTGCCCGCCCTCGAGCATCTGATCATCGTCGACAAGGGCGGCCGCGAGGCCACTCCTCTCAAGCACTACGAGATCGACTACTTCCGGGCCATGGAAGCCGCCAGCGACCACTTCGTCCTGGAGCCGACCTCGCCCGACGACTTCTCCATCATCCATTACACCTCGGGTACAACCGGGAAGCCGAAAGGCGCGGTCCATCGCCACAAGGCCATCCTGGGTCAGTACCTCACGGCCCGACACGTCCTCGACCTCCACGAGGACGACGTCTACTGGTGTACCGCCGATCCGGGCTGGGTCACCGGAACTTCCTACGGCATGTTCGGACCTTGGTCGATCGGCGTCCCGCTCGTCTTCTTCGAGGGTCCTTTCAGTGCCGAGGGCTGGTACAAGATCCTCGAGAAGTACAAGGTCACCGTCTGGTACACCGCTCCGACCGCCATCCGCATGCTGATGAAGGCGGGCGAGGAGATCGTCAAGAAGTTCGACCTCTCGGCCTTGAGGCACATGGCCAGCGTAGGCGAACCGCTCAACCCGGAGGCAATTTACTGGGGCGAGAAGGCCTTCGGGCTCGTCTTCCACGACAACTGGTGGCAGACCGAGACCGGCTGCATGCAGATCGCCAATCTGCCGACCATGACCGTCAAGGCCGGCTCCATGGGCCGGCCGCTCCCCGGGGTCACCGCCGCCGTGCTGGACGATCGCTTCAACCCGCTCCCCAACGGCTCCGAGGGTCTCCTCGCCCTGAAGCCCGAGTGGCCCTCTCAGTTTCGAACCTACTGGAACCGACCCGACGTCTACGACTCGCGGTTCAAGAACGGCTGGTACCTCACGGGCGATCGCGCCCGCACCGACACCGATGGGTACTTCTGGTTCGTGGGCCGCGCCGACGACGTCATCAACACCGCCGGACACCTCGTCGGACCTTTCGAGGTGGAATCAGCCCTCATCGAGCACCCCGCCGTCGCCGAGGCCGCCGTCATCGGCAAGCCCGACGAGGAGCGCGGCGAGATCGTCAAGGCCTTCGTCAGCCTCCGCGCCGGCTTCACCGCTTCCGAGGAGCTCGAGAAGGACATCAAGAACTACGTCCGCAAGCGCCTCGCCGCTCACGCCTACCCCCGCGAGATCGCCTTCCTGCCGTCACTCCCCAAGACCCGCAGCGGCAAGATCATGCGCCGGCTTCTCAAAGCCCGCGAGCTCGGACTGCCCGAGGGCGATACCAGCACGCTCGAGGACTGAGAGAGTAGTCAGTAGCCAGTAGTAGCCAGTAGTCAGTAGGGGGATGCGAGAAAGTGGAAGTCCCCCCGGTGCCCCCCGCCCGCGTCTCCCACTGTCCACCTGAACCTTGCTCTCGAGAGGGTGCTGACAAATTCCATGGAACCGTTCGCCCGAGCCTGTCGAGGGGCCATACCCGCTTCAATACTGGGATTCGACAAGCTCAGCCCGAGCGGATCCCCGGGGGACTTTGGATAGATTCGCCGCCCCTGATCCCTGAAGCCCCACTCCTCAAGCCTCAAGCCCCAAGCTCCAAGCCTCACTTCTCAAGCCTCAAGCCTCAAGCCTCAAGCCTCCATGTCCGAACACGCGCTGCGCCGGGAAATTGCCGAGGTCTGCAGACGGCTCTACGACCGGTTCTATCTCGTCGCCACCGACGGAAACGTCAGCGCGCGGCTTGGCGACGACCGCATCCTGGCGACGCCATCCGGGGCCAACAAGGGGTTTCTGGAGCCGTCGGATCTGGTGGTGACCGATCTCGAGGGCCACAGGCTTTCGGGCCCGGGCAAACCGTCCAGCGAGCTGGCGATGCACACGCGGACGTATCGCGAGCGGCCCGACGTCCGGGCCGTGGTCCATGCCCATCCTGCTACCGCCACGGCCTTTGCCTGCGCCGGCCTCCCGCTCGACGCGTGTCTCATGACGGAGTCGGTCGTCGGGCTAGGGGCCGTGCCGCTGGCGCCCTTCGCGCTCCCGTCGACCGATGAGGTGCCCGAGTCCATCGCCCCTCTGGTGCGGACGAGCGACGTGGTTCTCCTCGCCAATCACGGCGTGCTCGCCGCCGGTGCCACCCTCATGGATGCCTACAACAAGATGGAGGGTGTCGAGCAGTTCGCTCGCGTGCTCCTGTTCACGCGTCTTCTTGGCGGGCCCAAGCTCCTCGAGCGGGACCAGGTCGAGCGGCTGGAGTCCCTGCGCACGCGCTACGGACTGGGCGGCAAGCAACTCGGCTGCTCCGGTTTTGCCACGGCGCAACCCGGCGAGACCGCGGAGCGGGAGCGCCTTCTGGATTCGATCGCCGTCCAGGTTCTCGCTTCGCTGGCGCGGCGCTGAACCCGGGCCCGGAGCTCCTCAGGATGCTGACTGCGCCTTCACCGTCGCGGCGACCACGGCCAGCACCTCGACCGGATTGAAGGTTGTCCCCCAGCTCCGGAGCGGGTGGCCTTCCCGGTCACAGAAAACGATCGCCGGCATCTTGCCCGGCGCTAGCTGCGAGGCCAGCTCCCGCGCGCCCGGCTGGCGATCCGACAGGAACACGGGTGTCGCTGTGTTGCGGAGATCGGGCTCCATCGCCACGGCCGTCCGCACGGCCAGCTCGCTCGCCAGGCAGTCCTCCGAATAGAGCACGACCACGCTGAACAGCTTGTGCTGCCGGCACCAGTTCCATTTCTCGATTGGGTCCGACGGCCGCTCCTTGAAGATGCCCCCGTCGTACGGCAGGGCCAGGATTGACCGCGCGAAGTTCTTGATGGCCTGGAGCATTTCGGGAGGACCTCCTGTCGCCGGAGTCAGAGATTCGAGCAGCCCCGTGCCCCCGTACTCCGGGCCCGCGGACGTCCCTCGTTTATATCACAGCCCCGCCCCGAATGCGGTCACGTCCCTCGCTCCGGGAGCATGTCCCGCAGGGGTCCCCCTCGCGTCTGATCATGCCCGAGCCCTCGCCCTTGCCCACGCCCTAGCCCATGCCCCAGGCGCTACGAAGGGCCCGCCTGTGTGACATGCCCCCCTCGCCCACGGGACCTTGGGTCGGATTGCTCTGGGACCTCGCCAGGGGATTCTAGGCCGTGCCCCTCTACCTGCGACCCAGCGTCAGCACCTCGCCCGTGCGCCCGTACGTCACTTCTCGAGCCTTCCCTGCTCGATACTGCCTGAAGGTCTCGATGTTCTGGCGCAGGCTTTCCTGCTCGGGCTCGTAGGACTCGAGCACCCCGAAGAGCGCGTCCGCGAAGGTGGCCATCCGCGGATCGCGACTGTGGAGGATCGCCAGGTTGTTCACTGCGATGAGATCAGCCGGATTGTCCTGGATGCGCTGCGTCAACCGGGCGACCTCGGCCTGCAGAGCGGCATCCGCCGCTGGGCCCGCCTGGCTCGGGTTCGCGGACCCCGTGGAGGTCGCAGGTTCCTCCAGCTCGTCGGCGCCGCCGCGCTCGGTTCGAGGAAGCTCCAGCTTTCGAAGCACCGCTGCGATGCCGGGCTGGCCGCTGAGCCGGGCCAGGGCCGCGGCGGCACCGGCGACAGGTGGCGTGCACTGTGAGGCGGCTCGCAGCCCTTCGATGGCCTTCTGGTGTTCGCCCAGCCTCGCGTGGATCAGCGCCAGCTGGTAGCGCATTCCCATATCCTCCGGATCGCAGGCCACGCCGCGCGTCAACGCCGCTGCCGCCTGCGAGTACCGGCCTCGCTCCGCTTGCACCATGCCCAGCGTCATCCAGGCCTCGGTGAACTCGGCGTTCTTCTCCAGAGCCTTCTCCAGGAGAACGACGGCCTCCGCCCACCGGCCGCGCGAGTGCACGACCGACGCCTGCTGCAAGTACAAGCGCGCATCGCCGGGTGTTGCCGCGATCGCTGCCGAAAGGAGTGCCTCCGCATCCGGGCGTCCCAAGTCCTTCGGAATCTCCGGCTGCGCCGGTGGGACCGCGATGCCGCCCAACGCCGGCTCGAGCCGCACCGCGGCCGGTGGCCGGATCGGTGCTACCCTGGCAGCAACCGCACGGGCCATCGAAGGTGCTGTTCCAGCCTTGACGCTCGATGACGACTTCGAGGCCATGGGCCCGGGCGCGTCCGCCGTCAGAAACCACGTCGCGGCCGAAGCCGTCACCGAAGCCAGCGCCACCAGGGTCCAGCGGGGTCGGATGATCACGATGCCTCCTCGAACGGATGCCCGGGCGAATTCTCCTCGCCCCGTTGTACACTTCGGCCATTTCCTGCCGATAACTTAACGGTCCTGTCCTGCCCCCCGTCCCCCCACGCCTCACCCCTCAAGCCTCAAGCCTCACTCCTCACTCCTCAAGCCTCAAGCCTCAAGCCTCACCCCTCAAGCCTCACCCCTCAAGCCTCAAGCCTCGCATGTCCCCCCTCACCGTTGCCTCGAGCCACCTCTCCGGCGGCGACTTCGCCGTCGTCGGCTTCTTCGTGGCGCTTCTGTTCCTCGTTGGCTACCTGGCCGGACGAGAGGAGACAGGGACCAACGATTTCTTCCTCGGCGGCCGGCGCGTCCCCTGGTGGGCCGCGTGTCTGTCGTTCGTCGCCACCGAGATCAGCGCGCTCACCATCATCTCTGTGCCGGCCACCGCGTATCGCGAGAACTGGCAGTACGCCCAGCTGTTCATCGGCTCGGCTCTCTCACGCGTCGCCATCGCGTTCCTTTTCATTCCGGCCTTCTACCGATTCGACTGCACTACCATCTACGAGTTCCTCGGCGTCCGCTTCGGCCAGGCCACCCAGATCGCCGGGAGTTGCTTCTTCTTCTTCACTCGGCTCCTCGGTAGCGCTGTCCGGCTTCTCGTGGCCTGCATGGCCGTGAAGATCCTCTTCGGCTGGTCGCTCTGGGGAACGCTGCTCTTCTTCACCGCGGTCAGCATCGTCTACATCGCCCACGGAGGCGTGAAGGCCGTCGTCTGGACCAACGTGGTGCAGGCGCTCACCTTCCTCGGGGGGGGGCTGGCCACCATCGGCTTCCTCCACTACACGCTCCCCGGCGGCCTGCCGGCCATCCTTGCCTTCGCCGCGGCTCACGGAAAGACCAAGATCTTCGACTGGGGTCCTGGCCTCTTCAGCGGCCGCTTCGTCGACGCGCTCTTCTCCGACCCTCACCTCATCTACGTCGCCATTGCAAATGGATTCGTCGGCTCTCTTGCCGCCTTTGGCACCGACCACGATCTGATGCAGCGTCTGCTCACCGTCGAAACGCGCCGCCAGAGCCAGCGGACGATGCTCCTCACCATCGTCGGCAGCTTCTGCGTCCTGGTCGTCTTCCTGACGGTCGGCGCCGGGCTCTTCGCCTACTACGCCCAGCACCCGGGCCCGCTCGGGATGGCCGCCAAGCTCGACGAGATCTACCCGCACTTCGTCAACCAGGCGATGCCGGAGTTCCTCCGCGGACTGATGCTCGCCGCCATCATCCTGGCCAGCATCGACTCCCCGCTCGGCTCCCTGGCCGCCAGCTTCGTCAACGACATCTACCGTCCCGCGCTCAGACCCGGCCGCTCCGACCGTCACTACCTGCTGGTCAGTCGTGCCGCCGTAATTGTCTTCGGTCTCTTGCTCGCCCTCATCGCTTACGGTTTCAGTTACTTCGAGAACATGCTCTGGCTGGCCTTCAAGATCGGCGGGGTCACCTTCGGTTCGCTGCTCGGCGTCTTCCTGCTAGGACTGCTCACCGAGCGCCGTGCCGATCGCGCCAATGTCGCCGCCATGCTTGTCGCCGCGTTGACGAACGCCGCGCTTCTCTGGGCCGCCGAGACTGGCCGCATCGGCCTGGGCTGGACTTGGCTCATCCTCATCGGCACCAGCAACACCTTCCTGCTTGCCTGGCTCCTCGGCCCTCTGCTCGACGGAGATTCGGGAAAACCGGGGACACACGACTCATTTTCGTCCGAAAATGAATCGTGTGTCCCCGGTTTTCCTGGGCCGCGTCGGTTGCAGTGACGGGCGGCGCGTAGTACGCTCTGGCGTCGCCGCCGGCGGTATCTTCTAGCCGGAGGGGGTGCTTCCAAGGAGAGCCGATGGCCATCAAAATCACGGGATTCGACCCCGACCAGTACGAGAAGCCGGAGCCTGAATCCCGCTCGCGGCCCGTGCGCCGCACGAGCTCGGAATCGTCCTCGGCCCCGGCGCCCCAGCCGCGCGAGGTCCGAAAGAGCATCGACGCCGACACTGCTGAGCACCTCCGCATCAAGTACGGCCTCACCAACGTCAAGCTCACCGAGGTAGCGCCGAAGAAGGCCAGCGGTGCGTTGAAAGGGTACAAGTCCGGCGCCACCCACCGCGGAACCGGTCCCCGGCTCAAGTCGGGTCCCTCCGAGCAGCCCACCGTGGACGATGTGGCTCCCGCCCCCGCTCATCCTCCCGGCGAATCCGGCTCCGACGGCGGAGACTGAGGTGGCCCGGCCCCGCTCGCGGCTGCTCTACCGTCTGGCGACCTTCCTGGTCCGCGTCCTGCTCGCCATCTTCTTCAGGCGCCTGGAGCAGGACGGCGTCGAGAAAGTGCCGGTCGACAGCCCCGTGCTTTTCGCCGCCAACCACCCCAACGAGCTCCTCGACCCGTTCCTGGTCGGCTGTTTCTACCGAGGGAAGGTCAACTTCCTGGCCAAGAGCACGCTCTTCGCATTCCCGCCGGTAGCCTGGCTCCTCCGGGCCCTCGGCGTGATTCCCGTCTACCGGCAGCGAGACGCCTCTTCGGAGATGTCGAAGAACGAGGAGACCTTCCGCGAGTGCTTCCTGGTTCTCGAGCGGGGTGAGGCGCTCGGCATCTTCCCCGAGGGCACAACGCACGCCGGACCGTCGCTCTTGCCGCTCAAGACCGGGGCTGCCCGCATCGCCCTGGGCGCCGAGGCGCGCAACCAGTTCGCGCTGGGAGTGCGGATCGTCCCTGTCGGGCTCAACTTCCTGGAGCGCGACGTCTTCCGCAGCGACGCCGTCGCTCTGTACGGAGAAGCGATCGACGCGCAAGCCTACCGCGAACGCTACGAAGCCGACCCGCAGCAGGCCGTGCGCGATCTCACGGCCGACATCGAGCGTGGCCTGCGCTCGCTCACGGTCAACCTCAAGGAGAAGGAGGAGGAGCTGCTGCTCGAGAAGGTGAAGGACATCTTCAAGCACGAGCTCAAGGACTACGTTCCCGGCAAGAGCGCCTCCGACGAGCTGATGATGACCCGCCACATCACGGCCGCCTACTACAGGATGCTGGAGAGAGATCCCGAGCGCGTGCGCACGCTGAGCCGACGCATCTGGGGATACCTGCGGCTGCTCCGGGAGGCGCGCATCCGCCCGCATGTGCAGGACATGACGGCCTGGTCGGCATGCCGCTACCTCACCCGCGTGGTGCCGCTCGGCGTGCTCGGGCTACCCGTCGCGCTCCACGGCGCCTTCCACAACTGGCTTGCGTACCGCATCCCGGGCCTCTACACCGACTGGACGCAGCTGGCAGAAGAGGAGATAGCCACGTTCAAGCTGGCCGTCGGGATGATCACCTTCCCGCTCCTCTACGCGTTGCAGACGGCCGCTGTCTGGTACGCCTTCGGCGGGCCGATCGCCACGCTCTATCTGGCGACCCTGCCT
Organism: Candidatus Wallbacteria bacterium; assembly: GCA_016213845.1. GTDB lineage: Bacteria > Muiribacteriota > UBA6191 > JACPRK01 > JACPRK01 > JACPRK01. Next base: position 115,312 of record JACQZN010000028.1, read on the forward strand.
GCGACGGGTCTCTTCGCGCTCGGCTACTTCGAATATGCCCGCGTGTTCATGCTCGGCATGAGGAGCTTCTTCGCCTTCCTCACCGACTTCGACTTCTCGCGGCGCCTTGGCGCGCTGCGTCACGAGATTCGGGGAGAGCTCGCGGCCATCGCGGACGACTACCTCGCCGATTCCGCCGACGCGCCGTGACCGCGATTCCATAAAGGGCGCATCGGGTCGAATTGCGCCTTCCCACCGGGACGCGGCGTGTGCTATCGTTGCCGCGCGCCGGCCGCTCGGGCTCGGCCCTGCTGGAGGACGGCGCGGCTCGCCGCCGCGTCCTCGTCCCCGGGGAGATCCACGTTCAGATGAGCGCCTTTTTTAAATTCATCAACTCCTCCATCGGCAAGAAGATGCTGATGGGCGTGACCGGGCTGATGCTCTGCCTCTTCCTGGTCGGCCACCTCGCCGGGAACCTGCTTCTGTACGTGGGGCCGGACGCCTTCAACGCCTACGCGCACACGTTGCAGAAGAACCCGGTCCTGGTGCCGATTGAGCTGGGACTGCTGGCCGTGTTCCTGTTCCACATCTTCCTGGCCATCCGCGTGACGCTCGACAACCGCAGCGCCCGCCCGGTCCCGTACGCGCTCGACGAGGCCGCCGGCCCGGGCCGCAGCGTGGCCTCCCGCACGATGATCTACAGCGGCCTGGTGATGGCGCTGTTCGTACCGGTGCACCTGATCAACTTCAAGTACGGCGACATCGTCGGGGGCGACCTCTACGGGCTCGTCGTCCGCACCTTCCAGAGTCCCGGCTGGGCGCTCTTCTACGTGGCCTCGATGGCGGTCCTCGCCAACCACCTGCGCCACGGATTCCGCAGTGGCTTTCAGAGCCTGGGTGCTCTCTGCGGCAAGACCGACGCGCCAGCCCGCATGCTCAGCGTCGTCTTCGGAGTCGCCATCGGCGGCGGCTTCCTGCTGATCCCCGTCTGGGCCTTCCTGTTCAAGTGAGCCTATGAACCTCGACGCCAAAATCCCCGATGGACCCATCGAGAAGAAATGGGACAATCATCGCTTTGAGCTGAAGCTGGTCAACCCAGCCAACAAGCGCAAGTACACCATCGTCGTCGTCGGGACCGGCTTGGCTGGCGCCAGCGCCGCCGCCAGCCTCGCCGAGCTCGGCTACAACGTCATCAGCCTCTGCATCCAGGACAGCCCCCGCCGCGCGCACAGTATCGCAGCCCAGGGTGGCATCAACGCCGCCAAGAACTACGCCAACGACGGCGACAGCATCTGGCGCCTCTTCTACGACACCGTCAAGGGCGGCGACTACCGCGCCCGCGAGGCCAACGTCTACCGCCTCGCGCAGGTCTCCAACGCCATCATCGACCAGTGCGTCGCTCAGGGCGTCCCCTTCGCCCGCGAGTACGGCGGCACGCTCTCCAACCGCTCCTTCGGTGGCGCCCAGGTGTCGCGCACGTTCTACGCGCGCGGCCAGACCGGACAGCAATTGCTCCTTGGCGCCTACGGCAGCTTGATGCGCCAGGTCAGCCTGGGCAAGGTGAAGCTCTTCCCAAGGCGTGAGATGCTCGACTTGGTCCTCGTGGACGGCCACGCCCGCGGCGTCGTCGCCCGCAATCTCACCACCGGGGCGATGGAACGCTACACCGGCGACGCGGTCGTGCTCTGCACGGGTGGCTACGGCAACGTCTTTTACCTCTCGACCAACGCCAATGCCTGCAACGTCACCGCGGCCTACCGGGCCCACAAGCGCGGGGCGCTCTTCGCAAACCCCTGCTTCACGCAGATCCACCCGACCTGCATCCCCGTCACCGGCGATCACCAGTCCAAGCTCACGCTGATGAGCGAGAGCCTCCGCAACGACGGCCGAGTCTGGGTGCCACTCAAGAAGGGCGAAACCCGCGCCGCCCGGGATGTCCCCGAGACCGACCGCGACTACTACCTCGAGCGACGCTACCCCAGCTTCGGGAACCTCGTGCCCCGCGATGTCGCCAGCCGCGCCGCCAAGGCCATCTGCGACGAGGGCCGAGGCGTCGGAGCCTCCGGCCGCGCCGTCTACCTCGACTTCTCCGACGCCATCAGGCGCCTGGGCGTCGAAGCCATCCGCGAGAAGTACGGCAACCTCTTCGACATGTACGAGCGCATCACCGACGAGGACCCCTACCGTCAACCGATGCGCATCTATCCCGCCGTCCACTACACGATGGGCGGTCTCTGGGTCGACTACGACTTGATGACCACCATCCCCGGCCTCTACTGCCTGGGCGAGGCCAACTTCAGCGATCACGGTGCCAATCGTCTTGGCGCTAGCGCCCTGATGCAAGGCCTGGCGGACGGCTACTTCATCCTGCCCTACACCATCGGTGGCTATCTCGCCAAGGGCGGCCTCGCCAAGGTCGACACGAACCACGCTTCCTTCGCGGACGCCGAACGCGAGTCGACCCAACGGATTGAGAAGATGCTTTCGGTCAAGGGCAAGCGCACCGTCGAGCAGATCCACCGCGACCTCGGCATGTCGCTGTGGGACCTCTGCGGAATGGGCCGCAACAAGGCGGGTCTCGAGGAGGCCCTGGCCCGCATCCCCAAGCTGCGCGAGGAGTTCTGGACGAACGTGACCGTCACCGGAACCCCCGGGGAGTTCAACCAGGTGATCGAGAAGGCCGGCCGCGTCGCCGACTACCTCGAGTTCGCCGAGACCATGGTGCTCGATGCGCTGACCCGCTCCGAGTCCTGTGGCGGACACTTCCGCGAGGAGAGCCAGACCCCCGATGGCGAGGCGCTCCGCGACGACGCCAACTTCAGTCACGCGGCCTGCTGGGAGTTCAAGGGCGTCGGCGTCCCCCCGGCGCTGCACAAGGAACCTCTCACCTTCGAGCACGTCAAGCCTTCGCAGAGGAGCTACAAGTGAGCGGCAAGGGCATGAACCTCACCCTGAAAGTCTGGCGCCAGCGCTCCGCGCAGGCCCCGGGCGGTTTCGTGACGTACTACGCCAAGAACATCTCGCCCGACATGTCCTTCCTGGAAATGCTCGATACCGTCAACCAGGACCTGGCCCTCCGAGGCGACGACCCGATCGCCTTCGACCACGATTGCCGCGAAGGCATCTGCGGCATGTGCAGCCTCTACATCAACGGACGAGCCCACGGCCCCGAGCGCGCCACCACCACCTGCCAGCTCCACATGCGCAAGTTCAAGGACGGAGACACCATCACGATCGAGCCTTGGCGCGCCGCGCCCTTCCCGATCGTCAGGGACCTCGTCGTCGACCGCTCTGCCTTCGACCGCGTCATCGCCGCGGGAGGCTATGTCAGCGTCAACGTCGGCAACGCTCCCGACGGTAACGCCGTCCCCGTCCCCAAGCCCGATGCCGAAAAGGCGATGGACGCCGCTGCGTGCATCGGCTGCGGCGCGTGCGTCGCCGCCTGCAAGAACGCCAGCGCCATGCTCTTCGTCGGTGCCAAGGTCTCCCAGATGGCGCTGCTTCCCCAGGGACATCCCGAGCGGCGCGAGCGGGTCCTCTCCATGGTCCGTACCATGGACGAGGCCGGCTTCGGCAATTGCACCAACGAGTCCGAGTGCGAAGCCGCCTGCCCCAAGGAGATCTCCGTCAGCAACATCGCCCGCCTCAACCGGGAGTACCTCCTCGCCCTGCTGAAAGACTGACGGACTCAACGGATAGACTCGGTCTGGTTGGCGCTGCTCCGGCTGCCAGCACTCTCGAGGCCGCCAAGCGGAGGTTTCGTTGGGTGCGGTAGAAGTGCCGCAATTCGGCCGGGTCTGACTGGGGAAAGTCTCCGCGCCCGATCGGCTACATGGCCCGCCGGCTGCTCGAGTCGGCGCATCGGGAGCGGATTTTCGGGTCATGGTCAGTGCTTTGCATCTGTCCCCGAGGCCCGCGACGGGCTCGGACGAGGAGGGGAGATGGATCTGCTCACGCGGTTCTGGCGGCTCTGCAAGGCGACTTTCTCGAGCTGGCTCGACGGCATGGAGGACCCCGCCAGGAACCTCGACCTGGCGCTTCACGAGCTGGAGGACGGCTATCGCGTCTCCAGGGAGAAGGTGGTCCTCGCCCTGGCCAACAAGAAGCGGCTCGAGCGCGCCATTCGCACTGCGAGCCAGCAGGCGGATCGCAAGCGCCAGGAGGCCAAGCTGGCCGTCCAGAGCGGCAACGCCGTCGCAGCGCGCCGGGCGCTCGAAGATTGCCGAAGGCTGCTCGCGACGGCAGATCGCGACGGCCAATCGCTGGCCCAGGTCACCGCGGACGTCAAAGGCCTGCAGGCGGCCCTGCAAGGGATGGAAGAGCGCATCGCCGAGGCGCACCGCAGGCGCCGGGACCTGGGCGGCCAGCTCCACGTCGGCGAGGCCAAGGTCGCCATCGGTTCAGGCGTTGAACAACTCTCCGCGATGGAAACCGGCCGCATCGGCAACGCCGAGGCTCTCCTGGCCGAGCACGTGGAGCAGCTCAACAGCGAGGGCGAGGCCCGGATGGAGCTTGCCGACGGCTCCGCAGACCTCGACCTGCTGGCACGCGAGCTGAGCCAGGTCGACGGCCGCCTGGCTCAGCTGGAGGGCGGACAGGGGGGAGGTCGCTGAGATGGCCGCTACCTGCGCCAGCTGTCAGACCCCCACGGAATCCGGCGTTCGCAGCGGCGCCGGTGTGCTTTGCCCCAGGTGTGCCACGGTCCATTCGGGGCCAGGCTGCTCCGAGACGCGGCCGGTATTGCGCCGGGTCCCCGGCGATGCCGCCGACGACATGCTCGGCCGCCGGGAGCTGACGAGCATAGTCGAGTCGCGCGAGGAGTTTCAGCGCCGGCTCGAGGAGGTCCAGGGTCAACTCGGCTGGCAGCAATTCCTGGCCACCATGGTGCTGCTCCTCGCCCCGCCCTCGGCGATCTATTTGCGCTGGCACGACCTGCGGACTCTCGCCTGGCTGATGACGGGCATGGCTGTCTGGTCGCTCGTCGAGAAGGGCATCCGCATCTTCGAGCTCACGGGCCGTCGCCGCGGCCTGGTCGTCTCCGAGCTGGAGAGCGTCGGCGCCTACCGGCGTTACCGGCAGCTCCGCGAGGACCTGCGACACCTCGATCCGAGCAAGCAGCGTCTGCTGCGCAGCCAGATACTCCCCAAGCTGAAGCGCATGATGGAAGAGAAGCTGCCCTACCTCTTGCAGCGCCGCTTCGAGTTCGCCTCCTTCCTCCGGGCCTACCGCTTCCCCGAGCTCGAATCTCGCGCCGCATCGCTCGAGGAAACCCTGCGCCGGGAGACCGACCCCGAAGTACGCGAAGCCCTGGGCAAGCGCCTGACGCTCGCCCGTTCCCGGCGCGACCACTACGCCGATCTGGAGCGCCGGATGCGCCTGCACCAGATCCATCTGGAGAACCTCGAGTCCCACATGGAGAACCTCGTCGCCCGCGTCGTGATGCTCGATCCCAACGACGATTTCCGCAAGGCCGCCGAGAGCATCATGCAGGGGCTCACCGAGGAGGTCGAAGTCCTCGAGGAGGCCTACCGCGAGACGGGGAGTGAGGGCTGAGCATCGAGAATCGAGAATCGAGAAGCGGGGCGCATGGATGGCGGCTTGCCAAAGAGCTGCCCCCTCTTCGTCCCGCTCATCCTGAGCCTGTCGAAGCATGCCCCAAGCCCGAGCCCCAGCCCAAGCCCGTCCCCCGAAAACCCGGTACAGGTAGACGCCACGGGATTTCCCGCCAGCCGTCCCCCGAAAACCCGGTACAGGTAAACTCCACGGGATTTCCCGCCAGCCCGTCCCTCGAAAACCCGGTACAGGTAGACGCCACGGGATTTCCTGAAGCATGCCCCAAGCCCGATCCCTAGCCCAAGCCCGTCCCCCGAAAACCCGGTACAGGTAGACGCCACGGGATTTCCCGTTGCGTGGGCTCGGCTCAGTGGGCCATGTCGCTGGCGCGGGTTTCGCGCACCACCACGACCTTGACCTGTCCCGGGTAGTCCATCTCGTTTTCGATTCGCCGGGCGATGTCGAAGGCAAGCTTCCCGCTGGTATCGTCGTCGACGTTGTGCGGGTTGACGATGACCCGGACCTCGCGGCCTGCCTGGATGGCGTAGGCCTCGTGGACGCCCTGGTAGCTCTTGGCGATCGTCTCGAGTCCTTCGATTCGCTTGATGTAGCTCTCGAGCGTGTCGCGGCGAGCGCCCGGACGCGCGGCCGAGAGCGTGTCGGCGACCTCGACGATGACCGACTCGACGTAGAGCTGCTCGATCTCCAGATGGTGTGCGCCGATGGCGTTGCAGACGATCGGCTTTTCGCCCAGCTTCTTGGCCAGCTGCATGCCGAGAATCGCGTGGGTGGCCGCGTCGGAGTCGCTCACCTTGCCCAGGTCGTGCAGGAAGGCCGCCCGGCGCGTGATGAACGGATCGGCTCCCAGCTCGTGTGCCAGGATCGTGGCCAGGTTCGACACTTCCAGGCAGTGCTGCAGCAGATTCTGGCCATAGCTGGCCCGGAAGTGGAACTTCCCGATCTCCATCAGCATCTCCGGGTGGACCCGGCCGATCTTGGCCTTCTTGACCGCGTTCTTCCCGATCTCCCGGACCTTCTCGAGCGTCTCCTTGCGCGCCTTCTCATAGAGTCGCTCGATATTTTGAGGTGTGATGTGCCCGTCGCCGATCAACTTCTCGAGAGCCACGCGCGCAATCTCGCGCTTCAGCGCGTTGAAGCCGCTGATCACGACCGTTTCGGGCGTCTCGTCGATGATCAGGTTCATCCCGGTCACGGCCTCGAAGACCTTGATGTTGCGGCCTTCCTTGCCGATGATGCGGCCTTTGAGCTCATCGTTCGGTAGTGCCACGACGCTGACGATGTTCTCGAACTCGTAGCTGGCGGAACAGCGTTGCACCGCCTCCGACAGGATCTCGCGAGCTTTCTTGATGCACTCCTCCCGGAAGCGCTTCTCGACCTTGGCGATCCGGATTGCCACCGAGCGATCCAGCTCCTGGCCGACGCGGTCCAGGAAGGCGCCCTTCGCCTCCTCGCGCGTCATGCCGCTGATCTTCTCGAACTCTTGCTTGCTCTTCTCCACCAAGCCGTCCAAGGCCGACTTTCTAGCATCCGTGGCGTCGAGGCTCTCCCTGAGCTCCAGCTCGCGCTGGGCCATGTCCTTCTGGCGCTCCTCGAGAAGCTCCTCACGCTGGTTGAGCCGGTCCTCTATGGCTGCCAGGTCCCGCTGCCGGCCCTCCGAGTCGCGCTCGAACTCCCGCCGCATTGCCTCGGCCTCTTCCTTTGCGCGGAGCAGGATCTCCTGCTTCTTGCTCGTCGCCTCGCGCTCCGCTTTCTCCAGGAGCGCGCGCGTCTGGCGCACGGCTTCCTGCCCCGCTAGCATCGAGCGATAATGTTGCACCACCAGCGCCGCCACCGCCCCGGCGGCGAAGGCGCCTGCTATGTACGCGACCATGCTGAGAGTCATCGGCTCCGTCCCATCCGACCATTGTACAGGCGCCCGGCCTCGTCCGAAAGCGCCATTCGCCCCCTAGGTGCCCCTTACCGTTCTCCCGGCACCTTCACCTGGATCGCCCTGGGGAGCACTTCGAAGCGCGCCGGCAGGCAGTGCTCTGATTCCCCGTCGACGCCCAGGCGGACTTTCTCGTCGGACGTGGCCTCGACGACGGTGCAGCGGTGGTGCTCCACCCGCGGGTGCGAGAGCAGCGAGCCGTCATAGAGCCGGGCGATGTTGTTGACTGCTTCGAGCGGCCTCATTTCGGGCATCACGACCAGGTCGAGCAACCCGTCGTCCGGAACCGCCGGCGGCGCCAGCATCATGCCGCCCCCGCCGAACCGGCCCACCGCGACCACGACGCTCGTGATCTGGCGCTCGCCCAGGTCCTTGCCGTCGCACCGGATGCGCACGCGCTTGCTGCGGTAAGAGAAGAGCGCCATCAAGGTCGCCCAGAGGAACGATATGAACCCGCCCAGCGCCTTGGAGCTCGCGTTGACGCGCCGGGAGATCTCGCCGCCGATGCCGAAATCCGATTCATTGACGAAGTACTGCACGCGCTCGGTCTCGCCGGCGCGCGCAAGCGTGATGCGGCCGACGTCCCAGGGGCGCACGGCCCGCCCCGCCAGCGCGGCTGCCGCGGCCTCGAGGTCCTTGGGGATGCCCGCCGTCTTCACGAAGTCCTTGCCGGTCCCGCGCGCCAGCGTCCCGACCACCGCGCCGGGCCGGATCGGGGCACCGTGGACATCGAACATCCCGTTCACTACCTCGTTGAGCGTGCCGTCGCCGCCCACCGCAACGATCATCTCGTAGCCTTCCTGCAGGGCCCGCGCGGCAAGCGCCGCGCCACCGCCCTGGCGATCCGTGAAGGCATGCTCGAACTGACCCAGCGAGGCCTTCAGACACGCTTCGATCTCGGGCCACATACGGCCCGTCGATCCGGCCGCGGATCGCGGGTTGACGACGACGAACGTCCTGTATCCGGCGGTCAAGATTTGCCGATGGGCAGCTGGTCGCCGAGCTGACCGGCCGGCCGCGGGATAACGTGGACGCTGACCAGCTCGCCGACCCTGGCGGCGGCCGCTGCGCCCGCATCGGTCGCTGCCTTCACGGCTGCGACGTCTCCGCGGAAAAGGAACGAAACGAGGCCGCCCTCGATCTTCTCGTACTTGATCGGGATGACCTTGGCGGCCTTGACGGCCGCGTCGGCAGCCTCCACGAGCGCGATGAACCCCCGCGTCTCGATCATGCCCAGCGCCTCGCGGGTGCCTTCGTTGGTGTCGTCCATCCGGGCTCGCCTCCAGGTTCACCGCGCGTCAGCCGCGGCCAACGATGTTGAAGAGGTCCTTCAGCGTGCAGCGACGCTCCCTGCAGAAGTTGCGGGTCCGCGTCAGCCCCTCGCCTGTCGGGCCCGCGATGCTGAAGCTGGTGTAGCCTTCGCCGCCCATGCCCAGCCCGGCGTACGAAGGACCGTTCTTGACGAAGATGCTCGCCTCGCACTCGCGCGCCATCTTGTGAAGGTTCGTGATGTCCCGGCTGTGCATCGTGGCCGTGTGCCGGTTGCCCTTTTCGGCCCGGATGGCCAGGTCGATCGCGGCGTGCACGTCAGCCACGCGCACCACCGGGAGCACCGGCATCAGCATTTCCGTATGCACGAAGGGGTGATCGGGGCCCGTCTCGACGAAAGCCATCTTGACGTTGGCCGGCACCGTGATGCCGATCTTCGACAGGATGACCTGCACGTCCAGGCCGACCAGGTCGCGGTTGAGGTGGCCGGGCTCCTTGAAAATCAGGTTCTCCAGCTTCTGCACGTTCGAGCCGATCACGTGATAGGCGCTGGCTCGCTTCAGCTCGTCGATGAACCGGTCCGCCACGCTGGCGACGACGATCATCTCTTTCTCCGCCGTGCAGAGGATGTTGTTGTCGAGGCTGGCGCTGTTGGTGATGTTGCGCGCGGCCAGGGCCAGATCGGCCGTCTCGTCGACGACGGCCGGGGGGTTGCCCGGCCCGGCGACAATCGCCTTCTTGCCCGACTGGAAAGCGGCCTTCGCGACCTCACCGCCGCCCGTCACGATCAGGAGCCGGATGCCCGGGTGGTGCATCAGCTCGTCACTCGATTTGAGGCTCGGCTCGGCGATGCCGGTGAGCAAGTTCGGCGGCCCGCCCGCCTCCACGATCGCGTTGTTCAGGAGGCCTATCGCTTCCTGGCAGACGCGCTTGGCGCGCGGGTGCGTGTTGAACGTCACGGCATTGCCCGCCGCGATCATCCCGATCGAGTTGCAGACGATGGTCTCGGTCGGATTCGTGGTCGGCGTGATCGAGCCGATGACCCCGAACGGTGAGCGCTCCACCAACGTCAGCCCGTCGTCGCCCGTCCAGGCGATCGGCTCCAGGTCTTCCACACCGGGCGTCTTTTCCACCGCCAGCGTGTTCTTACCGATCTTGTCCTGCACCCGGCCCAGGCCAGTCTCGCGAACAGTCCGTTCGGCGATTCCGGGGATCGCTTCCCGGAAGCGGCGGCGCATGTTCTCGATCAGCAGCCGCCTCTTCTCAACCCCCATCGTCATCAGCTTGGCCTGGGCCGCCGCCGCGGCCCGCACCGCCGAATCGATGTCCGGATAGATGCCCGGGGTCGCTCCCACCGGAAGGCTTGGCTCCGGCGTGGCTTGCACCGGCGCCGGCGAGGCGCTGGCCGCCGCGCGAGGTGCCGGTGCCGCCGCCGCCGGCGCGGCCTCTCCGCGGTTGATCCGTTCGATCACCTTCCGGACAATCTGCTGAATTTCCTCGGGTGAGAGTTGCATCGTCGAGCGCACCTACCGGGTTTCGCCTGTTCTTGCTCACTATCCCAGGACGAGTTGAAGTTCCTCTCCAGTCCGCCGAGCTCGCCGAGCTTTCGAATGATCTGGACGCGGCAAACTCTTGGGGGTCCAGGGGCCAGTGGCCTCCTGGTGGGGGTTCGGGGGCGAAGCCCCTGACAGGTCTCCAGTACCCTACCACCTCGCCGCCGGGCGCTAGCTTCCCTTGGCGGACTTGTCGACCGTGACCGTATCGATGATGCCTGCGACCACTGCGTCGACGGGCTTCTTGTCGGTTCGAGTCGTCTGGCGCGCGGAGCTGCCGCTCACGACCAGCACCCGCTCGCCATGACCGGCCCCGACGACGTCGACCGCAACGGCAAAGTCGCCGGTCTCGCGGTCCTCCAGGTCGAGCTTCTTGACGAGGAGTAGCTTGAACCCCGTCAGCCCCTCGACCTTTCGGGTGCAGACGACCGTACCGGCGACCCTGCCGATGAACACGTCAGGCCTTCCTTGCCGCTACTTGCCCGAGCGCGCCTTGTCGGTGTGGGCCGCCGCCGAGCCGATCGGCAGGATGCCCTCCAGCGACGCGTGCGGCCTGGGGATCACGTGAACGGCGACCAGCTCGCCGACCTTGTTGGCAGCCGCTGCGCCCGCGTCCGTGGCGGCCTTCACGGCTGCAACGTCGCCTCGCACCAGCGCCGTGACGAAGCCTGCGCCGATCTTCTCGTAGGCCACGAGCGTCACGTTGGCCGCCTTGACCATCGCGTCCGACGCCTCGATCAGTCCGACCAGACCCTTGGTCTCGATCATTCCCAGAGCCTCACCGCTCACGTGGTGCCTCCTTGGCAAGTTGCATTCCCGGCGCCCCTGGGTGGGGCCCCGTGATTGGTCCAGTTCATGTTCTCGAAACTGCTACCCGGAATTCAACCCGTCTTTTCCATGGGTACGGGTGCCCACCACCGTGCCGTGTGATAACGCGTTTTGAACCTGCATTTCTACAGGTCGGTTGTCTGCCCGGGAAAAACCCTCTCTGTCGAGAACGCCAGTCCGAAGCAAGATTCCCTTTCGCGCTTGTGTTGGCTCAAAACAGAACTATCATCACGTGCACAGCAGGAAGGCGAAGCCATCCTAGCATGGAGAATCGAGAATCGAGAATCGAGAATCGAGTAGCGAGTAGTGAGTAGGGGCCGGAAGGTGGGAGGTAGAAGGTAGAAGGTGGAAGAAGGATGGCGGGTGCGACAAACCCGGTGGTCTGATCCCGAACCTCTGCAGGCGTCTGGCCCAGCTGCCGGGACCTGCTCGTGCGCCAGCCTCACTCCCCCCACCTGAGCCGCCCCACCCTACGGACAACGGCTGCACCTCTTCTACCTTCCACCTTCTACCTTCCATCTTCACTCCTGACCCCTCGAGCCTGCCCCCTGAAGCCTGACCCCTGAAGCCTCACTTCTCAAGCCTCACTCCTCAAGCCTCAAGCCTCCAACATGTCTTTCCGCATCCGACTACTCCTGGTCCTGGCGGCTTGCTGCGAGCTCATCTGGACCTGCTGGTGCTGGACTCATCCCCCGGTGCCGGTGCTGCTCTTCCATGCGGTCGAGGAAGGCGGTGGGCCGCTGGCCTTCTGGACTCTCACACCACGCCAGTTCCGGGAGATCCTCGATCGCGTCCAACGGCTGGGCTTCCGCACGATCGACGACCAGCAGCTCATCGGGGCGTTCTCGTCATTCCGAGGTTACGATCGGCTGGCGGTGCTGACCTTCGACGACGGGCTGGCCAGCCATCGGGACTGCGTCGCACCGGAGCTGGCTTCCAGGAACATGCGTGGCGTCTTCTTTGTGACGCGCCGCGCAGGAACCGGCCGGCTCTCCGAAGCCGACGTCCAGGCGCTTGCGAAGGCGGGCCATGCCATCGGTTCCCACTCCGCAACGCATGGACCTCTGCTCTCCAGGCCCGGCGAGCCTGGCCCAGGCTTCCAGTCGCGGCTCGTGCGCGAGATGGCCTTTCCTCGCGCCCAGCTCCGCCGGCTGGTCGGCCACACCATTCTGTCCTTCGCCTACCCGGGCGGCGAGGTCTCCCTCGAGGCCCAAGAGATGGCGCGCACCTCCGGGTACCGTCTCGCGTTCACCGCCGACTACGGCTCTCCCTCGCCGTGGACGGATCGGATGCTGCTTCCAAGAAACCTCCTCTTCAGTGATGCCACCCCGGGCGCCGTCGAGCGCTACATGACAGAACCGCTCTTCTGGCTCCGCATTCGCGCCGCCGTCGACATCGTCGCCGTCGCCCTGCTGCTCGTCTACCTTTCGATGGCTCCCCCGAGGCGGAGCCTCGCCAGGAATGGCGACTCCTAATCCCGGGCGTGGCCAGGAGAGGCATCCTCGACGCCGCGGCGCCTAGTCGGAGCCCAGCCGGGCCAGCAACTCGTCTCGCCGGGCCGATGCCGGCAGGGCCTCCAGTAGACTCCGGATCTCCTTTCGCTGCCAGGCTGTCTTGGCCGGTTCGGCTTCGAGCCTGGCTGCGACCACCTGCCCGAGAGCCAGGGTCCAGTCGGCGCCGACGATCGCGGAGTCGCCGGCCGCAGAGGCCAGCAAGAGCATCGCCCGGGCAAACTGCCGGGCGGCCGCCGAGTCGAGGGCCTTCGATACGAGCGCCGATGCCTCGCGAGCATCCAGCGCGGGCCGCCGGCGGGAGGAGCCCACGAGGGCGCCGGCACGACGCTGCGAAAAGCGGTCGGCCCCCTTCGCCGGCATCATCGCCAGCTCGCAGCTCCGATCGGGCTCGATGAAGAATCGCGCGTACTCGGCTCCTGGCAAGAGCGGCGCTGCCGCGGCGCTGCGGAACCAGACACCATGCAGCCTGGGGCCCGTCATTCGGCGGTACCCATCAGCGTCGGCCAGCTCCATCGACTTGAGCTCGAGAGCAGCCTGCAAGCTGACCACTTCCCAGAACGGCATCGACCAGCGATGAGCCGCCGGGGTGGAGCCGTAGACCCAGGCGTAGTAGCTTTCGTCGGTTCCATTCGCATCAAACGGATAGAGCCACTCCAGTACCAAGCGCATCCAGGACGGCCGGCCGGCGAACAGCTGCTGGACCATCGGTCTGGCGCTCGAGACGCTGAGCATCGAACCGTCGAGGAAGGTGACCGTCGCCCTGCGGCTGCGCGGACTGTACCAGGCGTCGGCGAGCTCGCTGGTTCCTAGGCGAAACTCCAGAGGCCCCAATCCGATCCATTCGCCGGAGTCCGGTCCCGGGTCCTCGACGGACGGCAGATCGCGCAGCCCCCGATACAGTCCCTCGAATCCAGCCGGCGGCCGGTCGGCGGGCAGGCTCCCGAATTGCTTGAAGTACCGATAGTGGATGCTGAGCTGCGGATAGAGGCAGGCGAGAAACGAGACCAACACCATCTGCCGGGCGAAGCGTGTGCGCAGCCAAGACGTCCTCGATACCCAGACGGCATCAGCAGCAAGGGCCGCGCGCAGTTTTGCCGCCAGAGCGGGGTCAGCCGGCACCAGCAGCGGCCGGCCGCCTCCGCGGGAGTAGAGCAGCAGGCCGGCGATTGCCTCCTCGACGCGTTCGATGTTCGCGATTCTCACCTGCGTAGCGCCAGCGATGATCGTCTCGCCGTCGAACACCGTCGCAGTTCTCAACCGCCGAACGAAGAGCCCTCCGATCAGCAGGCCCAGCCCAAGCGACAGTCCCGCGACCCAGAACCGCTCCAGGCCCGTCCGAGGACCCAGAACGAGCGCAACCGGCGCCGCTGCCGCCAGCGCGAGCCCGACCGAGATCCCGGCAACATCGGCAACCGTGACGGAGAACCTGTAGACGACCTGGTGCTTCGGGCTGGCCACTCCCCCGATACTAGCAGCCGCAGGCCCACCTCGTCCCCGTCAGCTCGCCCGCCGGGTGCGCTCGCGGAAAGTGAGAGGGGGCATCACACGGTAACCGCTCGCCCTGAGCCATTCGGCAAGCATGTCCTGAGCTCGCCGAAGGGCTCAGGATGAGCGGGGAGCTGACCCATGAACCGCGCGCGCACCCCCGCCCGCCGGCCCTACTTCCCCCAGCCCTCTCCCCTCAATCCTGACCCCTGAAGCCTGACCCCTGAAGCCTGATCCCTCAAGCCTCAAGCCTCACTCCCCCCCGGGTCCACGTCGAACACCTCGATCGGTGCGGCTTTCCCCTTCACCTGGATCTCGCGGAAGTTCCCTGCCAGCTTCAGCTGCCCGATGACGGAGTCGTGCACCTCCCGCGAGATGGTCAGTCCGCCCGGGGTCGCGTTCGACTCCAGCCGCTGTGCCAGGTTCACGGCATCGCCGATGAGCGTGTTGTCGCGCCGCAGGTCGCTGCCGACGTTTCCCAGCACCGCCCTGCCCATGTGGACCCCGATTCGCACCTGGAAGGGCGTGTCGAGCTCGCGCACTCGCCGGCAGATGGCCAGCGCCGCCCGCACGGCATCTTCGGGCAGGTCGAACGTCGCGAAGATCGCGTCGCCGATGAACTTGTTGACGTCCCCGGAGTGCTCGTAAAGCAGGTCCGTCACCGGCTGGAAGATCTCGTTGAGCGACCGGACCACTTCCTCCGGTGTGTGCGTTTCCGAGAAGCTGGTGAAGCCCTTCACGTCGAGGAACAGATACGCCATGTCCGCCGACTCGTCGGGGATCTCGAGTCGCTCCTCGATCGCCAGCTTGCCCGCCTTGTTCCATGTAGTGCGGGGCGTGTACTGACGGATGATGCGGTGCAGCCTCAGGTTTCGCTGGTTCATTTCGCTCAGGCTCAGATTGACGGCCCGCAGCTCGTTGGAGACTTCGATGTTCTCGCGATTGATCTTCAGGAGCACCTGCTCCCGCACGTCGAGCAAGCTCTCCGATTGCTCGATCTGGCTTCGGAGCCTCAGGTTCTCCTGCGAGAGCGCCTCGAGCGCTCTGTCCGGCGCCTCGCTGGAGTCCGCCGCCGGCCGCGAGCCGCCGGAGGCCAGCTCCGGCACCCTGGGTTCCGCCGAGCTGTCACCGATGACGAGCAGGCAGAACGTCTCGCCGACCAGGTGCGCGCACGGGGGCGCGCCCAGCACGGCCTTGTCGGTGGCAGCTCCCAGCTCCTTGAGCGGCGCGATCTCCGCCGCCGAGTACAACCCAGCCACCGGGACGTCCCGGCCGAACACGTCGTAGAGCGTCTCGGCCTCCTCCGAAACCCGGTTGCCGAGGAACATCTGGCGGGCCCCGCAGCTCACGGCCAGCATCACCCTGGGGCGGTGGTCGCCGAGCGCCACTTTCGCGTTGTACGCCGACTCGCGACACGCCCGTACGATCTCATTACGAGTGAAATGAGCCAACGACACCGTTTGCCCTTCCATCGACGCCGTCGGGAAGAATCCGATCCGGCCGTTCGCGCGGTCGATGTACACCGGCACCCGTGGCAGCGTCGCCTCGTGTCCGTTCACCTTCACCAGGAACGGGTAGGTCCGCACCAGCGTGCCGACCTCCTCGATCGGCCGGCCCAGGTACTTTTCGTAGAAAGTGAAGACGTTCTCCCCGTTCACCTCGTAGACGAAGTGCCCCTTCGCCCGCGTCACCGTCATCGGGTTGCTGATCGGCTGCAACCCGTGCGAGACCGTGGTGGCCAGCTTGAGCGTCTTCGACTCGAGCGTGAGCAGCATCAGCGCCACGCCGCCCTGCACCACGCGCTCCCCCACCCACTGGAAAGACGGGCCGAATGTCTCCTCGCGCTCTGGCCGGACGCCGGACCCGCCCCCGAACACGGTCGCGGCCTCCCCGATCACTTCCTTGATCGTCTCCAGCACCTCCGTCCCGTGGCCCTCGTCGGAGGCGCAGAAGACCATCGCCAGATCGAACCGCTCTCCCTCCAGTTTCCGCAGGCAGCTGTTCGCCACCCGGAACGCCGCCCGCCTGGGCGACCCTCCGTACGGCTCCACCCCCGTCACGAACTTGAACTCGCCGGCCCAGAGCATCACCACGACACTGTCGACCTGGTAGCCCGCTGGACCGATCTCGCCGAAGGAGGAGCTGCCGAAGATTTCCCGATCTCCCAGCACCTCGCGCACCCCTTGGAGTACCCGTGCTTGGTCGAGCGACACCGCCGCGAAGACGATCGCCAGCTTCGCCTCCGGGTTGTGACGCAGCGCCTGCGCGGCAGCCTCCCGTCCCGCCGCCACCGGCTCTGCGAGCCGGCTTGCCCCCGCTGTCGCCCGAAACGTCGTCATGCCGCCCAGCATAACATCGCCCGGGCGGCGCCGACCTGCCCTTGCCGCAGGCGAGGGCTGGGGGTCTGGGGTTGGACAACCCCAGCTCCAAGATTGGGCTGGCCAGCGCCGTGGAAGACCACCGAAGAGCAGGAGATTGCCTCGTCGGCGCGGGCCTGCCCTACCCCCCGCCCAGGTAGGCCGCCTGAACGCGCGGGTCGTGCAAGAGCTCGCTGGCCGGCCCTCCAAGCGCCAGCTTCCCCGTCTCCATCACGTAGCCGCGGTTGGCGATCGAGAGCGCCGCGAACGCGTTCTGCTCGACCAGGAGGATGCCGACCCCCTCGCGGTGCACCTCCTGGAGCTTGCGGAAGATCTCCTGCACCAGGAGCGGCGCCAGCCCTAGTGACGGCTCGTCCAGGAGCAGGAGCCTGGGTCGAGCCATGAGCCCGCGTGCGATCGCCACCATCTGCTGCTCCCCGCCGCTCAGTGTGCTGGCGACCTGCCCGAATCTCTCCCTGAGCCGGGGAAAGAGCGCGAAGGCGCGCTCGAGGTCCTGGGCGATGCCCGCCCGGTCCCGACGCAAGAACGCGCCCAGCCTCAGGTTCTCCTCGACCGTCATGCGCGGGAAGATCCGCCTGCCTTCGGGGACGTGGACGATGCCCCGCGACACGATCGAGGGCGCCGGCCGGCCCACGAGCGTCTCCCCGTCCCAGCTCATCTCTCCGGAGACGTGCCGCAGTAGGCCCGTCACGGCCTTCAGCAGCGTGCTCTTCCCGGCCCCGTTCGCGCCGATGAGGCACGTGAGCTCGTCGGCCCGGACCTCGAGGGTCACGCCGTGAAGCACCTCGATATGTCCGTAGGATGCTTTGAGGCTTTCCACTCGCAATACGCTCACGAGCTGCCTCCCTTGAGATCGGCCGACTTCCCGAGATACGCCTCGATCACCTTCGGGTCCCCCTGCACCGCGGCCGGAGCTCCCTCTGCCAGCTTCTCTCCGTGGTCCAGCACCACCACCCGGTCCGAGAGCTTCATCACCATCTTCATGTCGTGCTCGATCAGCAGGACCGTCACGCCCGCGCCCCGGATGCGCCGCACCAGCTCCATCAGCTCTGCAGTCTCGTTGGCGCCCATCCCCGCCGCCGGCTCGTCCAGCAACAGCAGCCGCGGCCTGGAGGCCAGCGCCCGCGCCAGCTCCACTCGCCGCTGGTGCCCGTACGGCAAGCTGCCCGCCGGCCGCCCCTCGATTCCGGCCAGCCCCACGAAGGCGAGCCGGTCGCGCGCGAACTCCTCGATGGCTGTCTCCTCAAGTCGCGCGGCACGCGGCCGGAACAGCGCCGCCAGGAATCGCCCCCTCGTCCACGAGTGGCAGCCGATCTTGACGTTATCGAGCACCGAAAGCTCCCGGAAGAGCCGGATGTTCTGGAACGTGCGCGCGATGCCGCCCTTGCAGATGTCGTGGGGCTTGAGCCCCGCCAGCGCGCGCTCCTCGAAGCGGATGGAACCCTCCGTTGGACGGTCCAGACCCGTCACCACGTTGAAGAGCGTCGTCTTTCCGGCGCCGTTGGGTCCTATGAGCGCGACGATCTCGCCAGTGCTCACGCCGAAGCTCACCTGCGAGAGCGCCGCCAGCCCGCCGAAGCGCTTCGACACCCGTTCTATGCTCAGGACCTTGCTCACGGGGCGCTGTCGGCCTCCTCGGCAAACTCGGCGGCGACGTTTTTCTGCGGCCAAAGACCCGCGGGCCGCCAGCGCATCATGAGGATCAGCAGCGCGCCGTAGACGATCCAGCGAAGCTCACCCGGAATGGACGACGCCGGAACCCCCAGCGGCGCCAGGGCCGCCGCCAGATTCTGAGGCCGCAGCCCCTCCTGCATCATGACCAGCAGGCAGGAGCCCAGGACCACCCCGGGGATGCTGCCGAGCCCGCCCATGACGACCATGCAGAGGATCAGCACCGACTCGGAGAACGTGAACGCCGACCAGTGGAGCGTCCCCGAGAAGGACGCGTAGAAGGCACCGCCCATCGCCCCGAACGCCGCCGCGATCGCGAAGCCGAGCGTCTTGTACCCCCTCAGGTTGATGCCGCACGCCTCCGCTGCGATCTCGTCTTCCCGGATGGCGAACCACGCCCGCCCCAGCCGCGAGCTCTCTAGCCTCAGCATCACGAACACCGTCAGCGAGAACAGAGCGAGCGCCAGGAAGTAGAACGCGGTCGGGTTGAACCGGACGAACTCGTAGCCGAACAGCACGGGCTTGTGGATGTCCGGAAATCCGCGGGCTCCCTTCGTCACGCTGGTCCAGTTGCGGGTGATCAGGATGACCAGCTCCGAGAACCCGAACGTCACGATGGCGAAGTAGTCGCCCGTCAGCCTGAGCGTCGGCGCGCCGAGCATCGTTCCCCAGAGCGCCCCCAGGGCCGCGGCCAGCGGCAGCGCCACCCAGAAAGAGAGCTCGTGGGTGTTCATGAAGACCGCCGCAGCGTAGGCGCCGATCCCGTAGAAGCCGACGTAGCCCAGGTCGAGCAGCCCGCAGAAGCCCGTCATGATGTTGAGTCCCATGGCCAGGATCGAGAAGAGGAGAGCGTAGATCCCGACGCCCATCAAGTACGAGTTGCCGGTCAGGGGAAGGCAGGCCGCGGCGGCCACGAAGGCCAGCCACCCCCAAGGCGCGCGCCAGGCCCCGCTCGAGCTCCGCGCCGCCTTGCCCTTTCTCTGCGTCATTTCGAGGTGCTCTCCGCGCGCGTCACGTCCGGGTCAACTCTTCCTCGGCAGCTGGGCGCCCATCAGCCCGGCCGGTCGCAGGATGATCACCGAGATCATCACCAGGTAGGCGATGCCGGTCGACCACTCCGAGAGCTCCCAGTAGATGGCGAGGCTCTGGGCGACTCCCAGGACCAAGCCTCCCACCATCGCGCCGGGGATGTTCCCGATGCCGCCCAGCACCGCTGCCGAAAAGGCGAAGACGCCCGCCTGGTAGCCCATCGTCGGCTTGATCTCGTCGCGGTAGAGACCGACGAGGATGCCCGCGACCGCGCCGAGCGCGGAGCCGATCGCGAAGGTGATGGAGATGACGCGGTTGACGTCGATGCCCATCAGCCGCGCTGCTACCTGGTCCTGGGCGCACGCGCGCATCGCCATCCCCAGTTTCGTGCGCGTGACGAGCAGGTGCAGCCCCAGCATCAGCGCGAACGCCGTGAGGAGGATGAAGGCCTGCAACAGCGACATGCTGAGCGGACCTGCCTGCAGGTAGTGCCCCTCGACCAGCGTTTGCCAGAACGAAGTTCCCTCGGGCATGTTCTGGCGCAGGAAGAGCGCGGGGTGCGCGTCGTACTTGCGGAAGGTGTGGTTCTCGGCCGACCAGATGACCTGCGCCAGGTTCTGCAGGACGAGGCTGACGCCGATGGCCGTGATGAGCGCTGTAAGCCGAGGCGAGTCGCGCAATGGCCGGTAGGCGACGATCTCTATCGCAACCCCGAGCATCGCCGCCAGGCCGACCGCGAGCAGGAAACTGACGGGGAAGGGGATTCGCGCCAGGCAGCCGCCGTAGACGGCCAGGCCCAGCGTCAGCGCTGCGGCCAGTCCGCATCCTTGGGCCAGCGGCTTGGAGCCGGACCGCTCGAGCATTCGATCGAAGGCCACCACCCACGCGAGTGCGCCTGCGAAGAGGGCGGCGCCCGCGGCCTGGAAGGGAGTGGAGGCGATGGTGAAGGCCAGGCACATGAACGCCCCGTACATGTAGATCTCGCCATGGGCGAAGTTGATCAGCTCGATGATCCCGTAGACCATCGTGTAGCCGACCGCGATGAGCGCATACGCGGCGCCCATCGTCACGCCCAGGAGGAGGATCTGCGCGAGCATCCGGCAGAAGACTCAATTCATCTGCTTGGGCGCGGGGACGAACTTGCTCCCCTTGACCAGGGCCATGTGAACGGGCTTGAGGCAGTCGCCGTTCTTGTCGAAGTAGGTCGCGCCGCCCAGCCCGGGGAAGGCCTTCTCCTTGGAGTCGATGGCTGCCACGTAGTCGCGCACGGCCTTGCGGGTCGCTCCGGCCTTCTCGACACCCTGGAGCAGGAGCGCCGCCGCATCGTAAGCCAGCACGGCCCAGGCGTCCGGCTCCGCGCCGAAGGCCTTCTTGAAGTCGCCGTGCCAGGCCCTGGCGCGCTCGCCACCCAGCTCGAAGAGAAACGGCGTCGAGACGTACGTGTTCTCGGCGGCCGCCCCGGCGTTCTTGATGTACTCGTCGGAAAAGACGCCGTCGCCGCCCAGCAGCGGCACGGCCAGGCCGCTCTCGCGCGCCTGGGAGGCGATCTTGGCCGCCTGCGAGAAAAGGCCGCTCACCAGGATGACGTCGGGGCGCTTCGCCATGAAGGTCGAGAGCTGCGGGCGGAAGTCGACCGTGTCACGCTCGTAGCTCTGGGCCGCGACGACCTCGAGAGCGATCTTCTTGGCCTCCTCCTCGAAGGCCGTTTTCAGTCCGATTCCGTAGTCGTCGTTGTCGTAGAAGACGGCCACGCGCGCTGCGCCCATGTGCTGCTTGGCGTATCGGGCCAGCATCTGGCCCTGGAAGTCGTCCCGGTAGATGTTGCGGAAGGTCCAGTCGCTGCCCTCGCAGACCGTGGGGTTCGTCGATCCGCTGGAGAACTCGACCAGCCCGGCCTCCTTGTAGATCGGCTTGCCGGCCAGGCTGCAGGAGCTGTTGTAGTGGCCCACCACCGCCAGCACGGCCGGGTTGGACGCGAACTTCTGGGCCACGGTCGAGGCCTCTTTCGGGTTGCCCGTGTCGTCGCCGACCTCGAGCTCCACTTTGCGCCCCCCGATGCCGCCCTTGGCGTTCACCTCGTCCACCCGCATCTTGGCGCCGCGCTCCATCATCTTGCCCACCTGCGCCAGATCGCCCGTCATCGGACCGGCGACTCCCAGGACGATGGCGCCCGCCGGCGCGCTCCCACCGCCCGTGCCACCGCCTAACCCTGCATCGGGCGCGGGCCCGGTGGGAGGGCCGCCGCACCCCGTAGAAACCAGCAGGCCGACCAGGAACACCAGGACCGTTCTCGAACTGATCATGCGCATCTCCTGGGCGTGCACGCCGCCACTGGGCTCGCCCGCCGTGTTCTAGATCGCCGGGGCTGCCGTTCGCAACTCCCGCGATGTCGGGCGTCTCACTGCTTTCTCGCCGCGGCTCTTTCCACGCTGCCGGCCTTGTCGGCCAGGTGCAGGGCAAAGAGACGTCTCTCCGGGCCCTCGCCCTCGAAGTCGAGCTTGACCAGCGTGCGCACGTCCTCCCAGAACGTGACTGAGTGGCTCTTTTTGGTCCGATACCCGTAGGTCGCCGTCGGCGCGCCCCAGAGACGCTGGGCCTGTGCCAGAAGTCGCGCCTCGTCCGGGGGCTTGTCCGCACGGTACCTGATCGTCAGCTGGCAAACCTTCTTCGCGTGGAAGTCGAAGCCGAGCGCCTCGGCAAGAGGCTCCTCCAGGCCGCGAAACCCGTCGCACCAGGGATCGTCGGCGGCGGGTTGCTTCAGCGCTCCCGCCTTTCGGGCCTCTGCCTCTGGCGCATCGAGGGTCACGGCACGATAGCTCCTCGGCAGGCTCTTGTCTTTGCCGCGCTCCGGGAGGTAGACCTCGGGCCCCACGGGCGCGGTCGCTGCCGGCGGGGGAGGGGAGACAGGCGGGGGAGGGGCGGGAGCCTCCGGCGAGAGCTCCAGGTGCCAGTAGGCGCCCCCGCCCAGGGCGGCAAGCACCGCCACGGCGCCGAGGGCCCGCCAGATGCCGCCGCGACTTCTGGGAGCGGGAGTGCCCGAGCCCGGCCGGAGCATCCTGCCGCCGGGTCGCGTCAGCCCGCTGCCGCTCGGATCGGCCGGGGGCTTCTTGAGGCGAGTCCGGGCCGAGCTGGCGCTCGAGGGTTCTGCGTCGGAGACCTTGGGCGCCGGGACCATGCCCGGCTTGCGAGCGCCCGGAAGAGACGGGTCACGCGGCGGCGCGCTCTTTGGGTCCCGCTGGTCGGCCATCCGCGCCATTGTACTCGCTCGGCGCTGTGCGCGGATGTTCGGGATTGTTCAAGTTTGTGCGCGTTTGTGCCGATGAGTACGGTTGGGACGCATCAGGAGGTCGACGTGGGCATCATCGAAGCAGAAGGGTTGGTCAAACAGTTCGGGTCGTTCACTGCCGTGGACTCCGTGTCTTTCACGGTCCACACGGGCGAAGTCGTCGCCATCCTGGGCGCCAACGGCGCCGGCAAGACGACCACCATGCGGATGCTCACCGGCTACTTCCAGCCCACCGCCGGCACCGTCCAGATTGCCGGCCATGACATCCTCAAGGACGCCTTCCGGGCTCAGGAGAAGATTGGTTACCTGCCGGAAACGCCGCCGCTCTATCCCGAGATGACCGTTTCGGCGTTCCTCGAGTTCGTGGCGCGCCTGCGCGGTGCAGCCCGCGGGCAAGCGCGCGTGCTGGCCGCCAACGCCATGGAGCGCTGCCAGCTTTCCGACCGCAAGGACTGGGTCATCGGCCAGATGAGCCGAGGGTACCGACAGCGCGTGGGCCTGGCGCAGGCAATCGTGACCGAACCGCAGGTGCTGATCCTCGACGAGCCGACTGCCGGGCTCGATCCGGAGCAAATCCTGATGGTGCGCTCCCTCATCGTCGAGCTCGCCCGCGACCGGACCGTGCTCTTCTCGACGCACGTGCTCGCCGAGGCCGAAAAGGTCTGCTCGCGGGCCATCATTCTCAAGCAGGGGAAGATCGTCGCCGACGAGACGATTCCCTCCCTGCTCGATTCACGCGGCCAGGTCGACCAGGTGCAACTGGAAGTCCACGGCCCCAGGGAGGACGTCGTCCGGACACTGCACGCCGTGCCCGGGGTCAAGGACGTCACCATCGCGCCCGAGCCGGCCGACGGCGCCGCCCGGAAAGTCCCCCGCCCCCCAATCGACTCGCTGCGCCTGGAAGTCGCCGCTTACCGCAGTCCCACGCTCGTCAACGAGCTGTCCGCCGCCGTAACCCGCGGCGGCTGGCCCGTCGACCGCATCGGCTACCGCCGCAAGAGCCTCGAAGAGGTCTATCTGAAACTAGTAGCGAGTAGTGAGTAGCGAGTAGTGAGTAGGCGCGACGCGCTCCTCCCTCACACCTCGCGCCTCACTTCTCAAGCCCGCCCCCTGCCCCTCACTTCTCAAGCCTCAAGCCTCAAGCCTCGAACCTCAAGCCTCAAGCCTCAAACCTCAAGCCTCAAGCCTCAAGCCTCCCATGAACGCCATCACTGCCATCGCCTCGCGCGAAATCCACTCCTTCTTCGTCTCGCTCAGGGCCTACGTGATCCTCACGCTCGGGCTCTCGCTCTTCACGCTCTTCTTCGCACTTCTGCTGCTAGATGGGCGCGAGGCGAGCATGCGCTCGATGTTCAAGATCATGGAGTTCCTCTTCCTGACCATCGTGCCGATCCTGACGATGGGGCTGATCGCCGAGGAGCGGCGCACGGGAACGGTGGAGCTCTTGCGCACCGCGCCGGTCCCCCGATCGGCCGTGGTTCTCGGCAAGTACGCCGGCGCCCTCGGCATCTACACGCTGATGGTGGCCCTGACGGTGCACTTCTACGGCGTGCTCGAGCACTACGGCGCGCCCGACCGCTGGCCCGCGATACTCGGGTACACGGCACTAGTGCTCGAAGGCGCCTTGATGCTGGCGGTCGGCGTCTTCGCCAGCTGCCTCACCTCCAGCCAGGCGGTCGCCTGCCTCGTGACCTACACGGCCTGCTTCGGGATCTACGCTCTCGGGCTGATTGCCCCCTACCTGCCGGAGACGTGGGCTCCGGCGGTCGCCTACTGGGGCGCCAGCAGCCACACCGCCTCGATGGCGACCGGGCTGATCCAGACGCAGGACATCGTCTACTTCGCAACTCTCACGCCGCTCTTCCTGGGCCTCGCGGTCTGGCGCTTCAAGAGCCAGGAGTGACGCGCCCCTGCCGAAAGGAATCGCACGCCATGACTCATCAGAGCCCCCTGAGGAACTTCCTGAGGACCCTCGCCCGGGCGACCTGTGTCGCGGGGGCGCTGGCGCTCGTCGCCGGGATCAACTGGGTCGCCACGCGGGAGAATCGCCGCTTCGATCTCACGGCCCGCAAGGTCCACTCGCTGGGCGAGAAGACCCTCCAGATCCTGAGAGGCTTGAAGTCCCCGATCTCCATCACCGCCCTCTACCCCGGCGTGGCCCCCGAGGCGGTGGCCGATCTCCTGGGCGAGTTCCGCCGGGCGGCCGGCGGCATCCTCACGACTGAAATCGTCGACCCACTCCAGAACCTGGGCTACGCCGCCCAGTTCGGAAACCGGATCGACGCGCAGGAGCGGCGTGTGGTCATCCAGGCCGGCAAGGCTCGCGAGGAGATCGACTGCACCGATACCCCGCTGGACGAGGGCCGTCTCGCCAGCGCCATCTACCGCGCCGTAACGGAGTCGAGCACCGTTTACTTCCTCCGTGGGCACAACGAGTACGAGTTCGAGAGCCCTGAGCCCGACGGGCTGTCGCGCCTGGCCACCTCGCTCCGGGATCTGCAGTTCAAGGTCGAGGGGCTGGGGCTGGCGGGGGCGGGCAGCAAGGTCCCCGACGACTGCCGGGTGCTGGTGATCGCCGGCGCCCGCACGACGCCCAGTGACGAGGAGAAGAAGGAGATATCGCGATACCTGGACGACGGCGGCCACGCGCTCTTCTTGGTGGAGTCCGCGATCCGCACTCCGTCCGGCACGCTCACGGAGCAGGAGCAGCGCGCCAACCCCACCTGGAACGACGTGCTCTCCCGCTGGGGCGTCACGATGGGCGACGACGTTGCCGTCGACATCTCCAACCACATGGGGCAGGACATCGGCTGCCCGGCTACCAGCAAGTATCCCGACCACGACAAGATCGTGAAGGGCCTGGGCATCACCTTCTACGTGCGTCCCCGCAGCATCTCCTTCGTGAAGCCTTCGGATCGCCAGGTGCTCTTTGCGCCGCTGGTGCAGACAGTGAGCGGCGAGACGAGCTGGGCCGAGACCGACCGGACCCTTTACGTCCATTTCGACGAAGGCCAGGACCTCCGCGGCCCGGTCACCATCGGCTCCGTGCTCCTTCAGGACCCGAAGACCTGGAAGGACGGGAAGGCGACCAAGCTGGTCGTCCTCGGCGACGCCGACTTCGTCACCAACCAGTACACCAATCGCTACAGCAATCTGGACCTGGTCGTGAACAGCATCGCCTGGCTGGCCCAGCGCGAGATGCTGGCCCCCGCCGAGAAGACCGGCACCCCGGAGCAACGCCTGGAGATGACCGCCGCCGACATCAAGCTCGCCGTGGCAGGGATTGCCGTCTTCCCCGTGCTGGTGATGCTGTTCGGCCTGAACGTCTGGCTGCGGAGGAGGAAGTAGCCAGAAGCAGTAGTCAGTAGCCAGTAGTCAGTAGCCAGTAGGCGAGGGAGAGCTCAGGGAAGAGAGACGCGTCTTCCCGGGGGAGCGGACAGGATGAGTCGGTCGAAGCGGTTCGAAGATCTGGCTGTCTGGCAGCGGGCCCACACGTGGGTTCTGGCCGTGTACAAGCACACGGCGCTCTTCCCTCGTCACGAGCTCTTCGGTCTCACGTCCCAGTGGCGGAGAGCAGCGGTGTCCGTCCCCTCTTCGATCGCCGAGGGTTTCAAAAAACGAACAAAGCCCGAAAAGGCTCGCTACTACAACATCGCCCAGGCCTCACTCGAGGAATGCCGCTACTACGCAATCCTCTCACGCGATCTGGGCTACGGCGACACGATGGCCCTCTCGTCCGAGTTAGACGAGATCAGCCGGATGCTCGAAGCGTACCTTAGCCGGATGCTCGCGACCATGCCCCCGCGCTGAAGATGCCCTGGTTCCAGGTTGACGTGTCCCCGCGAGTCCTACTGACTACTGGCTACTGACTACTGACTACTCCTACCGGAATCCCGGCACCGGATCGAGCAGATACGGGAATACGCTCTGGAAGGCTCCGCTGGAGGCGTCGTTCCTGTCCACGCCGTCGGTCAGCGACTTGCCGTTCGGGGTGTCGGTGAAGCCGGTGACGAGGACCCCGCCGACGGCGCGCAGCGAGATATCGACCACGTCGTCCACGGGGCGCCGGCCGTTCGGATAGCCCTGCAAGTCGCCGGCGATGACGCCGAGAGGGTTCGGGCTGGGCGTGATCGGCGTGGCCATGTTGAGCCGGATCATCTCGGCTGGCCGGACGTTTGCCGGCTGGTTGAGGCCGGGGACGCCCGTCAAGAAGACCTGCACCAGGTCATTGCGCGGGGTGGCCGGAACCCTGAGCCCGTAGACCAAGGTGTAGAGCCGCGCCAGCTCGGGATCGGTCACGTAGGAGAGAAACTGAGCGTCGTCCCGCGGGTTGGAGCCGTTGAACTTGTCTTTGTCTTTCAGTGGGATGACCACCTCGTTGACCAGCGGCATCGCCAGCCTCGAGACCTGGACGAACGCGCCGCGCTCCGTCGAGAACCTGGGCGGCCGGTCGCGCAGGATGCGAACGGCCGGGCGGCTCGCCGTCGACCAGACGCCCGCGATGCCGGTGTTGTTGGCCGCCGCGGAGAGCGTGCTGATCGGGACCTCCAGAATGATGGAGTGCACGTTGGCGCCTGCCAGGCCGTCCACCCCGAGGGAACCCGGGCTGTTCACCGGCCGTAGACCGAGCAGGTCGAAGATGCTGCCCAGGTCCGCAAAGAACGGCTCCTCGCGCTGACCGCAGAAGACCTTGGCGTTCCCGTGCGCGGGCAGCGTGTTGATCGCGGCGTTGGCCAGGGTCGCGTAGTTCGGCGTGGAGCGCGGCCCGATGTTCACGGGCGGGCACGCCAAGTTGGTGCCCAGCACCTGCGCCGACTGCCCTTCCCTGAGCAGTGTGAGCGTATAGGTCTGCTTCACGTTCCAGTCGGCGTCCGTCAGGTTGTCGATGACGCCTGTGTTGTAGAGAAACGTGCTGCCATTGCCGACCGTCGTCGTGAACCGGAACTGATAGGTCAGGTCCGGCAGCGCGTCGCCGTCGTTGTCGACCTTGAGCTCGTAGAGCACGTTGTCGTCGAACTTCCAGAAGTTCGGCCCGCTCTGCGGAAACTGCAGCGGGATGAAGTTGGCGATGATGCAGACCCGGTCGCCCGCCACGCGGAAGAAGTAGACATCGGTGTTGTCCGACAGCGGGTCTTGGCTGATCAGGGGCGCTTCCCGGTGGCTGGATGCCAGCGCCGGCGCGGAAAGGCCCAGCCCTAGCGCCAGCAGCGCTACCAACAGCGCCCAGCCGCCACCCGTACGACGCCACGTCTGCCAAATCGAATTCATCCTGCTCCTCTTCACGTGCGACTCCTTGCTCACGTAGCTCTGCGGGTCTTCCCTTTCTAGCAGGAATCCTGCCTGCTCGCCTGAGATCAGGCCGCCCGATGATACACTATCTGTCCGAATCGACGATGATGTGTCCGAACACCGAGCTCCGCCACCTGTCCATCCGGCTTCCGCCGCCAGGGCGGACACGCTCGCGGCGGGCACGTCGCTTCTTGCCAGCTCTCCTGGCCCTGGCGACGCTAGCTTCGCCCACGCTGGCGGCTCCTCGGTCGACGGGCGTCATCGATTCCATCCGTGCCGAGATCGGCCGGCTGTCGCGGGCCCTGGAGCAACGCCCCGCAGATTTGCGGGCCCTTTCTCTCTTGGCCGAAGCCTATCTTCGGGAGGCCCAGGTCACCGGCGACTCCTCAGGCCACGCCAGTGCCGATGCCGCCATCCGGCGAGCCCTCGCCATCGATCCTCAGGACTACGCGGCACTCGCCGCCAAGGGTTGGGTCGAGCACGCCCAGCACCGCTTTAGGGAAGCCGAGGCCTCCGCGCGCAGGGCCATTGCCCTGGCGCCCGAAGCTGGCCGCAACTACGCGCTGCTCTCCGACGCGCTTCTGGAGCTGGGCCGATACGACGAGGCTGTCCAGGCGCTCCAAGGGTTGCTGGACCGCCAGCCCGGGCCGGCCGGCTACAGCCGGGCCGCTCACATCCGGTTCCTCCACGGCGATCTCGATGGCGCACTGGAGATGGTGGAACTGGGGCTCGAGTCCGCGCTCAGCGGCGGCGCGCGCGACCTGGCCGCCTGGCTCTACACGCAGGCCGGGGAGCTCCACGCCGTCCGCGGCGACGTCGTCCGATCGCGCCGATCGCTGGAGCTTGCGCAACTCCAGGTGCCCGGCTACTTCCGTGCCGCCGGCCCGCTGGCGCGATTGCTTGCCAACCAGGGCCAACTGGACACAGCCCGCAGCGTGCTCACCGCCACACTCCAGCAGTTCGAGGACGCCGCCCTCCTGGCCACCCTCGAGGATCTCGAGACGCTTCGGGGCGACGAGGCTGCTGCCCGAGCTGCCGGCCAGCGGCTCGAAACTCTGGCCAAGCTCGACCTGGCCCGGCACGGCCGCATCGACCGCGCCCTGGCCCTGGCAGATCTGGAACACGCCCGCAACCTGGAGCGCGCCACGGCCGCCGCCGAGGCCGAGTACCGCGAGCGCCCCGACATCTACAGCGCAGACGCGCTCGGCTTGGCCCGGCTGCGCGCCGGCCGAACGGCCGAGGCGCTGGTGCTCTCGAAAGAGGCGCTCAGGCTGGGGACGCCCGATCCCATTCTTCACTATCACATGGCCCTGGCGTTCGAAGCCGCCGGCCGGACACGGGAAGCCCAGGAGAGCCGGGCGAACGCTCGCCGTTTCGGGGCCGCGCTTCCACCTCGAGTGTTCAAGCTGCTGGAGAACGGAGCTCCCACCCCACGGTGACTCCAGGACATGCACCGAAAGGTGCACCGATTGGTGCACCACGTTCCGAACCAGTGAGCAGGTTCCTGGCTGGCGAGGCTTGCTGGGCGTCCCAGTATCCGCGCGCCGGCTGCCACCGCGGGTCGATGATGCGCGATCTGGGGGCCTCGCACTCGACATCTTGTCCTGCGGTCGCTACGAACGCGCGTCACCAAAGGCCAGCCCCGATCATGGCCGAGGTCTTGCCAAGAGCGATCCGGGTTGCTTGCGCCCGGACGGCGAATTAATGGAAAAACGATGACCCTTACCGGGTTTCTCGACAGACGGGAGTAGAGCTGCGATGCCGGAAACGACCAGTCTTGCCAGCGGTGGTGTCCTCGATGTGCAGGGGCTGTCGCAGCACGGTCGCAAACCCGCAAGCGCGGCGAGCCCATTCTGGATGCGGCTTCTGGCCATCTCTCTCTGCGCGTTCTTCGCTCCGGTCGATGCGCTGGCCCAGGAGTACCGGATTCCCGTCCGCGTCACGACCACGGGTGACAAGTCCCGCAGGACGGGCGTGCGCGTTCGCATCCTCAACACGACCACGGCGTCCGAAGTCAGTGCGGTGAGCAACCTGAACGTCAACTGCAACGCCGTGACGAATCCCGGCGAGGGCACGTTCCGCGTCAGCTTGCCGACAACCCAGATCTCCACAGGGGACACTCTCAAGTTCTTCCTCTCGGAAATCTCCAACGGTATCTCCGCGACCGCCCATATCTTCGACACCGGCGTGACGATGGCTGCCGCGCCCGGCCCAATCACCGAGACCGTGAAGGTCCTGCCGGACCCGAGCGGAGAGATCAACACGCTCACAGGCACCATCGTCAATGCGTCGAGCACCCAGGTCCCGGGCGTTGCCGTCCAGGCCAGCGTCATTCACTTCCAGTCGACGGCCGTCAACTTGACGGGATTTCCGCCCTCGCAGAGCACGACGGTGCATCCTGACTTCTGCATCACCCAGGGGTTTGCCGAGCTGTTTCCGGGCACCTACATCATCCCGAGCGACACCTCCGTGGATGGCCTGGACATCGCCCTCGGGCCCATCGCAGCCGGAGACGCCATCCGTCTGGAGCTGGTCTACCCCCAGACTTCGAGCGCTGTCGTCGCCGATGGCCGCTGCACGGACGGGCCCTACACGACCCGCACGTGCATCCCGCAGCCAGAGCTCGTGCCCTCCAGCCCTGCCGGCGAGTTTGGCACCGACCTGACGCTCAGCCGGGCCATCACGTCGAGCGACCTCAACCAAGCCGGCAACGTCGTTATGAGCTTCCTCGACCCGAACACGTTCGTCGGACTCACCTACAGCACCGATCGCAGATTCGTGGGTACCGACGAGCTCACCATCACCGCGACTTTCTTCAACCAAGCGCTGGTCGTGGGCGAGTCGACCTTCCTGACTGAGCCGCTGAACAGCACGCCCACCCTCATCATCGACCGGCCGGGCACCTCCGACGACCCCGGCACCGTCGTGCAGATGTCTCCGGTCTCCGACCCCCGGATCTCCCCGCCGATCGTTCCGTTCATCTGGACCGCGAAGTACACCCCGGCGCAGGGAAACCGGTCCACGGTGTTGGACGGTATCGCCACGGTCACCGTCAACAACGCCACCGACTACGGTAACAACCAGCTCAACTCGGCAACGGCCTCCCTCAACACCACGTTCAACCTGATCACGACCCCGCCTCGCGCCACGCTTTCCTACAGCAAGGGCGACGCCTCCCAGAACCCGCCTCACCTGCCCATCACCGGCGACCCGTTCGCCATCACGGTGGTCTTCGACACCCGCATCGACCAGACCGCCACACCCACCATCACCATTGCTCGTTCCTCGGACAGCCAGGTGATCGTCAATGGAGGAACCCTGATCCCCCTCCTCGATGACATCACCAATAACCAGGGAATCTACGTCTTCAACTTCGATCCCGACCTGGCGGGACAGGTCACCGGCAACTACAAGGTCACGCTGGCAGGCGCCCCAAGTCTGACTGGCGTCGCGAACGAAACCGCCCCGACCAACGACACCTTCTTCCTCGACAACTCCATCGCCACCGGGACCATCACCTTCTCCGCGTCCCCCAAGATCCCGGCCGGCTCCGTCACCATCACCGCCACCTTCGACCAGGCGGTCGACGGGCCCGTGATCGCCATCGAGCGTCCGCCCTACGGCAGCGGTTCCAACGACGTCTCCACCGTGGCGATGACGAAGGCCTGCGGCTCCTCGAAGTGCACCGTCTGGACCCACACCTACACGGTCCTCCCCGACAACGGCTCCACCATCCTCGACCGCACGACGCCGCTCAACGAGCCGGCCGTCCTCACCATCTCGCAGGCCGTCAACGTGATCGGAAACTCCAGCAACACGATCACGGCGACAATGGACATCGACACCAAGACGCCGGACATCACGCTCACCTACAGCGCCGTCTCGCCTTTTAAAGGCAGCCCCGCTGTCGTCACGATCACCGCGACCGCCTCCGAGGACATGGGCACGGTCCCCAACATCCTCATCACCGGCGGAACCGCCAGCGCTCTCAACGACATCAATCCGGCGCAGGCGATGACGCAGATCGACCTCAAGACGTTCACCTTCCTCTACGCCTTCAACAGCGGTGACGACGGCAACTTCACAGTCACGCTCAGTAACGCCTTCGACGTCGCCGGAAACGCTCTCGCCACAACCAACAACCGCACCTTCGCCGTAGACGCCCGCCCCGAGATCGCCTCGCTGGTCTACAGCAAGGCTTCCCAGACTTACGGACAGGGCAGCTTCGTCGTCACGGCAACCTTCACCGAGGCGATCACGACCAGTTTCCCCACGATCCAGATTGCGGGCGGCGGCGCCGGCAACGCCAACGACGTGTCCAGCACGGCCATGACCGTCTCGGGTCCGACGCGCACGATCTGGACGTTCAGTCGAACGGTCACGCCTACCGACGACGGCGCCTTCGACATCACGCTGACTGCAAAGGACGACAGCGGCCAGGACTTGCTGATCCAGCCCACGAACCGCACTTTCCTGGTCGATACCTCGGTCCCGACGGCCATCATCAACTATAACAAGACCACGCAGAACTACGCCTTCGAGACTCTTCTGCTCACGGCCACGTTCAGCGAGCCGATCACCCCGAGCGATCCGTCTCTCACGATCGCTGGCGGCACCATCGGCAACGTCAACATCGTCAACGCCGGCATGAGCGAGGTGGCGCCGTTCGACCGGACGGCGTGGACGTTCCAGAGCACGTTGGCCCCCGGCGACATCGACGGCAACCGGACGATCTCGCTCTCGGCCTCCGATCTCGCCGGGAACGCCGTCGGGACGCCTGGCAACCGCGTCTTTGTCGTCGACAGCACACCGCCGGCGGTCAACAGCGTCACGTACAGCAAGACCTCGGCGGCGTACCGGGCGGAGACCTTCCAGGTGACGGTCACCTTCAGCGAGTCGATCACGCCCGGAAGTCCTTCCATCTCACTGTCCGGCGGATCGGGAGCCAACACCAACGATGTGGGCTTCACCCCCATGACTCTTGGCTCCGACCGCCAGACGTGGTCGTTCTCGCGCACCGTGATCGGGGGAGGGGTCGACGACGGGACCTTCAACGTCGGCCTCACCGCGTCGGACGCTGCGGGCAATACGCTCGCCGGGGCCATCCCGAACAGCCAGTTCCAGATCGATACCGTGGCGCCTGTTGTGGCGCTTCTCGAGTACAACAAGGTGAGCCAGGCGTACTCCGCGGAGACCTTCCAGGTCACGGCCACCTTCAGCGAGGACATCACTCCGGTGTCGCCGCAGATTCAGCTCGCAGGTGGCGGGGCGGGAACGAACAATGACGTGGCCGCCAGCAGCATGATTGTCCCGGGGGCCGATCTCCGAGTTTGGAATTTCAGCCGCACCGTCATTGGCGCCTCCGTCGACGACGGATCGTTTGGGTTGACGCTGACGGCCACCGATAACGCGGGCAACGCGCTGGCTTCTCAGGCGACGAACAACACCTTCACGGTGGACACGGCCCGGCCCACGGTCGCGCTCTCCTACAGCAAATCCTCCTCGGCGGTCAGCAGCGGGGTCCTCATCATCACGGCGACCTTCAACGAAGACATCGCCGTGGGGCCGTCCCTGTCGATCGATCGCCCGGGTTCCGGGGGCGACCTGGCCGCCACGGCCATGAGCGCAACGCCGGATGCGAAGGTCTGGCTCTTCTTCCACACGGTCACCGTCCAGGATGGCACGACCTTCTTCGATGGCGCCGCAATCGCCACGGTTTCAGGCGGTCAGGACGCCGCCGGGAATCTGAACCTGGGCGCTTCCAACAACTCCTTCACCATCGACACGGTCGCCCCGACGCCCACGCTCACCTTCAATCAGACGAACCCCTTCGTGGCCGGAGCCCTGACGATCACGGCGACGTTCTCGGAGGTGCTTTCGACGACGCCGACGATCCGCGTCGCCGGACCGTCCGGGGTCAACAACCAGGGTCCCACTCTGATGACGAACCGCTGCGGAGCGTTCCCCTGCGACACGTGGAGCTTCAGCTATCCCTCCGGCGTGCAGAGCGGCAACGATGGCTCGTTCACCGTCACGCTCAGCACCGCGCAGGATGCGGCTGGCAACAACTCGGTGCAGGCCAGCAATCGTGTGTTCGGCATCCTCACCCAGCCCAGCCCTCCTCGCAGCATCCCGATCAAGGTCATCAATCCTGGAATCGGACTTTCCAGCCGACGCCAGGCGATGCGCGTCCGGGCCTTCAACACGACCATCCAGGCCCTCGCCGGGACCGCCACGAACGTGGTCTTGGGCGCCACCACGTCGATCTCGGTCTCGGGCGTATCGACTGGCGACTCGCTCAGCTTCTACATCGACCAGATCCAGAGCTCCAACAGCGTCGTCTCGACCTTCGTCTTCGACACAGGCCACACGTATGGCGTGGAAGATGCCACGGCCACGATCGCCCTTCAGATCCTCACCGACCCCTCGGGCGAAGTTGACCTTACCGGCTTCCTCAGGACCGATCAGGGAGCGTTCATCGCCGGGAAGGACATTCAACTCACGCTCCACCACTTCGAGATCAACTCTCAGCCGTTCACCGGCAACTTCGAGCAGGAGCTGGTCTTTCCGACCATTCGACGGACGCAGAGCTTCGCGGAGCTCTTCCCAGGCAAGTACAGCGCTTCCGATGTCGGGCCGCTGCTGGTTGGAGATGCCGTCAAGGTCACGCTCCGAGAGGACGCCTCCGGGCCGCAGACGCCCCTCGGCAACGACAATCCGGCCTGCGCCTTCAACGCCTCCGACTGCACGCGTGCCCCGAGTCTCTACCCGGATCCGCGAGCCGGCAGCCCCGCAAACGACCGGGGATATCCGAGCGTGGACGTCGCGCTCGGCCGCGCCTTGGTCCAGGGCGACTTCACCCCGGGTGTCGACGTCAGGCTCGACTGGCTCGATCCCAGTTTCTGGGTCGGCCTGACCTACAGCAAGGACCGCACTCTGGTCAACTCGGGCCCGCTGCAGATCACGGCCACTTTCTACAACTCCGACTACGCGGTGCAAGCCTCCGAGTTGATCCGGGAGCCTCTGGCGACCACGCCGTCCCTCTTCATCGACCGTCAAGGCAGCGGGGATACACCCTGCTGCTACGAGATGAAGATGTCCGGAACCGACCCCTCCATCTGGACGACTACCTACCAGGTCGTTCCTGCAAACCGAACCACAATCCAAGACGGGTCGGCCCTCGTTCGCGTCACCAACGCTGTCGACTTTGGCGGTAACACCTACTCGCAGACCACCACGAACTCGCAGAACACCTCCTTCGATACCCTGACCGTGCCTGCCCTGGCGACGCTCACCTACAGCCGCGGGAAGACGACCCTGAATCCCCCTCAACTGCCCGCCTTCCCGATGACCATCACGGTCACGTTCGACCAGCAGATCACGCAAGCGTCCAGGCCCAAGATCTTCATCACCAGCAGCAACTCCATCCCGAGCGTCAACGACGTCAACGGGAACGACCTGATCTTCGTCTCGGCCGCGCCGGGGCAAAGCATCTTCTCCTTCAACTACACGCCGACTGCGACTTCGCCAGTCAACGGCGCCTCTCTCGCGGGTACCTACATCGTCACGCCGACCCAGGCCTTCAATCTGGTCGGCCTCGAAAACGACCGCACGCCCGTGCAGCCGCTCTTCGACCTCGACATCTCGCGTGCCACGCCCACCCTCTCCTACTCGAAGAGCGGGTTCCCCGCTACCACCGTCGCCGCCGGCGACATGGTGGTGACCGCCAAGTTCAACGAGCCGGTCCAGGGGCCCGTGATTCTGATCGATAGACAGCCGCTCGGTGTCAGCGTCAACGACGTGCAGCAGACTCCGATGACCAACGCCTGCGGCACCGGCCTCTGCGACACCTGGACCTTCACCTACAACGTCATCACCCAGACCGGTCCCAACTCCAACATCCGGGACGGCACGGCCTTCGTCACCGTCAAGAACGGCGTCAACGAAGTCGGCAATACCAGCGTGGAGCCGGGCGTCAACCGCACCTTCACCATCGACACGATCCGGCCGCTCGTGGCTCGGGTCGAGGCCTCTCCGCCGCGCGTGGCCGCCGGGACCAACAACCTCACGTACAACGTCTGGTTCAACGAGGCGATGTCGACCACGGCGCTGCCGGTCATCTCGGTGCTGCGCCCCGGTACGGCGGCAGCGACCAGCGTCACGTTGCTCCCGGGCACGACGCTTGGCCAGTTCTCGGGCACCATGAGCGTCCAGCCCGCCGGCGCCGTCCCGGGCCTGCTCGATGGTCCGCCCGCTAACCTCGTCACGGTCCTCTCCGCGCAAGATCTCGCCGGCAACTCCGTGGTGCAGTCGGCTTCCTCGACCGGCACGGCCATCACCACCCAGATTGCGACCTCGCTTACCTTCTCGCCGTCGCAGACCAGCTACGGCGCCAACCAGGTCGTTTCCATCTTCGCCACCTTCCCCGCGGATCGAAACGCCTTCCTGACCGGCATCACGCCGACCAGCGCCACGCCCGCGCTGCTCATCGGCCGGCCTGCTTCGAAAGCCGGTCTGCCGATCACGACCACCACTCTGGTGCCTCTTGTCCAGCAGGGCGCCACCAATGTCTGGCAGGGCGACTACACCGTGCTCCCCTCCAACACCGCACTCCCGGATGGCACCATCCCGCTCGACGGTCAGACCTCCGTCGGGCTGATCGTCCAGGACGACGTCGGTAACCCAGCCGCCATTTCGGGCACCAGCACCTTCGAGATCGACGGCACCGCACCCGTGGTGCGCGTCGCGCTCTCGCCGGCCTCGCCGATCACCAACGGCCCGCTGGTGATCACGGCGGAGTTCTTCAAGACCACCGGCGGCGCGCGCGAGAGCGTCACCCAGCCCACCGTCTCCATCAGCGCCGACGCCACGCGCTCGGCCACCTGCCCCACGACCGACGACTGCAACGCCTTGACGCCGACCTCGATGGTGCAGGCAGCGCCCTTCGACGGTACGGTCTGGACCTATACGCATGCCATTTGCGTCAACGGAGCCAACGACGGCTGTTTCCAGGTCCACGTCAACGGCGGCCAGGACGGCTCGCTCAACGCCAACATCGATCCCGCCCTCTCCTTCGACATCCGGACCCTTGGCCCCCAGGTCGTCCTCGAGTACAGCCAGAGCCCGGCCGCCGTTGGTGTCGGCGGACTGACCATCACGGCCACCTTCAGCGCGGACATCGCCGCGTCCTCGACGCCGTCGATCGCCATCGATTCCCAGCTCTCGAGCGTGCCGGGCAACAACACCGTTGCCCTCACCTCCATGACGCGCGTCACGCCGCAGACCTACACGTTCACCTATCCTCTCGGCATCCGCGCTGGTCATGACGGCCCCTTCCTGGTCAGTATCACGGGCGCCCGCGATCTGGCCGACAACCCCAACCAGCAGCCGCCTGCCAACCGCGCCTTCACGGTCAAGACCGCCGCGCCTTCCGTCTTCCTCGACTATCGCCAGGATGGGATCTCCGGCAGCAGCCTGACGGCCGTTCGCGACGGCACCGTTCTGGTCACCGCCACCTTCTCCGAACCTGTCACCCCGACGGCCCCCGACATCACCATCACGGGCGCTGCCCCGGCGCCCGTCACCGCCATGACCGGGACCCCGGGCACGACAGTCTGGACCTACTCGTGGTCCGTGCCGGCGGGCCAGAACGGCACGGCCACCGTCACCGTCGCCGGCAAGAACGCCAGTGGTGTGACCAACGGCCTGCCGGCTTTCAACTCCACGATGCGCGTCGACACCACCAGCCCGACCGCATCGATCGCCTACAACCCGAACAACCTCAACGCCGCAACCGCCACGATCACGACGGGCACCGTTACCGTTCAGGCGACCTTCGACGAGCTGCTCGACACCACGCCGACTTTCAGGCTGGATCTGCTTCCGATTCCACCCGGCACCCCGCAGATCACTTCCGGCGCCGTGACGCGCATCAGCAGTCGCGTCTATGGCGTGCCGTTCAACGTCGCTTCCGGCGCCACCAACGGCACCTACCGGGTCCGCGTGCTCGCCGCCCAGGACTTCGCGCGCAACTCCGGCGTCGAGCCCGCCACCAATTCCAGCGTCATTGTCGACACCGTCCAGCCGCAGATCACACAGCTGGTCTTCTCCAAGGACACCACGCGCCCCATCGGGCCCGGGGCCTTGACCGTCACCGCCACCTTCAGCGAGCAGCTGGCCGTCACGCCCACCTTCCGCATCCTGCAGACGGTGCCGAACTCCGGACGTCTGCTGCCCGGCACGGTCCTGAACACCGGCTCCCGTACGGTCTTTGCCGCAACCTTCACCATCGGTGGCGCCGACGAAGGTGACTGGCGCGTCTCCATCATCGACGGCCAGGACTTTGCGACCAACAGAAACATCGACGCCGACCTCTCCAAGAGCCCCGTCTTCACGGTCGACGTGACGGCGCTGGCCGCCAGCATCATCTACCCGCCCTACCCGCGCAGCGAGATCACGCGCTACTCGGTCGCCAACCCGTTCCCGATCACAGTCACCTTCAACAAGACCGTCGTCAACTCGCCCACGTTGCAGATCGCGGGCGGTACGGTCGCTACCGTCAACGACGCCTCCGGCACGCTCTCGGTGACCGCGACTCCCAACCGGACGGTCTTCGTCTTCAACGGGTACCAGCTCCGGACAGGCGACGACGGGCTCTTCAACCTGGCGGTCAAGAACGCTCAGGATCGCTCGCTTGCGCTGGTCGATCCGCCGTTGACCAACAGCACTTTCCGCGTCGACACGGTCACCCCGACGGCCACGCTCAGCCTGAGCCGCTCCTCGCCCGTGTCCGCGGTCGTCCAGGTGGTCACCGCCACTTTCAGTGAGCCGCTGGTCGTGACGCCGACCGTGCAGATCGCCGGCGCCAACGGCAGCTCCGTCGCCAATGATCAGCCGGCCACCCCGATGACGGCCACCGGCAATGCCGCTGTCTGGACTTTCGCCAAGACGATCCTGGCCACCGCCAACGGCATCGACGACGACGTCTTCACAGTGACCGTGCGCGGTGGGACCGACGCTGCCGGCAATGAGGCCCCGGCGCCCTCCAGCGGCAACTCCTTCCGCGTCGACACGGTCGCGCCGAACATCGCCTTCGGCTACAGCCGAGGCAGCCCCGTAACGACAGGTCCGCTCGACATCACGCTGACGGCGACCGAGCCTCTCGCGGCGACGCCTCGTATCACGATCTCGGGCGGCGGCGCCAGCACGGCCAACGACCGCACGGGCCAGCTGATGAGCTCCACGAGCGACGCCAAGGTCTTCGGCTTCCACCACGTCATCGCCAGCGGCGACGACGGCGCCTTCGCGGTCTCGGCGTCCGGTGTCGTCGACTTTGCCGGCAACACGCTCGGGTCCACCTCCGGCAACTCCTTCACGGTCGACGGCGAGCCCTCCGCGGCGCTCACCTACAGCCGCGCGGGGACCGTCTTCTCGACCGGTTCACTGACCCTTACCGCGACCTTCGACGAGACGCTCTCCGTGGGGCCCAACATTCGTATTCGCTCTCCGGTCGGCACGGCGGCCAACACCGTGACGCAGCGCGCCATGACCAGCCTGGGCGACGGCCGGCGATACACGTTCACGTACGCCGGCGGCCTGGTTGCGGAGACCGCCGCCGGGACCACGGTGACCTACATCGTCGACATCACGGGCGCGCTCGACTCCGTCGGCAATCCGGCGCAACCGGCCTCCAACAACGTCTTCGTCGTGGATCACTTGCAGCCGCGTGTGACCAGCTCCGCCCTGTTGCGCGCGGGCGTTCAGGTCCCCAGCAACGGCTACACCCATGTCTCCAGCGGCTCCATCTCCGTCGTCGCGATCTTCGGCGAGCGGATCGCCGGGGCACCGCTGCTCACCGTCGCCCGAGTCGGCGGCGGCAGCACGCTCAACACGACGGGTCCTGTGGCGATGACCTTCGAGTCGGAGACTTCCAACTCCAGCCGCTGGTCGCATACCTACCCGCTCGTCTCGGGCGGTGACGGCGACTTCCTGGCCACGATCGCCTCGGCGCTCGATTCCGCGGGCAACACCAGCGTGACCTCCACCATCGCCTTCAGCGTCGACGCCACCCGGCCGCGCGTCACGGGCATGGTCTACAGCAAGGGCCGCACGGCCGTTTCCAGCGGGCCGCTGGCGCTCACTGCTACCTTTGGTGAGCCGATCTTCACCACGCCGTTCATCCAGCTGGTCGCCCGCACCGGCGGCTCGACGGCCAACGTCTTCGGCCCCAGCTCGATGCAGCCGGTCGGCTCCTACCCGACCGCGAACTTCACCTTCGACGCCGACATCCTTGCGGAGACCCAGGCCGGCGTCGATTACGAGTTCCAGATCACGCAGGCTCTGGACAGAGCCGAAAACGTCGTCGCCGCCACGGATATCGACGAGCGCCGCATCTACGTCGACACCCGCCCCCCGACCGGCTCGCTCGTCTTCGACAAGAACCCCGCCGTCTTCACCACCGGCGCGCGCACCCTCACGGCCACCTTCACCGAGCCGCTCGGCGTCACGCCCGTCCTGCAGATCGTCGGTGGCTCGGTCGGCAGCACCGCCAACGACATCACCCCCTCGGCGATGGCGTCCTCGGCCACCACGCGCTCCACCTGGACCTTCACGATCCCGGGCGGCATCAAGGCCGGCGACGACGGCAGGTTCCAGGTCACCTTCACGGGTGGCGCCGATCTGGCCGGCAACCCGCTCGCCATCACACCTACCGGTACCTCCGTCTACGACGTCGACACGGTCGCACCGACCGTCGCGGCCATCGACTACTCTCGGCCCATTGCCCCGTTCACCAACGTCAACGCCGGCCCCCTTTCGCTCACGATCACCTTCAGCGAGCCGCTCACGGTGACCCCGACCGTCACCATCTCGGGAGGCACGGCAAGCACGCTCAACGACAAGTCCGGCTTGATGTCACGGACCGCCGTGGCCAGCGTCTGGACGTTCGCCTATCCCGGTTCGGGCGTCGTCGCCGGCGACGACGGGACCTTCACGGTCGGCGTGGCGGGCGGCCAGGACGCAGCGGGCAATGCCAATTCTGCCCCGGCCGTGGCCAACCGCACATTCGTGATCGACACGGCCGCGCCCACGGTCCTCTCGATCGCCCGTAGCCGTCCCGTGGCCCCGCTGACCAAGGTCTCGGCGGGCACTCTGGTCTACACCGCGACGTTCAGCGAGCCGCTGGCCCAGGCGCCCTCGATCTCGGTCGCCGGCGGCGGCGCTGGCACCGCTAACGATCTCGGCAGCCAGACCATGCTGGGCACGGCGCCTTCGACCGTCTGGACCTTCACCCAGACCTTGGTGACGGGCGACGACGGCACCTTCACGATCTCGATCGCCAACGGCCGCGACCTGGCAGCAAACGCTAACGCCGCGGTCTCGTCGGGCAACACCTTCCTGGTCGATACGGCGGGGCCCACGGTGACCGGTGTCGTCTACAGCCGGCCCATCTCGCCGTTCAGCCTGGTCAACGCGGGCGCCTTCACGCTCACGGCGACGTTCTCGGAGCCCATGGGCGCTACGCCCTCCATGCAGATCACGGGCGGCAGCGGCGCCAGTGTCGCCAACGACATCGCGTCGGCGCCGATGGCTGCGTCTACGACCAGCACGCTCTGGACCTTCACCTATCCGGGCTCCGGAATCCAGCCGGGCGACGACGGCGTCTTCAACGTCACCTTCCCGGCGGGCGGCGACACGGCCGGGAACCCGGTTGCGCTGGCGCCGGCGGCAGGCGGTTCCTTCGTCGTCGACACGGTCCAGCCTGCTGTGGTTTCCATCGTGAAGAGTCGGCCTGTCGCTCCGTTCTCGCGCGTCAACGCCGGACCGCTCACGCTCACGGCCACCTTCACGAAGGACCTGGAAGTGGCGCCCTCGATCGCCATCGCCGGCGGCGCTGCCGATCCTTCCAACGACCGCTCGGCAACCCTCATGTCGCGGCCCACGAGCGACAAGAAGGTCTGGAGCTACACCTACCCGACCGGCATCGCCGCCAACGACGACGGCCTCTTCGCCGTCAGCATCTCGGGTGGCCGTGACTCCGCCGGCAACTCGAACCTGCCGCCGCTTGGGCCCGATGCGTTCTTCACGGTGGACACGCGGCCTCCGGCCATCGTGCAGTTCGCGCGTTCGACGCCGGTAACGCCCTTCAGCAAGGTCGGCGCCGGTCCCACGACCTACGTCGCCACCTTCGACGAGCCGATCGTCACGACGCCGACCATCAGCGTGACGGGCGGCGGCGCTTCCACCGCCAACGACCTGACCAGCCGGCCGATGCTGCCCACCTCCACATCCACGATCTGGACCTTCACGCAGAACTTCGTCACGGGCGACGACGGCTCCTTCGCCGTCAGCATCGCATCCGGCAAC
This sequence comes from Candidatus Wallbacteria bacterium, assembly GCA_016213845.1. Classification (GTDB taxonomy): domain Bacteria; phylum Muiribacteriota; class UBA6191; order JACPRK01; family JACPRK01; genus JACPRK01. The sequence continues at coordinate 157,458 of JACQZN010000028.1, forward strand.
GACGCAGGCGGAAACGCCAATCAGGCGCTCGCCTCGAACAACACGTTCGTGGTGGACGCAACCGCTCCCACCGTCACGAGCATCTCCTACGACAAGCCGGTGGCGCCCTTGACGCGCGTCACGACGGGTACGCTGAACATCACGGTGCTCTTCAGCGAGGCGCTCTCGGGCGGCGCGCCGGCCCCCGTGATGACCCTCTCCAGGCCAGGCGCCGCGCCGGATGTTCGGCCCATGACCGCAACCGGCAACGCCGCCCAGTGGACGTTGGCATACACCGTGACGCGCGCTGCGGGCGGGGTCGGGGACGGCACCGTGACCGTGTCGATCGATGCCTTCGACGGCGCCAACAACCGCGCCTTGCCCCCGGGTACCGGCGCCAGCTTCGTCGTTGATACGCTCTCGGGTTCCGCCACTCTCGCCTACAGCGCGCGCGACAGTCAAAACGTGCCGCCCGGGCCGTTGCGGATCACGGCGGCCTTCACCGAGCCGCTGGCAGCTCCGCCCCAGATAGCGCTGGTCGGATTCCCGGGTGCCAACAACGTCGGTCCGCTGCGGATGACCGCCTCGGGCGACCCCGCAGTCTTCACCTTCGACACGACCATCGTGCGCGACAACCCGGGCATCTTCTCGGTCCTCCTGCTCGGCGCCCAGGACCTCGCGGGCAACGCCATCACCCAGTTCCAGAACGGCCAGATCAAAGTGGACCCGAACGCTCCGGCGACGACTTTGCGCTACAGCCGGGGCCCCAACGGCGTCACCAGCGGTCCGCTCACCATCACCGCCGAGTTCAGCAAGCCGATCGTCACGACCCCGCTGCTCAACATCACGGGGCCCGCCGGCGCCAATAACGTCGTCTCGCAGCCGATGACGCGCGTCGACACCTCCACGTTCCGATTCGTCAAGAACATCGTCACGGGTAACGACGGCCGCTTCACGGTCTCCGTCGCCGGCGCCCAGGACACGGCCGGCATCGACGCGGGCCCCCCGGCCGATACCTCACTCGTCGTCGACACGACGCCGCCCAGCGTCTCGATGGGCTACTCCCGGAATCCGCCCGTCTTCGGCGCCGGCACGGTCCGCGTCACGGCCACCTTTAGCGAGCCGATCGCCTCGGGCGTGCGGCCAAGCCTTTCGCTCTTCCTCACCAGCGGTCTGCTCGTGGCTGAGCCACGGCAGATGACGGTCTCCACCACGCGCACCGTCTTCTTCTTCGACCTGCCCTTCGCCGCAGGCGAAGACGGCTTCTACGACATCTCCGTTCAGGGTGGCACAGACGCGGCCGGCAACGCCAACCGCGCGCCGGCCAACAACCGCTTCGAAATCGACACCACCCCGCCCGGCGTGGTGCTCGACTACAATCGGCCGGTCTCCGCGGTTCCGTCGGGGCTGCTCGCCATCACGGCTACCTTCACCGAGCCGTTGACCTCGGCACCCACGATCTCGATCTCGGGCCCGCCGGGTGCCAACAACCGGTTCGCGACGCCGATGACGCGCGCCGGTTCCGACCTGGTCTACACCTACGCAACCAACATCGTCCCGGGCAATAGCGGCGCCTTCACCGTTGCCATCTCCGACGCGCTCGATCGGGCCGGCAACTCCAACTCCGCGGCCGTCAACTCCGCCGTCGATATCGTCGCCGCCAACGTGGCCGTCGCCTTGGAGTACAGCCGCAATCCGGCCGGAGTCCCCGCAGGCCCACTCACCCTCACGGCCTCCTTCGGCGGCGTGTTGAGCGCCCTGCCGACTCTCTCGATCGCCGGACCGGCCGGCGCCAACAACGCCGGGCCGGCCTCGATGAGCGGTCCGGTTCCCGGTTCGGTCTTCGCGCTGACCCGCACCATCGTCGCCGGCAACGACGGCGCCTTCAACGTCTCGCTCGGCAACGTGCGCGACCAGGTCGGGAACACCACAGTCTCCATCTCGGGCGGCCGTTTCACCGTCGACACCGTCCGGCCGACTGTCGCACTCTCCTATGACAAGAACCCCACGGCCGTCGGACGCGGGCCCCTCACCATCACCGCCCTCTGCTCCGAGCAGGTCGCCAACCGGCCCCTGCTCGCACTGTCCGGCCCTGCCGGCCCGAACAACCGCTCGGCGCTGCCCATGCTGGGGGCCGTGCCGGGTAACCTCTTTACCTTCGTTCTCGACGTCCAGGTCGGAAACGACGGGCTCTTCACCGCCGCCGTCAGCGGAGCCAGTGACGTCGCAGGCAACGAAAACCTGCCGGCGACCAACGCGACCTTCGTCATCGCCACCGTGGCACCGTCGGCCGTGCTGACCTACAGCTCGGACCCTGCCGGTGTCGGCGCCGGCCTGCTCACGCTGACCGCGACCTACGATCAGCCGCTACTCGGCGCTCCCACGATTTCGATCGCGGGTCCCGCCGGCTTCAACAACCGATCGCCCGTCCAGATGACGCGCGTCAACTCCAGCACCTACGTCTTCCTGCTCCCGGTGGTCACGGGCAACGACGGCGAGTTCACCGTCACGCTCGCCGGTGCCATCAGCGCCGCCGGCCTCTCGGGAACGGCCGTCTCGAACAGCCGCTTCACGATCGACACCACCCCGCCCGTGCTGCTCGTCAGTGACCCGGCCGAAGGAAGGACGGTCGGCACCCAGATCACCGTCGGTGGCAGCGTCTCGGATCTCACCCCGTCCGTGGTGCGCGTCAGCAGCCCGAGTGGCGCGTTCGCAACGGCGACACTAGCGGTCGACGCCGGAGCCTTCACGGGTGTCGTCAACGTCAACCCGCAGGCCACGACGGTCGCCATCGAGCTCGCGCTCCAGGCCGTCGACCGCGCTGGAAACCGTTCCGCCGTCATCACCCGGCGCGTGCGTTTCGACACGGACGGCGACGGGATGCCCGACGACTTCGAGTTCGCTGCCACGCTCGCCCGCACGGGTCAGGGCAGCGTTACGGGGCTCGACCCCAGCGCCGATGACGACTCCGATGGCCTCTCCAACCTGCAGGAGTACGCGGCCGGCACCGATCCCGAGCAGTCCGACACCGACGACGACGGCGTCGCCGACGGCGCCGAGGTGCAGGCGGGCACGGACCCGGCACGGGCCTCGGACAACCGCCCCACCGTGCTCGTCTCCACGGCTGCCCCCCTGGTCGATCCAGGCATTGTCGCCTTCGACGCCAGCAGGAGCTTCGACCCGCGCGGACGGACCCTCACCTACGCTTGGAGCCAGCTCATCGGCGCGCCGCTGGCCTCCAGCATTCGCTTCCAGACCACGGCAGCCAAGGCCGTCGCGCTGGCCGACCTGAAGGCTGCCGGCGAGTACTTCTTCGCGGTGTCCGTCGGGAACGGGTCCACTTTCCGCGTGCCGCCCACCAGCACCGTGGGCGTCACCATCCGCGACCTGCCGCCGCGTGCGCGCGCCGGCCTGAAGCGCTCGCTCTCGCTCACCGGCGATACGACCCGGACCGTGCTCGACGGCGGCCGGTCATTCGACCCCAACGGAGACACTGTGTCGTATTCGTGGCAGATGACGAAAAACCCGGGCTTCGGCGCCACGGTCGTCGGCGGCGCAGACACGGCCTCCCCCGTGATCGACTTCCGCCTGCCCGGGGCCTACGAGGCGACGTTGACCGTCCGCTCCCGCTCGGCCACGGCCCAAGGGACCGGCACGTTGTCCGCGAGCGAGGGCGTTCTCATCCTCGTCGGGAGCCCGACGGCCCGAGTTCCCATCGCCAGCGCTGGCATCGATCAAGAGGTGCTGGCCCTGGGCAGCTCGGTCGATGAGCTGGTGACGCTCTTCGGCCGCGACAGCGTCGACCCCGACCGGCCGACTACCGATCCCACACGCCCGACTCTCGAGTTCCAGTGGCGGCAGATTTCCGGTCCGGTCGTGGCCGTGGCCGACCGCATCGGAGACGCCCGCGGGCAGGCTGCCTCGGATGCCTACCGCAGCGTCGACCCGACCGTGCGGTTGCGCGCGGCCGGCGAATACGTGTTCGGGTTGACGGTCCGCAAGCGCTTCGGCGCGGGTGTGCTCGGGCTCGAGAGCGCCGAAGACACCGTGACCGTCAAGGTGCTCAGATTGCAGATCTCGGTGAACAAGCCCCCACGTTCCAACGCCGGGTTCGACCGGCTCATCGGAGGGTTCGACGTCAGCCAGCCACCGCGCGTGATCTTGAACGGCAGCGGTTCTTCCGATCCCGAACAGGCACCCGAGACTCTGCGGTTCCGCTGGAACCAGGAGCGGTTCGACCAGCAGGACCTGACGCCCGAGATCATGCTCTCCGACCCGTCATCCGCCAGACCCGAGTTCGTGCCTCCGGCGCCCGGCAACTACCGGTTCCGGCTGGTCGTCACGGACAACGGCGGCATCGACAGCCTGCCGGCGTTCGTCAACGTGCAGGTCGTCTCCGCGGCCCGGCCTCTCCCACCCGTCATCGGCACGGTCCTGGCCGTCGACGCCGCGGAAGTTGCCTTCAACTTCGCGCGTCCGGCGCAGATCACCACCGGCACCACGCCTGTCATCTTTTTGCAGGCGCAAGCGACCGACCCCTCCGGCGCCACGCTCTCCTACCGCTGGGTGCAGGACCGCGAATCCTCGACCGCGGCGACCGTGACGCTCGACAATGACGAGACGGCCCGCGCCTCGTTCAAGCCGCTGGTGTCGGGCGTCTACGCCTTCAAGCTGCTGGTCTGGAACGGCGAGCTCTCTGCAGAATCCCGGGTCACGGTCCCCGTCGACGACCTGCGGCCCGGCAAGAACGCCGGTCTCACACCCGTCATCCAGCTCACCAACACGATCGTCAATGTCGCCGGCGCGTCCGGCGGTACCATTGTGCTGGACGCCGGCTCGACCTTCGACCGGGACTCTCGGATTGCTGGCCGCGTCGCGGGAGTCATCACCTACCTCTGGCGGCAGATTTCCGGACCTGTTCGGCTCACGTTCGACCGCTCCTCTTCCAGCATCAGCCTCCTGCTCGAGAGCGGTGCGGTCGGCACCTACGTCTTCGAAGTCGTACTCGACGACGGTCAGGACGCCGTGGTCCAGCAGGTCTCCTTCAAGACCACGGTCGATTCGACCGGCGGGACTCCGCCCCCGGACAGCGGCGGCGGGACCACTCCTCCGGCGGCCCTGGAACTGGCGGTAGTCGAAGCCGGTGGCGGCGGCGGAGGTTGTGCAATGGCCACCGCCGGCGGATCACCTGCTGCGTTGCCCGACCTGCTCATGCTTCTCGCCGGGTTTGCCGGCGCCGCCACGGCCCGCCGGCGGCGCCGGGGCGAGACGGTGTGAGCCGGCCAGCCGCGTCTGAAAGCGGCTCCTGACGGCAGGTCGCCGGAAGCAGACCTTACTTTCTCGGCTGCGCCCAATCGAGGGCGGCCTGGGCGGGATCGGGCTGGTCCATGCAGGGCGGCCGGGCGGGTACCACGGGCAGGCCGGAGCGCCGCGCGCTCTTTTCGGCCATCGCGATCTTGTGGCACTCGGAGTAGTTGCGGCAGTTGGAACAGCAGTGCTTCGGCAGCCCGAGCTCGCCGCGGCGCCAGTTGATCTCGCAGCTCTGGAAGTGCTGGCAGCGCCAGCAGCAGTCCCACCCCATCGTGAGGTCGTGGCGCTCCTTGATGCTCTCGATGAGCAGGATCAGCTGGACCGTGTTCTCCTTGTTGGTCGGCTGCTCCATCAGCTCGTTGAAACGCACGATCTCCTCCTCGGTGCCATAGCAATTGGCTATGAACACTTCTTCGGCGTAGAACGGCGTGTACTTGGTCATGGTTCGGCGGGGGGGAAGATCATGAACTTACGAGCGCGAAGTGACGCCGTCAAGGCGGCCGCAATTCCTGTGCCGCCCGGGGCTCAGCGCTGGGCTTGCAGCCCGACCGAGATTGCGCCTGCCACCTTGGAATCCTCGCTCGCCTCGGCGGAGGTCTTCAGCAGCTTCTCGCGCAAGACTTCTTTCACGAAGAGAGGCAGCGAGGCAATCCGGCTCAGACGGTGCGGCTCTCGGGCCACCCGGTAAAGCCACTCCAGCCCCAGGCTGCGGAAGATCGCCGGTGCCCGGATGGCGGCGCCGGCCAGCACGTCGAAGGTGCCCCCAACGCCCATCATCAGCTTCACGTCGATGCGCTGCAGGTTGGCGGCGATCCAGGATTCCTGCTTGGGCACGCCCATCGCCACGAGCAAGATGTCCGGCTTGAGACGATTGATCTCTTCGAGGATGGCTGGCTCGTCGGCAGGGGTGAAGTAGCCATCGCGGGCGCCCAGCAGCCGCAGGCCCGGATGGCGCTGTCGCAGGGTCTGGGCGGCTGCCGGGAGAACTTCGGGCTTGGCGCCCAGCAGGTACATGCCCCATCCCTTTTGCTCGGCCGTCGCGGCGATGCGGTCCACCAGCTCCACGCCAGGAATTCGCTCCAGAAGCGGGCTCTCGTAGAGCACGTCGGCGGCCCAGACGACGCCGGCCCCGTCCGGGACCCTCATGTCTGCGCGCAGCACGATGTCCCGGTACGCTTCGTCCTGGAGCGTCCTGAGGATCGCCAGGGCGTCGGGAGTGATGATGTAGTGGGGGCGGCTCTCGTCGATCATCCGCTCCACGCGCTTGAGCACGTCGTCGAACCCTTCGACCGTGAACGGCACTCCCAGGATTTCCAGCTTCTCGCCCCGGGCCAGCCGCTTGTGCTCCGTCCTGTCGGCAAGGAGCACGAAACTCACCAGCCGCCAGTAGACGACGGCGGAGAGCAGCGCCAGCCCGGCCGCCCAGAGCCCGTTGCCCGTGGCCATGTAGACCAGCGCGATCATATTGCCCATCAGGCAGAACAGCATCACCAGGTCCACCGTCCGCTCCAGGCTGAAGTTCCAGCGGAAGGCCCAGCGGGCGCCTCTGCGGCTGGCCAGGTTCGGTGCCAGGTAGCTGGTGATCATGACGTAGGTGAAGAAGAGCACCGGAGTTGCCAGGAGCAGCAGCGGCGTGACCAGCGAGATGAGCGCCACGCGCTTGATGGCGCAGACGACCGGCAGTACCGCCAGCGTCATCGCCCAGAGCGAGGCCGCCACCGAATCGGTGCGCGCCGCCCGGCCCCGGTGGCCGCGAAGCCAGAGCGCCGTCGTCGCGCCGGCCAGCACCAGTCCCAGCACCAGCGCGTCAGGACTCGAGTTCTTCTGATGGAACATCAGGCCGCCCAGCAGCATGTAGGAGAGCAGTGCCAGGACAGCTTGGAACAGCCCGGGAAGCGCTCGCGCGGCCCGGAGCAGCGTGACGAAGCCCACGAACCAGATGAGCGTGGCCACGGTCGACCACCCGGAGAAGAACCAGTACCCGCCTGACGGCCGCTGGATGAAATGGATCTCGACCCCCGCGCGGACCAGGCATAGATACGCGGCAAGCTCGGCCAGGAGCAGCCCCCGGGCGCCCAGGCCCTGTTGTCGGGCGATGCTGCCCCCGATCCCGAGGAGGGCCGCTGCGCCGACGATTCCCGCGGCCAGGGAGCTCGCGTGAGAGCTGAAGACCACCAGGAAGGCCAGGAAGAGACCGTAGGCAGCGAAGTCCTGCCAGCGATTCTCATCGATGCCCGCCCTGCTCAGGAATCGGGCTTGCAGGTCGAGCCAGGCGAAGCTGACCACCAGAACCAGCAGGAAAAGGACGAGAGGGTGGATCACGCTCGGAGTTCCTTCCGCCGGCCCGGGACGGTCCCGCCGGCAGCCCGGACAATGTTCCGGGGAAATCGGACGATTATAGCATAGTTATCGGCCCCAGGCCACCGCCAGTCGATCCCGGGCCCAAGGGAGGAAAACCAGGGACACACGACTCATTTTTTCAAAATGAGTCGTGTGTCCCTGGTTTTCCCCAATCGGCTATGCTGGCCCCGCTATGAAAATCGCCTGCTTCAGCGTCAAGCCCTACGACCGCGAGTTCTTGCTCGGGGCCAACTCGGCGTTTGGCCATGAACTGACCTTCCTGGAACCCCACCTCTCCCGCGAGACCGTCGCACTGGCCGCCGGCTTTCCGGCGGTCTGCGTCTTCGTCAACGACCGGCTGGACCGTCCCGTGCTGGAGGGTCTCGCTTCCGGCGGCTGCAAGCTGGTGGCGCTGCGCTGCGCGGGTTTCAACAATGTCGATCTGCCCTCCGCGGCCGCCCTCGGCATCACGGTGGTCCGGGTGCCGGCCTACTCGCCTCACGCGGTGGCCGAGCACACCGTCGCGCTCATCCTGGCCCTCAACCGGCGGCTGCACCGGGCCTACAATCGCGTGCGCGAGGGGAACTTCGCGCTGGACGGGCTCCTGGGGTTCGATCTCCACGGCAAGGTGGCCGGCATCGTCGGCACCGGGAAGATTGGGGCCGTGGTCGCCCGCATCCTCCACGGGTTCGGCTGCAGACTCCTGGCGACCGATGCGGTGCAGAACCCGGACTGCCTCTCCTTGGGTGTCGAGTACGTGCCGCTGCACGGGCTGCTCCGGCAATCCGACATCGTCACCCTCCACTGTCCCCTCACCCCCCAGACCCGCTACCTGATCGACAGCCACTCCATCCTCGAGATGAAGGCCGGCGCGATGCTCATCAACACAGGCCGAGGGGCCCTGGTCGAGACGACGGCGGTCATCGAGGGGCTCAAGCGCGGCAAGATCGGCTACCTGGGGCTCGACGTCTACGAAGAGGAGGGCGACCTCTTCTTCGAAGACCTCTCGAGCCAGGTCATCCAGGACGACGTTTTCACGCGCCTGCTCACGTTCCCCAACGTCCTCATCACCGGCCACCAGGCCTTCTTCACCCGCAACGCGCTGGAGGCCATCGCGACGACCACGCTTGCCAACGTCGGAGCCTTCGAGGGGGGCCGGCCCAGCGGCAACGAGGTGCGCGGCTAGGGCCGCGGCCGCCGAGCGCCTTCCAGCACGCTGAACTGGATGGCGGGGCGCAGCGGCTCCAGGAATCCGCGAATCGCGCGGGCCGTCAGGGCCAGCGCCGGCCGCGTTGCGGCGATCATGCGATCCCTCGGTCCAGCCGGCTCCATCCGTGCCAGGTCGGTTTCGGTCGCCGGCACGTCGACGGGCTGGCGGAACCGGTCGCCAAAGAACTCGATGCAGGCGCCGAAGAGCTGGCCCGACTGCTCGTGCGCTTTGCGCGCCACGCGCCGGACGGCGTCGGCGGGGTCGTCGAACTTCTCGAGATCGATGCCGCGAAGCGCCTGGCCCAGCTCGAGTGCGTCTTCGGCCACACGCCGGGCGATCCACGCTTCGTAGGCCAGGTGGTAATTGCTGGTGACTTTGGTCGTCCCGGCGATCGGGCTCGTGGGCACGACGAAGCGGGTGGATGTCTGGGTGGCGTGGTACGGCTGGCCCAGGTCCTCCACGTAGTGCATCGCGCATGCCAGGTAGCGCAGGCCCCAGTACGTGTCGCCCCGCGCCAGGGCGGCCTTCGCCGCTTCGCACCAGAGCGCCGCCCGATCGGGCGCGGCCCCCATCGCCGTCGCCGGCAGCGGGAAGTGGACCGTCCACGACGGATAGTACATGTGGAAGTACCCGCGGCTGCTCATCCCCGTGTAGCCGCCCATGAAGCGCTGCTGCCAGCTGACGCGCAGCTCCTGGTCGGGTCCGTCGTCGGGCTCCATCGCGTAGCGCTCCAGGATCAACCGCGCCGCAAGCTGGTCACCCTGCCGCTCGCCCTTGTAGGGGAACGCATAGTCTTGCCGGATCTCGGAGACTCGATCCGTTCGCGTCGTCACCAAGACCGGCGGCAGGCTGTCGAGCCACGCCACGTCCGCCAGCGCCAGCCGCGTGAGCCGGTCGTGACCGTCCCAGGCCAGGGCGCCAGCCGGCGCCGCCAGCAGCAGAATCGTGATCCAGGCGACAATCCTCATGGGCGCGGAATTCTAGCAGCCCGCGTCCCGAAACTCAACGTCCAGCAAACCGGGCGCTCGATGCTCGGTCGGTAGCGCTCCAGGCCAACCCCTCGTTTCCACGGCGCTCCCAGTCGGCGACAGCGCCGGCCAGGAAGGCCAGCACGGCTGCCTCGTAGCGCTCGCCCAGCACGTCGTGGGCGCGGACGTGCACCGCACCTGGAACTCGCAGCAACTGCTTCGGACCCGAGTAGAGCCTGTGCATCCTGGCCGAGTGCTCCGGCGGCACGACCGTGTCCTCCTCGCCGTGGATGAACAGCACGGGTCTCGGAGCCAGTCCCTCCAGCGAGTCCTGCGGTCGCACCCAGTTCATCGACCAGCCCGTGGCCAGCCGCCCCCACAGATCGCATGCATGCTGCACCGGCGTCACGAGCCAGTCCGGGTACTTCCGGTACTGTTCTCGGCACATCTCCCAGAGCGTGGCGTACGGGCTGTCCAGCACGAAAGCGGCGATCTCCGGCGCGTACGGCGCCATCACCAGCGCCGCCGAGGCGCCCATCGACTGGCCGAACACGACTACCGGTCTCAGACGCACGCGCGCCTGTGCCGTGCAGGTGGCCAGGTGGAGATCGGCCGCTTCGAAGCCTCCCAGCGTGCTCATCGTGCCCTGGCTGGTCCCGCAGGCCCGGAAGTCGAACAGCAGGCACGCGAAGCCCCCGCGCACCAGGAACGCCGCCTTGCCCAGCATCTGCTGGCGATTGCCTCCCGCTCCGTGCGCCAGCACCACAGTCGCCTTGGGCGTATCGACGCCGAGGGCCGGCATCCACCAGCCCCTCAGCGTGAGCTTGTCGAAGGTGTGAAGCTCGATCTCGCGGTAGGTCAGCCCGCGGGCGAACCGATCGGGCGTCGTATGAATCGGCAGCCGCGGCCGGTACAGGTTCCGATAAACGGTCGGTACGGGAAGCGCTACACCGAACACGAAACCCGCCAGCGCAACGAGCGCCACAGCGTTGCGCCGGGGCCTTCCCTGGGCCAGGACTCGCCCGGCCCACCAGCCGGTCCTCGTGGGCGCTTCGACTTCGGCCGCCGTGGGCACGCGCACGAACCCGCCGCGCCGGTCCTCGCCGTCGCTGTGTTCGGCTTCCGACGCGGTTTCGCTCACGGCCTTCGCCCCCCGCCGGCACTCGCCATCGCCCTGTCGAAGTGCTCGAGCACCCGCCCGGCGTACTCCTGGCCGTGCTTCAGGTGGGCCGCCACGTGCCAGGCGTCGGGCACCAGCCAGAGCTGCTTGGACCCACGGTACGCCGCGTGCAATCGCACGCTGTGCTCGTACGGAATGAGCGCGTCCTTCTGTCCATGAATGAAGAGTACCGGACGTGGCTCCAGCTCCTGCACGTGGTGCTCCGGGCTGATGTCGAAGATGGAGCCGCCCACCATCAGCGAGCCCCAGAAGCTGACGGCGTACTGCAGCGGCACACCCAGCAAGTCGGGCACGTGGCGGAAGTTCTCCCGGGCCATCTCCCAGAGCGATGCGAACGGACTGTCGAGCACATAGGCAGCGACCCGGGGCGTGTCGGCCGCCGCCAGGATGGCGGTTGCAGCGCCCATCGACTGCGCGAAGATGCCGATGGGGAGCCCCGGCGCCTTCCGCTCCAGCGCCGCAAGTCCTGCCCGCAGGTCCAGGGTCTCCCGCATGCCCAGGCTGCACCTGCGCCCCTGGCTCTTACCGTGGTTGCGGAACTCGAAGAGCAGGCACGAGTACCCTGCCGGCGCCAGGAACTGCGCCTTCGGAAGGACGTCTTCCCGGTTGGCCCCGACGCCATGGCAGACCAGCACGGCCCCCTTCGGCTGCTTCACGGGCGCCGGGATGTACCAGGCCGCCAGCCGCAGCCCGTCGGCCGTCATGAGCTCCAGGTCCTCGAAGGCCAGCGGAGGAGCGTAGGAGAGAGGATTGCCCTGCGGGTGCCGGTGGACCCGGAACACATTCGTGCCCGCCGCGGCGATCGGGCCGAAGAGCGCCACCAGCAGGCCGATCCTGAGCGCGGCCCGCCCTGCCTTCCCGAGCTGTTCCCGGACGTCCATCCCGGATGGAGTCTACACGCCGGCCGCGTCTGCTACCGCTGTGAGGCGCTCTCTGAGCGCCGGCTGGACCGGCTCCAGTGCCAGCGATTCCTCGTACTCCCGCACGGCAGCGTGCAGCTCGCCCGCAGCTTCCAGGGCCCGCCCCAGATGGGCGCGCGTCGAGGCGTTCGACGGGCTGATGCGCGCTGCCAGCGTCAGCTCCTCGATGGCGCCCTGGGCGTCCCCCACGTCCAGAAGCTCCAAACCCGCCTGAACGTGTCTTCTGAGTCGACTGGCCCGGACCCAGGCCGCTCCGAGCCCGGCGCCGAGAAGCAGGCTGACCGGGGTCCCGAGCGCGGCGCCTGCCGCCGCATGCGAGAAGGCTGCTCCGATCGGGACCATCCACGCGAAGAGGACGGCCTCCGCCGGCGGCCGCCGGACCGACCCCTCCGAGCGCACGCGGCTGCGGCCGCCGGACCGCCTCAGGCCGCGGACCGACTCGAGCTCCAGCAGCCCTCGCGCAAGGTTGTGCCGCACGTCCAGCCGGGCCGCCGCTCCCGGCGCCGATCGCAGCGCCTCCCGGTACTGGAGCACCGCCGAGCGCAGGTCCCCCTGGTCGTGAAACCTCAGACCCAGGTTGTAGCGCGCGGTCATCAACGGTACGGAGCCGACGGCTTGCCGGATGGCGCGCCGGTACTCCACCCCGGCTTCCCGGCCGTTGCCGCCGGCCTCCAGCGCGAGCGCGCGCCGAAGATGGACGTACGTCTGGAAATCGGCGGCGAAGAGACACGCGATCGAGGCGCTGTAGAGAAACAGCAAGAGCTGGCCCGCCGAGGCCCCGCCCGGCTGCGTCATCTGCCAGAGCATCGAGACGGACACGAGACCGGCGGTCGCCGCGAAGAGGCCGCAGCCGGCCAGTGCTCCGGCTCCTGCGCGCATCGGGCCTCGCAGGCTTCGCCTGGGCTCCGCAAGCGACGGCGCCGGGCCCGCCGGGCGCGCCAGCCTCTCCGCGGTGTCCGGCTCGTGGAGCGCCAGGCTGCGGGCTGCTGCGGTGTGGCCGGGGTCGAGCCGCAGCGCTTCCCTGAGCTCGGTCGCTGCCTCGCGGTCGAGGCCGGCCTCCTGGTGGGCGCAGGCCAGCAGGTAATGGAGCTCTGCTGAGCGCGTCGAAAGCGCCAGCGCTTGCCGCGAGAGCAACGCGGCAGCTTCGTGGTCCCCCGCGTTCAGGAACCAGCGCGCCGCCGCTGCCTTGCGGGCGGGCGCCCCGACCCGCACCACCAGCCAGGCCGCGATCGCCCCGGCCGCCAGCGCGGGCCAGCAGCCCAGCTGCGGCCAGAGCACGTGCAGCCCGGCAGCCCACCCCGTGCCCAGCAACAGCGGAAGCACGCCGCCCGCCATGACGGAGCGGTCCTGGCCAAAGCCGAGACTGGCCGCCGTCGCCCCGGCCGGTAGCTGCTCGATGGCGAGCGCCAGATTGTTCTCCGCGCTCGGGAGCCACTCCTCGGCGCCGAACGCCGCCGAGATGACCTGCCTGTACTCCCGGATGGCACCCGGCAGGTCGCCGTCCTGATGGTACGCGGTTCCCAGGTTGTAGCGCGTGAGCGAACCAGCCAGCATCGGTGCCGCCCGGCCAGCCGCTTCGTAGCAGCGGATGGCGCCGGTGGTGTCGCCGGCCTCTTGCAGGCGGATTCCCGTCCGCACGAGGCGCTGGAAGCTGGCGCTCGCCAGCAGGAGGCAGACCGAGACGAGCCAGGCCCCGAGCGCCAGTCCGATCGGCATCGTCCAGCCCTCCCTCGCCGCCAGCGTCGCGGCACCCGGCTGCAACACCGACAGCGCCACGATCGAGGTGGCCACGACCGCTATCGCCGCCAGCACGCTGGAGTCCCGGGATGGAGGCATCGGCCCCCTGGGCGGAACGACCCACTCCTGTGGTAGCGATCGAGCGGCAGGCACGCTGGGGTTCACCGCTTCCATCAGGGCTGCGAGGCGCTCCGAGGCCTCCGCGGAATTCGGGCATAGCGCCAGCGCCTCCTGGTACTGGGCGCGCGCAGCCCCGGCGTTGCCGCATGCCTCGTGAGCTGCCCCGAGCGCCACGTGAGCCTGGACCTGGCGGGGCCAGAGCCGGATCGACTCGCGGAAGTCCTCGCAAGCCCCGGACGCGTCGCCGAGCTCGAGCAAGTACCGGCCGCGAGCCAGCCTCACCCGGGAGAGCGTTCCGCGCGCCGCCGCCGCGCACGCCAGCAGCGCCAGGAGCAGGAAGCCGATCCGGTCGGGAATCCAGGGCGCCAGCATGCGCTCCATCGTGACGGCGATCGTGATGTAGATCAGGAAGACTAGGGGACCGTGCAGGCGCCCGGCACTCGAAGGCGCTGCCGGCACCGGGCCCTCTTCCAGCGCGGCGCGCAGGTTCGCTGCGCAGGCGCGCGCGGTGGCGTCGCTGGCGGGGACGGGTCCGCCGAGCCGGGAGCGCAGGGCGCTGCGGTAGTGCCCGACGGCGTCCGCGAGCTCTCCTCGTCGATGGAGCGCGCATCCCAGGGCCAGATGGTGGAGGCCATTGAGCCCCTGCGCGCGCGCCGTGGCGCGCCGGAAGTGGGCCTCTGCCTCCTCGTCATCGCCTCGCGACCAGGCGGCCAGTCCTCGTCTCAGGTGGCGGACCGCCAGCAACTCCGAAAGGAGAGCCGCGGCGATGATGCAGAAAAACAGAAGCGGCAGAAACCTCGCGAGGCGCGCAGCGGGCGGCTCGAAGGCGGCCGACGCCTGCAGCCCGGGCAGCGTCACTGCGGCCAGGATGGCGAGCTCCAGGAAGCCGGCCGTCAAGAGAGCGCTCCAGAACCTGGGAGGCCCCACGGGCTCCGCGGGGAGCGCGCGTCTGCCTGCTTCCGACCGACGCGGACCGTCGGGTGCCGGCGATGGAGTAGCGGGATCGGGTGGGGTGGGCTGCTGGGACTCGTTTGATGCGGTCATGGTCGGCTCGGTCCTCCCTCTGCCGGCCATCATAGGCCCGTCCGCCGCGGAAAAACGAGAACCGGAGTTACCGCCGATCGACGTTCGGCCACCCGATCACGCCTTCTGGAGGATGGCGCACTTGAGGTAGCGCGTCTCCGGCATGGCGGGAACGGCAGGGTGATCGTGGGATTGACCGCGAAGCTCCAGCATCCGCAGCGACCGGCCCGTGGGGGCAGCGGCACGGGCCAGGGTGCGCACGAAATCCTCGGCGGAGACGTGGTAGGAGCATGAGGAGGTGACCAGGTAGCCGCCTTCGGAGACGAGCTCGAGCGCCTTGCGGTTGATGCGCTCGTAGGCCACGAGTGCCTCCTTGAGGTCCTTCTTCGTGCGCGCGAACGGGGGCGGGTCGAGGAAGACGACGTCGAAGGACCTGCCGGTCTCGCGGGCCTGGTCGAGGAAGGCGGGCACGTCCTTCTCGAGAGGCTCGATGCGGTCGGCCAGACCGTTGGCCAGGAAGTTCTCGCGCCCGAGCGCCAAGGCGGGGCCGCTGGAATCGACGGCGGTGACGCTCTGAGCGCCGGCGCGGGCCGCCGACAGCGCCCAGGAGCCCGTGTAGCAGTAGGCGTCGAGCACTCGCTTGCCCTCGCAAAGCCGCGCCGCCAGGACCCGGTTGTCGCGCTGGTCGAAGTAGAAACCCGTCTTCTGACCGGCCAGGGGGTCAACCTTGTACCGAAGCCCGTCGATGACCGCCTCGAGCGGTCCCTCCAGCTCCCCGTGCGCGAGCTTCACGTAGGAGGCGAGTCCCTCGAGAGCCCGGGCCGAGGTGTCATTGCGCAGCACGATGACGCGCGGCGATACGGCGCGGCGAAGCGCCTCCAGGAACATCGGCAGGAGCTCCTCGGCGCCCGCCGTGGTGGTCTGCACGGCCACGGTGTCGCCATACCGATCGGCGATGAACCCAGGGAGAAAGTCGCCCTCGCTGAAGACGAGCCGGTAGGCCGTCTCGCCCGGGTACCAGGCCTGTCTGAGCGCCAGCGCCGCCTTGAGCCGCTTGGCGAAGAACGCTTCGTCGATGGTGTCCTGGTGGCGCGTCAGGATGCGGCACGCGATGAGCGACGCCCGGTTGTGGTAGCCCAGGCCGACGAAGTGGCCCGTGGCGCTCTTGACGACCGCGAGCGCGCCCGGCTGGGCCTTCCCGTCGATCGTTTCGATCTCGTTCGAGAAGATCCAGAGATGTCCAGCGCGAATGCGGCGCTCTTCCGACTTCTTGAGTGTGATGGTGAGCAATTTGTCTCCTCCGGTCGGGGGGAAGGGTACAGGAGGGAGTAGCGAGTAGCGAGTAGCGAGTAGTGAGTAGCGAGGAGTGAGGCGGGACGCTTGCGTCCGCACGTCCTCTTCGGCTCGCCTGACTACTCCGCGACTCTTCAGCTACTCCTCGGATCCGTTCCCAAGTCGAGGAGTCTGGCCCCCATCAGTATCGGGCTTTCACAAGCTCAGCCCGAAAGTTCGTGGGGCGACGCTGGATAGGCTCGTGGCCTCTCGTTCCTCACTACTCGCTACTCACTACTCGCTAGTTGGTCCCGTGACTCTCGACACGCGAGATCCCGCTCGGCGAGCGGCATGACGCGGCATGCAGACGTTGACTTTGCGAGCGCCGGATGGTAGCATCGTCGGACGCTTCGAGCGCGAGAGTCCGGGCCAAGAGCGGTGGGAGGAGGAGTGCGATGGCGGCAGCGTACGGGAACTTCATCAATGGTAAGTGGATCACGAAGGGCTCCAGGGGGACCTTCGAGAACCGTAGTCCCGCCGATCCGTCAGACGTCATCGGCATCTTCCCGGAGTCCGGCCACGAGGAGATCGAGGCGGCCGTTCGCGCCGCCGCGGAAGCCTTGCCGGCCTGGAGCCGCACGCCGGCCCCCCGCCGTGGCGAGATTCTCCGGCGCGTGGGCGACCTGCTCAGCAAGCACAAGGACGAAATCGCCAAGCTCGCCACGCGCGAGATGGGCAAGGTCCTGGCCGAAACCCGCGGCGACGTGCAGGAGGGGATCGACTGCGCCTACTACTACGCCGGCGAAGGCCGCCGCATGTTCGGACAGACCGTGCCGACCGAGCTCCCGAACAAGTTCGGCATGTCGATCCGCCGGCCCATCGGCGTGGCGGGTCTGATCACCCCCTGGAACTTCCCGCTCGCCATCCCGACCTGGAAGTCCTTCCCCGCCCTCATCTGCGGCAACACGCTCGTCCTGAAGCCCGCCGAGGACAGCCCTGCGACCGCCGTCAAGCTGATGGAGATTTTCGAGGAAGCCGGGGTCCCCAAGGGCGTCGTCAACCTGGTGCACGGCGACGGACCCAACACGGGCGCGGCGCTCGTGAAGCACGAGAAAATCGGAGTCATCAGCTTCACCGGCTCCAGTGAGACCGGTCGTGAGATCGCCCGGCTGACGGGCGGCTCGCTGAAGCGGTGCTCCCTCGAGCTGGGCGGCAAGAACGCCCAGATCGTGATGGAGGACGCCGATCTCGACCTGGCCATCGAGGGGGCCCTCTGGGGCGCCTTCGGGACTACCGGCCAGCGCTGCACGGCCACCAGCCGGCTGATCGTGCACAAGAAGGTCGCCTCCGAGCTGACGGGCCGCCTGGTGGAGCAGGCCAAGAAGCTCAAGCTGGGCAACGGTCTGGAGGAGTCGACGCAGGTCGGGCCGCTGGTCAACAAGACCCAGCGCGAGCGGGTCGCCGGCTACTGCATGGTCGGCCAGGAAGAAGACGGAGCCAAGCTGCTCCTGGGCGGCAAGGCGCCGGGCGGGAAGCTCTCGAAGGGCTACTTTTTCGAGCCGACGGTCTTCGCCGGCGTCACGCCGAAGATGCGGATCTTCCAGGAGGAGATCTTCGGGCCGGTCATCGGCATCGTCGAGGTGAAGTCCTTCGAGGAGGCGATCGCGGCATTGAACGACAGCCGCTACGGCCTCTCGTCCAGCATCTACACGAAGGACGTCAACCGCGCCTTCAAGGCCATCGAGCAGATCGAGGCTGGCATCACCTACATCAACGGCCCCACCATCGGCGCCGAGGTCCACTTACCCTTCGGCGGCGTGAAGGACACCGGTAACGGCCACCGCGAAGCCGGCATCACCGGTCTGGACATCTTCAGCGAGTGGAAAGCCGTCTACGTCGACTACAGCGGCAAGCTGCAGAAGGCGCAGATCGACACGCATCCCGACGACTGAGGCCGCCCGGCGCGGTCCCAGCTCGCCACCGGATCGCCTCGAGCGCGCCCGCCTCGAGGGGCATCCGAGTCCCATTTCTCACACCTCCCAACCTCAGGAACACGGTGATTCCCATGAAGCGAACCAACGAAGCCAGCTCGCGTGACACCGCTCACAAGCTCCCCAAGATCGTCACGACGCTTCCCGGCCCCAAGGCCAAGGAAGTGCTCGACATGGACACGAAGTACGTGTCGCCTTCGTACACGCGCAGCTATCCCCTGGTCGCCGAGTCGGCCGCGGGCAGCATCGTCACCGACCCGGACGGCAATCGCTTCCTCGACTTCAACGCCGGCATCGCCGTCTGCTCCACAGGCCACTGCCATCCCGAGATCGTCAAGACGATCCAGGACCAGGCTGCCAAGCTCATCCACATGTCGGGCACCGATTTCTACTACAGCGCCCAGACGCGGCTGGCGAGGAAGCTGGCGCAGCTGGCGCCCGGCGAGTCGCCCAAGAAGGTCTTCTTCTCCAATAGCGGCGCCGAGGCCGTCGAGTGCGCCATGAAGCTGGCGCGCTACAAGACCGGCCGCACGGTGATGATAGCCTTCATCGGCGCCTTCCACGGCCGCACGATGGGCGCGCTCAGTCTCACCGCCAGCAAGGCGCTGCAGCGCAAAGGCTTCGCGCCGCTGGTGCCGCAGGTAGTGCACATCCCGTACGCCTACTGCTACCGCTGCGAGTTCGGGAAGGACCCCAAGACTTGCGGGACCGATTGCCTCCGATACCTGACCGAAACCGTGTTCAAAAAGGTCGTCGATCCGAGCGATGTGGCCGGCATCATCATGGAGCCGATCCAGGGCGAGGGCGGCTACGTCGTCCCGCCGCGCGACTTCGTGCAGAAGCTCCGGGCCATCACGCGCGAGCACGGGATCATGCTGATCGCCGACGAGGTCCAGAGCGGCATCGGCCGGACGGGCAAGATGTTCGCCATCGAGCACTTCGACGTCCAGCCCGACATCCTCTGCATCGCCAAGGGTATCGCCAGCGGAATGCCGCTGGGCTGCACGGTCGCGGATGCCTCGGTGATGGACTGGAAGCCCGGGATGCACGCCAGCACGTTCGGCGGCAACCCGATCAGCTGCGAGGCCGCGCTCAAGACGCTCGAGCTGCTCGAGGCCGGCGTGATGGAGAACTGCCGGCAGATGGGCGCCCGCCTCAAGGAGCGCCTCGCGGGCCTGGTCGAGTCGAGCCCGCACGTCGGGGACGTGCGCGGCGAGGGGCTGATGGTCGGCATCGAGATGGTGACGGACAAGCAGACCCGGGCGCCTGCCCCCGCACTGCGCGACAGGGTGGTCAATCGCTGCTTCGAGAAGGGCGTGCTGATTCTTGGGTGCGGTCCCAACACCGTGCGCCTCTCCCCGCCGCTGATCATCGAGCGCGCCCAGGTCGACTTTGCGGCCGACGTGCTGGAGGCTGCGATTCGGGAGCTGAACTGAGTCCGTGGGACGCCTGACCGGTCGGCCCGCGGCGCTCATCGTCGACGACTCGCAGTTCATCTGCAAGATCCTGGCGAAAAGCCTGCTCGACTACGGTTTCCGGATGGTGGCGCTTGCGGCGACCTGCGAGGAGGCGCTGGTCCAGACCGCTGCCTTCTCGCCGGACCTGATCACGCTCGACCTGGTGCTGCCCGACGGCAACGGCTTCGAACTGTTCGGAAAGCTGCGTGAGGCGCGCCCAGGCGCGCAGATCGTGATTGTGAGCGACATCCGCCAGGTCGAGAACTTCGACCGGGCCAAGGAGATCGGCGCCGCCGCGTTCCTCAGCAAGCCGTTCCAGGAGACCCAGCTGGTTCAGCTGCTTCAGCGGCTGGACCTGGGGGCGGCGAAGGCGTAGCGTCCGGGCTGTCCAGGAACTCGGTCAGCAGCGACTCGAAGAGGGCGGGGTACTCCAGGTTCGGGCAGTGACCGCAGTCGCGGAAGACCGAGAGCCGGGCGCCGGGAATCCAGGCACTTGCCAGAAGCGGCTGCAAGGGCGACACGATGCGGTCTCGATCGGCGCCGATCGCCAGCGTCGGACAGCCAATCAGCGCCAGGTCCCGCCGGTCGCCGTCGTGGGTGAGCGCGTGCAGGGCCAGCCGGGCGGTCGCCGGGCTGGCGAGGCCCGCAACGGCTAGCACCTCCTCCGGGACGTCCACGGCGTACGAGAAGAAGGGCGCCGAGATGCGCCGTACGGCGTCGACGCCCAGGAGCCCCGTGGCGATCCAGCGGGCCCACCCCCAGCGGGCCAGCATGCAGAGGGGTGAGAGCGCCGTGCGCCCCTCGAGCGCTGCGGTCACGAGGACCAGCTTGCGGACCAGCGCAGGCTCCGCTGCGGCCAGCCGGGCAGAGACCATCCCGCCCATCGAGTGGCCCACGAGAAACACCGGCCCGTCACCGACGCCGCGGATGAAGTCCGCCAGCCGGTGGGCTTGCTGGTAGCTCGAGGCGCCTTCGCGCGCGACGCAGGAGGAGTGCCCGAAGCCGGGCAGGTCGACGGCCAGCACGCGGTAGCGTGCTGCGAGGGCCTCGGCGGTCGAGCGCCAGTAGAGGGAGCTGACCGGCCAGCCGTGCACCAGCACCAGCGTCGGCCCGGACCCGCGCTCCTCGTAGTGGATCTCTGCGTCCGAGACTCGGAAACTCGCCATCCTGGCTCCTTTGCCCCCGGATTCTCGCGCCTTTCGCGCCGGTTCTCAAGCTTCCCGGGTTCGTTGACCTGACGCCGGCAGCGTGCCAGACTGGACGCTGCGAGGCGGGATTCCAGCGGATGGACGACCAGAGGTTGAGGCTCAAGCGGCGGCTGCAGGAGTTTCAGCTCGAGCGGCTCAAGGGAACGTACGAGGATTTCCTGGCAGGGTCGCCTTACGAATCGCTCTGCGGGTTCTTCACGACTCATCTGTACAATGCGCAGGACTTCACGGCCCGCAACGAGAGCTTCAAGAAGCTGGTGCACGCTTTCGAGTCGGCTTTCGGGACCGAAGTCCTGCACAGCATCTCGCTGTTGCTGGACGTGCACGACCTGTCCGAGAGGCTCGACGACGACGTCGTGGAGCAGTTCGTGAAGATGGGCGTCGGGCTCGACTTCGATATGGCCGCCTACGAGCGAGCCTACTTCGTCGCCGACAAGTACCCGGAACGGGTGCGCCAGATCGAGATGCTGGTCGACGCGGTCCACATCGTCCACCGGATCGCCTTCTTCCCGTTCATCGGGTTCCTGCTGAAGACCCTGTACGCCGGAGCGCTGATGATCGGCGCGACGCCGATGGTGCAGTTCCTCCAGGACGGTTACGACGCTTTCCGCACGGTGAAGGACCCGACCCCATTCACGAAGGCGATCCACGATCGGGAGATGGAGCGCCTCGACCGGATATACGGAGTCAAAAAATGAAACGAGTCGTTTGCATCAGCCTGGGACCGTCGAGCCAGGACCGCACCTTCGTCGTCCGACTGCTGGACCAGGAGATCCAGGTCGAGAAGCGGGGGACCGACGGCGACCTGCAGCGGGCGGCGGAGCTCATCGAGAAGCTGGACGGCCAGGTGGCGGCGTTCGGACTGGACAGCATGAACCGGACCTTCGTCGTCGGGAAGAAGACTTGGGTGCACGAGGAGATCGACATGCTGGCGCGTCGGGCCCACTCCACGCCCGTCGTCGACGGCTCGGAGCTCAAGCGCACGCTGGAACGGTGGGCCGTGGCGCAGATGGAGCGCCAGTTCCCGGAGCTCTTCCGCGGCAAGCTGGTGTTCGTGCCGAGCGGAGTCGATCGGTACGGCATGTCGACCGTGCTCCAGAACGCCGGCGCTCGGCTGGTCTTCGGCGACGTCATTTTCCACTGGGGGCTGCCGTGGGCCCTCAAGAGCCTGTCGCAGCTGGAGACCTACTCGCGGCTGGCGATGCCCTATCTCTGCGGCCGACCCTACAAGTCGATGTACCCCGTGGGCCGCCGTCAGGAAGAGCAGCGGCCGCTCGGCACTCACTGGTTCGAGGAGGCCGACATCATCGCGGGCAGCCTCCACTACATCCGGCGCTACGCTCCCGATTCGCTCTACAACAAGGTGATCATTACCAACCAGCTCCAGAGCGAGGACCTGGACGACCTGCGCCGCCGCGGCGTGAGGATGGTGCTGACGACCACGCCCGAGATCGACGGCGAGTCCTTCGGCACCAACGTGCTGGAGGCGATCTTCGTCGCGTTGCTCGACAAGCCCTTCGCCGAGATCCGGCTCGACGACTACCTCAACCTCATCCCCAGGACCGGCATCCAGCCGCGTGTGGTCTACCCGCAGGGCCAGCCGGTCGACGTGGAGAAGTTCGCCTTCGTCATCCATCCGCTCACGGCCAAGGACATCTTCAAGCACCCGCTGCTCAAGTACCTGAAGTTCCTGCCGGAGCGCTGGGTGGAGTGGCTGGTGGCGTTCTCGCCGGTGATGCTCCTGAGTCACGTGACCGGCGCGCGCTCGGCCACCGGCCGCGAGCTCGAGGGGTGGCTGCTGGGGCTCGGAGCCACTCCCAAGGAGATGATGACGCGCAATCCCGAGTTCACGTACCGCAAGCTCCTGCGGGCCGCCGAGATCGCCGAGGGACTGGGCGCGAAAATCATGGGTCTGGGCGCCTTCACCAGCATCGTGGGCGACGCCGGCGTGACGGTGGCCAAACGGGCCAACATCGCGATCACCTCGGGGAATAGCTACACGGTCGCCTCCACCCTCGAGGCCGCCAAGACCGTGGCGCGCCGAATGGGCCACGACTTGACCAGTGGCGTCGCCGCGGTCGTCGGGGCGACGGGCAGCATCGGCGCGGTCAGCGCGCGGCTGGTGGCGCAGGTGGCGCGCAAGGTGATTCTGGTCGCGCCCCGGCCGGAGAAGTTGCTGGAGCTGCAGGAGAAGATCCAGTCCGAGTCGAAGGCGGAGGTGGTGATCGCAACGGAGGCGCTCGACTGGCTGGTCGACGCCGACCTGATCATCACCACCACGACCGCACGCGGCGGCAAGATCATCGACATCGAAAAGGTGAAGCCCGGCTGCGTGATCTGCGACGTGGCCCGGCCGCTCGACATCCAGGAGGCCGATGCCCGCAAGCGGCCCGACGTGCTGGTGATCGAAAGCGGCGAGCTCGAGGTCCCGGGTCCCGTCGACTTTCACTTCAACATCGGGCTGCCGCCGAAGACAGCCTACGCCTGCCTGTCCGAGACGATGATCCTCGCGATGGACGGCCGCTACGAGAGCTTCACGCTGGGTCGCGAGATCGAGATGGACAAGGTCAAGGACATCTACAAGATGGGCAAGAAGCACGGCTTCAAGCTGGCGGCCATCCGCAGCTTCGGCCGGGTCGTGACGGACCAGGAGATCCGGCTGGTCCGGGAGCACGCCGACGACGCGAGGCGCCGCCGCAAGATGCCGGTTCCGCCGGCTCTTCCGGAGGTCGACGAGATGCCCGCGACCGCGCCGGAAACAGCCGCGCCGCCAGCCCGGGAACCGGGCCCGAGGGCAGAAATGCCTTGACGTTTTATAACGCGGTGCGTTATAGTGGCCGTGTCTGATTTCCGGGTGCATCGCCTCGCTCGGCGAGGAATCACCCGGTGGGAGCCAGTGCGAAAGCGCTGACAACAGCGAAGGAGGAACGGCCATGGCTACCCAAACCAAGGACACGGCTCGGGGAGAGGGGAATCCCTGGGTCAACCAGATCCGCAACGTCCTGCTGGCAGGAGTCGGCGCGGTCGTGCTCGCCCAGGAGGAGCTCGAGGACTTCGTCGGTAAGCTCGTCAAGAAGGGCGAGATGGCCGAGAAGGACGGCAAGAAGCTCCTGGGCGACATCCTCGCCCGCCGCAAGCGCCAGGCGAAGAGGGACATCGGCTCCATCGAGAGCACCCTCGCCTGCCGCATCGAAAACGCCCTGCATCGCGTCCGGCTGGTCAGCAAGAAGGATGTCGACCAGCTCTCCAACCAGATCGACGCCCTGGCCGCCGAGGTCGATCGGCTCGCCCGGGATCACCGCGCCCACTGAGACGAAAGGCATTCCAGACAATGAGAATCATCAAGCGCTACGCCAACCGAAAGCTCTACGACACCAGCGTCCGCCGCTACATCAACCTCGTGGAGATCGCCGAGCTCGTCCAGAAGGGCTCTGAGGTCAAGGTCGTCGACAGCAAGACCGGTGAGGACATCACCAAGGTCACCCTGTCCCAGATCCTCCTCGAGAAGGAGAAGCGCAAGCAGGGCTTCGTCCCCAAGACGCTCTTCGCCAACCTGATCCGCAAGGGAGGAACCTCGATCGTGGATTACGTCAAGAGATCCGCCAAGGGCGGCCTCGGCTTCATCCACTGGGCCGAGGACGAAATCGACAAGGGCGTCAAGAAGCTCGTGCACGCTCGCCAGATCACCGAGTCCGAGGCCAAGCGCCTTCGCGAGGACATCGTCCACAGGCTCCTCCGCACCAAGGAGGACTGGGAGAAGGCCATCGACGATCGCATCCAGTCGATGCTCCACCGCCTCAACATCCCCGCCCAGCGCGACATCGCCCGGTTGACCGAGAAGCTCTCGGTCCTGGCCAGGAAGGTCGAGTCGCTCAACGGAAAGGCCAAGAAGTCTCCTGTGGCCACCAAGCCCGCCGCTGCCGTCAAGGGCGTCGTGCGCCGCAAGATCGCCCCGAAAAAGGCGGGCCGCGCCCGCGTCGAGGCCATCGGTGTTACCGGCGGCGCCCACGGCACCGTCGAGAAGGCCGACGAGAAGGCGTCGTGACGCCGACCGGGCTTCGCTGCCCGTTCGGCTTTCACGCTCCATCAACCGCAGTACTCGCCCCCCGGGAGGTTTCGCGACTTCCCGGGGGGCGTATCTCACGGCGAACACGGCGCGCCGCAATCACGCGGCGTGCCCGTCTTGCCGATGAGCCGAGTAGCGATTTCGTTGTCCGTCACGGCTTCACCACGTCGGCACGCCTGACTTGAAGGCGGCCGGGAAGGCGCTAGGATCTACTCGGTGAACACCCCCCGGGAAAGTGGCGTCGACACGCTCACCCGAAACCTGGCCGTCATCGCGGCCAACCTGGTCTCGGGTCATCTGGCGTTCCTCCTGACCATCCCGCCCGACCAGGTCTTCGCCATCTGGCCGCCCGCGGGAATCTCGCTGGCGGCCGCCGTACTCCACGGGCGAAAGGTCTGGTCCGGAATCTTCCTGGGGCTGCTCTTCACGCAGCTCTCCGCGCTGGTCTCCCTGCGGTCCGTCGTGCCGGACGGGCGCGCGCTCGCGATGGGCGTGGCCATCGCCGCCGCCGCGACCCTGCAGGCGATCGGCGCCGCCTGGGCGCTCGGCCGTCTGGGCGTGCGGGCCGCCGAGCTCGATGAAGAACGGGACATCTACTACTTCTTCCTCTACGGCTGCCTGGCGTGGTCGCTCGTCGCCTCGGGCGTGGGGACGTCGCTGTTCCTGTGGGGAAACGTCATCCAGTCGGGCCAGCTGGTCCGTACCTTCAGCACCTGGTGGGTGGGCGAGGCCCTCGGCGCGATGCTGATAGCCCCGCTGATCATCGCCCTGGCCGGGCCGGCGCAGGAGGTTTGGAAGGGCCGGCGCCGCGCGGTGTTCGGCTCGATCCTCGTCACGGTGGCGGCTGTCCTGGTGCTCTTCTGGATCGCCACCGCGGCCGAAGGCGGCGCCATCGCCGTCAGGTTTCGCGCCCAGGCCGCCAGCCTGGGGCAGCGACTGGAGGGGATCTGGCGGGGCTATGAAGCGATCGTCAGCTCTACAGCCTCGTTTCTGGAGGCCGCCCGACAGGTCGACCGCACCCACTTTCGCCACTTCGCCAGTCGCCAGCTCAAGGAGAACCAGGGTCTGGTAGCTCTGCAGTGGGCGCCCAGGATTGGCGCAGCCGAGCGCGCGGACCTCGAGGCAGCCGTCCGGCGGGAGGGCTTTCAGCAGTTCAGCGTGCGCGAGATCACGATCGATGGCACCCTGGTCCCGGCGGCCCCCCGGGACGAGTACTTCCCGGTCGTGTTCATCGAGCCGACCGCTGGTCTCGAACGCGTGATGGGGCTGGATGCCGCGGCCGAGGAGTACCGGCGCCGCACCCTCGAGCGGGCGCGCAAGTCCGGAAAGGTGGTCGCGTCAGCCCCGCTGGGGACCGTGCGCTCTCCCGAGGTGCAGGACGGGTTGGCTCTGGTGCGAGCCGTGTTCCTCGAGTCGGCGCCGGAAGGCCAGACGCCGACAGGCTCGGCCTCGCCCCTGGGCTATGTGCTGGGCATCTTTCGAATCCCGCGCATGGTCGGCGCCGCCCTGGCCGTCGAGAGCTGGCACGGATTCCGCCTCTCCATCCTCGATGAGTGGGGCGAGCGGCCGGTCGTCTACCGCGATGCGCTCGACCCGGGTCAGTTCACCTACGATGAGGCCGCCGCCGCCGGCCTGGTCTACGAGACCGTGCACAGCTTCGGGGCACGGCAGTGGCGGCTCATCTTCATCGCCACCCGGCAGTACTACCGTGACGAGTACACCTGGCAGCCCTACGTGGTGCTGACGCTGGGCCTGGCCTTCTGCGGCTGCGTCTCCGCGTTCCTGCTCGTGCTGACCGGCCGCACCAGCAAGATCGAGCTGCTCGTGGCGGAGCGGACCGAGGAGCTGAGGACCATGAACCTCGACCTGGCGCGCGAGGTTGCCGTGCGGCATCAGACGGAGAGCGAGCTGCGCCTGGCCCGCGACGAGGCGCTCGAAGCGTCGCGCGTGAAGTCCGACTTTCTGGCCAACATGAGCCACGAAATCCGCACGCCGGTCAACGCCATCATCGGGCTCTCCGACTTGATGAGCGAGAGTCCGGTGGACGGCGAGCAGCGGCGCCTGAGCCGCATCATTCGAACGGCGGGCGGCGACCTGCTGCAAGTGATCAACGACATCCTCGACTACTCGAAGATCGAGGCCGGCAAGCGGACGCTGGACCCGCAGCCCTTCGATCTGGGGGCGTCGATGGAGAGCATCGTCGAGCTGATGCAGCCCCGAGCCAACGAGCGCGGACTGGCGCTGGTGCTGGACGACGCGGACCGCTTCGGCGATCTGGTGGTCGGTGACGAGGGTGTGATACGGCAGGTGGTGCTCAACCTGGTCAGCAACGGCCTGAAGTTCACCGACCGGGGCAGCGTGACGATCCGGGTCCGACACTCCCCCGCCGGAGGGACTCAAAGGCTCTTCCGGGTCGAAGTGATCGACACGGGGCTCGGAATCCCGGAGGAGCTGCAGCCGAAGCTCTTCGAGAAGTTCTTCCAGGCAGACATCAATCCGATGCGGAAGGTTGCCGGGACAGGCCTGGGCCTGGCCATCAGCAAGCAGCTGGTGGCGCTGATGGGCGGGACGATGGGGCTGATGAGCCGCCCCGGGCATGGCTCGACGTTCTCGTTCGAAGTGAAGCTGGACACCAGGGAACGCTACGTGCGGGCCTCGGAGGCGATGGCCGTCGACTCGCCGGTCCGGCAGCACGCGCCAGTGCTGGGGCGCGTGCTGGTGGTCGACGACAACTCGGCCAACCAGTTCGTCATCCTGCAGATGCTGGAGCGGCTCGGCTACGAGGCCGACACGGTCGCCAACGGGCAGGAGGCGGTCGACATCGTGGATCGGGTCTGCTACGGAGCCATCCTGATGGACTGCAACATGCCGGTCCTGGACGGCTACCAGGCGACTCGCCGAATCCGAAGCCGGACCCAGTCGAATCCGAAGGCAACACCATCCACCGTGCCGATCGTCGGCGTCACGGCCTACGCGCTGGCAGGCGACCGCGAGAAGTGTCTTGCAGCCGGGATGGACGACTATCTGTCCAAGCCGCTCACCCTGGAACGGCTGCGGCAGATGCTTGGCCGGCGGGTCGAGGAGTCGCCGAAGCGGCCGCCAGAGGGGCCGGCGGCGTCGCCCGGCGTCCCGGAAGAGGACGTGAAGGGCATCCGCACGCACCTCAACACACTGGCCACGGCGCTGGACAACAAGACCATCCGGCGGGCCGTGGAGCTGTTCCTCGACGACCTCGGCTTGCGGTTGTCGAACCTGGAGCGGGCCCGCCGTGAGGGGGACGTCGGAGCGACGGTGCACGAGCTGCACGCCATCGCGGGCGGATTCGCTACCCTGGGGGCGCGCCGGATCTCGAGGCTGGCGCTGGAGCTGGAGGACGTGGCTCGGCAGTCCGATCCGGAGGAGGCCCACGGGAAGCTCGAGGCGCTGCGTCCCCAGATGGAGGCGCTGCGGAGCTTCTTGAAGAACCTGCTGCCCGAGTTGGCGGCTGACTAGGAACCGTCGAAAAGTGAAAAAGAGTTGTCAGGCGGTGCGGGGAAACGCGAGGGCCCATGGATAAGAAGGAGACCCACAGGTCGATCCTGATCGTGGATGAGCTGGAGGAGCGCCGCGTGCGCAACTCGCAGCTGCTGCAGCGGGCCGGCTTTGCCGTCTTCGCGTCGCCGACGGGCGACATGGCGCTCAGGATGTTCCAGGAGTTTCGTCCGGGAATCGCGCTGGTGGGGGAGGCGATGAAGCCGCTGCGGGAGGTGGATCTCTGCGCGGCGCTGAGGCGGCTGCCCGACGGGGCGACGCTGCCGATCGTGCTGCTGACGAGGCAGGAGGATTCCGCCTCGCGGGCAGGCGCCTACGCGGCCGGGGCCGACGACGTCATCGCCGACAGTGTCCCGCCGGAGGAATTGCTGGTGCGGATCGAGCGGCTCTCGGAACGCCGCCACCAGGACGAGCGGGCCAGCGAGAGCGACCGGCTGGACGCGGTTTTCCGGGTGGCGCACACCATCCGTCATGGCATCAACAATCCGCTCCAGGTGGTGGAGCTGGGCCTCGAGATGCTGCGCGAGAAGCTCGAGGCCGACGGCGAGGCGCTGGAACTGCTGGGGAAGCTCTCCGCGAGCATCGATCGCGTGCGTCAGTTGATGGACCGTCTCAGCCACCTGACCCAGCTCAAGACGAATCCGGACTTCGAGGATCGCAACATCCTGGACGTGTTCGACTCCGAGGCCAAGCACGTGAAGCGGCTGCGAGAGCGCGGGGCCTACCGGGTCCTGGTGGTCGAGGACGACGCCGGACAGCGGCTGGTGACGACCTCGGTGCTGGCGCGCTCGGGTCTGTTCACGGCCCAGGACGCTTCCTCGGGGCAGCAGGCGTTGGAGATGGCGAAGGCCGATCCACCGGACGTGATCCTGACCGACCTCAACATGCCGGGCTTGAACGGCTTCGAGCTCTGCGAACGGGTGAAGGCGGACCCGGAGCTGGCTCACACGGTCGTGATCGTCTTCACGGTGCGGCAGAGCCTGCGGGACCTGCTGATGTGTCATGAACTCGGCGCGGCGAATTACCTGGTCAAGCCGATCCACCCGGCGCGGCTCGTGGAGCAAATCTTCCGCACCATGGGTTTGCAAGGATATGTCGAGCTTCCGCGAAGTTGAAATAGCGTGCGGTCCCGATTCGACCGGGGTAATATCAAAATCAGATCCGCGCCGCGGGCGCGTGTATCGTTCGTATCACGCGAAAAAAAAGTTGTCATGGACTCTGGACTCGGTTCGTAACCCTTGCTACAGTCCATGTTTGGGCCGCATCCGCGGCGCCAACGGCCTACGAGTTTCCACACGACGCGACAGGTTCACCGAAGGGCAACACCCAGAAGCGACACCCCAGTCGATGGCATCTCGGATTAGCGGAACGAAACACCGCAGCCCAGGTCGGGTCGCCCGAACCCCGTTCGGCGCAGCCCAGCGGGAGCTTCTGCGCGGAAGCCGCCCGGCCGCTGGATTCTCCCTGATAGAGCTGGTGATCGTCGTCATCATCATCGGCGTGCTGGTCGCGGCCGGAGTCTCCAAGTATCAGGACTTCGCCGAGACTTCCCGGCGAAAATCCTGCCTGGGCCACCTGGCCGGCCTGGAGCACGGCCTGGCCGTCTGGGAGACGGTTCACGAGGTCCTCGCCGAAAACTCCAAGTGCGCCTTCGGGTTCACCCCTCGCACCGGCCGGCTGACCGACACCGCCTTGGTTCCCGGAATCCTCGCCAGCGGCCCCTCCGGCGCGGTCGCGGGCATGACGGATTCCCAGCCCGTCGTCGGCGGCCCCGATAGCTTCGTCAATCGCTTGATGTCCGGCCCCCTGAACGAAGTCATCCGCGACGACCGGCTCTTCGTTTGCCCCTCAGCCGTATCGCGCTACTACGCTGGAGAGATCCAGTACGTACCCGACGACTTCCTCGACACCAGCGGCGGCGGGGTCGGCACCGCGCCGCACGGCACCCCGATCGGGCTCGGCGGCCGCTACTTCTGCGTCGTGGCAAGCCTGGGCAATCGCGTCATCAGCTCCCCGATCACCAACGGCGGCTTCCCGGCCGGCTGGATCACCGATGCGAGCGTGCCCGCCGACGTGGGCGTGCCCTCTCCCTGCCCCCAGCCCCCGTTCCGCATCGTGATTTGCGGCAACTACGGCACCTTCGGCACGGGAACCGGTGCCCAGCCCAACCTCCCCGGCACGAGCGCGATCAACCAGGGTGGACCGGTAGGCCCGGACGGCTCTACCCTCAGCCGCCACTCCTCGCGCTGGTAGCGGCCCGACCTCGCTCGAAACAGGTTCGGAGGGAAAACGGCCTCCGGGGGGGGCGCCCTCTCCACACGGCCCATCCGCAGCCGCGTAGGCCGCTTGAGGCCTCGCCTCTTCCTGTCGATAGCCAGTCATGATGCTGCGACCAATTTCGCTCACCGCTGTCATGATCCGACTCACCAGGCTGCTCCTTTCCGCCGCCCTCTCCGTCGCCCTGGCAGGACCCACCGTGGGAGCTACCGAGGCGCCGCCTGATTGGCTCGTCGTCGATGCGGAGCCCGAGCCAGCCCGCTCCGGGCCCGCGACATCGGATGAGGGAGCCGACGAGCTGGCCGAACCCTCGGCCGATTTCGGCCACGAGAAGCGATCGGGCGAGGCAGCTAAACCACCCAGGCTCGTCGACACCGTCGGCGCGCGTCCCGCGGGAAGCTGCGACCACCACTGCTCCGATGGCTGCAAGAACGACCGGACCGACACCCGCGTCGTGCAGATGGAGAACATCCACACGGCGAAGCCCGGCAACTGGATCGTCGAGCTGGCCTACTTGCAGCGTGACGCCGACGCCCGCTATGTAGCCAACATGCAGAAGTACGACCTGGAGACCGGTCGTGCCGAGGTCCGCTACGGTGTCCGGGAGGGCCTGGAAGTCAGCCTGGGAGGCCGCGCGCTGCCCGCCACCCTGTTCACTGCAGCCGGCCAGACCCCGTTCGGGCAGGTCACCGACATCGATCCCATCGTCTCTCTGGGCGTCAAGCACTCGGGCGGGATGTCCGATACCGACTGGAGGTATGCCCTGGGCGCCAACAAGTCGGTTGGAAACAGCAACAGCCGGCAGTTCGAGCTTCCAGACGACGCCCGCGCGGCCGACGGCATCTACGGAATGCTGTCCCATCCTCTGATCGACGGCGTCGACACCATCTTCGGCGTGCAACGGGCCTGGCTGCCCTCCGCTGGCGCCGGCTCCGACCAGACCATGGACAGCCTGGGTCTGGGGTTGCAGGTCCGGCCGCACCACAACTGGACCGTCAGCCTCGAGGCGATCGCCGAGGATCTCCCCGCAAACGGGCAATCCGGAGTCTCGCTCCTGGCCGACAGGACGCCCGGCTACGTCAATGCCAGCGTGCGTGCCGCCATCGGCGAGGTGTCGCTGGAGACCGCGCTGTCTCGCCTGGACGATCCGGAGTACTCCCAGCTCGACGTGGCGCTCTCGAAGGCCTTCTGAGGGCCGGGCCCAGCAGGTCCCCCGCAAACCCGAGCCGGGTGTTCCCGACTCTCGGCGCATGATAGGATTGATTGCCCATTCACGGGCAGGAGGTCGCTGGCATGCCGGTCGAGTGTCACCCCGAGGTTCGAGCGCCGCGGGGCGTGGAGATTTCGTGCAAGGGGTGGCTTCAGGAAGCTGCACTGCGCATGCTGATGAACAACCTCGACCCTGAAGTGGCCGAGGATTGGAAGAGCCTTGTCGTTTACGGGGGGTCAGGCAAAGCTGCGCGCGACTGGAAGGCATTCGAGGACATCGTGCGATCGCTGCGCGCCCTCGAGTCCGACGAGACGTTGCTGGTGCAGTCCGGCAAGCCGGTCGGCATCTTCCGCACGCACCCGGACGCCCCGCGCGTGCTGATAGCCAACTCCAACCTCGTGCCGGCCTGGGGTAACTGGGATCACTTCCGCCAGCTCGAAGCACGAGGCCTCATGATGTACGGGCAGATGACCGCGGGAAGCTGGATCTACATCGGCACCCAGGGCATCCTGCAGGGCACGTTCGAGACCTTTGCCGAGGCGGCACGCCAGCACTTCGGCGGCACCCTGGCGGGGCGGCTGGTGTTGACGGCCGGGCTGGGCGGCATGGGCGGCGCGCAGCCCCTGGCGGTGACGATGAACGAGGGCGTCGCGCTCTGCGTGGACGTCGACCCCGACCGCATCGCCAAGCGACTGGCGACCCGCTACCTCGACTGGAAGGCGCCGGACCTGGACACGGCGATCCGGGTGGCGCTCGAGAAGCAGGCCGCGCGCCAGCCCTACAGCATCGGACTGGAGATGAACGCTGCGGTCGCGCACCCCGAGCTGCTCCGGCGCGGCGTGCTCCCCGACATCGTCACCGATCAGACCAGCGCGCACGACATGTTGAACGGCTACGTTCCGCATCAGATGCCGCTGGCCCAGGCCGTGGCGATGCGCCGCGAGGACCCCTCGCGCTATCAGGCCCTCTCCGGCGAATCCGTGGCGATCCACCTGCGGGCGATGCTCGACTTCCGGAAGGCGGGCAGCGTGGTCTTCGATTACGGCAACAACATTCGCGGTGAGGCGAAGAAGGCAGGCGTGGAGGACGCGTTCTCGTTCCCCGGGTTCGTGCCGGCCTACGTTCGCCCGCTCTTCTGTGAAGGGAAGGGGCCCTTCCGCTGGGCGGCGCTCTCCGGCGACCCGGCCGACATCCGGCGGACCGACGACCTGGTGCTGGAGCTCTTCCCGGCCGACAAGCACCTGGCGCGCTGGATCTCGATGGCGCGGGAGCGTGTCGCCTTCCAGGGGCTTCCGGCGCGCATCTGCTGGCTCGGGCTAGGGGAGCGCGCGCGCTTCGGCCAAGCCATCAACGACGCCGTCGCCAGCGGCCAGCTCAGGGCCCCGATCGTGATCGGCCGCGACCACCTCGACACCGGGTCCGTCGCCAGCCCCAACCGAGAGACCGAAGGCATGCTCGACGGCAGCGACGCCGTCGCCGACTGGCCGCTCCTGAACGCCATGCTCAACGCCGTGAGTGGAGCGACCTGGGTCAGTCTGCACCACGGCGGCGGAGTTGGCATCGGCAACTCCATCCACGCCGGCCAGGTCATCGTGGCCGACGGTACGCCGGCCGCCGCATCCCGCCTCGAGCGCGTCCTGACCAACGATCCCGCCACCGGCGTGATGCGGCATGCCGACGCCGGCTACGAGAAGGCCCGCCAGATCGCCCGGGAGCGCAGCGTCAAGCTGCCCAGCCTGGGAATCAACGTCTGATGCAGCAACAGAGCCCATGGGAAACCTGATCCTCAAGAACGCCCGCCAGCTCGTCACCTGCGCAGGCGCCGCACCGCGCCGCGGTCTGGACCTGGGCACCGTGCAGGTGATCGAGGACGGCGCTCTCATCGTCCAGGGCGGCATCATCGACATGGTCGGGACGACGGAGGCGATCGAAGACAAGCTGGCCCACGGCCACTGGTACGAGGACCCGGAGGAGTTCACGACCATCGATGCCAGCGGCCAGGTCGTCGTGCCCGGTTTCGTCGATCCGCATACTCACGCATGCTTCACGGGCTACCGTCACGACGAGGTCGAGCTGCGGCTCGGTGGCCGCAAGTACCTCGACATCCTCGCCGCCGGCGGAGGAATCCTCTCGACGGTGCAGAAGGTCCGCGACTGCGAAGAGGGCGCGCTGGCCGATGAGACGTACCGGCGCCTCCTGTTGATGCTGTCGCTCGGGACCACCACGGTCGAGGTGAAGAGCGGCTACGGACTGGACATGGAGAGCGAGCTGAAGATCCTGCGCGCGATCGCCAAGGCCGCCGAGATGGCCCGGGAGCAGCTGACGGTGGTGCCGACGTTCATGGGGGCCCACGCTGTGCCGCGGGAGCTGAAGAGCGAGCCCGGGGAGTACGTCGAGCGGCTTTGCCGGGAGATGATCCCACGCGTGGCCGAATCCGGCCTTGCACGCTACTGCGACGTCTTCTGCGAGGAGGAGGTCTTCGGGCCGGTCCAGGCGCGCCGTATCTTGAAGACGGCCCAGGAACACGGACTGGGAGCCAAGATCCACGCCGACGAGATCGGCGAATGCGGCGCATTGGACGTTGCGCTGGAGCTCGGAGCAGCCAGCGCCGATCACCTGCTGGTGACGGGGGAGGCCGGCATCCGCAAGCTGGCCGATTCGGAGACCTGCGCCGTGCTCTTACCCGGCACTGCCTTCTGTCTACGGTCCGGACGGTACGCTGCCGGCCGGCGGATGGTGGACCAGGGGTGCGCCGTGGCGCTGGCGACGGACTGCAATCCGGGTAGCTGCTTCACCGAGTCGATGCCGCTCGTCATGGCGATGGCTTGCTTCGGCATGGGGCTGACGCCGGCGGAGGCGCTGAACGCGGCCACGATCAACGCCGCTCACGCCATCGGGTTGGCCGACCAGCTCGGAAGCCTCGAGGAGGGCAAGGCCGGGGACCTGGTGCTGCTGGACAGCCCGGACTACCGGCACCTGGTCTATCACTTCGGGATCAACCAGGTGGGGATGGTCGTCAAGAAGGGCGAGATCGTCTACGTGAGGGACTGATGCCGCACGCCGACTTCGTCCATCTGCACGTCCACAGCCACTACTCGCTGCTCGACGCCGCCGCGACCGTGCCGCAGCTCGTGAAGGCGGCCTCGAAGCTGAAGATGCCGGCGATGGCGCTGACCGATCACGGGGCGATGTACGGTGCGGTGGAATTCTGCCAGAAGGCGTCGAAGGAAGGCGTGAAGCCGATCGTGGGCTGCGAGGTCTACGTGACGGAAGGCAGCCGCCGCGTGATGTCGCGCAACCAGGCGGTGCACCACCTGACGCTCCTGGCCAAGAACCAGGTAGGCTATCAGAACCTTTGCCGGCTGGTGTCGCTGGCGTTCACGGAGGGGTTCTACTTCCGGCCGAGGATGGACGAGGAGCTGCTGGGCGAGTCGCACGAGGGCATCATCGCTCTCTCGGGCTGCCAGTCCGGGAAGATCTTCCAGTACCTTCTGGCTGGCCGGCAGGACGACGCCGTGGCCGCCGCGAAGGCGTATCGCGAGCTCTTCGGCGAGGAGAACTTCTACCTGGAGCTTTGCGACCACGGGCTCGACAAGCAGAAGCTGGTGATGCCTCAGCTCATCGAGCTGGGAAAGACGCTCGGCATCCCGTTCGTCTTGACCAACGACTCGCACTACGTGTCGGCCGACGATCACGAGGCGCAGGACCA
Source organism: Candidatus Wallbacteria bacterium (assembly GCA_016213845.1). Taxonomy (GTDB): domain Bacteria; phylum Muiribacteriota; class UBA6191; order JACPRK01; family JACPRK01; genus JACPRK01. The sequence continues at coordinate 192,966 of JACQZN010000028.1, forward strand.
CCTCTTCTGCATCACGGCGGGCCGGATGCTGAGCGACGAGCGGCGTCCCAAGCTGGACAGCACGGAGTACTACCTGAAGAGCGCCGAGGAGATGCGCAAGCTGTTCCCCGAGGTGCCTGAGGCCTACGCCAACACGGTGCGGATCGCGTCGATGTGCAACGTCGACGTGACGACAAAGCAGAAGTACTTGCCGAAGTTCGACGTACCGGGCGGCCGCACGTCGGCCGAGTACCTGAGGGTCCTCTGCGATCAGGCTCTGCCGACGCGCTACGAGGAGACGACCGAGGACATCCGCAAGCGGCTGGATTTCGAGCTGTCGGTCATCGAGAAGATGGGGTTCCCGGCCTACTTCCTGATCGTCTGGGACTTCATCCACCACGCGCGTTCCAAGGGAATCAGCGTGGGCCCTGGGCGCGGCTCGGCGGCCGGGTCGCTGGTGGCCTATCTGCTCGGGATCACAAACATCGACCCCCTCAAGTACAGCTTGGTCTTCGAGCGGTTCCTGAACCCCGAGCGCGTGAGCATGCCCGATATCGACATCGACTTCGACTTCGAGCGCCGCAGCGAGGTCGTCCAGTACGTGGTGGAGAAGTACGGCCGCGACAACGTGAGCAAGATCGCGACCTTCAATCTGCTGAAGGCAAAGGCGGCGCTCAAGGACGCGGCACGGGTTCGCGGGGTGGAGTTCTCGCTTTCCAACAAGATCTCGAAGGCGATCCCCGAGGAGCTCAACATCACGCTGGCTCAGGCGCTGGAGCAGAGCGCGGAGCTTCGCCAGTTTGCGGCGCAGGACCCGAAGCTCTTCGAGATCGCGCAGAAGCTGGAAGGGATGGCGCGCAACACGTCGATCCACGCGGCCGGCATCGTGATTGCGCCCGACAAGATCTGGAAGTACGCGCCACTTGCGAAGAACAAGGACGAGTTAGCCACCCAGTTCGACATGAAGAGCCTGGACGAGATCGGGCTCCTCAAGATGGACTTCCTGGGGCTCAAGACGCTGACGCTGATCGACAACGCGCTCGACAACATCCGAAAGCGCCGCAAGGTCGAGCTCGACATCGGCCGCATCCCGATGGACGACAAGCGGACCTACCGGCTACTGGCGGCGGGCGACACCGTGGGCGTGTTCCAGTTCGAATCTTCGGGATTCAAGGAGCTGCTCAAGCGGCTCAAGCCGACGGTCTTCGAAGACCTCATCGCCGTGATCGCTCTCTACCGCCCAGGGCCGCTGGGCAGCGGTATGGTCGACGACTTCATCGACGGCAAGCACGGGAAGAAGAAGGTGGTCTACCCGCACGCCAAGCTGGAGGGAATCCTCAAGGAGACCTACGGCGTGATGCTCTACCAGGAGCAGGTGATGCAGTGCGCCTCGATCATGGCAGGCTACAGCCTGGGCGAAGCCGACCAGCTGCGCCGGGCGATGGGCAAGAAGAAGCCCGACGAAATGGAGCGGCAACGGGCCCGGTTCCTGGACGGCGCCAAGGCCAACGACGTCGACCCGCAGAACGCGGAGACGATCTTCAACCTGATGCAGAAGTTCGCCGACTACGGCTTCAACAAGAGCCATAGCGCGGCCTATGCGCTGATCAGCTACCAGACGGCGTACCTCAAGGCGAACTTCCCGCACGAGTTCATGGCGGCCGTTCTGACCAACGACCGCGACGACACGGATCGCATAGCCTCCTTCATCGAGGAGTGCCGGCGCATGGGAATCAGCATCCTGCCTCCGGACGTCAACGAGAGCGACACCAACTTCACCGTGGTCGGCAAGGCGATCCGGTTCGGACTTTCGGCGATCAAGGGGATCGGAGACAGCGCCGTGAGCAGCGTCATCCAGGCGCGGGAGCGGCATGGGCCGTTCCCGAACATGGAGACGTTCTGCCGCCGGGTGGATAGCCGGGCCGTGAACAAGCGCATCCTGGAGAGCCTCATCAAGTGCGGCGCCCTGTCGAGCTTCCCTCAGAACCGCGCCCAGCTTCTGGCCGCGGTGGAGCTGGCGATCAGTCTGGGACAGGATTCGCAGCGAAACGAGTCGGTGGGTCAAATGACTCTCGCGGATCTGCTCTCGGGTGGTGCCGGGAGCTCCGAGGGAGGGTTCGGTGTCGGACAGATCAGCTATCCGGAGATCCCGGAGTTCCCCGAGCGCTCGCTGCTCAACTTCGAGCGCGAAACGCTGGGCCTCTATCTCTCGGGTCACCCGATGCTCGGGTTCCAGCCGCTGCTCGACCGCATCACAGGCATCTCCACGCTGGCCGACCTGCCTGGGATGGCGGAGGATTCGCAGTTCGTGGTGGCCGGCATGGTGAAGTCGGTGCGCAAGGTCCGCTCCAAGTCGTCCGGCAAGGAGATGGCCATCGTGATGCTGGAAGATGTTCGCGGGTCGGTCGAGCTGCCGCTCTTCTCGGAGCGCTTCGAGGAGGCCAAGTCCTACTTGAAGGAGGACACGGTCGTGCTGGTCTGGGGCACGATCCAGAACAGAAACGGCGAGAAGCGGCTGTCGCCCGACGGCACGCTGCCGCTGGAGGGGCTGTTCGGCGAGAAAGGCTGGAAGGCCAGCGTCTGTGTCCAGACGCCGCGCGCCGGGCTCAGCAAGGACCAGGCGGCCCGGATGAAGAACATCCTGCTGAACCATCGGGGCCGCCACCCCGTAGAAGTGTTTGTGCCGGTCCGAGATCAACTCGTGGTCGTCCGCCTCGGCAAGGAGTTCAAGGTCAGTCCGAAGGCCGAGCTGGTGACCGCCCTGGAGGAGCTCCTCGGCGAGCGGGCCGTGACCATCCAGGTGGCGCTTCCGGAGCGGCCACCGTCGCGCCATCGCTTCGCGGCCGCGGCCGCAGCCAGGGGTGGCGAATGAAGCTCATCGAGACCTGGCGCAAGGACGCCGCGCGCGAGATCGACGCGCTCCTCTCGGTCGCCAGTCCGCTCGAGGCCTTCTTGATCGAGGGCCCCTACCTGACGATCCAGTACGCCAACGTCAAGAACTACGGCGACGGCGCGGTTCGCGAGTACATGGCCCAGGAGAACCGCGACCCCGACCAGTTCACGTGGGAGATCGACGCCCGGCGCCTGAGGCGCCGCGTGGCCGAAATCGAGGCCGGCTACCTCCGGGCGCTCAACCGAGCGCGCCGCGAGATCATGGGATTCCACCGGCGCCAGCTGCCCGTGAGCTGGCATGTGACCGGCAGCTACGGTGAAATCACGGGCCAGCACTACACAGCCTTGGAGCGCGTCGCCATCTGTCTGCCGCGTGACTGGAAGTTCTCGCCGGCCGGCTTGATGATGTACCTGGCGCCGGCCCGGGCGGCCAAGGTCGGGCTCATCTACCTGAACGTCCCCGCGCCTACCGGCGAGACCCAGCCCGACCCGATGCTGTTCTGGATGGCGCGGCAGTGGGGTGTCGAGAAGGTCTACTGCCTCCCGGAGATCTGCTCGATCTTCGCCTTCACCCAGGGCACCGAGACCGTCCCGCGCGTCGATAAGATCATCTCCCAGGGCTCCACCGCGGTCCAGGCCGCGATGCTGATGGTCAGCCAGAGCGTCGGAACCAAGTTCCTCGCAGCCGACAACGACACCATCATCATCGCCGACAACACCGCCAACCCTGCGTACATCGCCGCCGACGTCGTCTGCCTCACCGAGGACCCCAGTCTCAGGCGCGTCGTCGTCATCACACCCTCCGTCGTCACTGCCAACGAAGTCATGGAGGAGATCAGCAAGCTCGCCGGCAGCGCCAGCGACCCGCACCGCCAGATGCTGGACCGCACGGGCGCCATCGTGTTGACTCGCACGCTCGCCGAGGCCATCGATATCGCCAATCAACACCCGCCTAAACACCTCAACCTGTTCGTCGAACACCCCCTCGAGCTGCTCAGCTCCATCTCCAACGCCGGTGTCATCTGTCTGGGGGAAAACACCCCCGCTGCCCTCGACCAGTACTTCGCCAGTGCCGGCAACCTGGCACCTCCCAGCCCGCAACTGCGCTACTCCTCACCACTGGAGGTCCAGGACTTCCTCAAGCGCTCGAGCCTGGTCTTCTACTCCAAGCGCAAGGTCAAGGGCATCTGCCGGCTCATGGACACGCTGACCCGCCAGGAGCAGCTTCCCCTCCACTCGCGCAGCATCCGCATCCGGCTCAGTTGAGCGTCCTTTACGCCACCGCAGTCGCGAATTAGATCTCCGGGTGCGCACCGGCACCGCGATCCTCCAGCGGTAGTTGCGTTGTGTTGCGGTCGCGGTGCTGCAGGTCGTAACTCCATGCGAAACAGGCTGCGGATGGACTGAGAGCTTTCTGTCCCATGAACCAGGATATGCAGGTCCCGGAATGAGCCGGTCAACGGTCACGCGGGTCACGAGACGGAACACCAACGGCCAGAACCCGACAATCGTGAAGCCGGTTCTGTACGAGTTGCTTGATTCTGCCGATTCTGGTATCAGGGTTGCATCCGAAAGCCCTGGGAAGTAACTCACGGAGGGCGACGAACCATGAAACGCTCCAACTGCCAGAATCCGGGTGGACTGGGATTCGCCGAGATGATGCTCTGCTCGGACAGCGTGTTCAGCCAGGTCTGCCAGGAGATCGAGGCCGGAGATTGGAACCGGGCTCGAGCCCTGCTGAAGCTGGCCGAGGGACCCACCGAAGGCAAGACGCCGCCGTCGATGCGCCAGCGAGACAGCTCGAGCTGAGCCGGCCCCCGACCCAAAGGACCATGACTGGACCGGTCGCCCAAGGGCGGCCGGTTCTTGCTTCTTGTGGTGCGAAATCGGCAACCCTGCCGGGCATGATGTGGTAGTGGAAAGGGTAGAGACTCCGCCGAGCGAGCGGAGCCGTCCGGTTTCCCCGTTTTCTTCCTATGATGCCCTTCCCTTCGAGACGCCCCTGGTTGTCCCTTTTGGTGCTCATCGCCTTGACGGCATGGCCTGCCGGTGCACAGGCGCCCGCTGTGCCGCAGTTCGATGGGCTGGAGCTGCCCGGGTCCTCACCCGCCGCGCCGTCGAGCTCCGACACGCCCGAGTCCGACCTTGCCGAGCTGCGGGAGCTGGCTCGCTACTCGCTGCGGGCGTCGCTGACCGAGGCCGAGGAAGAGCGCTCCGCCGATCTGGTCGAGCGGCTTGCGGAGCGCCGCCCCGTGCGCCGGGCCGTCGCGCACCTGCTCAACCGCAAGGGCGGCAAGCTGGATCGTTGGGTCAATCGGGCGCTCATCCGCCGCGCCTGGAAGAAGCACGGCCCGCTACCCAATCTGGCCGAGGTGACCCCCACGATCGTGCGGGGCGGTCAGCCCTCCTCCGAAGGTTTCCGGCGGCTGCGGGAGCGAGGTGTGAGGACGATCGTCAACTTGCGCATGGAGGACGGCTCCGAGCGGACGGCTGTCGAAGCCCTGGGGATGGCTTATGTCTCGATACCGATCCCGGACACGGAAGCGCCGACGCGCGATCAGGCGGTCAGGTTTCTGGAGCTGTGTGGGGAGAGCTCGAGCCAGAAGAAGCTCTTCTTCCACTGCGCAGCCGGTGTCTACCGCACCGGGACGATGGCGGGCCTGTACCGGATATCCCGTGGCGCCTCGGCGGCCCACGCGCTCGAGGAAGCCGAAACCTTCGGATGGCGCGAGAGCTGGCTCAATGCCGACATGGAGGCCGCCTTCCTGCGCCAGTGGGCTGCACAATCGAGCTTCGGCCGGCCGTCGCGAGGGGACCAGCCCGATGCGCGTTGAACGCGCCGCGAAGGGAGCCGCGGCCGTAGCGGCGCTCGTAGTCGCGGCTCTGCTTCTGGCCCTGGGCGCGCCGTGGTGGGCACGCGCGCAGCGCGCGCCTGCGCACTCGCTGCCTGCCTTTTCGGGGCTGAACGCTTCCGGCGTGACCACCTCCGGGCCCGAAGGCGAGTTGGACCGCGGCTTGCGCGTCTACTCCGAGGGCGCGACGCTGCGGGCGGACATCGACGCGACCCACGGAAACTTGCCTCCGGGTGAAGTCGAGTACGCCAGACCCGAGCGATACCCGTGGCGCCTGGCCGCGGTGATCCAGATCGAGTTCACGGCCTACCTGCAGAAGGTCGGACGCGATCTGAAGAAGGACATCGGCGACCTGGAGACCCTGGAGCCCGAGACGCAGCACTACCTCAAGGTCACGCTCTCCCAGGAGCTCGAGGCGCGCATGCGCCACATCATCATGCAGCAGCAGTTGATGACGGGGAACCGCTACCGGCTGCTGGCCGTCGACCCAATGGGGAGCGATCCTACGGGAATGCGCCAGATGCCGCCGGCCTTCTACACCGACGGCGAGGGCGCCAAGGAGATCTTGCGACGGCTGGGCCAGACGCTCTCGATCAGCCTGCTCGCCCACGAGCGGGTGCTGTACGACGTCGTGACGGCCATTTTGATGTCCGGTCCATCGCCGGTCCGGCAGGCGATCGGTCACCTGCTGGACCCGTCCCACTTCCCGCCGGCGCCCGACCAGGACGATATCGTCACGCGGCTCGGCAAGGAAGGGTTGCCGCGAATGGTCGTTGGCGTGGGCGGCTACACAGTCGGGGCGCTCGGCATCCTGGCGTACAGCCTCACGAAACAGGGCCTGCTCGGTTACGACCTCGATTTCAACCGGATCACGGTTACGAAGTACGTGCTGAAGACGGACAAGTACGGCTTCGGGTGGCGCATCGACACGGCCGGATTCGGCTTCGACAACGTGCACGCCGGGCTGCAGGTGGGAACCGAGCATGCGACAGTGGCCGTGCTGGCCGGGGGAAAACTGCAGACGGGTGGCGGGCCGGTCTTTCCCAAGCCGGAGACGACCATCCTGGCGACCTACAAGCTGGTGGAGGGCGGGGCTCCCGGCCACGTATCGTCGGCGCTGGCGCTGATGGCGGAGGCGCACATCCCCTGGAACTCGGTAGACGGCAAGCCGAGGACCGAGGTCGGCTTGCTCTATCACACGGTCGCTCCGGGGAGCACTCCGGGGTCCGAAAAGCGCTGGATCGTCGACTCTCGCGTGAGCGGGTCGGTTTCGGACCCGGACTGGAGGGTCCAGACGACCTACAAGGTCCAGGAGCGCCGCAGCAACTGGTACCTGGGAGTGGGCATCGGCAATGAGCGGCCGATTCCGCAGTCGTCGCTGGACCAGTACGATTCCCGGCGCTACGGCGGCCCTGGAGCCGCTCGCCAGACCTACGGTTACGCCTTCTTCGGGATGGACTTCTGACATGCTTGCCACGACCGAAATCGCCCTGGGCAACAGGGTTGTCCGGACGGCTCGGGGGGTGGCGCTTGCGCTCGTCCTGAGCTGTGGGGCGGCGCTGCCCGGCGCGCAGGTGAACGAAGGTGCTGCGGCCGCGCAGCCCAGGCCGACGGGCGACGAGACGGTCGACCGCGCCCGCGCAGCGCTGGCGCGCGGAGAGCAGGCACGCGCGGAGAAACTGCTCTCGAGCCCGCATCGTAACGGAGCGGCGGCCTCGTTGCTCGGGACGATTCTGCTGGGCGCGGGCAGGACGGCCGAGGCGTTGGCGGTGCTGGAGGAAGCCTGCCGCAAGCTGCCGGGGGACCCGTACCCCATGGGTTTGAAGTCGACGGCGCTCTCGGAGCTGGGCAGGCCGCAAGAGGCGCTGGCGGCGGCCGAGGAGGCCCGGAAGCTGGACCCGCGGGGGTTGGACGCTCTGCGGCTTCTGAGCGAGCTTCACGCCCGGGCCAAGCGGTACCGCGAGCTGGTCGGCGTGAGTGAGGAGATCGTTCGTCGAGACCCAAAAGACCCGGTGGCTCCTTTCAGAGCAGCGCTCGGCGAGGCGGGCCAGGGGCGGTTCGGCCAGGCGCGGCGTTGGGCCCTGCAGGCCGCACAGCTGGCGCCGTCTGAGCCGCGGGTCTGGCTCCTCCTGGGGCGCATCGAGGAACGGCTGGGGAAGCGGGCCGATGCGAAGAAGCGCTACGAGCGCGCGCAGGCCGAGGGGCTCTCCGCGGCGGACTTGATGGAGGCCGAGCTGGGGCGGAGCCCCGGCCGGCGGGAGGACGGTAGATGATGAGGCTCGGGCTGGTTGCGGCGATCGCGTGCCTGGCGTGGGCAGCTCCACTGGCCGGAGCGCCTGCGGGGTCGCCGGACACGAGCGGCCTGGAGCGCGCCCATGCCGGGGGCGCTGTGCGCGACCGGGGCGCGCCGCCGGCGGACCTGGGAACGCTGGCCCGCGCCATCCTCAAGTCGCCCGATGGACCCATGGCCAGGCGACTGCCGGCGCTTGCGGCGGCGCTCGCCTTCTACAAGGACAGGCTGGCGGGCGAGGACCTGGTCTCCTACGGCCGCCGGAAAGCCCCCGACGACGAGGCCGGAATCCGCGCAGTCCTGGCGGCACACGGCGTGCTTCCCGAGCGCGCTACCCAGGTGCAGCGGGACCGTGCCATCCAGCGGCTGGCCAACGTGGAGTACCCGCTGAGGGATCGCGCGGCGGCCACCGAGGTCTTGAACTACTTCATGGTGCTGGCGGCTTCCGAGGAGGCGCGCGGGCACGACGGCGCGCCGTACAGGAAGGCGTACGAGCAGTTCCGCACGGCTTGCGTGACTGGACTGCAAGCCGCGGGTGGCGGCGGCGAGCTCCTGGCCGACGGCTTCCAGGAGTCGCAGCTCCACGGAGCCCAGGACCTGGAGCCGGTGGAGAACCTGGTCCTGGGATTTCGGCCGGCCTTGGAGCAGGTGCTGGCCGCGGCCGCCGCGGAGGGCGCGGCAGAGCCCGTGGCCGACCTGGCCCAGCGTGTCGAGTCGGCCAGCGTACTGCGAGAACGGCGAGAAGGGCTCAGGGAAACTGCCGTAGAAGCAGCGAAGGCCGCTGCCTTCGCCGAGGCGCTGGCCGCCCGCGGCGACGCGGCGGGCTCCGCCCGGCAGCGGGCCCGCGCCCAGAAGCTGCAGGCCGAGCTGAACGCGCGACTGGCGGACCCGCGCTTCGCCGCCAGCGCGGCCAGCGACGCGGCCGACTTGCTGGCCTATCTGCGCCGCCGGGCGCTGCGGGACCCGCTGCTGGCCGGAGGGCCCGGACGGGAGCTCGCGGCCCTGCTGGTCCGCAAACACCCCGAGGCTGGCGAGACTGCCGCGCCGGCGCCGTCTGTCGCCGACTGCACGGCCTGGCAGAAGGAAGTCGACCGCCTGCTGCTGTTGTCGTCGCGCGGGCCTTACTTGCTTCTGATCGATATCGACGGCCTTCGCCCCGACAAGCTCGAGGAGATGCTCACGTCCCGAGAGGGCCTGGGGCAGGAGGCGCTGCCCAACTTCGATCGCTTCGTCGCCCGGCGAGGCGCGTTCCTGCGCAACCACGTCACCTGCTTCCCTTCGTCCACCTACCCAGGGACCACGACGTTCTTGACCGGTCGGCACTCCAAATCGCACCGCATCCAGTCGAACACGCTTTTCTTCAAGGACATCAAGGACGCTCAGGACCGGGCGAGCCTGTCGGCCGCCAGGAAACGCAACTGGGTCGACTACCTGTCCACCAAGCAGGGCAAGTTCGCTGCCGAGGACGTCCCTGGGGACCACCCCTACATCTTCGAGATGCTGCAACCGGCGGCGCTGACCTTCTTTCCGACCAGCCGGGGTGTGCATCCCAGGTTCTCCAAGGATGGATTCCTGATGGGCATGACCGGCATGTTCTTCGAGCATGACGGGAGCTACGTGCCGTTTGGAGACCGCGGGTTCGACGACCTCACCATCACGGCCGCCTACGAGATGGTGAACGACGGCAATCCCTACACAAAGGACGGGCGGGCATTCCTGCCGGCCAAGTTGATGGGCCACTACTTTGCGTGGATCGACCACGCTTCGCACGCTGCCGTCCAGGGACAGGCCGGGCCCGAGGTGAGGCGATTCCTGGAGTATCAGGACCGGCTGTTCGGGCGGCTGATGCGGATGATCGAGCGGCTCGGAATCATGGAAGAGCTGGTGGTAGCCATCATCAGCGATCACGGGCACTTCGCCGGACCGGCGGAGACTGGCTCGGAATCGGCTCCGGCCAAGGACGGCAATGTGCCGTACTCGCTCTCGAAGCGGTTCGAAGAGAAAGGGTTCAAGCTGCGCAGATCGGACAAGTCGTTCCAGGAGTACGACGCCTGCTTGATCACCGATGGCGAAGGGACCGTGCGCGTCTACCTGCCGCGTAGCGGCACCCATCGCTGGGACAACCGCCACACGTTCGACCAGCTGAAGGCCTACACACGGGCCCGGGACGGGATGCCCGTGAACATCCTGGAGACGATGTTCTTCGTGTCTGGCCCGGACGGTAGGCTGAGCGTCAATCCTGCCGTGGACGTGGGAATGATGGTGGGGCGAGACATGCCCACGGCCGGCCTGCGCGAGTACGTGGTCTATACGGCCAAGCCCTTGGCCGGCTCGTCCCGGCAGAAGCGCTCCGGAGACGTGCGAGATCGAGGCGCGTTTTCGGTAATTCGTCGCTCCACCCAGGATGGGCAGCTGCGATATCGCTACGTCTATCGTAAGGGGCTCGATCCGCTGGGCTACGAGCAGAAGGTGCCCGCGGTGCGGGACGCGTCAGGCCCAGTCGAGGACGGCTGGTACCAGACGGACTACATCGACGAGCGGGACTGGCTGGCGATGACGATGGATACGGACTATCCCGACGCGCCTTTCGCCATCGACAACTTCTTCAGCGGGCCGGACCAGACCGACCTGATCGTCTCTGCGAAGCCCGGATACTGCTTCGACGAGAGCGCCAAGGACCGATCGGACCACGGATACCTGCTGGCGCCATCGATGCGGAGCACGCTGCTGATCGCGGGACGAGGGATCAAGCGTGGTATGGTGTCCACCCGCCCGCATCGCAGCGTCGACATGATTCCCACGGTCCTGACCGCGCTGGGCGCCAAGGATGTCCTGGCGCGTGTCAAACTGGACGGCCGGGTTGCAGACGAGATCCTCGAGGAGGGATTCGGAAAATGAAACGACTCTCGATTGTTCTGACGGCGGTTGCCCTTGCGGTTTCGACCCCGGTTCCGCGCGCCGAAGCGCAGGCGCCTAGCCTGGATGGCCTCGAGCTCGCGCCAGCGGCGTCGCGGCGAGTGGCCACCAAGGGGATCGACCTGATTGGGTTCGGCGCTGCCACCGATTTCCAGGCCTTCTTCAAGGCCGGCGGGTGGGACAGCGAGCGTGACGAGCCCACGAACTGGTCGCTCGAGAGGCCTTCCGGCGGCTTTGCTCATGTACGCATGCCGAGCGCCGACGACTCCGTGCAGATCGGGCACAAGGTAGGCCCCTACGACGTGGCACCGAATCCCATCCTCCGTATGAAGTTCAGGATCGATAGGGTCCCCCCGGGAGCCGACATCTCGCGCAAGAACAAGGAGGATGCGGCTTTCCGGCTGTTCGTCGTGTTCGACAAGAAGGACGGCATGATCGTCCCGAACACCATCGGTTATGCCTGGACGACGGCCAACGAGGTCGGCTCCTTCATCCGCAGCGATCGTTCGATGCTGAAGAACGTCTGGTACGTGGTCATCGGAAAGGGCGAGGGCGAGGCCGGCCAGTGGCAGACCGTGGAGCGAGACGTCGAGGCCGACTACCGGCGGGCGTTCAAGATCTCCGGCCCCGTGCCCAGGATCGTGGCGATCGGAATGAAGGCAGACACCAACGACACGCACACGCAGTGTCAGTCGGCCCTGGCCGAAGCGACGCTCTCGCCCCGCTGAGCCGGGGAGCTAGCGGGCCCCGCCGCGCGCGTAGCGGGAGGCCATCGTGAGATGTAGCCCCAGATAGCTCTCGCCCACGAACGCACTGCCGCCGCGCTCCCGGATCAGGGCGTGCAGGCGCGGCAGGTGGTACCAGGGCACGTGCGGCAGCAGGTGGTGCTCGACGTGGTAGCCGCCGTTGGCGGTCATCAGGCCCAGCAACCGGCCGGAGCGAATCGTGCGCGTGTTGCAGAGCCTGCAGTCGGTGTAGGTCTGCACGCCGGCATGGGCCAGCGCGTTCATCATCGTCGTGAGCCAGAGGCCGCAGACGAAGCCTGCGAGGGCGAACCCGGGCCCCGAAGGGCCTCCGAGCCACGACGCCAGCCCGTAGAACGCGGCCTGGTGCGCCAGCACGAACAGGCAATTGAAGCGGATGCCGGCCCGCTCTTCGGGTGGGAAGACGTGGGGCTGGTAACCGAAGCCGCCCAGCCAGCTCGGAAGCACCACGAAGAGCGGAAACCCGAGCGGTACCAGGATGAACAGACAGTAGCTGATGAGGTTCACCTGGCCCAGATGGCGGGGGCTATCGCCGGTCGGGTCCTCGTCGAAGCCCGTATGCCGGTGGTGGGCCTGGTGAAGCGCCCGGAAGCCTCGGAGCGTGGTGAAGGAGTGCGCCAGGCTCCACATGCCGGCCAGCTCGTTTGCGGCCCGGTTCGGGCTGTACGCCCCGTGGGCGGCGTCGTGGCCGACGAAGGCGAGCACGACGTTGCAGTACCCCGCAGCGAGGACCAGCACCGCCCAGAGCGGCCCGGCCGCTTGCCCACCCGCCACGATCAGCCCCAGTAGCAGCAGCGAAGCCACCACCGGCGCCGCCATCCCCCCCGCAGTGCACCGGTCCAGCCCCTCCCGCCGGGCCTGCTCCCCCACTTCCTCCCCGATCGCCCGACACTCCACGTGCGTCGCACGAAAATGGGTCAACTCGACTTGCCCCCATTTCCCTTCGAAGGGAAATGGGGCAAGTCGAGTTGACCCATTTTCTCGATCGTTCAGCGCGGGGTGGTGATGGTGCCGGCGGGGTTGGCGGAGGCCGGCGTGGCGTTCTTGATGAGCTCGTTCTTGCGGGTCTGGATGGCCTTCAGGCTCTCGTAAAGCTTGCGGGCGGCCTCGCTGTTACCCTGGCCGTCGGTGTTGAGCTTGGCGATGGAGTTGAGGACCGACTTCTCCTGGTCGATGACGTCGCGCAGCTCTCCGGAGGGCTGCTCCGAGGAAGCGGAGGCGACCTGGGGAGCGGTCTCGATCTGCGCCGAGGCCTTCATCGTCTGGACGGCCGGCGTGCTGGGCGCCGCCTGGAACGTGTTGGCGCTGCTCGAGGCCACCGTGGTGGTCTGGCGGCGGCTGATGGTGATCTGCGGGTTCTTGCCGGCCAGTCTGGAGCGGACGTAATCGCCCAGGCTGATGTTGGCGTCGGCGCTCTTGCTGTGCATGTTCTCCCAGATCCACTCGTGGCGGGCCTTGGCTCCATGATCGGGCGGGCCGGCCGCGACGGCGCCGGGGGCGATGTACTGGCCCCACTCGGTGAGCTGCACGCCGTTGAGCCACTCGTCGATGAAGCCCTGGACCTGCGGGTCGCGCCAGTCGACTTCGCCGGTGGCCGCCATGATGCTGGCCTTACCGGCACCAGCGCCGGCGATTGTGGCGGGCGGCGTGAACGCGCCGATCTTGCGGCTGAAGTTCTGGATCTCCTGGAACTGCTGCTCGATCTGGTTCTGTCGCTCGGTGAGCTGCGAAAGGGTCTCCTGGTACTTGGAGATGTCCTTTTTGCCCTTGACCAGCTCGTCGCGCGCCTTGAGGAGGGCCAGATAGGCTGCCTCGTTCTCTCGAGACGCCTGAGCGATATCATTCATCCGCTCGTTGATCATGGGGTCGTTGGGCTTGACGTTTGCCGTACCGCGCTGGTTGAGCAGCGCCTGCAGGTTCGTCTGCTTGTCCGAGACGGCCTGCTGGCTCTTGGCAACGGTCTCGAGCATCTTGACGAATTCCTTCTCGCCGCCGCCCGAGAACCACCCCTTGACCGTATCCGAGGCCTTGCCGAAGAAGCCCTTGATCGTGTCGAGAATGCCCGCCTGCGCGTGCGCCGCGGTTGCCGTCGAGAGGAAGAGCACCAGGACCGTGAGCGCGATCGCCCGGCCCGGTCTCGCGAGGCCCAGATTGGCTGACTTCCTCATGACTTTCATCTCCTCCAACACGGCATCTCTTCTGTGTTCGTTGAGTATAGGTACGACTTTTCGGATCGTCAATCCGGCCAGGCGCACCTTCTCACATGACACAATACGTGCCCGCGCGGGAGGATGTTGCGCCCCGTCAGCCCTCCAGCGCGTGCTCTGCTTCGAGAACCGACCGCAGCTGTCCGGCGTCCGGGACCGCTCCGTGGGTCACGAGCTTGCCGTTGACGACGATCGACGGCGTCACCATGATCCCGTGCTCCTTGGCCTCGGGGGTGTTGATCGTCAGCTTCTGGTAGTCGACGTCTTCGCCCCAGGGCGTGATGATCTCCTCGACCAGGCGCTCCGCGGCCCGGCAGTTCTTGCAGTCGGGCTTCAGACTTCCGAAAACCATGATCTTCATTTCGATCCTCCCTTGCTTTCAGGCGTGGCCGGCGAAAACCAGAGTTTCTCGAGCGCCTGCTGGCGATAGGGCTCCAGCGTGGAAACCAGCTCCCGGGCGGCGAGCACGGCATCGGCCGGTGTCCCCAGCGCTTCGCCCAGCCTCCGAACCGCGGCGAGCATTCGCTCCCGTGTTGAGCCCGGCACGGCGGGCAGGCGGCCAATCTGATCCTCCAGATGCAGGTAGATTTCGCCCAGGTCTCGCTTCTCCGAGCGGGGCCCCTGTGCCTGGTCGGCCAGTCGCAGCGCCAGGCTCTTGGCCCTCTCGAAGGCCAGCGATGGCGTCTCCGGCGTGCGCGCTCGGTAGAACCGGATCAGACGGTCCTGGACGCCGCGCACGACGGGATGCAACTTCTCGAAATCTCTCCCCGCGTAAAGCTTCTCGAGCTGACCCAGCTCCAGGGACACTGCATCGAAGGTGGTCTGCCACGTCGCCTCGGCCCCGTAGTCCGACGGCCGGTTCAGGTAGTACTTGGCGTAGACGCCGACCCACCCTTGCTGCACGCTACCGACCAGCGCGTCACCCTTTTCCCACTCCCCAGCGCGGGCCCGGGCTGCCAGCTCGTTGAGCTGGGTGCTGACCGCCTGGACCGCCTCGTCGAAGGCCGTCACGCGCTGCTGCCCGCGTATCAAATCCAGCAGCACGGGGTCACATCCGAGAGCGCGACCGGAGGCCAAGAGCAGCAGTGCGATCAGAAACGGCACGGCGACAGTGTACAGGAGTAGTGAGTAGTGAGTAGCGAGTAGTGAGTAGCGAGTAGTGAGAAGGAAGAGGGCTGGCAGAGTCGGCTCGCCATCCCAGCCAAGAGGGGGCGCCTCAATGCGCCTGGCAGACTAGCGGCCTGCAGACTTTCTCCTCACCCCTTGTAACTCCCGCTATCTTCTTCTACCCCCCGGGCGGGCGGCGGGCATATCATGGAATCGTATGGAATTCCTCGTGTCGCTGGTAGGAGCGGGACTTTCGGCAGTCTGGGAGAACCTGGTCGGAAAGCTATCAGGAGCCTTCATCCCGGCCTTCTTCATCGCGGGAGGCGTCGGCGTCTTCGTGCCGAAGTCGACCGTCGTGCGGTTTCTGTCTCCGGATGCAAACCGGGGACTTGCCTACGTCGTGGCGTCGGTCGCGGGAGCGGTCCTTTCGGTCTGCTCATGCGGCATCATCCCGCTCTTCGCCGCCTTCTACGAGCAGGGCGCGGGACTGGGGCCGGCAGTGACGTTTCTCTTCGCCGGACCGTCCATCAACCTCATCTCCATGTTCTACGGCTTCTACTTGCTCGGGCCGCGGCTGGGACTCTCCGTCATCGCCTCGGTGCTGCTGACGTCCATCCTGCTGGGAATGACATTCGAGCTGGCGTTCGCGCGAGGCCGGCCGGCGCCCAAGCCGCCCAAAGAGCCTCTGCTCGGTGCGGCGCCCCGCAGCTCCCTGGCTGTCTTCCACTTCTTCCTCTTCCAGCTGCTGATGACCCTGCCGCTGCCGGTCGCCGAGATTCCCTGGAGCATCAAGGTGCCCTGGGTTGCGGCCAACTTCATTGGCCTGATGGTCACGCTCAAGCTCCACTTCACGCGCGAGGATGTGGCGGCCTGGGTGGCCAAGAGCACCTTCCTGATCTACCGGTTGCTCCCGAAGATCCTGGTAGGCCTGTTCCTCCTGGGAATGCTGACGCACGCGCAATCGACGGCGCCTCAGAGCTTCGGCTGGTTCCGGAGCGCGGTGGGGGACTCCGGCCTGCGAGCGACGCTCCTGGCCTCCACGGTCGGCGCCGTGCTCTACCTGGGCAGCATCATGGCCGTCCTGACCGTGAAGGCCCTGATGGCCATGGGTATGGCCGGTGGCCCGGCGCTTGCCTTCGTGGTCGCCGCTCCCGGCGTCAGCTTCTCCACGCTCTTCGCTGTGGCCGAGGTGATCGGGATGCGGCTTTCGCTGGCGTACTACGGGCTGGTCATTGTCTTCGCGGCCTTGGCCGGGTACGTGGCTGCTCTCGTGGGACTGGTCTGATGGCCGCTCGCCGAAGAGCGACGCTGACGCTCTTGCTGGCCGCCCTGGTGATTCCTGGGATCGCGGCCGCGTGCGACCCCGACCACAGCTGGAAGCTCGTGTCGCAGGATGTCCGGCGCAGATTGTCCCCCAGGGCGCTCACCGCGCTAGCTGTCGAGCTTTCGGCGCGGCTGGGCGCCGAAGAGCCCGGAGGGAGTGGAGCCCGAGCGGGCAAGACGGGGGCGAGCACGATGGCCGTCCTGGAGGCAATCGACCAATCGCCGGCCAGTACGGGACCGAGTGCGGCGACGATCTGTGACCTCTGGGCGGACGCGCTGAAAAGGGCCAACGGCGCTCGCGTAGTGGATGTCAGCGCGGTTTCCAGGCGGCTGGCGCTCGAGAAGCGGGGCGCCAGCGGCATCTTCGACACCGCCTTCCTGGAGAGTCTGTCGAAGCACGAGGGCGCCCAGCTCTTCGTCAAGGTGAGGATCGTGGCCTATGAATCGGAGCTGCGCCAGCTCGAGGATCTGGCGCCCGCAAACCGGGGCTTGCGCGCCACGCAGCTCTTCGAACGCGTGCGCGCGCGCGTGTCCGTGCAGGATGCCAGCGGCGCCTACCGGCTCCTGGAGGAGCTGGAGGGGTTCAGTTCCGAGAGCTTCCTCTACTTTGCAGAAGGGGATTCTCCCGTGCGATTGGTCGAGGTGCACATGGATAGGCCGGGTGAGGAGCCGCTGGTCTGGCGAGCCGTTTCGGGCCGGGCGCACTTCGAGCTGGGCCGCCCCTGAGCCGTGCGCCCGGGCAACGCTCAGAAAGCCCCTTCGCGTGTTAAACTGAGGCCCCCGATCCCGCCGGAGCATGAGCCCCCGCCGAAGCAAAGTTCCTCAAGTCCTCGTCATCGACGATTCGGCGATGATTCGCAAGCTGATCGCCGGGATTCTGGGCGAGCAGGGGTTCGACGTCGCCACGGCCGAATCTGCCGAAGAGGGGCTGCGGTGGCTGTCCCGCTCGATTCCGGACGCCATCCTCTGCGACATCATCATGCCCGGGATGGACGGGTACGAGCTCTGCCGCCGAGTCAAGGCCCGGCGCCGCACGAAGAACATCCCGGTCATCCTCTTGACCTCCAGGACCGATCCTCGGGACAAGGTCAAAGGGCTCGAAATCGGCGCCGCCGACTACGTCACCAAACCCTTCGACGCCGGCGAGCTCATGGCCCGCCTGGCGGCTCACCTTCGTATCGTCACCCTCCAGCAGGAGCTGCGCGCCCGCAACCGGCTGCTCACGGCGATGCGCCACCAGCTCGAGGAGAAGGTCCACGACCTGTCGGTCTTGGAGCACAAGCGGCAGCGGGCGCTCGACCTTGCCTACAAGGTGCAGCTGGGACTGCTCCCGGCCTCCGATCCCGTGATCGAGGGGTTCGGGTTCGGCTCGCGCTTTCTTCCGGCCGACGACATCGCGGGCGATTTCTACGACTACATCCCGCTCGACAGCCACCGCTGGGGCATCGCCATCGGCGACGTCGCCGGCAAGGGTTTGCCGGCCTCGCTCCTGATGGTGCTCACGAAGACCCTGTTGCGAACCGAGGCGATCCGCGGCGTCTCGCCCAGCCAGGTTCTGGAGAACGTGAATCGCCTAATCATCAACAGCTACGGCAGCGCCGAGGCCGTCACGCTGTTCTACGGCATCCTCGATTCCACCACCAACTCGTTCACCTACTCCAACGGAGGGCACGAGTTCCCTATCGTCTACAGCGCCCGGCGGCAAACCTGCACCGAGCTGTCGGCCGGCGGGCCGTTTCTGGGGATCTTTCCTGACGTCCGCTTCAACGAGGCCCGGGTCTACCTGGCCCAGGACGATCTGGTCCTGCTCTTCACCGACGGGCTCTACCACCTGAACATCCAGGAGCGCCCGATTGGCACCGAGGCGACGCTGAAGCGGCTGCTGGTCGAAAACGGAGCCGGCGGACAGCATCCCTTCCTGTCGACACTGCTGGCTTCGCCGCCTGCCAGCTCGGGAGCCGACGACGTGACCATCGTCGCGATGAGGTGCCACCAGTACGCGCTCTCCTCCGAGGTCGGTTTCATTCGGGTGTTCAATTCGGAGGTCAATCTCAAGGACGTGCGGGACTTCACGGCGACCATGGCGGTCCACCTGGAGCTGGACAAGGACGATACCTATGCCCTGGTGTACGCGGTCGACGAGGCTGCCACCAACGCTGTGGTCTACGCCTACCCGAAGCCGTTCTCGGATCTGGTGGAGATTGGGTTTCGGCTCGACAGAAACGAGCGTCTGGTGACGGTGGAAGTGGTGGACAGGGGGCAGGGCCCGCCCTCCAACGGTATCGAGCGCGAGACGATGGCGATTGACGAGAACCCGCTCAGCCCGCGCGGAAGGGGCTTCGTGCTGATGGACAATTTGATGGACAGCTGTGCTATCATCGCGACCCCCGGCGGAGGCACTACCGTTCGGATGACCAAGAGACTTTCGCGATGATCGGACGCGCTTCCATCCTTACCTACGGCTGCCAGATGAACGAGGCCGACTCGAGCGACATCGCCGTCGCTCTGCGCGACGCGGGCTATTCGCTGACGGCGTCGTGGGAGGCCGCAGACCTGGTCGTGATGAACACCTGCGCGATCCGCGAGAAGGCCGAGGACCGCATCAAGGGGACCCTGGGCCAGCTCCGGGCCGTGAGGGCTCGCCGTCCGTGGCTGGTGGTCGGAGTGATGGGCTGCATGGCCGCCCAGTCGAGCGAGTACCTCGAACAGGAGGCCGATTTCGTCATCCCGCCGGTGCAGGCTGCCCGGCTGCGCGAGGTGCTGGCCGGCCTGCCGCCGCCCCCTGGGCTCGGGGAGGAAGCGGGCGATCTCCCTCCGCTGCAGATGGAGCAGGAGACCGACTTCAAGCGATATCTGCCCATCATTCGCGGCTGCAACTACCGCTGCACGTTTTGCGTGGTGCCGAACACTCGCGGACCCGAGGCCAACGAGCCCGCCGAGCTGTTGCTGGCCGAAACGGAGCGGATGAGCGAGGCCGGAGTGCTCGAGATCACGCTACTCGGGCAGACCGTCAACGCTTACCAGCACGGCGACTGGGACTTCGCCCGGCTGCTCGACACGATGGCGCGCCGTCATCCGCATGTGGCCTTCCGCTTCTTGACCAGCCATCCGCGCGACTTCACTCCTCAGGTGATCGAGGCGATGGCCTCCAACGCCAACGTGATGCCGTATCTGCACTTGCCGTTGCAGTCGGGGTCGGACAGCGTGTTGCGGCGGATGAAGCGGCTCTACACGATGGCGCAGTACGAGTCGATCGTCAGCGCCGTGCGCGACGCGGTGCCGGACGTGGCGCTGTCGACCGACGTCATCTGCGGATTCCCTGGCGAGACGGAGGAAGATTTCCAGCTGACGCTCGACGCGATGCGCCGGCTTCGGTACGATTCCGCCTTCATGTTCTACTACTCCGAGCGCCCGGGCACGCCGGCCGTGAAACTGGGCGAAAAGGTGCCCATCGCGGCGCGCAAGGAGCGGCTGGCCAGGCTGATCGAACTGCAGAAGTCCATCCAGCTGGAGGTCAACCAGCGCGAGGTCGATCGCGAGCAGCGGTGCCTCGTGGAGCGAGTGAGCAAGCGCGACCCCGAAATCATGCTGGCGCGGACGCCCGGCAACAAGAGCCTCCTCTTGCGAGCTCCCCAGGCGACCATCGGCAGCTGGCAGCGCGTGCAGGTGCAGCGCGCCGACAGCTTCACATTGTACGGCGAGCGCGTCGGCGCCTGAATCCACACGGCCGGTTTCAGCCGATTCGAGCTGATTTCAGGCCCGTTTCAGATCGTTCCGCGATAGCTTTCGGCGGTCCGCAACGGACTGACCGGAAGGAGGAATCGAGTGAGACGGATGGTGGAGCTTGCCCTTGCGGCGCTCGTGGCCTGTCACGGCGCCGCCGTGGCCGGACCGGTGAACGTGAACGGGTGCACCTACTCGGAGCTGTTATCGTTGCCCGGGGTGGGCCCGCGGCTGGCCGAGGCGATTCTGGACGAGCACGCCAGGGCGGGGGACTATCGAGGGCCGGGAGATCTGGGGCGTGTGCCTGGAATCGGCCCTGTGCTGGTGCGGCGACTGGCGGCGCTGGTGGAGTTCGGCGAGGTGGATCCGGTTGCCTCGGCGCCTGCGAGCCGGGCCGCGCCGGAACAAGCGGAGCCGATCGACATCAATTCAGCCTCGAAGGAGCAGTTGTGTCTATTGGACGGGATCGGGCCCGTGCTGGCAGGCAGGATCGTGGAGCACCGCCAGAAGCGGGGGGCCTTCCGCGCGGTCGGGGAGCTGGCCGCAGTGAAGGGAGTGGGGCGGCGTGCGGCCCGGCTCGCCGGTCGGATCACCGTGGGCCGCCAGGCGCGCCCGTGAGCTGGGCGACGGGTCTGGTGGCGCGCGGCTGCAACTGCTAGAATCGAGTTCCCATGCAAGGATGCGAGCGAGCCTGGAACTTCCCGCCGGCGTCGAGCGACGCCAGCCTGGAACTGGGCAGAACGCTGGGTGTTTCGCAGCTGGTCAGCGACGTGATGGTCGGCCGCGGCATCACAGGCGAGCGCGACGCGCGGCGCTTCCTGGAGCCCTCGGGTAGCGACTTCTCGGACCCGTTCGAGTTCCCGGCGATGGAAGAGGCGTGTGCGCGCGTCCATCGGGGGGTGCGGGAGGGTGAGAAGATCGTCGTGTACGGCGACTACGACGTCGACGGGATGACGGCGTCGACCCTGCTCTATTGGGTCTTGAAGAAGCTGGGTGCCAGCGTGGAGGTCTTCATACCCGACCGGCACTCCGCGGGCTACGGCCTCAACTGCGACGCGATTCGCGCGCTGCGGGAGGCCGGGACGACCTTGATCATCACGGTCGACAACGGTGTCAGCGCGACCCGCGAGATTGCCTTCGCGGCCGAGCTGGGGGTCAGCGTGATCGTCACGGACCACCACACGCTGCCAGACGAGTTGCCGCGTCAGGCGCTGCTCTTGCACCCGCGGCTCCCTGGGCGGGAGTATCCCTTTCCGCACCTCTGCGGCGCCGGCGTCGCCTTCAAGCTGGGGCTGGCGCTCCTGGCGACCTCTACTCTCGACGGTCGGGAGGAGGTGCGGGAGCGCTTCGAGCGGAACTGCCTGGACGTGGTCACGATCGGCACGGTGGCAGACATGGTGCCGCTCGTGGGGGAGAACCGGGCCATCGTCCGCCAGGGGCTCTGCCAGCTGGCGCGGACGGAGCATCCGGGTCTTAGGGCGCTTCTGGGCCTGGAGCAGCTGGTCGGGCGGCGGCTCACCGTGGATCACGTCGGATTCAAGATCTGTCCGAAGCTCAACTCGGCCGGCCGGATCGACGACCACCGATTGTCGCTGGAGCTCCTGACGACACGGGACGAGAGCGCCGCGGGCCGGCTCGCGCTCAAACTGGCGCAGATCAACCACGAGCGAATCCGGCTCGTGAGCGAGCTGATGAAGCTGGCGCTCGAGAAGGCGCCGGACTGGGCCGACCGCGCCTTGCCCGTCGTGTCGCTACCAACGGACAAAAAAGGTCTCGTGGGTCTTGTGGCCCAACGGCTCAAGGACAGCTTCCACAAGCCGTTCCTCGTCCTGGCCGCAGTCGGGAGCGCGGCGACTGGCTCCGGGCGAAGCGTCGATGGCTTCGACCTGGTGGCCGCACTCACCTCTGCAGGCTCACATCTGATGAGGTTCGGCGGGCACGCCATGGCGGTCGGCTTCACCATCGACCCGGCTCGGGTCGAGGCGTTCGCCGATTCCCTCGAAGCGTACGCGGTCGAGCGACTCGTCACCCGGCCCGACCCGCCGCCGGTCGAGGTCAGCGCCGTGGTCGAGCCGGGGGCCCTGACGCAGCGGACTCTGGCTGAGCTGGAGCGCCTGGCTCCCTTTGGCCAGGGGAATCCGTCGCCCCTCCTGGCGCTGCGGCGGTTGCAGGTTTCGCGCGCCGATCGGATCGGCGACGGAAAGCATGTGCGGCTCGAGTCGTCGCTGATCCCGCGCGGCGTCAAGAACGTCGGATTCAACCTGGGCGACGCGGTGATGGGCGCGCTGGAACAGACCTCGTACCTGGACGTGGCCTTCCACTTCGAGCTGGACAACTGGAACGGCCGCGAGAGCCTCCAGATGCGACTCCAGGCCGTGCGCCCCGCCATCTGAGGCCAGGCCCCGTCGCGGGGGACGGCGCGGCCTCAGTCCTGGCCGGCCGAGACGACCATCCGGATGGAGCAGATGATCTTGTCGGCGACTGGCGGCTTCAGGATGTAGTCCTTGGCGCCCAAGCTGATCGCCGTGGTCAGCATCTTCTCCTGGCCTATGGCGCTGCACATGATGACCCGGCACTTGGGGTCGAAGCTGACCAGCTCGCGCAGCGCTTCGATGCCGTCCTGTTCGGGCATCACGATGTCCATCAGGACCACGTCCGGCCGGTAGAGCTTGTACTTCTTGACGGCCTCGACCCCGTTTTCGGCTTCGGCGATGACCTCGAAGTCGGCCTCGGTCTCCAGGATCCGGCGGAGTGCGACGCGCGAATAGATGGCGTCATCGACCACCAGTACGGTTGTCTTCCGGCCGGTGGCGGCGGTGCGGCCCAGGCTCTGCGGAGTGCTCATCAGGCGTGTGTCAGGTCAAGAATAACTCAGGCATACACCGCCGCGCACCCTCCGAGATCTGCCGGACGGCGTCGCCCGGGAGGGCGGCGGCGACCAGCATCCGGACCTGAGGGGCCCGCAAGACCAGGTGGGAACATAGCAGCCGAGCGCCGCTGGGCGGCGAGCTCCCGGACAGTGGCGCGAAGAAGGCATCGCTCACCTCCGAGGAAGGTGCGGCCAGATAGGACGGAGGCGTCGGCAGCAGCCTCAGCGAACAGACTTCGCTGAATACGTCCAGGTAGGTGCTGGCCAGGAGGTTTGCCATCTCCTCGAGCAGGGCCCGCAAGCGCTCCTGCGGGTCGGGCATGAACTCCTTGAACTCGGGCGGGGCCATCTCGCACAACTCGGCGGCGCCGGCCTGCGTCAGGCTCATCAGGAGGTTCCCACCGGTCTCTCCGCGGATACCCAGCAGCACGGCGACGCAGTTAGTGGCCGCCGGCAGCTCCAGGAGACTCGCAGCCGCGGGAGTGACCGTGGCGCCGTCGATCAGGATCGGGATCTGGAGCATCGCAGAAACTTTCTCTACCGAGTTCCTCATCGCCAGCTCCAGCAACCGCGCCAGCCCTGTGTCCGTGGCGGCCCGGCTTGGCGTCGGGCCCGAGGCGATGCGGTTCCTGCGAGGTGCGGCCTTCATGGGAGCGATCTGCGATAGACCGAGGGCGCTCGATGCTCGATCCCAGCGGGCGGGTCGAGGAGCATCTCCGACGGACCCAGGAAGAGCCAGCCGCCCGGCGCCAGTGCCTCACAAAGCCGGTCGACCAGCCGCCGGCGGACGGCCTCGGCGAAGTAGATCATCACGTTTCGGCAGAGGATGACGGTAAACGGGACTGGCGCGGGCGTCGGTTCCAGTAGGTTCTGAACGCGAAAGATGACCCGTTCGCGGAGCGCCGGTTTGGCGAGCCACGTGCCGTCCGGTTCGGGGGTGAAGTGGCGCGCCAGAGCTCCGGGGGGCAGCTTCGCGAGCCGTGCGGGCCGGTAGCGGCCCTGGCCGGCCTTCTCGATAGCCCTAGGGCTGATGTCCGTTGCCAGCACCTGCATTTGCCGGGCGAGCGCGGTGGGAAGCGATTCGGCAGCGGCGATCGCGAGCGAGTAGGCTTCCTCGCCCGTGGAACAGCCTGCGCTCCAGAACAGGGGCGTCCGGGAGCCGGCGGTAGATGCGGCCTGGCTCACCAAGATCGGGAAGACCGTGCCGATGAGGAAGTCCCACTGGTGGGGGGAGCGCCAGCACTCCGTCGTGTCCGTGGTCACCGCATTGGCCAGCTCGCCGACCGCGTCCGGGCCCAGGCTGCGGAGGTGCGTGTAGTACTCGAGGTAGCTGGTCATCGCGTGGGCACGGAGACGGGGTCTGAGGCGGTTCTCGAGAAGGGTGCGCTTTTCGGGGCGCAACAGGATGCCTGTCATCTCGAGGACGAAGTCGCGGAAGAGCGCGAACTCCGAGTCGCTCATCTCGAACATCGGCGGATCCCCGGCCGAATTGGAGCGGCCGACGAGGCAGCGCGGGGCCCAGGGGCGGCACGGGCCATCCCCGCCGCTGACGCCGGACGTACGGTCGCCATCGAACCGACGGTACGGCTTGCGGGTCTGGGGTACTTGACGCTTTCCATGGCGGCACCTACATTGGGCGGCATGGAAGCTACCACGCCGGTTGCGTCGCGAACCACTGGAGTGCGGGCGCTGGCGACCGCCTGGATTCTCACGCTCATCTGTCCGGGGCTGGGGCAGATGCGGCTGGGGGCGCGGGCCAGGGGCATGGCCACGCTCGTGGTGGTGAGCATTGGTCTCGCATGGACGGCCGTCGCCTACGTGGGACCGATCTACCAGTACCTGGTCGCGAAAGTGTCGGTGATGAGCCAGCCCCCCGACGCCGCCCAGCTGATGGCTTATGCCGCCGATCCCCAGCTCTGGGCGCAGCTGCACGCCGTATCGACGCTTCCCGCCTGGATCTTCGGCCTATCGTTCCTCTATGCGTTCGCCGATTCGGCCTATCTGGCGTTCAGGAAGGTCGAAGGTGGAAGGTAGAAGGTAGAAGGTAGAAGGAGTCAGTAGCCAGTAGGGGCGGGCGGGCCTCAACGGCCGAGCGCTGGGCGAGCTGGCCCCAGCGGTTTCGATACCGGGCTTCGACGAGCTCAGCCCGAGCGGTTACTGGGGCGCCTGGATCGTTTCGCAGCCTCTGAGGCCTCAACCCTGAAGCCTGACTGCTGAAGCCTCAAGCCTCAAGCCTCATGGCTCAAGCCTCATGCCTCAAGCTCCGCCTTTGCCGTCCACGCCCATCTCTGCCTTGAGCTTGGCGAGCTCGACGTCGACCTCGCTGGCGCCCTCGAGCAGCTTCACTTCGCTCTTCAGTGGGTCTGCGGAAAGCTCGAGCATGACGCCGCTCTTGAGCTCCATATCCTCGATCTTGGTGGCGATTCGGTCGAACTCGGCGAAGGCGTCAGTCTCCTTGACCTCGTTTGCGGTGGTCGAGAGCTGCATCTTGGTCTCGGCGATCCGCTTGCGCGTGATGAGCTCCTTCTTCTTCCGCTTGGCCTCCTCGATCTTGTTCTCGAGGGTGGTCAGAGCCTGTTTGAGGGACTCGACGGCTTGCGCCTGGCGCTGCTGCTCCTTGTCGTACTGGTCGACCAGGTCCTGGCTGGCCTTGAATCGCACGAGCGCGGCCTTGGCCAGGGCGTCGTCGCCCTTGCCAACGGCGAACTGCGCCTTGCTCTTCCAGCTAGCGGCCTCTTCCTTGAGCTCTGCGACCTTCTTCTGGATGCGGCGTTCGTCGACCATCGCCTGGGTCACCTGCTCCTTGGCCTGGCGATAGTTCTCCTCCATGTCGCGGATGAGCTGCTCCAGGGTCTTCTCTGGATTCTCGGCGGCATCGAGCATCGAGTTGACGTTGGAGCGCAGCATCCGGCCCAGTCTGGCGAACAGTCCCATCTCGGTCCTCCTGAATCGGGTCTCAGGTTTCGAGGCCCATTCCTTCGACGATTTCGGCGAGCTCTTGCGCCGAGAGTTTGAGCAGTTTGGCCGCGCGGCCTCGGTCGCCGCCGGAGCGCGCCAGCGCCTCCTCGATCAGTTTACGCCTGAATTGAGCCACGCGCTGTCGGAAACCACCAGAGGTCTCGTCGGCCTCCGCGGGGCCGGCTTTCTCCAGAGGCGGAAGGTCCTCGGCCGCGATGGTCTTGCGCCGCGTGCGGTAGGCGACGCGCTCCACGAAGAATTTGAGCTCACGGATGTTCCCGGGCCAGTCGTGGCCGGCCAGGAGCTTCTCGGCCTCGGGTTCTAAGGCCTCCGGTTCGATGCCGGGCACCTCGCTTGCGAGCAGGCGGAGGAAGTGGGCGGCCAGCTGAGGAATGTCCTCGCGGTGCTCGCGCAGGGGGGGGAGTCGCACCTGTTCGAAGGCGAGGCGGTCGTAGAGGTCTTCCCGGAACCTGCCTCGCTTCATCTCCTTCTCGAGATCTGCGTTGGTGGCCGCCACGACGCGCACGTCGACCTTGATGGTCTGGCCGCCGCCGACCCGCTCGAAGGTCTGGTACTCGAGCACGCGCAGGATCTTCTGCTGAAAGTCGTAGGGCATGTTCCCGATCTCGTCGAGGAACAGAGTGCCCTTGTGGGCCAGCTCGAATCGCCCGCGGCGGAAGGGCGCGTTGTTGAAGGCGTTCTCCTCCTGGCCGAAGAGCTCACACTCCAGCAACCCCTCGGAGAGTGCCGCGCAGTTGAGGGTCACGAAGGGGCCGCTCTTGCGAGGGCTGGCCTGGTGGATGGCCGCGGCAACGAGCTCTTTGCCCGTGCCGCGCTCGCCGCGGATCAGCACGGGGCGCGGAATCGGAGCCAATCGCTCCACATGCTGAAGCAACTCCTTCATGGCCGGCGACTGTCCCACCACCCGGTACTTGCGGTAGAGCTCCTCCTGGTAAAAGTCGACACGGGCGGTCAGCTCGCGGTTCTTCTCCTGGGCTCGCGCCAGGTCGTCCATGACGCTGGAAAGCTCGGCGGCCCGGGCGATGTTGGCTTCGAGCTTGTCCGACAGGTCGAAGTTCTTCTCGATCCAGGCGCTCGCGCCGGCCTTCATCGCCTCGACTGCCAGCGGGATGTTGCCCTGGCCAGAGAGCATCACGGCACGCAGCTCCGGGGCCAGCTTGCGCAGCTCCTGGAGCAGGGCGATGCCCGTCTTCTTGCGGCGCCCGAGGTCGTAGTCGAGAATGGCCAGCCCGTAGGCTTTCGGGTTCTTCTTGACGGCGGCGATGGCCTTGTCGGGATCGGAGTGGCTCTCCACGTCCAGCGAACGGGCCTTCGCAAGCTCGGTGACGAGCTTGACCATCTCGGCTTGATCGTCGACCACCAGGATCTTCATCGGCCCATCCTCTCACGCGTGCTCATGCCAGCTCCGAGACGATCAGGCTGCCCGGGTCCTCGGCGATCGACTCGGACATGGAGAGGCCGCCACCCCTGGGCAGTGGCTCCAGCTCGAGCGGGAAGCGCATCGTGAAGCGTGTCGCGCGGCCCGGCGCCGAGGAGACTTCCAGCGTTCCGTGGCTTTCTGCCACGGTGCGGCGAACGATCGCGAGCCCCAGCCCGTTGCCTGAGGCCTTCGTCGTGTAGCCGGTGCGGAAGATCGCCTCGCGGAGGGCCGGCGGAATTCCGGGCCCGTCGTCCTCGACACTCACCAGCACAGTGCCACGTTCCTCGTCGGCCTCGGTCCTGAGCCGCACGTGCCCTGGGCCGGAGAGCGACTCCAGCGCGTTTGCAACCAGGTTCAACACCGCCTCTTCGAAGCGGTCCGGGTCCCCCGGGATGCTCGGAAGATCCGGGGCCAGCGTGACCGTCAGCTCGCAACCTTCGGGCCTGGACTGCTCCGTTCGGGCCGCGACGCGACGGGCGATCTCGTTGAGGTCCACGCGGCCGGTCGAATTGGCCTGGGGCTGGATGGCGCGCAAGTAGGCTCCCATGCTGTCGTAGGCGTTCTCCAAGACGGCCAGCACCTCGCCCAGCTCGGCGGCCGGGGGGCCGTCCTGCAACTTGGACCTCATCCGGCGCAATCTGTTTCCCGTGAGGCCGAGCACGTTCTTGATCTTGTGATCGCGCTCGTGGATTTCTGCGTAGACCTCGTGCTCGGCCAGGTCGACCAGACAGCGGGCCACGATGGCGAGCGCGTAGGGGGCCTGCCGGCCAGTAGCCGCCAGCAGCGATTCGATGCGTTCCTCCAGGGAGAACTCGGTACCGCGCCGGTAGAGCGCCTTGGCGAAGTTGAGGCAGGCCTTGGCGTAGGTGGGCCGCAGGGCCAGCGCCCTGGAGAAGTGCTCGAGCGCTTGCTCGACGTCGCCGCGCTCCAGCGAGAGCGCACCCAGGTTGTTGTGGGCCACGTAGAAGTCGGGGTCCCACTCCAGGCCCGCCCGGTAATTGGCCATCGCCTGCTGATAGCCGTCGGCGGTGTCGTCATAGAGACTGGCCAGCAGGAAGTAGACGGGGGCGAGCTTGCGCCCGGACTTCACGTCGAGCTCGGGCGAGGAAGCGATGCAGGATTCCAGGATGGCGATGGCCCGGGACCGGTTGTCGTTCTCGTCGCGGTTCTTGGCGTAGAGCGAAGCGAGCTGGAAGGCGGCGCCGGCGTGGGCGGGCGAGAGAGAGCGCGCGCGCTCGAGGTACTTGAGCCCGGCGGGAGTGTCGCCCATCGATAGGGAGATGAACCCCAGGTTGTAGTAGGGCTCCGGATCGTGCGGCTGGGAGGCGGTGAGGCGGTCGAGAAGCTCTCGGGCACGGCCGGTGTCACCCGCGTTGCTGGCGGCGACGGCGACCTGGCAGACGAGGCCGGGAAGCGAGGGGTCGAGCTCGAGCGCTCTGGAGAGATCGGCCAGCGCCTCGGGAAACTGGCGCAGGGTGGTGTGGATGAGGCCGCGGCACTGGAGGATGGGGGCGGAGCGGGGCTCGAAGGTGAGGGCGAGCGAAAGGTACTCCAGGGCTTTGGTGGGCTCGCCGGCGTCGCGGGCGATGAGGGCGGCGTTGTGCTGATAGAGCGCGCAGCCGGGGGCGAGGTCGATGGCGCGCTCGACAGCGCGTCGGGCCTCGAAGAAGAAGCCCTGGCGATGGCAGGCGACGGCGAGGTTGTTGTAGGCCTCGGCGATGTCTCCGGCCAGCAGCAGCGCGCGGCGGTAGCGCTGCGCGGCCGCGACGAAGTTGCCGGCGAGCAGGGCGCGGTTGCCGTCCTCGAAGACTTCGTGGACTGCGCGGTCGCGCCGCCGGCCGTGCTCCAGGCGCACGGGCATCGACTCGGCGAGCCGCTCGGGTTCAGTGTGGGGGTTGTCGCGCGGGGCCGGGCGGGAGGGCGGCAGGGCCCTTCGCTTGCGGGCGCGCCGGCCCTGGAGCGGGACGATGTGTGGCTTCTGTCCGCGGCCCATGGGCGATCAGGGCACGGGCCGGGCGACCGGCCGCTTCTGGCGGTTGCGCGCGTAGAAGTTGAGGCCGGCTTTGGTCCGGTTGCGGTGGTAGGTGATGGCGCGTCGCGAGAGCTTCAGGCCGAACTCTGCCTGGAGGATTCCCTGCAGCTGCGTGTCCGTGTAGGGAGTCGCGATGGTGCCTGCGGCGAGCTCGCGCGCTTCCCTTCTGCCGATCAGATCGCGCACGACCTCGGCGACCTTCCGGAAGAGCTTCTTGAGCGGCAGCTCGCCATGGGGTGTGGCGATCAGCTTGTCGCGGATCAGGCGGCTGACGGTCGCCTCTTCTTCCTGGAGCTCGCGCGCGGCCTGGGCCTGGGTAAGAGGGATCATCTGCAGCGGGTCGCCCGTCAGCAGGTAGCGATACTGGTTTCTGAAGAGGCAGGCGACGATGCGGCAGAGCACCGTCTTGCGCTGGTTGACGGCCTTGAGTTGCTCGAGGAAGTCGCGCTCGCGGGTCGAGAGGCGGATGCCGGGCAGGTCGGTGTGGAGCCTGTACTTGACGTCGTAGAGGTCGTCGCCCAGGAACCGCAGCTCCAGGTCGAGGGACTCCTTACCTCGAACGACCTCGGCGACGACCCGGGCACGGGACTTCTCGGCCTTGCGAGGCGCGGGCGCGTCCCGCACGTCGAAGTGGAGGCTATTGAGGATTTGAATCTTTTCCAGCGTTGCCAGAATGGCCGCAATCTCCTCGGCGGGGGCGTTGACGCGGCGCATGATGAGATCGAGGTCTGGCTTGCAGGCCAGGAAGAGCTCCGAAAATTCCTCGGGGCTGAGGCGGGCTCGCTCGATGAAGCGGCGGATGCGCTCGACGTGGGTCGAGGTGTCGAAGGTCTCCGGGGAGGCCTTGAAGGCCAGGAAGTCTGGCTCTTCCTCGCGGGTGGAGACGGAAAAGGAGGGCGAACACTGCTGCAGCGAGGAGAGGTACGCCATGTAGCGGAGCACGGCGGTGAGGGGGCCGAGCGGCACGCGGTACTTGCGGGCCAGCTGCTGGCGCCGGGAGAGCGCCCCGGGGGCCAGGAAATCCTGCTGCCAGTCCGGCTGGCGCGTGATGGCGTGCTTCTCGAAGAAGCGGACCATCTCCTGGTCCTTGTACTCCTCGTAGCGGTGTTGAGGGATGTTTCCGCGATACCGGACGCGCTCGATGACGCCGCGGCCGACCAGCCGGGAGAAGGTCTCGTCCTTCTCGAGTCGCTCGGCCATGTCGCGGAACTGCCGCTCGTCGAGGTAGTAGACCGACATCAGCGAGCGCGGGAGCGCGCGCGGCGCAATGCGCGCTTCGACCTTCACGCGGGCAGAGGTGGAGAGGAGTCGAGGCATCGGATCGGCGCCACCAATGTAACACGCGCGGACGGCGCCGCGGCACCCTGTCCGCTACGGGCTGCTTCCGATTATTGACAGGAGACAGGGGCGCCGAATAAGATCGGGCACCTTCGCCGCGGGCGCGGCGGGGTTGGAGGAGGACACCGATGAACGCGATA
This sequence comes from Candidatus Wallbacteria bacterium, assembly GCA_016213845.1. Lineage (GTDB taxonomy): Bacteria > Muiribacteriota > UBA6191 > JACPRK01 > JACPRK01 > JACPRK01. The sequence continues at coordinate 223,797 of JACQZN010000028.1, forward strand.
ATCCGAAAGTCTCTCGCTCTGGCTGCGGCCGTCTGTCTGGCCGTCGCGCCGGCGCTGGCCGGGAAGGTCGTCCTGAAGGATGGCCGCACGCTCGAAGGCGAGGTCATCGTCAAGGACAAGGTCGTAACCGTGAACGGGGCGACCGGGCTGTATCAGTTCAAGGAGGACCAGGTCCAGTCGATGGACAAGGGCGAGCCCGTTGCCGTGCAGGTCGCGGCCAAGCCCACGGACGCCGCCAAGCCCGCCGAGGGCGCCAAGCCCGCCGAGGCTCCCAAGGAGAAGCTGCCCGTGGTCACGATCGTGACGTCGATGGGAAGCATCACCGCTGAGCTCTTCGAGGACGATGCGCCGAACACGGTCGCTAACTTCGTGAGCCTGGCCGAGAAGGGATTCTACTCGGGCTGCAAGTTCCATCGGGTAATCAAGGACTTCATGCTCCAGGGCGGCGACCCCAACAGCAAGGAAGCCGACGTCGCGAAGTGGGGAATGGGCGGACCGGGCTACTGGTTCGAGGACGAGTTCTCGAGCCGCACCAACGAGAAGTACGCCCTGTCCATGGCGAACTCGGGCCCCAACACCAACGGGAGTCAGTTCTTCATCGTGACCAAGGAAGGGGGCACTCCCTGGCTCAACGGGCGGCACTCGGTGTTCGGGCGCGTGCTCAAGGGCCAGGAGGTCGCCGACGCCATCGAGAAGGTCGACACCGGCGAGGCGGATCGTCCCAAGAAGGACGTCGTGATCGAGAAGGTCGTCATCGACTTCAAGCGAGACCACAAGTACGAGCCGAAGGTCCACCCGGGAGACAAGTAACAGCCGGCCCCGGTGCGCCTTTCGAGCGCGCCCGGCGGAACTGGCAAAAGGAGAGTCGAAAGCGTGTCCAAGGAAAGGTTGCCCACGGTTAACATTCTGACCAGCATGGGCACCATCACCTGCGAGTTGTTCGAGGACGATGCGCCCAACACGGTCGCCAACTTCATTCACTTGGCGGAGAAGGGGTTCTACGACGGGACCAAGTTCCACCGCGTGATCAAGGACTTCATGATTCAGGGCGGCGATCCGCTCAGCAAGACGCCCGAGACGACGCGCTGGGGCACGGGCGGACCGGGCTACTGGTTCGAAGACGAGCTTTCGGACCGACACCACGAGCGTTACGCGCTCTCGATGGCCAACGCCGGCGCCAACACCAATGGGAGCCAGTTCTTCATCGTCACGAAGTCGAACGGCACCGCCTGGCTCGACGGCAAGCACGCGGTCTTCGGACGCGTGAGCAAGGGCCATGAGGTCTGCGACGCCATCGAAAAGGTCGAGACGAGCCAGGGGTTCAACCGGCCGATACAGGATGTCGTCATCCAGAAGCTCACCGTCTCCTACAAGCGCAACCATAAGTACGAGCCCAAGGTCCACCACGACCGCTAGGCCGGCGTCCCTGGAGCCGCAGACGCCCGCCAGGCAGGCGGAGGGCGCGCCCCGTCCCGACGTGATCGTCGTCGGCGGCGGGGCCGCGGGCATGATGGCTGCCATTCGGGCCGCAGAGCTCGGGCGGCGGGTGCTGATCCTGGAGAAGAACCCGATGCTCGGGCGCAAGGTGCTGGTGAGCGGCAACGGGCGCTGCAACATCGCCAACGCCGGCGCGCGTGTGGAGAACTTCCACGGCGAGAACAACCGGTTCCTCCACTCGGCTTTCGCCAGATTCGGAGTCGGTCGCACTCTCGAGTTCTTCGAGGAGCTGGGCCTGGTTCTCAAGGAGGAGAAGCTGGGGCGGATCTTCCCGGTGTCCAACCAGGCCGCCAGCGTCGTGGCGCTTCTCGCGTATCGCATGGAGCAGCTGGGCGTGCGCGTCGCCTGCGGCACCTGCGTCACGGGCGTGGAGCGCGAGGGGACCGCATTCCGGATTGACCTGAAGAACGCGCCCGCAGCACGAGCCCGGCGGGTGGTCCTGGCGCCGGGCGGGAAATCCTTCCCCAAGCTGGGGACCACGGGCGACGGCTACGAGTGGGCCCGGCGGCTGGGACACCGCGTCACCGAGCTCCACCCGGCGCTGGCTCCGATGGAGGCAGAGCTGGCCCGCCTGCACGGGCTGCAGGGAATCCGGCTCGAGGCCGAGTTGACGAGCAAGTCCGGCGGAAAGCGTCACAGGACCTTTCGAGGTGATTTGCTCTTCACCGCCTACGGCCTCTCCGGCCCCACGGTGCTTGCGGCGTCGGCCGATCTCGCCACCCGGCCATCGGGCTCGCACCCGGGCTTCGAGGTCAACTTCTTCCCGGGCCAGGACGCTGCGGCGCTCGATGCCCTCCTGGCCCGACGCTGGGAGGCGGACCCCGGCCGGCGTCCCGGGTTCAGCTTCGTCGGCCTGTTACCGGGAAGAATGGGACATGTCCTGCTCGAGTCCCTCGGAATCGACCCGGACGGCCCGCCCGTCGGACAGCTGGGCGGCACGGCGCGGCGTCGCATCGCCGAAGCGCTCACGCGCTGGGAAATCCGGGTCTGGGGCTGCCGCGGGTGGGACGAGGCCGAAGTCACGGCGGGCGGAGTGGCCGTCGACGGCCTCGACCCCAGGACGCTCGAGTCGAAGCACTGCAAGGGCCTCTACTTCTGCGGCGAGGTGCTCGACATCTTCGGCGACTGGGGCGGCTACAACTTCCAGTTCGCCTGGTCGACGGGCTGGATCGCCGGTGAGGAGGCCGCGAAGTGACGCAGCCCCTATCAGACGCCGCCGTCCGTTCTCGCGTCCGGACCGTCCGCGTGGCGGCGGCGCCGCGCAAGCGTCACGGCGGCCAAGAGCAGTAGCCATCCCGCGGCCGATAGCCCGATACCGGCGACGACCGTCTCCGGGTCGAATCGGAACTCGACCTGGTGGCGGCCGGCGGGGATCTCCACCGCGCGCACCAGCCCCCAGGTCCTCAGGATGCGGGCCGGCGCCCCATCGACGGAAGCGCGCCAGCCGCGGTAGAGCGCATCGGTGACAACGAGCAGGCAGCGGGTCGTGGAGTCGGTTGCGACCACGGAGCCGAGCGGCCTCCGGGCGAGGAATCGGGCCGAGCCGGGCGGGCCCGCACCCCGGGACGCGGCAAAACCGGGTTGCTCCTCGAGCAGCGCCGGCGCATCCGGCCCCAGCCCCCCGGCGCGCACGAGCTCCAGGACGGCAGCTCGATCGGGAAGGACCCTGTAGTCCGCCGTCAGAAACGCGCGGGGGCGGGCCTGGGGGTCCTCCCAGAGCTCGAGGCCGCCCGTCCTGCCGACAAGACGCAAAGGAGCCTTCGAGTCCCGACCGCCGGCCCGGTAGACATAGAACCGCTGATTGAGGATGCGAGTCTCCGGGCGCGGCTCGGTCATGCGCTCGGGAAGGCGAGTCTCTGCGGGTCGGCGCTCCATGGCGTCGTAGAAGTCCGCCGTGGTCCGGGGGAGGATGGCCTCGTAGCCGTCCAGGGACTCCAGCCCCGCCGGCATCACACGGTTCTGATCGATGCGGTCCCAGAGCGAGACACGCCATGGGCCCCCCGGCTGGCTGCCGATGAGCTCGGTGAGCTCGGCCGGGAGCGTGCAGCGCTCGAGCGGAAATGTCTTCATGCAGGGGCGGCCCAGGGTGACGAGGTCGACGCCCAGCAGCAACGCCAACAGAAGTCCGGCGCGGGGCCTCGAGAGCCTGCCCGCCGAGGCCGCCGCCAACGGCGCCGCCGTGAGGGCGAGCAAGAAGAGTGAACGGAGTATGTCAGTTGCGGCGAAGCGCATCGCCTCGCGCGTGCTCTGGACCGTTGCGTCGGGCATCGGCGTGTACCTCTCGCCGCTGTGCAGGTAGCGGTCGAGCCATGGCGTGAGCGCCTCGGCGCCCGCGCCCGAGTAGAGCGCCAGGAGGCCCGCCAGGACGAGCGCGGCGGCAATCCAGCCGAGGCGGCGCGGACGGCCGCGACCTGCATCGCCCGACGAGCCGATCGTCGCCACACCCAGGGATGCCAGCATCGCAGCGGCCAGGCCGAAGCCGAGCATGAACTTCGCCGGCCCGCGGAACATGCTCATGCCGGGGAGCGTCCGGGCGATTGGCAGGAACAAGGGTGTGCGCGCGCCGAGCGCCATCACGAGCGCGACCTCCGCCAGCACCAGCCATGGGAGGATTCGCGGCCGTTCCAATAGCCTGACGGCCCGCCAGGCCAGGACGAGCGTGGCGATCCCGACATAGAAGATCGACTCCGGCGCGAATGACTGTCCCCAGTAGGGCGCGGTCGCGTCGTCGCCCAGGGCTCTGGGCGCCAGGAGAGTCAGAAGATTCTCCGGCGCCAGCGAGACAAGGGAGGCGAAGCGCGGATCGAATCCGGCCCGGCTCGAGTCTCTCAAGAGCTCCAGCGCCGGCAGCAGCGCCGCCGCTGCCAGCACCGCCGTCGAGAGCGCGACTGCGGCCGTGAGCGCCGCGAACCGCCCCAGCAGACGCAAGCGCCCTCCGCCCGTCACGGCCTCCACGGTCACCACGATGCAGGCGGAGAACCAGGCGATGTAGAACACCTGGGGATAGCCCGCGAGCAGGCAGAGTGCGGAGGCCGCGATCGTGCGCGCCACAGTCAGCAGGGCCGGCCGGCGGATCGAGCAGAGCACTCCGAGCAGCACCCACGGCACCCAGGCCGTGGCGTCCAGCTGGCAGGCGTGGCCGCCGAAGATGCGGTAGGTGGTCTGTGCGGAGAGCCCGAAGGCGAGCCCGGCGACCAGCGGGCCAGCTCCACGCGCGCCCGCCTCGCGTGCCAGCGCCCAGGCCCCGAGCTGACCCAGCAACACGTGCAGGAACCGGGTGAGCGACATCGCCAGTCCCAGTGGCAGAAGGTAGAGGGCGTTGGGAGGATAGAAGATCGCGGCCTGCAGGCTGGCCAGGTACGGCAGCCCCGCCATCAGGTGCGGATTCCAGATCGGCACCTCGCCGGCCAGGAGGCTCTGGCGAGCAAACTGCCGCCACGGCACGAACATGCGGGGGCTGTCGCCGTCCTGCACGCCCAGCCCGCAGTCGGCGCCTGCCATCAGTACCGGCAAGAAGAGCGCGAGGTCGAACACCACGAAGAGCGCCAGCGCCCACCGCCCGCTCGATTCCCACTCTTCCCTCGGCGCCACCGGCTGGACCCGGGAAACTCTCATGGCGTGGGATTACGAAAACCCAGGCGTCTACCTGTACCGGGCTTTTTCCGGGCGATCTTACGACTGCCGCAGACCGACGCGGCGCGAGGAGTCCGTAGGGTCCGGGCGCGTGTCAGGGGCGGGTGAGCTGGGCGATGCACTCGCGAAGGTCGGCCTCCGAGAGCTGGCGTCCGGGCTGCTCGCACCCCTGGAGTGCATAGATGGTCTCGTCGATCTGGTCGTTGTGGCGCTCGTCGTAGATCTGCTCGTCGGCGTCCCACTTCTGAAACTGATCGTCGGCCCAGCGGGCGAGCTCGGCCTGAGTAATCTCGCCGCGAAGGCGCTTTTCGATGATCTTGACGATTTCTTCTCGCGTCAGAGTGGGTTTCATTGGCCCTCCCTAGGTGCCGATATAGCGGGCGTAGAGGGACCGGGCCACTGCTGGGTCGGCAGTCCCTTTCACGATCGCGCGAGCGTCGGTGAAGAGGGAGATCTCGAACCGGTCCGTTCGGAATTGCAGCACGTACTTGTTGAAGGAGACCTGGCCTTGCCTGGCCAGGCGCCTGGCGAGCTCCTCGAAGCAGGGCGGCTTTGGGGCCGCTGATTCGGTCGCAGCCCAGACCTGGACGGCTTGCCGCCCGCAAAGCGCCGTGGCCCGGGACCCCGAGGAACCTTCCAGATAGGAGAACCGGCGCTGGCTGCAGGTCGGGCAGCCGGGTCTCCGGTCGACACGCACGTCGTCGAGCGAGCCTTCCCAGCAATCGTACATGGCCATCCGGCCCGCCAGGCCCGCGCCGTGGCCCGCGAGCAAGCGCAGGGCATTGAAGGCGGCGGTGCCCGCCGTGACGGCGGCGACCGGGCCGGCGATGCCCTCGCTTTCGCAGCTTGGCAGATCGCCGGCGGCGGGCGGCTCGGGCAGGTAGCATCGGAGGCAGGGGCCCGCTCCGGGCTGAATCACCATCGTATGTCCGAAGACGCCGACGATACCGCAGTAGATCCAGGGCAGACCCTCGCGCACGGAGAAGTCGTTGATCAGGAAGCGGGTCTCGAGGTTATCCGTGCCGTCGAGCAAGAGGTCGGCTCCTGCGAGGTGCCGGGCGGCGTTGCCGGCGTCGAGGTCCGCGACGACCGCCTCGATCTTCACGGCCGAGTTGACTCGCCTCAGGTGTGCCTTCGCGGCGACGGCCTTCGGCAGGCCGCGATGGACGTCCCGCTCGTCGAACAGCAGCTGGCGCTGGAGGTTGTTCTCTTCGACCGTGTCCCGGTCGACGATCCGCAGCCGGCCGATTCCCGCGGCCGCGAGGTAGTACGCGAGCACGGAGCCGATGGCGCCACACCCGACGAGCACGACGCGCGCGCGCGAAAGGCGCTCCTGGGCGGCTTCGCCGAACTGGCGCAGCGCCATCTGCCGCGAGTATCTCTGCAGGTCGCCTTTCATGCGCCGATTGTCTTACTCTGCCAGTGGCGACAGTGTCAACGAAAACTGGCCAAGCGTGCGAGCTTTCATGCTCACGAGCGGCGTCGCCTGTGACACGTTTGCGACGCGCATTGACGAGGCTATCGTCCGGCGACGGGGCGTATTAACATGCCCGGTGCTCCGATGAACCCCAACTCGGCATTCGGCCATTCCGCAGGCGACCCCTTCGGTCTCACGACGATGGACGTCGTGAACTGGGTGCTGGTGCTGGTCGTCTGCCTGTTCCTGTTCCAGCTCCTGCAGGAGATGTTGTTCCGGCAGAGAGGCAAGTACTGCACGGGCTGCGGCCTGCGCGACTTGCCGCGCAACTGGTCCACCTGCGAGATCTGCGGCATGTCGCTGGGCGAGTACGTGGAGCGAGTGACTCCTTTCGACCGGCGAGTCTCGTACGGCTTTCCGGTCGTCTCCGTGCTGGCCTCGCTGGCTGCCTACCACCACTTCGAGCGGGTCACGTTCGGCGGACCCCTGGTCGTGCTCGGTTTCGTCATCGTCAACTCCTGCTTCGCCCAGCTCTGGCTCCCACGCCGCGACGGGCGGCTGCGCACGCTCTTCAACGTCCCGTTCTGGGGGACGGTGGCGATGGTCCTCTTCATCCTGCTGCTGGACGCGTCGCTCAGGGCCCGGTTCACCGGGGGGGGGCTGGGGGCAGTGGCTGACCTCGAGCTGGAGGCCGACGGCTCGCTCTGCATCGCCCTGCGCGACGGCACCGTCAGTCATGGAATAGGACCGGTTGCCTATCCCTACCTGCGCTCCGTGCCGATCAAGCGGCTGCTTCGCAGCGGGACTGGGGAGCTGTTCCTATACGGCCGGGGCTCCAAGCTGACGCAGCCCGACGCCATCCTCAGCGCTCGAGGGCTCCAGTGGAACCCGGCCAGGAGCCGTTCGGAGACCGGGGTCCAGCTGCTACTCGGGACCGCCACGCTCTCTGCCGCCCACAGGACGCTCCTCGATCGCTCGACCTACCAGCCCAACGTCACCTTCTGCCTGTCAGGCGACCGCGTCTGGGTCTGTGATGGCCAGCAGCTCTTCCGCATCCAGCCCGATGGCTCCACCGACGTCTTCTCACTTGGCAAGCGGCAGCTGGGGCGGTTGGTCAAAGTTGTCGCGGGCGACAGGATGGTCTGGCTCTTCTCGGCAAATGGTCTGACGGGGATCTCGACGACCTCGGAGCGCAAGACCTGGTATCCGCTGATGGAGCTCGCTGCCCGGGAGGGGCAGCCTGCCGCACAGATCGTGGCGGGCGCGTTGAAGGGTCAGGAGGCCTGGCTGGCGACGGGTGGAGGAGACGTGCTGCGGTTCGATCTGGAGAAGGAGAGACTGAGCTTTCAGGGTGTTGCGCAGTGTCCGAAGTATCTCGACTTCTACAATCTCTACACGCTTCCAATCCTGATCCTGGCACTCGGGTGGACGCTGGCCGCCAACTTCAGGGAGGAAGAGCAATGAGCGAGGAGCTCCAGCCGGGCGCGTCTGGTGAGGCGCCGTTCGCCAGCACGGACACCGATCCGGGAAGCCTTGGCCTGCTCAAGTTCCTCTCGCTCGTCGTGCTCCTGACGACGGTGCTCCTGCCGGTGGGGGCGGACCTGGCGCGTCATGCGAAGTTGCAGGTGGCCTACTCGGCGAAGCTGGATCGCACGATCGCGCCGCACCCGGACCGCTTCAGCGGCGTCTTCATCCACACGGCAGACGTGGAAGGCCAGGTCGAAAGCGCTTCGCGAGAGGCGGCGGGCAACGAGGCGGGCGAAGCCGCACAGCCGATGTCCTTCTGGGCTCGGGTCCAGTTCGTGCTGAAGAGCACCTCCGAGTGGCTCAAGGAGCCCGCCAGCCGGGAGAGCAACGCTCAGAACCTGGTGATGTTCTGGTCGCTCGTCGTCTTCATGCTCTTCATCATCGCGGCGCGCATCTACGGCGTCAATCGCGTGATGGCCGTGCTGAGCGGCATGCTGGGGGCCGACCGGCTGAAGAAGATCATCATCGACATGTTCATCCTCAAGGGGGTCGAGAGGCAGGTCTTCCCGGCGACGAAGACGACGGCGGTCAAGAACGGCGTCATCGGGACGCACTCGCTCAACCGGGTCGATCTGCACGACGTGATCCGCATCAACGTCGGCTTGCAGGGAGAGGGGGCAATCGAGGTCGTCCGTGAGGCCGTGACCGTCGAGGGCCGCACCGCGTACACGTACTGCCCGAGCATCACTGGCAGCGGGGGCGACTTCTACTTCAACCTGGCGAAGATCACGACACGCTCCATCAAGATCACCGCCGACGTGCTGATGACCTCGTCGTCGAAGAAGGGCCACGTCAGCCGGCTCAAGTTCGACATCACCGGCTTCAAGGCCGCCGCCTGGGACTAGGCGGCAGCGGGCGGGGTCAGGAGCTCGGCTCGTTCAAGGCGTCGAGGCCGGACATCTTGGCGCGGAGCCAGTCGGGCGCACGGATGGGGCGCATCTCGCGGTCCACCACTGCGTGGTCCGAGTAGCCCTCCGCCATCAGGTTCCCCTCGACTCCCAGGAGCCGGTAGGCGAAGCGCGCGCGAGCCTTGGTCATACCGACCAACCGCGTCACGACCTTCAGCCGGTCGTCGAAGCGGGCGGGAGCCAGGTAGTGGACCGCCGCCTCGATGACGGGCAGGCCCAGGCCCCGGGCCTCGACCTCGCGATAGGGAAGCCCCAGGCGATCGAGCCAGTCGACCCGACCCATCTCGAACCAGACGAGGTGGTTGGCGTGGTAAACGACACCCATCGCGTCGGTCTCGGCGTAGCGGACGCGGACCTCGATCTCGGTCTCGGCAGACTGGACGATCTCGCCGTACCAGCGCGTGTAGATGAACTCGACTCTTTTTGTAGGACGCTCAAGTCGGTGAGGCATACCCGCACACTCTACCGCATGCCGGCCGGTTCAAGAGGGGGGGCTGCCGGGCCGATGGGATGATCGTGGAGCGGTCTCGTCGTACGCGTCCTCTTGCGGCGCTCGTCCCGATGGTCGTCGGGGTGGCGCTGGTTGGCTGCGCATCCGGGCCGGACTCGATTCCGCTGCTGGGGCCCCCGTCGGCCATCGAGGGCAGGATCGTGGGGACCGTGACCAGCGGCCGAGGCGTGGTCGATCGTGCCGCCGTGAGCCTGGCTCCGGGCGGCTTCACGACGGAGTCGAGCGCGTCGGGGAGCTACGAGCTCGCGGCGATTCCACCCGGTACCTACCAGGTGCGGGCAGCAGCCCCAGGGTTCAACGCGGCGGCGCGCGACGTCACGGTCCTTCCGGGGCGCGTGAGCGGAGCCGATCTGGCGCTCTCGCGCGCCTCGGCTACCGGGAGCGTGGGCGGCCGAATCACCGATGGTACCATCGGAGTGGCCGGCGCGCGCGTGGTCCTCTCGGGGACGAACGCCGTTCAACTCTCCGGTGCTGACGGCACCTTCCTGTTTGCGGGTGTCGACCCTGGCCTGTACTCGGTGGACGTGTCGCGGCCCGGCTTCGTGGGGGGCAGTGGCATCGCGCGGGTGGCGGCTTCCGGAGAGGCTCGCGTGGAGCTGGCATTGACGCGCCGCGCCGACGGCGCCCTGGTGGGGCGCGTGACAGACGGCCTGCGCGGGCTGGCGAGCTGCTCGCGTCCGGCGGCTATCGCCCTCTTCGTCGGCGGCCAGCGGGCAGAGCGGCTGGTGCCGGCTGCAGATGCGTGTGCCGCCTCCGGCGGAGTGCTCGCGGTGGACGACCGATTCCGATTCGAAGGGCTGGTTACAGGTACCGTGATTCTCCAGGCGGCGGTCAACGGCTTCATCGCAGCCACGAAGGTGATCGATATCGTCGGCGGCGCGGAGAACAACGGCGATATCGTCCTGACGCTTGATGGCAGCACTTCCGCCATCACCGGGACCGTGTTCGACGACACGCTGCTGCCCCAACCCCAGGCCACGGTGGAGCTCTCGCAAGGCGCGACCCGCCGCACGACCGTGACTGGCGCCGAGGGGCGCTACCAGCTGACCGGATTGCCGGCCGGCCCCGCCACGCTCACGTTCGTACGCAGCGAGCTCAACGTGGGCCTGCGCAACGTCGTTCTCTCGAGGGGCAACACGGTTGACGGTTCGATCGTCCTGCGGAAATAGGCAAGGGCGATGAGTCCTTCGCATCTTTCGCGGCTGTCGGGCGCGCTCGTGCTGGTTGGTCTCCTCGCCTGGGCAGGCCCAGCATCCGTGGCGGCGGCGACGCCCGACGGCGTGACCTCCCGATCGGGCGGCGCGAACGGGTCACCGAAGTCGATCCGCGTCATGATCGACCCCGGCCACGGCGGGCGCGGCGAGGAGCCGGGCGCCACGACGGGCGACAACTGGGACAGCCAGTACGCGCAGTTCCTCCGCGTCGTGAACTACGGGGGCTCGGCGCGGACGGCACCGGGGCGGCGCGTGGAGGAGCACGAGCTGGCGCTCTCGCTCTCGCGGCGGCTGGCGGCGTTGCTCGAGCTGACGCGGACCGACGCCGGCTGGACGCGGTTCGAGGAGATGCTGCGCCGGCTTGGGGCCCGAGGAGCGCTGCCGCGCGTGCGCATCGAGAGTCGCCTGACGCGCACCGACGACTACCGTGCTCGCCAGGCGAGGAAGGAACCCGACCCCAACCGCGACTTCCGGCTGCTCGATTCACCGGCCCGCCTGCCTGCGCGGGAAGGTACGCCGCTGCATCCGGGGCGCGTGAGCCGCGTGATCGACTGGGCGCCGGATCTGCTCCTCGTGCTCCATTTGAACGATGTCGACGGCCGCGGGCAGCGCGGGATGAACGCGCTCTTCGTACCCTCTCCTGGGGACTTCGAGGCGATCCGCGCGATGGCGCTTTCGAAGGGAGTGCTCCCGGCCGAGCTGCAGCGGCTGGCCAGGTCGTGGATCGCTCGCGGCCGCGCTCGCGGCGAACGCGCCAGCATGATCGAGGCGGCATGGTGTTACTACACAGGGTTCGCGCCAACGCCCGGCGGCCGCACCCCCGACATGACGCGCCCGGACGGGAAGGTCTGGAACCACATCACCTGGGCTTACCGCGACGCTGAACCCGGGCGGCCCACCCTGACTCTTGCCGCCCCGCAGGAAGGGCCGTTCTGGGACAGGGAGCGCGGGCCGTTCGAGAGTCGCCGGCGCGCCGGCGGGCCGGAAGGCCTGGGCGGCGACAACCTCTACGCCGGCCAGGAGCTGCTACGCCACGCGCGGTTGTCGTTGGCTCGCGCCGTGACGTCGACGGCCCTGCCCTCTGACGTTTTCGGACGAGGCCCGCACTCGCGCGTTACGACCCTCACGCCGCTTTCCCGGCCGCTCTGCGCTGCCTGGACGCTGCCGCTCTACGTCAACTCGGTCACGGCCTACCTGGAGCTCGGCTACCTCTCCAACGCCCGGGACCGATGGCTCCTGATGAATCGAGGCGACCTCTATGTGGAAGGGTTGGCCGCCGGCATCTACTCGCTGGCCGCCGGGCTCGAGCTGCCCGGCGTTCCCGGCATCGAACCACCCGTTGGCAAGCCCGTCGCCTTCGAGCACTACAGACCTCACGTCGCCGCCGCACGCTGGAAAGGCAGCAAGCCGCCAATCGTCGAGCGGCTGGGAGAGCTCGGGAAGAAGACGGAAGGTGGAAGGCGGAAGGGAGTAGTCAGTAGCCAGTAGTCAGTAGCCAGTAGGGGGGGCGACCCGACTGCGGTGTGTCCCTGCCCCCCGCGGGCTGCACACTCACGCCTGATCCCTGACGCCTGCTCCCTGACGCCTGATCCCTGAAGCCTGATCCCTGAAGCCTGACTCCTCACTCCTCAAGCCTCAAGCCTCAAGCCTCAAGCCTCAAGCCTGCCGGCCCTCAGCGTCCCCAGCGGTGCGTCAGCCCTGCTGTCAGACCCCAATCGGCGTCGGCAGCCTCGATGCCGTGGAGGACTCCGACGTCCCACTGCCAGTCGCCCGCGGTGCTCCGTACACCCAGGTGCGCGGTGCCGCGATCCTCGGTGCCGGGGTTCTCCGAGCCGCTCCTGCCGCTGACGTCGCCGATCAGCTCGAGGTCGTTCGAGATCGGCGAGACGAATCCGACGCCCCAGAGGATCTTGTCCGACTGCGAGCTCAGCGCGCTGGGAATGCCGAGAATGCCCAGGCCGAGGTTGGCGAAGAGGGTGGTATCGCCGGCCATGATCTCGCCGATGAACGTCCCGAAGAAGTTGGTCTCGTCGTTGCCCAGGCCGGTCTCATTGGGAGTGTTCGGCATCTCGACGGCGAACTGGAAGCCGAACCCGGCGCTCTCCGCGGAGGTGCGCGAAAAGCGCAGCTTGGTGCCGAAGGTGAAGTTTCCGACGGCGTCGGTGGTGTTGCCGGTGAAGGTGAGGTTGGGCGTGTTAGGGGCTGCGGCGCGCCGGTCGATCGAGAGGCGCTGGTAGGGCGTGCCTCGAACGAAAAAGAAGGCGTCCTTGCCGAGGGCCTTCTCGAAGGAGATGTTGCCCAGCTGGAGGTAGTCGCCCGTGAGGCCGCTGAGGGGGAAGCTTTCGTCGCCTCGCAGCACGGCGCCGAGCTCTAGCTGGTACTGTCCCTCGGCGAGCATCTCGAGGTTTTCGGTGCCCAGCATGCGGATGTGAGCGGCTGCTGGGGCGGTGGCGAGGAGAGCGGAGGCCGCGAGCGAGGCGAGCGCTCGTCGAAACTGGAGTGGGAGCATCTGGTGAGTCTCCTGCTCACCCCGAAAAATCCAGGTCTGCGGGGCCGGGGCCCGGCTTGCGCGGCGACGGCGGCTCTTGCGCGGCGTGCCCGGCGACGGCTCTGCCGGGGCGGATGCCGAGCGATGCCAGCTCCTGTCCCAGGGCGGAGGTGAGGCGCTGCAAGCGCTGCCGCTCCGGGGGCTTCATGTACGGGAAGGCGCCGAGCGCCTCGTGGACGTACAGGGCGCACTTGTGCCTTGAGAGCGTTCCGCCCTGCCGCTGAAGAGCTTCATCGAAGTCGGCGGGAAGGTGGCCCTTCCTGGCCAGCGCCTTCAGGTCGCCGACCATCCAGCCCTCGGCGTTCGCGGATAACGAGCCGACGGCTCCCAGGTAGCGACCCAGTGGGTCAGTGCCCGGGCTCGAGGGACGGATTGCGGGAGAGGCTGCGCTTGCCATGCTGACCGGTGCCCGCTTCGAGGGCTCCGGCTTGGACCGGAGTTTCGCCGCGGCCTGGTGATCCGAGGTGAACGTGATTGGGCCCGCTAGCTCCAGCGCGTTGCCGTCCGGGTCGCTCAGGTCGACCGGGAGGACGAGCACGAACTGCTGCTTGTCGGGCAGCTTCTGGTAGGGTTCGAAGACGAGGACCTCGTTGCCGGATGTCAGCGTGACCGCTCCTGGGTAGGGGAATTGAGCTCCCTGAAGGGCGACTTTTCCGCTTCCCACGGACTTCCGGGAGAGAGGCCTGTTGAAGCGCAGGCGAATCACCGGGTGTTCGGGGAGGAACCGATCGGGCTGGATCTGGACGACGCGCAGCGGGCCCGAAAAGGCGGTCCGGAACTTCCAGCTGGCCGACCCCGTCAGCTGGATACCCTCCTGGCTCTTGAGCTTGCCCGAGATGCGCGCCTCGTAGACGGCGCCGGGCTCCAGCGGTTCGTAGGGTGTGAGCTGAAGCGTGTAGTCGCCCGGCGGAAAGAAGAGTTCGCCCGGGACCTGCTTGCCGGCCGCATGATAGAGACGGAGGGCGTTCACGTCAAGGCTCTTGGGGTCGATCGGCAGGCTGAAGTGGGCGACGATCTTGGCGTCAGCCGCGATGCTGCCCGAGCGGGGCGCCGGCGTGACGTTGGAGAGCGTGAAGGAGGTCTGGAGTCGACCGACGTGCATCGTCGGCTGGGGAGGTGGCTCGGCGCTGGCGAGCGCGCGCGCCCGGGTCGTGAAGCCCCAGACGAAGGTGTGGCCCAGCGTCGAGCCGTCCCGGGCCCGCAGCTCCTTGGAGAGGGCGACCTTGTACTGGGTCCCGGGTCGCAGCGGCAGGTCCGGGAGCACCTCCAGGCGCCGGAGAGACGGGTTGTAGCTGACCTCGAGAGTCATTTCACCCGTCGACTCCCAGAGCTTGACGCGGCTCTTCAGATTCTGGCGGGGTGCGAGCGGCTTATCGAGCACGACTCCGACCGGGGAGGTGACTTCGCAACCCCCGTCTTGCGTGACCGGGAAGAACTGCAGCACCGTGAGGCCGCCCCCGGCGTGGCGATTGCCGCGAAACGCCGGGCGCGGAGTCCCTGCCGCCGCCGGCGGCTCCGGGGCCGCCCCGATGGCTGCGAGGGGGCCAGCCCCTGGCGTGGCGCGCGAAGCGGCCGTCACCGGCATTGCGGGCGCCGGCCGCGACTTGAAGCCGGTGAGCTGGTTCTCCTTCGCCTGGAAGAAGATCTTCCGCCCCGAGCGCATGAAGCGCGGCCGCTCCTCGACACTCAAAAGGTCCGTCAACGCCAACGGCTCCGATGCGCCCGACACCGGCTGCACCCAGATCTTGGTCGTGCCGCCCCGGTCGCTGTCGTATGCGATGGCCCGGCCGTCTGGCGACCAGTCGGGGTGCGCGCTGCCGCCCTTGCCGTTTGTGAACGGCCGGGCCTCGCGCTTACCCTGCGCGTCCTGGATCCAGATGTTGAAAGCGCCGCCCCGGGAGGACGTGAAGGCGAGCTCGTCGTCCCTGGGGCTCCAGCAGGGGCTGAAGTCGCTGGCGGAGTGAGACGTCAGCTTCCGCTCGGTTCCGCCGGCCAGGTCCCTCACCCAGATCTCGAAGTTGCCTGACCGGTTCGAATCGTAGGCCAGCCAGCGGCCGCTGGGCGACACGCGCGGATGGAAGTCCTGGCCGTCCGCGGTCGTGACCTGGCGGCGCGCTCCCGTACTCATTTCGAGGACCCAGATCTTCGAGCCGCCGGCCCGGTCGCTAGTGTAGTAGAGCCGTCCCCCGTCGGCGGACCAGTCGGGCGCTTCATCATTGGATTGCCCGTCGGAGAGCTTCCGGTCCACCGGCGGCTTGCCGGCCGTCCGCAGCCAGATCTGCTTGAGGCCGGTATCCTCGACCACGAAGGCGACGGCGCGGCCGTCGGGCGACGGCGCGGGCTGCGTGCATGTGCGGTCCGGCGGGGAGAGCAGGTCGTCGCTGGTGGGATGGCGGAAGAACGCCTCG
Source organism: Candidatus Wallbacteria bacterium (assembly GCA_016213845.1). Taxonomy (GTDB): domain Bacteria; phylum Muiribacteriota; class UBA6191; order JACPRK01; family JACPRK01; genus JACPRK01. The sequence continues at coordinate 239,460 of JACQZN010000028.1, forward strand.
GAGGGCGTGGCCAGGGCCAGTGCGAAGGCTACTCCCGCCAGGAGTCCACCGAAGGTCGAAGCTCTGCGGGCTCTCATCTCGGCGTCCACGCGCTCCTCGGGCGGCTCGGCCGCCTCCGTTCATCGGCCCCCCGGAGAGGGGGCTGTTCCGTCATCTCGACTATCGGTCGGGCCCGGGTCTCGGCTGAGCGCAGCGGGCCGCTCCAGCACTGGTCCTGGCGGCCCTCCGACGACCAAACCCGGCTCCGCGGCCAGCGTCTTGTATGCCGGCGCCGCATTGCTGAACCCCACCGCGGGCTCTATATTGATTGCGGACCCGGATGCCGTTTCCCGGCAGGGTCCAGGAGCAGTGAGGCGCTCATGAAGATCAAGAAAATCACGGCGGCTGTCCTGGCGATCGGCGTGTTGGGTCTGGCGGCCTGGGCCGCCCTCTCTGCCACCTCCTCGGAACCGCTCGGGGCCGGCAGCTTGCCTCTCCCGGGCACAAGCGAGCTGGCAGCGGCGCCTTCGGAGCCGGAGCGCGTGCCGGGAGAGCTGCTGGTCGACCTGCGCGATGATGCCTCGGAGGAGCAGGAGCTCGCCCTGGAGCGCCGGATGGGGATCGAGCTCGTCGAGACGGGTCCGTCCAACGCCGCCATCCGCGTGATGAGGGCGAGCGTGCTGCCCGAGCGCGAAACGGCGCTGCTGCAGGCGCTTGCCGCGGAGCCCTTGGTCGAGGCCGCCGAGCCCAACTACATCTACCGCGCGCTGGCCGTCCCAAACGATCCTCTCTACAAGCACCAGTGGCACATGGATCAGATTCGCGGACCGGCTGCCTGGGACCTGGGCCAGGGGCAGGGCGTCGTGGTCGCCGTCATCGACACCGGCGTCGCGTATGAGGACTACGGCCGCTTCAAGCGAGCCAAGGACCTGGCGGGCACCAAGTTCGTCGCCGGCCGGGACTTCGTCCACCGCCACGACCACCCGGTCGACGACCATGGCCACGGCACGCACGTTGCGGGCACGGTCGCCCAGACGACGAACAACCACGAGGGCGTGGCCGGCGTGGCCTGGAAGGCCTCGATCATGCCGATCAAGGTGCTGTCGGCGCAGGGTAGCGGCACGGTCGGCGATATCGCCGAGTCGATCCGATGGGCGGCGGACCACGGCGCCAAGGTCATCAACATGAGCCTGGGCGGCGGCGGGTTCAGCCGCGTGCTGAAGGAGGCGTGCGATTACGCCAAGAAGAAGGGCGTGGTGATCGTCTGCGCCGCAGGGAATAACGGGCGTCAGCAAGTGAGTTACCCGGCGGCCTACCCGGCGTGCATCGCGGTCAGCGCGACTCGCTTCGACGAGGAGATCACCTGGTACTCCAACTTCGGCAAGGAGATCTGCGTCGCGGCGCCCGGGGGCGACACGCGCGTCGATCAGAACGGAGATGGCTACCCGGACGGCGTCCTGCAGAACACGCTGGCGCGGGGGAATCCCTCTGAGAGCTCCTACGAGTTCTACCAGGGAACGTCGATGGCAAGTCCGCACGCGGCCGGTGTCGCAGCACTCATCGTCTCGCAGGGCATCAAGGACCCCGACGAGGTGCGAGAGGTGATGCAGAAGAGCGCTCGCCCCAAGGGGCGCGGCCGAGGAGACATCAAGTACGGCGCCGGCATCGTGGATGCGGCGGCCGCCCAGCGGCTGGCGGCCGATAGAGTCGGCGCCAGGAGGACCGCGGCGCTTGTGGCAGTCGCGGTCGTGGCAGGCTGGGGCGCCCTGGGCGCGTCGCTGGCTGCCGCACCCGCGGCGTTCGTTACGGCGTGCGGGCTCTGGTTTGCGCCGGCCGGCTGGCTGCCTGCGGTCGCCCGCCACCCGTGGCCCGAGCTGGGCGTATGGATGTTCGGCGGGGAGCCCCTCGCGAACCCGTTCGTCTACTCGGTCTTGCTGCCGTTCGTCCTGATGGCGTTCGTCTTCGGCTCCAGGCTTGGTCGCCTGGCCGCGGCCGGAGTGGCGCTCGGCATGGCTGCGCTGCTCGTCGATACGTCGCTCTTCGCCGGCACCGACGTGCCCTGGGTGCCCGGAAGTGCCGGGGCGCTCGACACCCTCTGGCTGCTGGCGAACGCCGCGGCCTGCGGACTGCTCGGACGGATTGCGCTGGTGCGCGGAGGCCGGGCATGACGCGCCGCAGCATCACCGTTCACGGCCAGGTGCGCCACTCCAAGCTCGAGGGCGGCTTCTGGGTGTTGCGGGCCGACGACGGAACCACCTACCAGCTCGAGGGCGGCGATCCCGGCCTCTTCCACGACGGGCAGCGCGCTCGAGTCACCGGTCTCGTGGCGGCCGACGCGATGGGCATCGGGATGTCGGGCGACATCCTGCGCGTCGAGAGCTACGAAATCGGTTAGAGGCTGCTTGAAAGCCGATCTCAGCACTCGCGTCGCCTGCTTCCTCGACCGGCTCCGGAACCGACCGGACATGCCGCGCTGGATGCAGCGACCGCTCACGGCCGTCCATTTCTTCGCGATGGTCTACGCCCAGTTCGAGCGCGATCGGTGCTACCAGATGGCCTCGGCGCTCACCTTCTCGGCGCTACTGGCCGTCGTCCCCGTTACGGCCGTGACCTTCGCCATTTTCAACGCCTTCGGGACCTTCAGCTCCATCCGAGCCACGGTCCAGGAGTTCCTGCTCAAGCAGCTCATCCCGACCAGCGACCTGGGGCAGAACCTCAATCACTACCTCACGCAGTTCACCGCCAACACCTACCAGGTCACCTTCCTGAGCGTCATCAGCCTTTTCGTGACGGCGGTGACCCTGTTCCTGACGGTGGAGTACTCGCTCGGCCACATCTGGGTGGAGCGCAAGCGCCGCAGCTTCGTGCGCAACGTGACGATCTTCACCAGCATTCTGGTCTGGGGGCCGCTGCTGCTCGGCTTCTCGACCTATCTCTCGATCTCGCTCACGACCAACGCGCACGACTACGTCGACCCGATCATCGGGAGCCGTCTCTGGACCTACCTCTTCCCGTATGCGACGTCGGTCCTGATGTTCTTCCTGGGGTTCACGATCCTGCCGGCGGCGACGGTCCACGTGCGCGCCGCGTTGCTCGGCGCCTCGTTTGCGGCGCTGGCGTGGGAACTGGCAAAGGCAGCCTTCGCGGCCTACACGAGCCAGGCCGTCTTCTACAGCAGCGTCTATGGAACTCTTTCGACGGTGCCCGTCTTCCTGCTCTGGGTCTATACCTCCTGGCTGATCTTTCTCTACGGGGCCGAGATCTGCCACTGCTTCCAGTACCACAAATGGCTGCGGCTGCGCGGCGATGACGCCAGCGCCTCCTACGCAACGAACCTGCTCGTCGCGCTGGCCTCGATGCTGGCGATTGCGCGCCGGTTCGACGCCGGAGGGGAGCCGCCCGATACGTACTCGCTTTCGTCGGCGCTGGAGATTCCGGAAGACGTCATTCTGCGCGCTCTCCATCCGCTCAAGCAGGAGGGGCTCCTGATGCAGATCCGAGGAGACCAGGAGATCTACCTCCCCTCGAGGAGCACCGACCGGATCAAGGTGCTCGAGGTCTTCCGGGCGATCGATCCGTCCGGTGACGTGGCGCTCCTTGGGGAGATGAGGGCGCCAGAGTTCGAAGGTGCCGGCAAGGCCCTGCGTCTGCTCCAGGAGTCGCAGACCAAGGCGCTCGCCGATCTGACCATCGCAGACCTGGCCGCCTGCAAGTGAGGCCACGGCACCTGGGCCGGGGGCGTGGAAGGGGAGTCAGCCCTTGAAGTCGGGGTAGGTGCGGTCGCGCTCGTTCACCTGCAGGACGGGCGCGGGCCACTCGATCCCGAACCGAGGATCGTCGAACCGCACTCCGGACGCGTGGGCCGGCGAGTAGTAGGCGGAAACCTGGTAGAACACCTCGGCGTCGTCCGTGAGCGTCAGGTAGCCGTGCGCGAAGCCGCGAGGCACGTAGAGCGCGCGGCGGTTCTCTTCTGTCAGCTCGACTCCGATCCATGAGCAGTACGTCTTCGATTCCGGCCGCAGGTCGACCACCGCGTCGAAGATGGCGCCTCGCGTGCAGCGGACCAGCTTCACTTCATCGGCCGGGGCCTTCTGGAAGTGCATGCCCCGGAGGCAGCCCTTTCGAAGGTTGTGGGCGAGATTGCTCTGGATGAAATCGCCCTCCAGGCCTCGCTCCACGAAGAGTTGCCGGCTGTACGCGAGCGCGAAAAACCCACGCTCGTCACGAATCGGCTTCGTGTCCAGTACGAACGCCCCCGCAAGCTTGGTCTCGACGAATTCGATCATGCTCTGGTCCCGGTCTCCTGGCGCCCCGGCTCCCCCGGGAGACGCTCCCAGGTTCGGAGCCGCGATCCTAGCACCCTCCTCGCGCACCCGTCCATGGCCCCCGAGTTTCTCGGGCGCTCCTAGCGGATGAGCGCCGTCAGGTCGCGCGGGGTGCCCTGAAACCCTGCGGGGAGCACGTTTTCGAAGCGGGCGATCCGGAAGACCTCGGTGGAGGCGAGAAAGTAGCAGAAGGCCAGCCCGCCGGCAGCGGGAAGCAGCTCGGCTCCCCGCACCAGCCCGATGGGCAGCATCTGCAGCGTCGCGACCCTCCGGAAGGTTGTGCCCTGGTCGGCCGAGAGCTGCAGGTCGATGCGCGAGCCGATGACGCCGGGTTCCGAGTGCCACGCGATGGCCACGGTGTCTGCCCCGGCGAAGAGTGCGAGGCGCTCCGCGCCGAGATTGACGCAGTCCGCGAGGGTCTCCGAGCCCTCGAGTCGTCCAGGGCTTTCCCAGGTCGCGCCCCAGTCGGGGCTTCTTGTGTGGAGGACCTTGCGGGAAGTGCCGGTCGCCGTGCAATCGAGCCAGACGGCGTGCAGCCACCGGCTCGAGGCCGCCAGTAGCGGATTGGCCGCGATGCCACTTCCAGGCGGCATCGGCCGGGCGGGTCCCCGAAGCGTGCCGTCCGGCTCGAGAGTCACGCCCACGAGAAGTGGGGGCTTCGATGCCGAGGTGCCTAGCAGGAACAGTCCTCCGCGAGGAGTCCGGGCCGCAGCGACCCGCGCTTGCAGGTCGAGCTCCCGAACGACGGCCCACTCCCGGAGGGTCCGGTTACGATCGTCGTACCGAAGCACGTGCAACTGCTGTCCCGAGCCCTGGAGAAGGTCGACGCCTGCTTCCCAAGGGAGCAGCCCCTCCCACTCTAGGCCCCGCTCGACCCCGACGTCGTGAAGTTGCCGCCAGCTGTCGCCCAGGTCGGCGCTGACGAGCAGCTTCAGCCGCTTCGTCCCCAGCTCGTTCTCGTAAGCGCGCGCCAGCCAGACCCTGTCGCCGTCGCGGGCAGCGTGAACTGCGCCTTCGGCGTACCGGTCGGCGAGGGCGGTTGCCGGGCTCCAGGTAGCGCCTGCGTCCGGGCTGACCTGCTCGGTCACGGTGCCGTCCTTGGCGGACGCATTGAAGAAGAGAAGCCGGCTCCCCACCGCTAGCCAGTCGTGGCTGCCGGACCGGGCGTGGCCGGGCGCGATGTCCTGGAACGCGCCCACGCGGAGCAGGGTCCTGATCGACTGGATTGGGCCGGCCTCGCCCGTTGGGGCAACCGCCCGGACGGAGTAGCTCTCGCCTGGCTGGAGGCCCGTCAGCTCCAGCGGCGGGGGATTCCGGACCGTTCGTTCGAAGTCGAGGCTGCGGCTCTTTCCGTATCGGATGGCCATTGCGAGTGGGGCGACGCCGCTCCACTCGATGCGGATGGAGGAGTGGCCGGCATAGAGGCGCAGGCGGGGGAGCGGAGTCGGTTTCGGGGGCGGCGGGGACGGCCGTGCGAGGGCCGGCGGAGCCGTGGCGGGGGCAGGGGCAGGGGCAGGGGCACGGGTGAAGAGGGCGATCGCGGCGGCTGCCAAGGCGAGCAAGGTCAGGGCAAAGAGGCTGGCTGCCCGCGGTGTACCGGGGCGCGCGGCCTTCGAGGGCAGAGGCATCACGGCCCGGGTGGCGTCGTTCTTGCGCCCGCGCAACGATCGCGGTACCTCGAACTGCTGCGTGGCTGTCGACTGCATGACCGACTGGAACTGCCCGTACACGGCGGCGCGCACGGCCGCGTCTTCGAGGCTGACGGCCAGCTCCGAAGCGCTAGCGAGGCGGGCCGACGGGTCAGCCGAGAGCGAGCGGAGGGCGATGGAGTCGAGCTCGGGAGGAAGGCCGGCGCGCAGCAGCGAAGGGGGGGGGACCCCGTCTGTGAGCTGCAGGAGCGTTACCGGGTCGTCCGGATCGGCGCCGGCGGCCGCGGCCACGGCCTGGATGGGCAGCGTCGCCGTGAGGCAGGCGTAGAGCACGCAGCCGAGCGAGTAGACGTCGCTCGCCTGGCTGTGGGGCAGGCCGCGGAGCACCTCGGGAGCCATGTAGTGCAGGGTGCCGAGGACCATTCCATCCTCGGTCAGCTTCTCGTCTTCGGCCCCGAGCACGGCCAGTCCGAAGTCGCAGACCTTGACGGTCCCGTCGTCCGTCATCAGGATGTTGTCCGCCTTGAGGTCCCTGTGGAGGATTCCGTTTTCGTGCAGGTAAGCTACGGCCTGCGCGGCCTGGGAAACAATCCTCGCTGCCTCCGAAGGGTCCAGTGGACCTTCTCGCTCCAGACGGTCGGCCAGCGACTCGCCGTTCACGACCTCGAAGACCAGGTACAGCCGCTCGTCCATCTCGCCCGACTGCAGCACTTGCAAAACGTTCGGGTGCCGCAGCCTGGCCTGGAGCTCGCCCTCCCGCAGGAATCGCTTGCGCCCCAGCGGGTCCCTGGAGCTCGTCACCTTGACCGCCACCTCGCGGCCCAGTCCCCGCTCCAGGGCGCGGTAGACCGTCCCCATTCCGCCCGCGCCCAGCTCCTCGAGTACCTGGTATCGCTCCAGGAACTGCTTCGAGAACGACCACCTATCCGCCGGGTTCAAGCGGCACGTCCCGGGAAAGTTCGAGCGGCGGTGGCCATCTTCGGCAGTCTACGCGACCTCCGCTCACTGGCGCGCGAGCAGCCGGGCGGATTCGAGGCGATGATTGCCCGCGGCCCGCACGGTGACGTGAAGAACGGCGCATGCCAGGAAGGCCGGGTCGAGCTCGACGGCGTCCGTGCCCAGCGCCAGCGTCTGCACGAGCCCGGCGTTGCCCCCGGAAGCGGTCACCCTCACTTCTGCGCTGGCTCCGGACAGGGGAGGGACGAGCTTCGCCTCCAGCGCCAGGCCGCGCGCCAGCGGGTCGTCGGGCACGCGGAGCCCGATCTCGCCGACGACCGGGTCGGCGGCCCCACCCGCGCGGCCCGTGCGCAGACTCAGCAGCACGGCCCGGTCCTTCGCCTCCAGGCGCAGGGTAGAGGGCAACGGCCCGGCCAGGTAAGGGGCGAGCCGGCTCATGGCCTCCGGCCCGGGCGGCACCGAGCGCAACGCCGCACAGAGGTGACCTTCGAACGGCCCGAGCTGGAACCGCCCTCCCCCCGGTAGTCGCGTGGCGATCGAGAACCGATCCTTGGGGCCGGAAACGATACGAAAGAGTCGATGGGTCGTGTGACTCCCTGACCATGCCGCCTCGGGGCCGCCCTCCTCTTCGAGCCGGGCCTCGGCTTCTCGACCCAGGCGCAATGACACAGCACACACCTTGCCCGATCGCGTCAGCTCGAAGGCTAGCCCCGTCGCCTCGGCACGCACCGGCTGCTTCGACCCCGCGCTGAGCCCTGCGGGCGCTTCCGGGCCGTTCATCTTGCAGAGCAGGAACACCCCGGCGGCGGCCGTAGCGGCGGCCAGCAGCAGAGGCCACCGACGCCGGGTAGGTCCGGCCGATGGCGTGACGGCGTCGGCCGGCGCCAGCGGGCGCGTGGGAATCCGAACCGTCCCTCCGTCGGCCGCTGGCGCCGCAAGGGGCCGCACGGGCCGGGAGCGCACCCCTCGGAGAATGGCCGCGAGACGATCCGAAACCTGGCGCACCGAGGCCGGGCGATCCTGCGGCGTCTTCTCGAGCATCGAGAGCACCAGGGTCCGCAGGTCGTCCGGCACCTCGGGCGCTCCGTCAGGAAATGTCGTGACCACGTGGGTTAGCTGCAACTTGCAGGCCTCGGCGGGACTGCCGCCGCGGAACGGATTGACGCCGCTCATAGCCTCGTAGAGCACGACCCCCAGCGAGTAGAGGTCGGAGAGCGGGTCGCACGTCCCGCTGAAGCACTGCTCAGGCGCCGAGTACGCCGGCGTCCCGATGTACTCGCCTGGCGCCGTCAGGCTGCTTGCGGCCAACCGGCTGAAGCCGAAGTCGATCAGCTTGGCGCCGCCCTGGGCGCCGATGAGGATGTTCCCGGGCTTCACGTCGCGATGGATGACGCCGGCGTCGTGTACGGCCGCCAGCGCCTCTGCCACGTCGCGGCCAACGCGGGCGGTCTCCCGCCAGGGCAGCGCTCTTCTCTCCTGGAGCACCGAGGCCAGAGAGGCGCCGGGTTCGAAGAGTGTAGCCATGTAGTGGCGCCCGCCGGCCTGCCCGAAGTCGATCAACCGGGCAATACCCGGATGATCGAGGCTCGAGAGCACCCGCGCCTCTCGGAGGAACCTGGCCTCGAGATCGCCCTCGATGGCACGGAGCAGCTTCACGACCACGTTGCGTCCGAGCGTGCTCTGCTTCCCCAGGTAAACGACGCTCGTGGCTCCCTTGCCGAGCCACTCGACGAAGGCGAACTTCGCCAGCAGCTCCTCCGGAATCTGGCTGGAGCCCATGCTCAGCTTGCGCCCGGCTTGAAGGAGGCGAGCCTGCGCTTCAGCGTCGAGAGCGAGATGCCGAGCTCGCGGGCGGCCGCAGCCTTGTTGCCCCGGGTGCGCTCGAGCGCGGCGAGCATCATCCGGCGCTCGGCTTCCTCGAGGGTCCCCGCCTGGGCGAGAGTGCGGGCCGGCGATGCCGTCGAATCCCCCCGGGCAAGCTCGAGATCCTCCGGGCGCGCGGGGCGTCCGCGGCAGACGATTCCGAGCCGCTCGACCGAGTTGCGCAGGGCTCGGACGTTGCCGGGCCAGTCGTTGCGCACGAGCTCCTGGAGAGCGGCCCCTTCGATGCGGCAGTCGGGAGCGAGCTTGGTCGCGAAGTGGCGCACCAGCAGCGGAATGTCCTCCCGGCGTTCGCGCAGCGGCGGAAGCCGCAGCCTGACGACTGCGACGCGATGATAGAGGTCCTCGCGAAAGCGCCCTTCGTCCACCGAGCGGCGCAGGTCGCGGTTTGTGGCGACGACCACGCGAACATCGAGCGGCACGGGCTTGTCGGAGCCGACGGGCGTCACCTCGCGGCTCTCGAGCGCGCGCAGAAGATTCGGCTGCAACGCCAGCGGCAGCTCACCGAACTCGTCGATGAAGAGCGTGCCCAGGTTCGCCCGTCGGAAAGCGCCCTCCCTGGCCTCGGCGGCGCCCGTGAAGGCTCCCCGGGCGTGGCCGAAGAGCTCGCTGCGGATCAGCTCCTGGCTGGTGGCCGCTGCGTCGAAAACGACCAGCGGGCCCGCGCGGCCCGAGAGCTCGTGGAGCGCCCTGGCGGCCAGCTCCTTGCCGGTCCCCGATTCACCCTCGATGAGCACCGGCGCAGCCGTGGGCGCCACGGCGCGAATCAATCCGTAGAGAGCACGCATCGCCGCGCTGGCGCCGATCAGCGGGCCAAGAGCGCTCTCCTCCTGAGCGACCGCGTAGCGGCTCTCCGTGCGTTGCTGGATCTCGAGGACGGTCTCGCCGAGTCGTACCTGGCTCCCCGAGCGCACGTAGCTCTCCCGGATGCGCACGCCGTCGACGAAGGTGCCGTTGCTGCTCTGCTGATCCACGATCAGCCAGTCGGCCCCCTCGCGCACCAGCCGCGCGTGGTGGCGGGAGACGGTGCGGTCGGTCAGGACGACGTCGTTTTCGGGCCCGGAGCCCAGCCGCAGGGTGGCGGCCGGCAGGTCGAAACGGCGTCCGCAGTCGGCTCCAGCAAGCACGCTGACGCGAAAGCCGGGCAGCTCGATGAGAGTTGCCCAGCTTTCGCCCAGCCGCACCCGCCGGGTCCAGCTGCCGTCTTCGCTTTCGGCCATCGACGCAAGCTTACGGGGAGCCCCTGAGCGGGCGCAACGATGCCACGCTGCACACGCCTACTTGCTTGCGGTGTCGGAGTCGCGCGCCGCCAGCAGCGCCGGCGCGGTGCTTCGGGTGGCGAGAGCGTAGGTCCGCCCTGCGGCACGCTGCACGACCTTCACGCGGGCCCTCAGACCGTTGTCGGTTTCGCGGACGGCAACGCGGACCACCGTGCGCAAGCGGGGGACCGCCAGCTTGGACGCGACGGCAGGCGGCTGGCCGATGGCAGGGCTCGAGGAGACGGGGCTGGGCTGGGTGCTGACGGGGCCTGACGGCGCGACCGGGGTCGCCGGCACGCGGGTCCGCACCCGGACCACGGTCCTGGCCCGCCAGCCGGCCGCCGTGAAGGAAAGGGCCACGACCACCAACAGAATCAACTTGCGCATCTCGGTCTCCTCTCTGTCACCCGTCTCGTTTGGGACGGCACTCCCCAAGGCAACGCCCGTGCCAGGAGCTGAGCGCAGCGCTGGAGCGGCGCCGGAGCGCGATCGGAGCTCCGGCGGGTCAGATGGGCCGGGTCACCGGGTCAAATTGAACCGGTTCAGCCCGGAGGGCCATCGCCCGGTGCTCTTGCCCTGCGGCAAGCGGCTCACTGGCCGGCGGGTGTGTCCTCGAACTGGGCCTGCACACAGACCACGCCCTCCTGGGGGCCGAAGAGGATGGCGACGAGAGCGCGGGGCGTGGCCCCGACACACATCCGCCGGGAGGACCGGACCGGCGGGCCGCGCAATCCCACTGCCTTCCAGGTCGAGCCGTTCTGGCTCGAATAGGCGGCCAGTCTGGCTTCGCCCCGGTCGACCCGGATGAAGGCGAGCAGCAGGTTACCGTCGCGAGTGGTCAGGCAGGGCGTGAGGCAGAGCGGGGGCAACTCCGGAACGAACGTCGGGGTTCGAAAGCCCGCCGTGCCGCCGGGATGGCTTTGAATCTCCAACCCATCGCGGCTCTCGCAGGTCACCGTCAAGGCGCGATCCAGGCCGGCTGCATCCAGGTGTGAACCGCCCCTTTGAGTCGAATCGACCGCCTCTGCTTGGCTCCAGCGGCCAAGCTCCGGTCGCGCGCTGCGGCTCCAGAGGACGCGCCTGGGCCGGGAAGGCTCCTTGATGGCGGCCAGCCAGATCGTGACGGGGCCGGCATCGACCAGCCTGGGCTCCAGCACCAAGGCGCCGGTTGCTACGCCGCGCGGCCCCGATGAACTGACGAGCCGCCGTCCGCTGATCGGATCGTGCTCCGTGTAGCGGAAGCTCTCGCCCGGCTGGTCTTCGCCCGGGGGCAGCACGGCCCTCACTGTGCCGTCCTCCGAGACGGTCAACGCCGGCGGCCGCTCGCAGCTTGCCAGGGCCCGCCGGCCCGTCCAGCGCGCCTGGCCCGGCTGTCGCACCCGCGCCCAGATTCCGTGTTCCTCGAGCAAGGTGGAGTGCCAGGCGACGACGAGCCCGGACGCTGTGCTGGCAAGCCAGACACCCCCGATGTGGCCGGGCTCGCCGGCCAGCTCTGCCGGCTTCCCCCAGCTCTTCCCGTGGTCGGGGCTCTCCAGAAGATAGACCTTGGAGAGCGCCGCGCCGTTCACTCCTGCCACCACATGAACCGTCGCACCCGTCTGTGCGACCGCGGCGCAGATCGGCCCGCCCCTTGGCGGAAGGAGCCGGACGGCTTCGCCAGCCAGCGTTGAACCGAGCGGCCATCCGATCAAGGCCAGAGCGGTCCCGATGAGCAACCGGCGCACGTGTTCTAAGTAGTCCTCATTTCCATCGCCAACTTCCAACCTCAGTGTATCGGCGACTCTCGCCTCACGCCTGCGATGTGAGCGACGCCGAAGACTGGGAAGCCGCATGACTTCGTAGCCGCTCGCCCTGAGCCCTTCGGCAAGCTCAGGGGAGCCTTGTCGAAGGGCGATCACGCGAAGTGCCGCTTCAATACAGGCGGCCTTCGACAGGCCTGTCCTGAGCTCGCCGAAGGGCTCAGGCCGAGCGGGCCGAAGTTCCCCATGATCCGGCGTCGCTCCCCCTTCGATCGTCGCCCTTTCCGACGCGGGGCCGGGCGTCATACGATGGGGAGAGACGGAGGTCGTGAACCCAACGGATGAGCTCACTCGATGAAAGGTCGGAGGGAAGGACTCGCGTGGCCGTGGCGGCGGCGCTCTTGATCGCCTGCTACGGGGCCGTCTTCCTGGCCATTCCAGGTGGGACCTTCTACACGACCGACGCCGGGGCGAACTACCTTCTGAGCAGGCGTGTGGCCGAGCGGGGGCTGGGTCTGGACGTCGAGCTGCCGTTCACGAAGCTTGCGGGCGCTCCGGTGCCGCTCGAGATGGCCGCCGTGCGCACGCTGCGCACGCCGCCACCCCACATGTTTCTGCGGCGATACGGAGAAGGGTGGACTCTCACCTACCCTCCGCTCTTTCCGGCGGTCAGCGGGTGGTTGCTCGCGCTCTTCGGCGTCGCGGGGCTGCGGCTGCTGCCGGCGATCGCGGCCGCGCTTGCCGCGTGGGTCGCCTCGGGATTGGTAGCCGCCGGCGAGGGCCGGGCCGAGACCTTGCTCCTCTTCGGTCTGGCGACGCCGCTCCTCTTTTATGCTCACGTCTACTGGGGGCACTCTCTGGGCGCCCTGCTGGTGCTGGGAGCTCTGGCGCTCTGGGCGAGTGGCCGACCACTGGCCGCCGGATCTTGCTGCGCGATGGCTGTCACCGTCCGCACCGAATGTCTGGCGGCGGTTGCCCTCGTGCCGGCGGCAGCGGCGCTGGCCGCGGGGGCAGTGCGGCCGATGGCGCGCGCTGCGACCCGCTATGCGATGGGGGCTGCGCTCGTGCTCCTGCCGCTCGCGGTCTTTCAGTGGCACGCGTACGGGACCCCCGCGGGTGCGCACGTCGCCTCGATCGATCCCGCTACCAACACGGTCACCGCCGAAGCTGCCGCGGAGGGCGGTCCGAAGGTTGCCCGGAACCTGTTCCACTACCTGTTCCGTAACTACCGGATGCTGGATGGGATGGCCGCCGTGCTGGCTGCAGCCGGCATGTGCGGATGGGCGGCCGCAGCGGCCGCGCCCGGCGCGACGCGGGCTGTCCTCCTGGCCGTGGCGGCCGGGGGCGGTCTGGTGTCGATGCTCTTCGCGGTGCTCGTGCCCGGGCAGTATGCGCCCGGGTTGATGCTGGTCATGCCGCTGGCGACGCTGGCGCCGCTGGGGCTGCGGGAGAGTCTGCGCTCGGGCCATCCCAGCGCCCGCTTCCTTGCGGCCTTCGCGCTCCTGGACCTGCTGGCCGTGGCGGCGCTGGCCCCTCGCGGCGGCTGGCAGTGGGGGCCGCGCTATCTGCTGCCCATCGTACCGCTGGTGGCCTGGCTCGGGTGGCAGGCGCGGCCTGCGGCCCCGCGCGCCACGCTGGTGCTGGCGGTGGCCTCTCTGGTTCTCCAGGCAACGAGTGTGCGGGACCTGCGATTGCAGCTGACCGCCCAGCAGGAGTTGGTCGAGTCCGTGGCGGGCTCGGACCCGCTCGTCACGGACGTCTGGTTCCTCTCGTGGCAACTGATGCCTGCGCTCTGGGGGCGCGATTTCCTGCACGCCGACACGCCGGCGCAGCTGGGGACAGTCTTGTCGGCCGCGTCCGAGCGAGGTCGGGCAAGTGTCCGCCATGTCAGTGGGAGCTGGAAGCACGGTGAGCCGGGCGGCGCGTGGGACGCCGAGCTCACCCGCTTGGGCTGGCGTGTATCGGCCGCCCGGGAGCTTCGATTCCCTTCGGGCGATCGACTGGCGCTGCGCCGGCTGGAGCGGCCGGGGCGCTAGCCAGCCTCGGGCCGCGCGCTGGCCCGGGCCGCAGATCTCGTACTGCTCCTCCAGTTCGTGGAGGATGTGGCTGAGCGCGAGGATGCTGTTGAGAGTCGGCAGGTCCCGCCCGGACTTTGCCTCCTCGGGTTGAAGGCGGGCCTTGGTCTGAGGTTCACCGGCTGCGTACCCGCGATGACGAGAACTGGCTCTTGCGCTCTCGGCGGCACAGTTCGCAGCGGGAATCATGGTTTTCGCGGCCATCACGAGTGCCGCGCCAGCGATCCGCCGGCGCACCAGCATGCAAATCTTGCGATTCCTGTTCCTCTTGCCGGCGTGAACCATTGCGATCCCCCTGCGCTTCCTCGCGCAGGCGCGAACCATAGCGCGGAGCCCGCCGCGCCGTCACACAGGCTTGCCGAAAGGACACGAGCTTCTCACCCGATTCGGGGGCGATCCGCTGGGCCTGCCGCACCAGAGATTCGCCCGCCCCCTCGTGCGCCTCGTCGCTCATGGCCCGGCTGAAGCCGACCGCAAGCCCGAGCAACCCGCCAACTACCACGGGTGAATTGGGGCAACTCGACTTGCCCCGATTTCCCCGAATTGGGGCAAGTCGAGTTGCCCCGTTTTTCCGCTCGCACGGCAGCTGATCTCCTGGCAGCGTGAGACGCCCGCAGAAATCCATGGATGCGTTAGGACAAACGAACCGCTTCCGGACCGGGGCGGTGGTCCACTCACTTGGCCCGAGCAGCGGCTCTCCAGGTGTGTATCGTTTTCCGGACGATTGCCAGCTTTTCTTTCCAGGAGCAGTCGATCCCGAGGTACTCTCGCTGCGCCTTCAGGTCGTACACGTAGTCGGCTCGTCCTCTCCGCTCATCCTGCCAAGTGAGCCCGGTGCTCAGCTCCACGTAGAGCTACTTCCACCCGATGGGCCGCACGAGCGGCGCACCCAGGTAGACCAGCCAACCTCGCCAGTTGGGCAATCGGTGCTGGTCCAGACAATCGATCGGGTACCTGGACAGTGTTATCCCTTGTCGGCCAGACGTCGCCGCTCCTCCCGCTGCTCTCGTAGCTGGGCGGCCGAGTATCTCGCGTCTCCTTCTTGCGGCAGAGTCGCTTCGAGTCCCCGCAAGATCCCCTCGAGCGTTTCCGGTCGTTCGGCCTCGGCGAGTTCGAAGTCCTCAGTATCGTCGGAGCCTATCAAGAGCGGGGCGTGCGTCTCGCGAATGATGCGATCGACCATCGTGTCATACGCCCTTTGAAACTCTCTTGGGTAGCACGCAATCCCGCTCGTAGAGAACGCAATCAGCATGTTCTGATAGCGGCGGCCGTCTCGCGTAACGACCCAGGTGCTGTCTCCGAAGCAGCGCCTCTGCAGCGCTGCGTTCGGTTGAAAGAAGATGGGTGGGCCACTGAAAGACAGCGGAGTTCCAAACGGCGCCTGGCCGGGTGCCAACTCCGTAATCAGTACTGTGTTGTAGGTGACGCTCATTGCACGGGTAGGGGAAACTGCGGGCCGTCAATGACCTCTTCGACACCGGCTTCTCATGACCCTCCCCTGGCGCGACGGCGTTCGCTGGGCTGCGCACCCCGGAGCCTTGACTGGTTCAAAGTCCAGCACGGGCTCTAGGGAGCCGCGACCGTTCATTGGGGCAGGTCAAGTGGCCCCGATTTCCGCACGGTGATGCGCCGGGAGATGGCGATTGGATCGCGAGAACTGGTACGCGAGACTTGCGAGACTCGCGACATCGAGATCGTGAAAGGGCACGTGAGGCCGGATCGCGTCCACCTGCTCCTGAGCGGCCCGCCGTCTTTGGCGCCGAGCCGAGAGGTGAAGGCCTTCAAGGGGAAGAGTTCAAGCTAGGCTGATCGGCCACTTCTTGCCTGCACATGTTTGCCGGCACAAGCGACGCGTCCTCCAGGCGGCCAAGATCTACTTCGCGGATGTCGGCGTGCTGAAGGTCCTGGCGCGGCGCGGCAGCCTCATGCCCGGAACCGAGCTCTTCGACAAGGCGTTCGAGAACAGGGTCTTCCATCAGCCCCATGCTCACCGCGAGTTTGGGGCTGTCCAACCCCGGACGCTCGCCCTGGCCTGTGAATCGCGCAAGGCAGCCTCAGGCCGCGCGCTGGCCCGGGCCGCAGATCTCGTACTGCTCCTCCAGTTCGTGGAGGATGTGGCTGAACGCGAGGATGTTGTTGAGAGTCGGCAGGTCCCGCTCGGACTTTGCCTCCTCGGCTTGAAGGCGGGCCTTGGTGCTCATGTAGATGCCGAGGATTTGGGGCGAAGCTGGCTTTTTGAAGTTGGACATGGCGAGCTCCTCGCGCTGCAGGCCCGCGCCGCCGGTGCTGGACGGGCCCAAGGTAATGAGGAAGGGAGAGTTCGTCGAGACAGAAATCGGTAGAATCCAGGAGATTTTGTAGGTGCCCGGTGGTGGCGGGCGGGGCGAGAGCAGGCCGAGGGCGCTGGCGGCACTGGCCGCCAACGGCCGGCTCGGCGAGACCGGGGATGCTTCCCGTCAGACCCGGCGGATTCTGAGGCCCGCCGGCTGAGAGCTCAGGAGCATCCCGCGGTCGAGCCGCAGTTCAGGCATTTGTAGCAGGAGGCGTTGCGGACCATGATGGAGCCGCAATCTGCGCAGGACGGGGCGTCCTCCTGGGACTGGAACGTGATGCCTGTGCGGGGGCCGCCGTGGGGACGGACTCGCGCTGTGGCGGTTGCCTCGGCGGGTTCGCTCGGGGTGGCCTCCTCGGCGCCAGACCTGGCGTGGATGACGCCGACGGCGTGCTGCTCATCGGGGGAGAGCAGCTTGCTGGCGAGCCATCGGAAGACGTAGTCGGTCACCGACTTGGCGAAGGGGATGTTGGGGTTGCGCGTCATTCCGCTGGGCTCGAAGCGGGTGTGGCTGAACTTGTCGACCAGGACGGGCAGCGGGACGCCGTACTGGAGGGCCATCGAGATGGCGGTGGCGAAGTTGTCCATCAGACCGCTGATGGTGCTGCCTTCCTTGGCCATCTTGAGGAAGATCTCCCCGGGGGTGCCGTCCTCGTGGAGGCCGACGGTGATGTAGCCTTCGTGCCCCTCGACCTCGAAGTGGTGCGTGATGGCACGGCGTTCGTCGGGCAAGCGGCGGCGGTAGGGCTTGGGGGCCTGGGCCGCAGGCTGCTCCTTGCCGGTGTTGAGCGGCTGGGTGCGCTTGCAACCGTCGCGGTAGATGGCGACGGCCTTCAGACCCATCTTCCAGCCCTCGATGTAGACTTTCTCGATCTCCTCGACCGAGCTGTCGGACGGCATATTGATGGTCTTGGAGATCGCACCGGAAAGGAACGGCTGGACGGCGGCCATCATCCTGAGGTGGCCGCGGTAGGAGATGGAGCGGCTGCCCCTGAGCGGCTTGAAGGCGCAGTCGAACACGGGGAGGTGTGAAGACTTCACGTGGGGGGCGCCCTCGATGGTCTCGTTCTCCTCCAGGTAGTTCATGATCTCCTTGGTCTGGGTCTCGCCGTAACCCAGGCGCCGGAGGGCGTCGGGGACGGTGTTGTTGACGATCTTGAGCATGCCGCCGCCGACGAGTCTCTTGTACTTGACGAGTGCGATGTCGGGCTCGATGCCGGTGGTGTCGCAGTCCATCATGAAGCCGATGGTGCCGGTCGGGGCGAGCACGGAGGCCTGGGCGTTGCGGAAGCCGAACTGCTCTCCCAGGGAGTAGGCATCGTCCCACGACTGCCGGGCCGCCGCCACGAGGGGCTGGGGGACATGGGCGGGGTCGATGCGGTTGACGGCGTTTCTGTGCTTGGCGATGACGCCGAGCATCGGATCGCGGTTGACGGCATAGCCTTCGAAGGTTCCGTGGTGGCTAGCCATGCGGGCACTCTGGGCGTACGCCTCGCCGGTCATGAGTGCCGTGATGGCAGCGGCGTAGTTGCGACCGCCGTCGCTGTCATACGGTAGACCCCGTTCCATCAGCAGAGCACCGAGGTTGGCGTAGCCGATACCGAGCGGTCGGAAGAGGTGGCTGTTTCGCTCGATGGCGGCGGTGGGATAGCTGGCGTTGCCGACCAGAATCTCCATGGCCGTGAAGACCGTGCGGACGGCGTGGCGGAAGGCCTCGGCGTCGAACTCGCCCTGAGCGTCCACGAACTTCATCAGGTTGAGGCTGGCCAGGTTGCAAGCCGTGTCGTCGAGGAACATGTACTCGCTGCACGGGTTGCTGGCGTTGATGCGGTCGGTGTTGGGGCAGGTGTGCCAGGCGTTGATGTTGGTGTCGTACTGGATGCCGGGGTCGCCGCAGACGTGAGCGGCCTGGGCCATTTTGCGGAGCAGCTCCCGGGCCGGCAGTTTCTTGATGGGGGTGCCGTCCGTGACCGCCCGGGTGGTCCACTCGCTGTCCTGCTCGACCGCCTGCATGAAGTCGTCGCTGACGCGAACGCTGTTGTTGGAGTTCTGGAAGAAGACGCTGCCGTAGGCGGGTCCGTCGATGGAGCCGTCGTAGCCGGCGTCGATCAAGGTCCACGCCTTTCTCTCCTCGTCGGCCTTGCAGGAGATGAACTGTTCGATATCGGGGTGGTCAGCGTCGAGGATGACCATCTTGGCGGCCCGGCGTGTCTTGCCGCCGCTCTTGATGACACCGGCGAAGGCGTCGAACCCCTTCATGAAGCTGACCGGACCGCTCGCCATCCCGCCACCGGCCAGCCGCTCGTAGCTGGAGCGGATTCCGGAGAGGTTGCTGCCGGTGCCGGAGCCGTGCTTGAAGAGCATGCCCTCGGTCTTGGCCAGGCCGAGGATCGACTCCATCGTGTCTCCGACGGAGTTGATGAAGCAGGCGCTGCACTGGGGCTTGGGCTCGATGCCGACGTTGAACCAGACCGGGCTGTTGAAGGAGGCGTGCTGGTTGACCAGCAAGTAGGTCAGCTCGTCGGAAAACGCCTCCAGATCCTGCTGGCTGGCGAACCAGCTCATCTCATCGGCCCAGCGGGCGATGGTGCCCACGACGCGGCCGA